>NZ_BTIG01000003.1:0-875482 GCF_036247965.1 Bradyrhizobium sp. TM233 | reverse complement strand
TTTACCGAAATTCGGTTTCGGCGTATGTATCGCTCATCCCGGCTTGACCTTGAGGGGCGATCGCGCGTCGTCACGTTTCGCGAGCCGGGCTTGCGGTGGACGCGGCAGCGTCGGCACGAGATGGTAGCGGGCAGGGCGGGTAGTCCCTGTGAGCCCGAAACCGCGTGCGGACGAGCGACGCTGAACGCGTACGGCAAAACCGTGTGGTCCTGGCCGTCGTTGCTACGGTCAAGCCTTTCGAAGGTGCGCGCGAGCCCAACCGGGCGGACGGCATCGTCAATTCGAACGGCGAGGGAGGCCAGAGGGAACTCGGCTCCCGGGAGAGCACGGCATAAGCCGTCCAACCATCGCGCAGGGAAGGCCGAGTGATCGGCACCACCTGTATGCTGCTGTGCGGTTCTTTCTGCGTGTGCATTTCGCGCAGCGGACCGCGGGTGCGAGCCAGCACCCGGCCTTCCCTGCGCCCTCTTGGATTGGAGGGTAGCGAGACCAAGCAAAGCTCGGGCGAATTGAGCCGCGAGAATGCGAAGGCGTGTCTGCGAGCCGAGCTGCGTGCCACAATCTCGATCTCGTAGGGTGGGCAAAGCGGAAGCGTGCCCACGCCTTGTTGCTTATGGAGAGAGATCGTGGGCACGGCGCTGTGCGCCTTTGCCCACCCGACGGCACTGCCGCTGGGATGCGCACTGGCGCATTGCAATGACGGTGCGCCGCAGAGCTAGCACATGCCGGCTAAATATTCGGCAATCGCGCCCTCTGGCGCCGATGGACTTGCCCGCCCCAATCCGGTTCAATGGGCCAATCGAGCTTTCAGGCGACAACGATGTCGAGATATCTGCTGGTCCTGCTGCTGCTGGCCTCACCGGCGGCCGCGCAAGTCAAGTTGGCGCCGAAGACCGCGGCCGGACATCCCGATCCCTGTGCCCCGATCGGGCGTACCGCCGACGGCAAGCTGGTCTACTCCATGACGTGCGAAAACCTGCCGCCGCCGCGGGCGGAGCTGAAGGAAGCCCCTCCGCCGGCCGCCGAGCCGGAACCACAGACGCGGCAGAGCGGCATTTTCGGCTGGTCCTACGACCGCAGGTGACGCGTCCGCGCCCCTTGCGCGAAACTGTCGGGAGTGCTCTTTGCTTGAAAATGATCCGTGGGGCCACCGGCCCCGATCCAGAGAGATGAGATGAGCAAACTCGTTATCCGTGCCGGCGACTTCACCTTCGATGCCCGCTTCGAGGAGCAACTGGCACCCAAGACCGTCGCCGCCTTTCGCAAGGCACTGCCGTTCGAAAGCCACATCATCCATGTGCGCTGGAGCGGCGAGGGCGTGTGGATGCCGCTCGGCGATCTCGATTTCGGCGTCGGCTACGAGAACCACACCAGCTATCCCGCGCCGGGCCAGATCATCCTCTATCCCGGCGGCATCAGCGAGACCGAGATCCTGCTGGCCTATGGCGGCGTGCACTTCGCCAGCAAGATGGGCCAGCTCGCCGGCAACCACTTCATCACGCTGACTTCGGGCCTGGAGAATCTGGCGACGCTGGGCAAGAGCGTGCTGTGGAAGGGCGCGCTGCCGATCCGCTTCGAGGAAGTCTGAGTGACTGACGCACGCTACCCGCGCGATCTCCGCGGTTACGGCCGCAACCCGCCGCACCCCGAGTGGCCCGGCAACGCGCGGGTCGCGGTGCAGTTCGTCGTCAATTTCGAAGAAGGCGGCGAGAACAACATCCTGCACGGCGATCGCGCCTCGGAAGCGTTCCTGTCCGACGTGCTTGGCGCACAGCCCTGGCCGGGCCAGCGCCACGCCAATATCGAATCGATGTTCGAATATGGCTCGCGCGCCGGCTTCTGGCGGCTGTGGCGGATGTTCACAGCGCGCAACTGGCCGACCACCGTGTTCGGCGTCGCCACCGCGCTGAAGCGCAACCCTGAAATCGTCGCCGCCATGAAGGAGGCCGGCTGGGATATCGCCAGCCACAGCCTGAAATGGATCGAGCACAAGGACATGACCGAGGCGCAGGAGCGCGCCGAGATCGCGGAGGCGATCCGCGTCCACACTGAGGCCACCGGATCGCGGCCGCTCGGCTGGTACACCGGGCGCTCCTCGATCAACACCAACCGTCTGCTGATGGAGGAGGGCGGCTTCCTCTATCTCTGCGACTCCTATGCCGACGATCTGCCCTATTGGGTCAAGGGCGCGGGCGGCAAGCAGCTCGTCATTCCCTATACGTTAGACGCCAACGACATGCGCTTCATCAACCCGCAAGGCTTTGCCGAGGGCGAGCAGTTCTTCACCTATCTGAAGGACGCCTTCGACGTGCTCTACGTCGAGGGTGAGACCGCGCCGAAGATGATGTCGGTTGGCCTGCATTGCCGTCTCGCCGGCCGGCCCGGCCGCGCTGCCGGCCTGATGCGCTTTCTCGATTATATCGGCAAGCACGAGCGCGTCTGGGTGCCGACGCGATTGCAGATCGCCCAGCACTGGCACGACAGGCATGCGCATCTCGCTGCCACTGCGTTCGAGATCGGTTGAGGACGATGCCGCGAATTTCGCTCGCCGACCTCAATGCCGCAAGCCAAGCCGATTTCGTCGCGGCGCTCGGCAATGTCGTCGAATATTCGCCGTGGATCGCTGAGCAGCTCGCCGCCAAGCGGCCGTTCGCCGGCATCAACCAGTTGCACGCAGCGCTGATGGCGGCGATCCAGAGCGCTGAACCCGACGTCCAGCTGGCGCTGATCCGGGCGCATCCCGATCTCGCCAGCAAGACCCAGCGCGCGGCGGGGCTGACGGTGGACTCGACCGACGAGCAGAACAGCGCCGGCCTCGACAGGTTGTCGGAGGCTGAATACGCGGCGTTCGAGCGCGTCAACAGCGCCTATCGGGACAAGTTCGGCTTCCCCTATATCGTCTGCGTGCGCCGCCACACCCGGGATTCCGTGCTGCGCGACTTCGAGATCAGGTTACGCAATATCGCCAAGACAGAGGTGCGGCGCGCAATCGAGGAGATCGGCCGCATCTCTGCGCTGCGGCTGGATCAGCTCGTCATGTCCGATGACAGGCTTAAGGTGCACGGCCGGCTGTCGACGCATGTGTTGGACAATCACACGGGCAAGCCGGCGTCCGGTATCCCGATTGAGCTCGTGGAGCTCGCCAGCCTCGGCGAGAGCCGTGTGATCGCGCGCGCGGTCACCAATGCGGACGGCCGCACCGATCAGCCGTTGATCGGCGGTCGCCCGCTGCCGATCGGCCGCTACGAGCTCAAATTCAGCGTCGCCAGATATTACGCCGAGCGCAACGTGCCCCTGTCCGACCCGCCGTTCCTCGACGAGATCCCGCTGCGCTTCGCGGTCAGCGAGCCGGAGGGGCATTATCACGTGCCGCTATTGATCACGCCGTGGAGCTATTCGACCTATCGCGGCAGCTAAAGCATGATCCGGAAAAGTGCGCAGCGGTTTTCCGAAAAGATCATGCTTAAACAACAACCCAAAGCGCGATGACGATTCATCCTAATCGCATCGCGATTTAGTCGCCGAACTTCGCCTGCAGCGCTGGGAACAGCCGGTCCGGCTTGAAGGGCGGCGCGGTGAAGCGGATGCCGGTGGCGTTCGCAATCGCGTTGCCGAGCGCGGCGGCGACCGGATTGTACGGACTTTCGCTCATCGACTTCGCCCCTAGCGGTCCGATCGTATCGGACGTCTCGGCGAAGAAGACCTCGGTGCGGGGCACGTCCGCGAAGGAGGGCAGGTGGTAGTCGCGGAATTTCGGGTTGGTGACGCGCCCCTGGGCGTCGATCACCATCTCCTCGTAGAGCGCGGCGCCGAGCGCCTGCGCGACGCCGCCTTCGACCTGACCGCGGCACTGCATGGGATTGGCGACCACTCCGGCGTCCGCGGCGTGGACGCTCCTGAGAATCCTGAGCTCGCCGGTGGCCTTGTTCACGGCGATACGAAAACCCTGGACGTTGAAGCCGACCGAACGCGGCGTTCCCTCGGAATTACCGCTGCCTGCGAACGGCTGCCCGCGCTCGCGCGCGAGCTTCACCAGCTCCGCAAAAGACATGCGCCGGACGCCGCTGACGACTGCGTTGTCCTCGAGCACGCAGCTCCCGATGTCACACAGCCACGCGCCGGCGGCGGCCGCCTTCAATTCGGTCGCAAGCTGCAGGGAAGCCGCATGGGTCGCCTTGCCGGCGACGAACATGCCCGCGCTGCCATAGGCGCCGGTGTCGTGGCCGCCATGGGCGGTGTCGGACTGGCGCAGGCGGATTCTGTCGACGGTGGTTGCCAATGTCGTTGCCGCGATCTGCCGATGCACGGTGCTGGTGCCGTTGCCGAATTCGGCGGTGCCGACGGTGAGATCGAAACCGCCGTCCTCACGCAGCGCGATCATGGCGTCGGCGAGGTGGCCCGCCGGCGGCGCGGTGTCGATCATGGTCAGCGCGACACCGTCACCGATCAGCCAGTCCGGCGACAGGTCCGGCTGCGGACCATCGGCCTGCATCGCGCGCTCGACGAGGTCAAGGCACTGGTCGAGGCCGTAGGAGCCGTAGAGCACGTCGTGAAATTCGGACGGCGGCGGCGACAGCATGGGATCGCCGTTCCTGACGATGTTGCGCCGGCGCATCTCGTAGGGGTCGATGCCGAGCTGCCTTGCCAGCTCGTCGATCGCGGCCTCGATCGCGATCAGCGTCTGCGGCAGGCCATAGCCGCGAAACGCGCCCGCCGGTACCGTGTTGGTGTAGACCGCGTAACCGTCCACCCGCTTGTTCGGGCAATTGTAGACCGCGATGGACTCCGACAGCGAATGGAACATCACCGGGCCGGCGTGATTGCCGTAAGCGCCGGTGTTGGAGAGCACGTCGAGCTGGAGCGCGGTGAGCTTGCCGTCGGCATCCGCCCCGGCCTTGATGTGGACCCGCATCGGGTGCCGCGTCGAGGTCGCGATGAACTGCTCCTCGCGTGTGAGCTCCAGCTTCACCGGACGTCCCGTCTTGAGCGCAGCGAGCGCCAGAATGTCCTCGACGAACATCTCCTGCTTGCCGCCAAAGCCGCCGCCGACGCGCTCGCAGAACACGCGGACCTTGTCGGGAGGAAGCTTGAAGATATCCGACAGCGCGCGCCGGGTCAGGAACGGGACCTGTGTCGAGGTGCGGACGTTGAGCACGCCCGAGGCATCGAGCCAGGCGAGGCCGCCATGGGTCTCCAGCGCCGCATGCTGCACGCGATGACTGTGGAAGGTGCCCTCGTAGGTGACGACAGATGTCGCGAGCGCCGCCGCGACGTCGCCGAACTCGCCATGCGTTTCCGCAGCGAGGTTACGCTGGGGATCGGCGATGCGGTTCGCGGCGGTGCGGTCGGGATGAATGATGGGCGCACCCGGCGCCATCGCCTGCTCCGGATCGATCAGCGCAGGCATAATCGCGTACTCGACCTTCAGCCGGCGGCAGGCGTCCTCGGCGGCGGCTTCGCTTTCGGCGACGATTGCAGCAACCCTCTGGCCGATGAAGCGCACGACGTCGTCGAGAACGCGGGTGTCCTCGGGGTCCATCCAGTCCATCTCGTGCCGCGCGGTCGAGATCAGGATCGAAGGTGCGTCTTCATGCGTCAGCACCGCGTGCACGCCGGGAACGCGAAGGGCGTCCGACTTGTCGATCGCGACGATCCTGGCGTGGGCATGCGGCGAGCGCGCCAGCTTGACGTGAAGCAGGCCGTCGATGGCGGTGTCGAAGGTGTAGCGCGCGTTGCCGCGCACGATGTCGGGGCCTGCGGGCGCCGGCAGGCTGCGGCCAAACGCGGCGCCGGGCTCGACGCTCGCCTCGACATTGGTGTTGCCGAGCAATGCATCCTCGATCGCGCGATAGCCGGTGCAGCGGCAGATATTGCCCTTCAGCGCCGCGCCGAGATCGGTGCGCTGCGCCTGGTTCAGCGAGGCGCAGGTCAAGATCATGCCGGCGGTGCAGAAGCCGCATTGAAAGCCCTGCGCATCGAGGAAGGCCTGCTGCATCGGATGCGTGCCGTGGTCTCCGCCAAGACCTTCGATCGTGGTTACAGTCCGTCCCTCGGCCCGGAACGCCGGGATCAGGCAGCTGTGCACCGGCTCGCCGTCGAGCAGCACGGTGCAGGCGCCGCAGTCACCGGCATCGCAGCCCTTTTTCACGCCGAAATGGCCGAGTTCACGCAGGAACGTGCGCAGGCACTGCCCGGCGCGCGGCTCCTGCGCAAACGGCTTGCCGTTGACCTCGAAGCTCATGACGGCCTTGCCCCCAGCAGCTCGCGGCGAACCTCTTCGGCGAGCCGCAATGTCATATGCTTGCGCCAGAGCGGCTGGCCGTGGATGTCGGTGTGGTACAGATCGTCCGTGATCTGCTGGACGATCGCATCGCGCAGCACGCTCGCGTCCGGGGCCCGGCGAAAGGACAGCTGGATCGGCCGCACCGTCGATGCGGTGACCGTGAGCGTCAGCGTGCCGTCGGTATCAAGGCTGCCGATCAGGAGCGCCGCCGAGCGGCCGACCGGCGCCAGCGAGATCTGGCGAAACGCCGTGCGGCGCTTCAGCGCGGCGATCGGAATGTCGATCTGGCGAAGCAGGTCGCCCGGCGTCAGGCGATTGCGCTGGTTGCCGGTGACGAATTCGACGACAGGAATCGTCTGCTCGCCGCCGCCGGCCTTCCAGACGGTGCAAACGCCGCCGAGCGCTGCGGTGAGCGAGATCATCGGTCCGGCCGGCAGCGACATGCAGAGATTGCCGCCGACAGTCGCGGATTTCCAGATCTTGAAGGACGCAAGGAAGGCGCGGCAGCACTGGTTGATCAGCGGCGCGGCGAGCCAGTCGGGCGGGCAGGCAAGTCCATCGAGCTGCGCGACCGTGCACGTGGCGGCGATGGAGAGATGTTTGTCCGTGATCGTCAGCGCCGGCCATTTCAGGTCGGTCAGATCGATCAGCCGCTTCAGATGGACCTGCGGCTCCGAGAACAGCCAGGTGCCGCCCGCGAGCCAGGCGTCGCCTGCCGTCCAGGCCGGCAATTGCGCTCGCGTTTGCGGATGGGCGACCGTCGTGATGGTATTCAAATCCATGGCTGCGCCAACGTCCCCGCCGGGTGAATCGCGCCGATGAGTCTTGCAAGACCGGAGCCAAGTCGCAACAAACAAGTCGTCGCGGGAAGGTGGCCGGGCCGGCGTTTATCTGGCTGGCCTGTCAGCGGATGTAAGGTAGAAGCGGGATCATGAGCGACGCAAAGCCGATCTGGATCAGGGGTCCGCTGGCCATCCTCGCCGACGGTGCCGCGCGCGGGGTCGTGGTGAAGGACGGCCGCATCGTCGAGCTCGTGCCGGCGGGCGGCACGCCAGCAACCGCTGACGTCGCGGTGTTCGATGCGAGCGAACATGTCGTGCTGCCGGGCCTGATCAACACCCATCACCATTTTTACCAGACGCTGACCCGGGCACTGCCGGCGGCGATGGACCGCGAGCTGTTCCCCTGGCTCCAGGCGCTCTACCCGGTGTGGGCGAGGCTGACGCCCGAGGCGCTCGAGCTCGGCGTCACCGTGGCGATGTCCGAGCTGTTGCTCTCGGGCTGCACCACCACGACCGATCATCACTACGTTTTCCCCGCGGGCCTCGAAGACGCCGTCGATATCGAGGTCGCCGTGGCGCAGCGTCTCGGAATGCGGGTGCTGCTGACGCGCGGCTCGATGAACCTGTCGCAGCGGGACGGTGGCCTGCCGCCTGACAGCGTGGTGCAGGACGAGGACACGATCCTCGCCGACAGCGCGCGCGTGGTTGCCAGGCATCACCAGCGCGGCGCGGATGCGATGGTGCAGATCGCGCTGGCGCCGTGCTCGCCGTTCTCGGTGACGACGTCGCTGATGCGCGCCACCGCCGATCTCGCCGGCAAGCTCGACGTGCGCCTGCATACCCATCTCGCCGAGACCGAGGACGAGAACAATTTCTGCCAGCAGATGTATGGCTGCCGTCCGCTCGATTATCTCGAGCAATGCGGCTGGCTCAATGCGCGAACCTGGCTCGCCCACGGCATATTTTTCAACGCCGACGAGATGAAGCGGCTCGGCAAGGCCAAGACGACCATCAGCCATTGCGCGTGCAGCAACCAGCTGCTGGCGTCCGGCTGCTGTCCTGTCTGCGAGATGGAGGAGGCCGGCGTCGGCATCGGCATCGGTGTCGACGGCTCAGCCTCCAACGACGGCTCGAACCTGATGCAGGAGGTCCGCGCCGCCTTCCTGCTGCAACGGGCGCGCTACGGCGTAACCAGGGTCAGCCACAAGGATGCGCTGCGCTGGGCGACCAAGGGGTCGGCGGCCTGCGTCGGCCGTCCGGAACTCGGCGAGATCGCCGTCGGCAAGGCAGCCGACCTCGCGCTGTTCAGGCTCGACGAATTGCGCTTCTCCGGTCATGGCGACCCCTTGGCCGCGCTGGTGCTGTGCGGAGCGCATCGGGCCGACCGGGTGATGGTGGCGGGACAATGGGCCGTGATCGACGGTGCGATCCCGGGCCTCGATGTCGTTGATCTCATTCGCCGCCACAGTTCGGCGGCGCGGGCCATGCGGATGGGATGAAAGAGGGGGCGACCACAAGTGCCGGGTGCTTCTGGCCACCCCCTCCGAACCTCCTCCGGGAGGAGCAGGTGAATTAGTCAAAGCAAGAAGCGTGCTACTTGCCCGGAAGCTTGTCGTCGATGCCCTTCACGTAGAAATTCATGCCGAGGATCTGGCCGTCGTCGAGGTGATCGCCGCCTTTGCACTCGACCGGCTTGCCGTCCTGCCCAACGATCGGGCATTTGAACGGATGCAGCTTGCCTGCGGTGATCGCGGCTTGGGCATCCTCAGCCAATTTTTTCACGTCGTCAGGCATGTTGGTATAGGGCGCCATCGCGAACATGTGACTGTCGAGGCCGCCCCAGCTGTCCTGGGACTTCCAGGTGCCGGCAAGCTCGGCCTTGACGCGCTCGATGTAGTAGGGGCCCCAGGTGTCGAGGATCGAGGTCAGCTGGGTCTTGGGCCCGAACTTGATCATCTCGGAGTCCTGGCCGAAGGCGAGCTTGCCGCGTTCGCTGGCGATCTGCATCGCGGCTGGCGAATCCGTGTGCTGCATGATCACGTCGGCGCCCTGGTCGATCAGCGCCTTGGCGGCGTCGGCCTCCTTGCCGGGGTCGAACCAGGTGTTGGCCCAGATGATCTTGACCTTGATGTCAGGCTTGATGGTTTGCGCCGCCAGGATCGTCGCGTTGATGCCGGAGACGACCTCCGGAATCGGGAACGAGCCGATATAGCCGAGCACGCCGGACTTCGTCATCCTGGCTGCGATCAGGCCCTGGATGTAGCGGCCCTGCCACCATCTGGCCGAATAGGTCGACATGTTCGGATTGCGCTTGTAGCCGGTGGCGTGCTCGAAATGCACGTTCGGATATTTCTTGGCGACCTTCAGCGTCGGATCCATGTAGCCGAACGACGTCGTGAAGATCAGCTTGTTGCCGGCGCGGACGAGCTGCTCGATGGAGCGCTCGGCGTCGGGGCCTTCAGGCACGTTCTCCAGATAAGTGGTCTCGATCTGGTCGCCCAGCTCCTTCACCAGCGCCTGCCGCGCGAGATCGTGCTGATAAGTCCAGCCCAAATCTCCGATCGGACCCAGATAGATGAAGCCGACCTTGAGCTTGTCGGCGGCGGAGGCTGCACTGACGCTTCCGGCCAGCAAAAGCCCGGCAGCCAGCGCAAGAAGGGATTTCCTCATCATCGATCTCCAAACATCAGGGGAAAGCCACCATGCGCAACGCGCGCGCCCCATCGCGCGCGCCGCGGAAATGAAATTCAGCGGTCAGGCACGAACACGGTGCCGAGCGCGGCCGGGGCGGTCGAGCCGCCGCTGCGCGCGCGGGAGAGCAGGACCAGAACGATGACGGTCGCGAGATAAGGCAGCGCCGACATGAGCTGCGAGGGAATGCCGACGCCCCAGCCTTGCGCGTGCAACTGCAGGATCGTCACGGCCCCGAAGAGATAGGCGCCGACCACGAGCCGGCCCGGCCGCCAGGACGAGAACACGACCAGCGCCAGCGCGATCCAGCCGCGGCCCGCGGTCATGCCGGGGATGAAGAACGGCGTATAAGCGAGCGGCAAATAAGCGCCGGCAAGGCCTGCGCAGGCGCCGCCGAACATCACGGCGCAGGTGCGGATGCGCAGCACGGGATAGCCGAGCGCATGCGCGGAGAGGTGATTGTCGCCGCAGGCGCGCAGGATCAATCCCGCGCGCGTGCGGTACAGGAACCACCAGACGCCGACGACGAGTGCAATGGAGAAGTAGACGAAGCCATCCTCGCCGAACAGCACGCGCCCGACCAGCGGGATGTCGGTAAGGCCTGGAATAACGAGATGGATTGCCGGCGTGATGCGCTCGCCGACGAAGCCGGCGCCGATCAGTCCGGACAGCCCGACGCCGAGGATGGTGAGCGCAAGACCCGTCGCGACCTGGTTGACGGCGAGCCCGAGGGCCATCAGTGCGAAGATCAGCGACATCATCGTTCCCGCGATGATGCCGAACAGCGCGCCGATGAAGATCGATCCGGTGAGCCAGGCGCCGGCAAAGCCGCAGGCCGCGCCGACGATCATCATGCCCTCGACGCCGAGATTGAGCACGCCGGAGCGCTCGGTCACGAGCTCCCCGGTCGCGGCGATCAGGAGCGGCGTGGACGCGGCGAGCACGGCCAGGATGATGGCTTCAATGAGCTCCACGGGCCACCTCTCGGTTCGGGAACACCAGCTTGAATCGATAGAGGATCAGGGAATCGCAGGCGAGCACGTAGAACAGCAGAATGCCCTGAAAGACCTTGGTGACATCCAACGGAATCTTCATCGCGATCTGCGCCTGCTCGCCGCCGATAAAGGTCAACGCAAGGAAAAGGCCTGCAATTAATATTCCAAGCGGATTCAGCCGACCGAGGAAGGCAACGATGATCGCAGTAAAACCGTAGCCCGGGGAGATGCCAGGCTGGAGATGTCCGACGGGACCAGCGACCTCGATGATGCCGGCAAGCCCTGCGAGCGCGCCCGATACCGCGAAGGTCAGGATGATCAGTCGATTGGCGTTGAAGCCGCCGAACCGTGCCGCGCGGGGGGCTGCGCCGACCACGCGGATCTCGAATCCCTTGCGGGTGCGCCCGAGCAGGATTGCGGCCGCGGCGACGACAAGAAGCGCAATGATCGAGCCGAGATGTAGCCGGCCGCCCTCGATCAGCAACGGGACGGTCGCCACCGGATCGAACTCGGCCGTGGTCGGGAAGTTGAAGCCGTTGGGGTCGCGCCAGGGCCCGCGCACGAGATAGTCGAGAAAGAGGTCGGCGACATAGACCAGCATCAGGCTGGTCAGGATCTCGCTGGCGCCGAACTTCACCTTGCAGATCGCCGGGATCAGCGCATAGAGCGCGCCCGCGGCGGCTGCGAGCACAAGCATCGCCGGCAGCACCCAGGCGCCGGCATCGGTGCCTTGCGTCTTTACCGCGATCCAGCTTCCTGCCACTGCGCCGATCAGGAATTGGCCCTCTGCGCCGATGTTCCAGGCATTGGCGAGATAGCAGAGCGACAGCCCGATCGCGATCATCACCAGCGGCGTCGCCTTCACCGCGATCTCCTGGAGCGAGTAGCTGTCAGTGAGCGGCGCGATGAAATAGGCGTGCAGCGCGAGCAGCGGATTCTTGCCGAGGATCGCGAACAGGATGACCATGGTGACGACCGTCAGGCCGATCGCGATCAGCGGTGAGACCAGCGCGATCGTGCCCGAGCGTTCGGCGCGCTTCTCAAGCACCAGCTGCATGCGCGGCCTCCTTCGGCTCGAGGCTGCTGCCGCCCATGAGAAGGCCGAGCTTTTCGCGCGTTGCCTCGCGGGTCGCGAGCGGTGCTGACAGCTTGCCGTGGAACATCACGGCGATGCGGTCGGCGATCTCCGCGAGCTCGTCGAGATCCTGGCTGGTGACGAGCACGGCGGCCCCTGCGGTTGCAAGATCAAGCAGCGCCTGGCGAATGACGGCGGCAGCGCCGGCATCGACGCCCCAGGTCGGCTGGCTCACCACCAGCACCGCAGGGTTGCGCAGGATCTCGCGTCCCACGATGAACTTCTGCAAATTGCCGCCGGAGAGGGATGCGGCTTCCGGATCGCGCTTGGCCTTGCGCACGTCGAACGTCTCGGTCGCGCGGTCGACGGTCTTCAGCGTGGCGGCGGTATTGATGAAGCCGCGATGGACCATGCCGCTGGCGGCATGTCCGGTGAGCAGCGCGTTCTCCGAGAGCTTCATGCGCGGCGCGGTGCCATGGCCGAGCCGCTCTTCGGGAACGAAAGCTGCTCCCAGCCTGCGTCGCTCCGTGATCGAGAGATGGCCGGCGGCAATGCCTTCGATCACGACGGTGCCGGGATCCTTCGACAACCGCTCGCCGGACAGTGCGGCGAATAATTCGTCCTGGCCGTTGCCGGCGACGCCGGCGATGCCCAGGATCTCGCCGCCCTTCAGCTCGAACGAGATGTGCTTGAGCCTTACGCCATGCGCCTCGCTCGGTGCGAGCGAAAGATCGTTGACGACGAGACGGGGAACGGTGATCTTCCGGCCGGATGCCGCCTTCACCTGCTTGATCTCGCCGCCGACCATCATGCGCGCCAGCGAAGCGGCGGTCTCGCGCCGGGGATTGCAGGTCTCGACCTTCCTGCCGCCGCGCAGGATCGTGGCGGTGTCGCAGAGCCGCTTCACCTCCTCGAGCTTGTGGCTGATGTAGAGGATGGCGCGGCCTTCGGCCTTGAGCCGCTCCAGCACGATGAACAGCTGATCGGCTTCCTGCGGTGTCAGGACGGCGGTGGGCTCGTCCAGGATCAGGAATTTCGGATCCTGCATCAGCGCGCGGACGATCTCGATGCGCTGGCGCTCGCCGACCGACAATTGCCAGACCTCGCGTTTGGGATCGAGCGGAAGGCCGTAAGTCTTCGACACCTGCTCGAGCCGCGCCGACATGTCCTTGAAGGATTCTCGTCCATCGAGGCCGAGCGCGACGTTCTCGGCGACGGTGAGATTGTCGAACAGCGAGAAGTGCTGGAACACCATGCCGATGCCGCGGCTGCGGGCTTCGGAGGGACCGGACAGCACGATTCGTTGGCCCTGCCAGCGAATCTCGCCGGCGCTGGGCTGGATCAGCCCGTAGATCGCCTTGACCAGCGTCGACTTGCCGGCGCCGTTCTCGCCGAGCAGGGCGTGGATTTCGCTCGGCCGGATATCGATGTCGATGGAATCGTTGGCGAGGAAATCCCCGTAGCGTTTGGTGAGTCCGATCGTCCGCAGCAGCGGGGACTCGCCGGAATTCAGGCCGTCAGGTGTCGAATCCAACATTCGCTGATGCGCTTGCATGGTGAAATGCCCCAATAGTGGGCCAGTTTGGACCCCGGCGTAAGGTGTGAAAATGCGTCATCCCTTGCTCAACGCGTCGGCAGGCACCTTGTGTCGGTGCGCTTGCGCCGACCGGGACGAAGATCCCTGCTCAAACGCCGGCGCTCGGGCATGCGGGTGCGGGCGCCTGTTGCAGATTTGTGACGGTCCAAGCTAAATCGGAACCCGCTATGCAGACCTGACGTCGCAGTGAGCAAAGTTGCGCCATCGCGCTTATGCACTGCGGATCGACGCAACACTGGCTCCCGACCATCGCGCCCGCAATGTCCGCTCGGTATGAAAGAAGAGCGAAATCAAACGGGAATGTCCGGCAATAGCCGGCGTCGCCGGTCGCGTGCCCGCTGAAAAAAACCTGCTAAATCCCACGAAGAAACGCCGCCCCTTGCCGAAACAAGCGGCATGCCTTGAAAAAAGTTGAGGCTTCTCCCTCCGGGAGATCGGCGCAAGTCTCGCACCCAAGGGCGTTCATTGACGTGTCCACACTTGGGGGTATTCAGGATGTCGTTTCGTTTCAGGGCAATTGCAGCAGCGGCGCTGTCACTTGCCACGTTGGCCACCGGTGGCCTGGCTCAGGCGGCGGATCTGCCGGTCAAGGCTGCCAAGAAAGCGGCGGATCTCCCGTTCTTCCTGGTGATCGATAACCGCGCCACCTTCTCCTACATCTTCAACGCCTCGCAGCCCGGTGCATGGTCGTTCCGGCCGGATGGGTCGATCGACAGCAAGACCACCAAGCAGGTCTACTCGTTCACGCATTTCGACGCTTGGGCGTACGGCACGAACTTCTTCACCATCTCGATGTTCAAGTCCGATCACAACGATCCGGCCGGGCCCTGCACCAACGCGGGCACGATCTTCGGCGCGCCAGCAAACTGCGCCGGTGCAACGGAGATCTACGGGCTGTTCCGATCGACGTTCGGCTGGAATGAGCTCTTCGACACCAAGACCTTCACCGCGGGGCCGCTTCACAACATCTCGTTCGAGGTCGGCATGGATGCCAACACCGAGAACAGGTATTTCGGCGCCGCCAAGCGCGACGTCGTCGGCGGTCTGCAGTTTGCGTTCGATCTGCCCTACAAGGGTTACATCAACGTCGCACCGCTGGTGTACTGGGAGTTCGCCAATCACAACTCGTTCAGCCAGTGCGGACTGTTCGGTGCGGGCGTTCCCGGCGTGACCTGTCTTGCAGACGGCAACACCTCGTTCAAGCCGACCTGGGCGGTCGAGGTCAATTACTACATGGATCTCGGCTTCCTGCCGCCGAACATGCAATATTTCTCGATCAGCGGCCGCGCCGGCTGGTACGGCAAGAAGGGCACCGACACCGAACCGCTTCCCTACAGCCCGGCGAACGGCGTCTACAACACGGCGGTCGAGTTGAATTCGGAGCCGATCCGCCTGACCTTCGATGCCTCGAAGGCCGCCTGGGGTGACAAATACTCCCACTTCGTGGACGTCTGGGTGGCTTACCGTTACTGGCAGAACAAGTTCGGTCTCGATCACAACCTTGCCGTCGGCTGTACCACGGCGGTCGGTGGCCGGACGGTGAGCACGGGGTCGTGCACCGAGTCCTCGCTCTACTCCGGTATCACCGTGAAGTTCTGATCGCCACCCTACTGATCGGAGTTTGTGTCTACTTCGTCCACACGCCATCGTGCAGCGCTGCGGCTTCGTCCTCGAGCAGCGGACCAACGACTTCGGTCAGCCGCTGGCCGCTGGCAAAGACCTCGCGGCAGGGCAGGTCGAGCGTCGGGTTGTCAGGATGGTTGCCGGTGACACCGCGCAGGCGATGCTCGCTGAGGCCGTAGACGACGCGGCCGATGCCGGCCCAGTAGATCGCGCCGGCGCACATCGCGCAGGGCTCTGCCGAGGAATAGAGCGTCGCTGTCGCCAGCACCTCGCGGCCGAGTGTGCGGCAGGCTTGGGTGGCCGCGAGACGTTCGGCATGCGCGGTGCCGTCATGATCCGGCATGTAGCCGTTCTCGGTCTCGATCAGCACCTTGCCGCCCGCATCGACAACGATGCAGCCGAACGGGTGGTTGCCATGGGTGAGGGAGCGGCGGGCGACCGCGAAGGACAGACGCAGAAAATGCTCGTCGCGCTCGGATGCGTTGGCCATCGATCCTCCGCGGTCAGTGCCCCGCCATGCGCCGGCCGGTCCGCGACCGGCTTCGCTGGCCCGTCCTTCATACACGAATTCGGCGTGGAGCATCTCGACCAGCCGGCCGGGGTCGTTGACGGTATCTTCCGGATAACCGATTGAAAAATATTGATTATGCGGGCCGCTCGGGCCCTGATAAGGATGAAACTATGGTGTTGAGCCGCGCCTGTGCATGACCGGCGCGACGCAGCCTGCCGCGTACGCGCATTCATGCTAACCACGCGCCGGTTGAGACGGGCGCTGGTGCGTGATGTGCCGCCGAACGTGTACCGATTGTCGCCAGGACAGCCGCTGCCGCGGTCCAGAGAAGAGAAAGCTCGTCGAGATGAGTGCCGTCAACGCCGTTCAAAATGCATCGCTCGGCGAAGAGATCGTGCGAGCGATCAACGATCTGGCTGCGATCTCGGAAGCGGGCGACAACCTCACCCGCACCTATCTCACCCAGGAGCTGCGCAAGGCGGCGGACCTCCTTCTGAGCTGGATGCGCGAGGCCGGCATGAGCGCGCGTCTTGACGCGATCGGCAATGTCTGCGGCCGCTACGAAGGCGAGCGGCCCGGTGCGCCCTGCCTGATGCTCGGCTCGCATTACGACACCGTACGCGATGCCGGCAAATGGGACGGGCCGTTGGGCGTGATCACGGCGATTGCCTGCGTTGCCGATCTCAATCGCCGTGGCAAGCGCCTGCCGTTCGCGATCGAGATCGTCGGCTTTGCCGACGAGGAGGGCGTGCGGTTTGCTTCGACCTTGCTGGGTAGCCGTGCGGTGGCCGGCACCTTCGACGAGAGTGTCTTGAATGCGCGCGACCGCGACGGTGTGTCGATGCGCGATGCGCTCGTGCAGTTCGGCCTCGATCCCGATCATATCGGAGCGGCCGCGCGGACGCGGCGCGAGCTGCTTGCCTATCTCGAATTGCACATCGAGCAGGGGCCGGTGCTGGAAGCGCAGGACCTGCCTGTCGGGGTCGTCACCGCGATTGCCGGTGCCACGCGCCTTGCCGCGCGGCTGACCGGCATGGCCGGGCACGCCGGCACGGTGCCGATGGCGCTTCGGCGTGATGCGCTCGCGGGCGCGGCCGAATGCATCGGGGCGATCGAGCAGTTTTGCCGCACCGACGCGAGTGGGCTTGTCGGCACGGTTGGCTACATCCAGGCGAGGCCCGGGGCGACCAATGTCATTCCGGGCGAGGTGTCCTTCACCATCGATATGCGCGCGCCGACCGACATGCACCGCAAGCGCGCGGTCGCCGATATCGTCCGCCAGATCGAGGCGATCGCCAAGCGCCGGCACTTGGCCCTCCAGCTCGACGTCACCCACGAGAACCGCACCGCGCCTTGCGCGCCGTGGCTCAAGGGCCAGATCGCGCAGGCGATCGAAGCGGAGGGTTTCTCCGTGTTCGAGCTGCCGAGCGGGGCAGGGCATGACGGCATGGCCATGATCGACATCGCCGATGTCGGCATGGTCTTCGTCCGCTGCCGCGGCGGCATCAGCCACCACCCGGACGAGCATGTGGAGCTCGCCGATGCCGACGCCGGTGCGCGGGTGCTGCTGCGGGTGATCGAGAATTTCAGGCCCCGGGAAGGGTAGGCTGAAGAAGCCCCGCTGGAAGCCGGTACGTCATCTGGACGAAATACGAATCAGCCATGCTTTGGGTGGTGGCCGCACCATCGGAGTTACCCTAGCCATATATGAATAGCGATATCTCGTTGCCCTCAGATCGCGGAAACCGATTTTACCAAGGCGTGGCCGCGGCCTTTTTCGCCAACGCCCTCCAGGCTGTCAATTTTCTCGGTGATCGATTCCTGAGAAAGTCGCACCATTCGTTGTCGGCGATCGAGGACCTTTACCGGCACTCGATGGACAGCGCCTTTTCGGTGACCGAGGCCTTCCTCGTCACCGGCGCGCCGCACGCATCCGCCTATTATCCCCGTGACTTCGCCTGGTTCTATCCTGATGTCCTCGACCCCGAGACCATCATGGATGCGCAGGACGCAGTGCGGCGGGCCCGGCTGCTCGACAAGAGCATCCGTTTGCTGCTGGAGGCGGTTCGCGCCGATGTCGTCACGACGACCATCGTTCCGGCGGGGCGCGGTCGGTACCTCGGCGTGAATTATTTCTCGCGCCCGTCGGATACGCTGCTCGGCATTCTGGCCGGCCTGCAGCAGATGATCTCGGCCGATCAGAGGGCGCCGTCCTATCTGGCGATGTCGCAATGCGCGCATGCCGGCCGCCTGCTGCTGGCCGAATATGGCGGTGACCTGAAGCGTGCGATCCTGCAGCTCGCAAGCGAGCTGGAGCCGTTCGACGATGACGGCACCAGGTATTTGCTGTGTGATGCCCGTGGCCCCCGCTCCGCTGCAACGGATACCCGTGCGGAGCGCAGGCGCTTTGTCACCAATGCCTGCGTCTACACAACCTTCGTGTGGAGCGTGCAGCTCGGCATCGTCGACGAGAGCGAGCTGAAGCGGCTGCTCGGACGCAGCCTCGCGCAGCACAAGAAGGACCTGCTCCGTCTGTTCGGCAGGGACGGCTACATCAGGCATTCGCTGGATGGTCCAAAGGGATCGCCGGTGTCCTCGGTCGCGCTGGATTTCGTCAGCGTGCATCGCGGCTTCTGGAATATGAACGATGCGAGCGAGCGGGCGCTGTTCGCGGCGACGGCGGATCTGATCATCGCGGAGCCGCGCTTCCGCATACCCTCTACGTTCCACTTCCTGGTGTCCGCGGATAATCCGCGGAACAAGATGATCCACAAGATTGCGGCTCCCGCCTATCAGGGGCGCTCATCCTGGCCGACGTTCAACGTCGAGTTCGCGGACCGGATGCTCGACTACGACGAGGTCTCCGGCCGCGATCACTACCTGGCCTGCGCGCAAGGGATATTGAAGGACATTCGCACCGCGACCGAAGTGCACGGCGGATATCAGGAGCTGATCTCGGAACAGGGGCTGAAGTACCGCACCTGGGCCTATAAGGGCGCCGTGGCCCATTCCTGGTTTCCGCGCTTCCTGTCGGTCTGGAGGAGGGCGTATGGGACGCCGCTCCTCCAATGGAACGACTGATCCAGCGGGGCGCTAACCCGCCGTCACGTCCACCAGCTCGCCGCCCTCCAGCACCTTGGCCGCCTTGGCGCGGTCGAGATCGCCTTCCCAGGCCGCGACCACGACCGTCGCCACGCAGTTGCCGACGAGGTTGCCGAGCGCGCGGGCCATGCCGATGAACCAGTCGACCGACAGCACCAGCACGAGGCCGATCGCGGGAATGCTCGGCACCGCATTGAGCGTCGCAGCCAGGATTACGATCGCCGAACCCGGGACGCCATGCGCGCCCTTCGAGGTGATCAGGGAGACGCCGAGAACCAGCAGGAGGTCGCCGAAGGACAGCGGCGTGTTGGTCGCCTGGGCGATGAACACGACGGCGAGCGTCAGATAGATCGAGAAGGCGTCGAGGTTGAAGGAATAGCCGGTCGGAATCACGAGACCCACCACGGAATCCTTCACGCCCATCCGCTCCAGCTTCTTCATGATCTGCGGCAGCACGGCATCGGAGGAGGCGGTCGCGAGCACGATGGTCAGCTCTTCGCGCAGGTAGGCGAGGAACTTGAGGATGTTGATCCCGGCGAGCGCCATCACGCCGCCGAGCACGCCCAGCACGAAGATGCCGACCGAGACGTAGAACAGCATCACCAGCGACACGAGCTGCTTCAGCGAGCCGACCCCGTATTTGCCGACGGTGTAGGCGACCGCGCCGAGCACGCCGAGCGGGGCAACGCGGACAATCAGGCCCATGACGCGGAACAGCACGGTGGACGCGGCATCGATCATGGTGGTGACGAGCTTGCCCTTCTCGCCGCCGACGAGCGCGAGGCCGACGCCGAACAGAACCGCGAAGAACAGCACCTGGAGCACGTCGTTGCGCGACAGCGCATCGAAGGAGGTGGTCGGGATCACGTTCATCAGGAAGGCGCCGATGCCGCCGCCGGACAGCTTGTGGGCGTTGTCGGCGTAGGTGTTGAGCGCCTTGGCATCGAGTGTCGAGGGATCGATGTTCATGCCGTGGCCGGGGCCGAAGAGGTAAGCGAGCAGCAGGCCGACGACGAGTGCGACGGTCGTCATGACCTCGAAATAAAGCAGCGCCTTGACGCCGACCCGGCCGACCTTCTTGAGGTCGCCGGCGCCGGCAATGCCGTGCACGACGACGCAGAACACGATCGGTGCCACGATCATCGAGATCAGCTTCAGGAAGGCGTCGCTGAGGATCTTGAGCCCGATCGCGAAATCCGGGGCGGCCATGCCCAGGATGACGCCAAGCACCAGCGCGGCCAGGACCTGGACGAACAGCGAGGTGTAGAGCGGCTTCGGCTCGGCGGCGGGCGCCGCGGTGATGGTCGACATGGTGGATTCCCCCGGTTTGACGCGACTTGGACGTCAAACAGGAGCAACAACCGTGCCAGAATGTCGCGGAGAATTCCGGAAAGCGGCGCAGGACGTCGCTCTGGTGTCGTGGGCGCGACTCCATCTCGCCGAACAATCGCGTGGGGAGCGAGGATGCCGCCTTTATGCCTTCGCCGAAACAAAGGGCATCGTCACGCCGCAAGATCCAGCAGCCGGCACGATCCGCGCACGAGCGCCTTGCGTCCCGTGGGCGTCATCACGGGTACGCCGTCATTGACGACAACGAGGCCGAACTTGACGAGACTTTCGATAAGATAGGCCCTCGAGAGGCGACCGCCCGACACCGGGTTGCGAAGTGTGCGCAGGGCTTCCCACTGGTCCGGCGAAAGATCGAAGTCGACATCGTTGCTCATGCTGCCTCAAGCGATAGTACCATTCGCGCGCCTCTGTTAGCGGCGCTGCATGAAGACCATGCGACGACAATGAGTCGGGAATCCGGTGCGCTGTTTAGAACGTCTCTTCACGAATTGCCGCACTTCATTGCGCCACAAGAGTAAAGATCGTTCGACCGCGAACATCGTCCCGAGTTTCGATCACATATTGATGATCTTGGATTGATGCTGCACTGCAAGTTTCCGCGGTGCACGGGAAGCGCTGCTGTCCCATTCTGCGTCGCAATATGCACAGAAATCGTGAGGCGAAAGGTTGAGGACTCTGTTACGGTGATTCCCGGGAAATGACTTCACGCGGCAGGAGTGGAGTGCATGAGCAGGCTGGTCGAAATTCGCAGTCAGGAATCCCTGTGCCGGGAGCGTGCCGCGCTCGATTTCGAGCGTCGGGTTTTCTGGCTCGCGCAAGCCCAGGAATGGGAGCAGCGCGCGCTCGACGAAATTGCCTATCACTTCCGGGAGTGCAACATCGGTCAGGCGGAGCTTGCGCGAAACTGACGCTGGCCGCGCGTGGAAGACCTATTGATAAGTTGCCACGATGTCGGACACCGCGCGCTCGAGCTGCTGCGCGGTGGCGCATTGGCGCACGACCGTACAAAAGGTCGCGTAGCGCGGCATCTCGGAATCGCCAAAGCCCCAGGCGAGCCGTCCTTCGGGATTGAGCCAGACCAACCGCTTTGAGCGTTCGGAGATGCGGCGCAGGATGTCGGCACGCGGGTCGAGGTTGTTGCTGCGGGCATCGCCGAGCACGATCACCGTGGTCCGCGGCGTCAGCGTGCTCATGAAGTCCTTCTCGAAATCGACCAGCGAAGAACCGTAATCGGACGAGCCGAAGCCGACCTTTGACATGATCTCGGCCATCGCCTCTTCCGGCGATTTCTTTTCCAGGATCTCGCTGACCTCGATCATGTGCGAGGAGAAGGCAAAAGAGCGGACGTCGTCGACCACCTCGTGCAGCGAGTGGATCAGGAGCAGGAAGAAATCGGAGACTTGCGCGACCGAGCCGGAGACGTCGCATAGCGCCACGATCTTCGGCCGGTCGCGATGCTTGCGCTTCCATGCGGTCAGGAAAGGCACGCCGCCCCAGGCCGCATTGCGGCGCAGTGTGCGGCGGACGTCGAGATGGCCGCGGCGCTGGCGCTTGCGGGGTTTGGAGTAGCGCTCGCGCAGGCGGCGCGCGATCTGGCGGATGAGGGCGCGCATCTCGGCGATCTGGCGCCGCTCGATGCGGGCGAGCGGTGCGTTGCGCAAAATCTCGTTGCGGAGATTTTCGGCCTCCTCGCGCGCGTAGAGCGCAAGCCCCTGCGAGACGGTGTCGCGCACGGCTTCACGCAAGGCATCGAGCGCGGCGCGCAGACGCTCGGCCAGCGCCGGGTTGCTCGCGGTCAGCGCGTCGAGATCGTCGCGCAGGCGCTGGAGACCCATGGCGTCGAGGATGCGGCTGGAAAAGATGCCGCGCTGGGTGGAGTAGCGAATGTCCGACAGGGAGGCGGCACCGGACGCGCTGGCGATGGCGGCGGCGATCGCGTTGCGGTCCTGCGACAGCAGCATCTGCGCGAGCGGGCCCACACCCTCGGGAGGCTGTCCCTCGCCCGCTTCGCTGGCCGAGCCGGAGGAGGGCGACTGCTCCGAATCCTGCGAGGCGGTCTCCTCGCTGTTGGCTTCGGTCTGATCCTGCCGCGGCTCAGGCTGGCTGAAGAACAGATCAAAGCAGTCGCCGAGCGCGAGCTTCTCGTCCTGCGATTTGGCAAGCGTCAGGAGCAGGGCATCGCGCAGGACCGCGCGGTCGGAGATGCCGACCTGCGCGACCGCGCGCATTGCATCGATGCTTTCGGCAGGCGAAACGTGGACGCCGACGCCGCGTGCTGCCCGAAAGAATCGATGGAGGTTCTCGCGCATCGGCGTCAACCGAAGACGTTGGACCGTGCCGCCTTGGCAATGAACGTCGTCACCTGCGGCGATGCGGCCTCGATGTCAGCCTCGTATTTCAGGAGCACGTTGAGCGTGTCCTTGACGATTTCGGTGTCGAGCTCCGTGGCCTGGAGCAGCACCAGCACGCGCGCCCAGTCGATGGTCTCGCTGACCGAGGGCAGCTTCTTCAGATCGAGCGAACGGATCTCGTGGATGAAGCCGACCATCTGCCGGCGCAGCGCCTGCGAGATGCCGGGGACCCGGCTTTCGACGATGCGCTCCTCGAGCCGCTGCTCGGGGAAGCCGATATGCAGATGCAGGCAGCGGCGCTTCAGGGCGTCGCCGAGGTCACGCTCGCTGTTGGAGGTGAGGATCACGGTCGGCGGCGTGATTGCCGAAACGGTGCCGAGCTCGGGGATCGTGACCTGGAAATCGGACAGGATCTCCAGCAGCAGCGATTCGAATTCGGCGTCCGACTTGTCGATCTCGTCGATCAGGAGCACGCAGCCGCCCGGCTGCTCCAGCGCCTGGAGCAGGGGGCGCGGCTCGACGAATTCCTTGGAGAAGAACACGTCGCCGAAATCGTGGAGCTGGTCGAGCGCGGCATGCAGCGTCTGCGCCCCGCCAAGGACTTCGCCGAGCTTGTCCTTGAGGATCTGCGTGTAGAGAAGCTGCTTGGCGTATTTCCACTCGTAGAGCGCCTTGGCCTCGTCGAGACCCTCGTAGCACTGCAGGCGGATCATCTTCATGCCGCGCCAGGCCGCGATCGCCTTGGCAAGCTCGGTCTTGCCGACGCCCGCGGGGCCCTCGACCAGGATCGGCTTCTCGATCTGTTGCGACAAATAGACGGCGGTCGCGATCTGCCGGCTCGCGATATAGCCCTGCGCGGCGAGGCCGCTCTCCACTGCCTCGATCGCTGTCGAGGCCTTCTGATCAGCCACGAAAGGGCGCTCCCAAAGGTCTTGCTTGGGGCTTGTTCTGCCTGCGTTCCCGGCAAAGAACAAGCCTCGTTTGGGAGGCATCAGACCCGCACGGACGGCGCTTTTTCCGTTCGACGCAAATAGGTGTCGGCGCGGATATTCGCGCGGCTCGCCGTTCGCGCGATCAGTGCCGCAGCAGCTCCGGCTTGCGGATCGTCTGTCTGACCTCGGCGCCGCAATCGGCGCATTCATAGACAAAGTCGATCTTGGCAAGGCTCCAATGCGGTTCGACCTCGCGCACATACATCGGCAGGAACCCCATGCATGTCGGGCAATTCACAGGCGCGATCTCGATGTCCTGATGATGCTGTACATAAGCTGGCATCTCGGCTCTCCTTCGCAGGCGACAACCAAACCCCGCGCAGAAGCTACTGCCGGTCGCTCCAGGCGCATCATCAACTCTATCGAACGGAGATGGAACGGCGGACGTTTGTCGCTCGCTGTGACATTCTTGTTACGTGTCTGTACTGTAACGGGCGGACCGAATGCCTATTTCTGCGGCCCATCCGGTTTTTTGGATCCTCAACCAACGATAAGGGAGCAACGCCCATGACGCATGCCATTCGTTTTCACAAGGCCGGCGGTCCGGAAGTCCTGGTCTGGGAGGAGGTCAGCGTCGGCAAGCCCGGGGCGGGCGAAGCGCGCATCCGCCACACCGCCGTCGGCCTCAATTTCGTCGACATCTACAACCGTTCCGGCCTGTATCCGGCGCAACTGCCGAGCGGGCTCGGCAGCGAGGCAGCAGGCGTGGTCGAGGAGGTCGGGCCCGGTGTCACCGATCTGAAGCCGGGCGATCGTGTCGCTTATGGCGCCTCGCCGCTCGGCGCCTATTCCGAGGCGCGGCTGATCCCCGCGGACCGCTTGCTGAAGCTGCCGGACGGCGTCGACGACAGGACCGCAGCGGCGATGATGCTGAAGGGTCTCACCACGCAATATCTGATCCGGCAGACCTATCGGGTGAAGGCCGGCGATACCATCCTGCTGCATGCCGCGGCCGGCGGCGTCGGTCTGATCCTGGGCCAGTGGGCCAAGCATCTCGGCGCGACCGTGATCGGCACCGTCAGCAACGACGAGAAGGCCAAGCTCGCCAAGGCGCATGGCTGCGATCACGTCATCATCTACACCCGCGAGGATTTCGTGAAGCGGGTCGACGAGATCACGGGCGGCAAGAAGGTCCCCGTGGTCTATGACTCCGTCGGCAAGGACACGTTCCTGAAGTCGCTGGATTGCCTCGCGCCGCTCGGCGTCGCCGCGCTGTTCGGCCAGTCCTCCGGCGCGGTCGAGCCGCTCAATCTCGGCCTGCTCGCGCAAAAGGGCTCGCTCTACGTCACCCGTCCGACGCTGTTCACCTACGCCGCCAAGCGCGAAAATCTGGTCGCGATGGCGAACGAGCTGTTCGACGTCGTCAAGTCCGGCGCGGTCAAGATCGAGGTGCACCAGACCTATCCGTTGAAGGACGCCGCCAAGGCGCATGCCGATCTCGCTGCACGCAAGACCACGGGATCGACCGTCCTTCTGGTGTAACGTCCGGGCCTGCGTCACGTCCGTTCGTGCTTGCGCAGATCGCGGGCGTGATCGAGGTGAATTGCCTGGAGGTCGATATCCTCGGGCGGGATCCGGGGCAGGGCGGCCTCGGTCAGGATGGCCTCGGTGACGTCCTCGAGCGAACTCCCGGAGATCTCGTGGATGAACGAGACATTCTGGTATTCGCCCGAGGCGACGCGGGAGACGACCTCGCGCCTTGTGACTTCGGGGTCGACGACCGCCTCGCGGCCCCGCCGTCCATAGTCGATCATCACGACGAAATATTGCATCAAAACGACTCTGCCGCGCTCCCGTTGCGGGGGCGCGGCAGAGTATTTCCGAAAAACGGAATCGAGTCAAGCTCGATTTCTAAAAAAGCGAAACCGCTGGCCGTGTGAGGCCTTACTTGCCCTTCTTGCGGGGGCGCGCCGACTTGGCGCGCAGCCGCTCGAGCTGGCCCTTGGGCATGGACAGGCAGATCTCACCCACCCACTCGAGCTTCACGCCGACGATCGGCTTGGCGTTGAAGCTGGTGAGGTTGACGACGGAGGGGCTTTTTCCCCGCTCGATCGTCTTCAAATAGCGCTCGCCGCTCTTGAGCCGGACTACGGCCTCTTCGCCGTAGAAGCTGGACAGCGGATGGCGCTGGTCCTTGTAGACCACGATCACGTCGCCGCTCTCGTATTTGGGCAGCATCGAATCACCCACGATCTCGAAGGCGACGGTCTCTTCCATGATCGGGAAGGGCAGGGCGATGTCGCCGAGACCCTCCGGGGGGACCTGCTCGTAATCCGGCTCGATCACGGCGCCGGCGCCGACGCGGCCCATGATCGGCGCGAGATTGAGCTCGAGATATTCCATGATCGGAATGATTTCCGAGGCCTTCACCAGGCGTTCGCCGCCGAGGATCTCCGAGACCGCGCCGGGCCGCACGCCCATGGCCGCCGCCAGGCCGCCCTTGCTCTTGCCCGTCTTTTCCAGGCCCCGCTCGATCATTGCAACGTCCAACATGGTGATTCCCTCGATTACCCATCGTCTGCTCTTGTAATCCGAAATTCGGAATTATTGCAATTATGAATATCAGAATTATTCGCTTGACTTGACCTTCGGAATACCGGAATGTCTGTTTCGCTCCACGATCGTGCGATCGGAGGAGGCGCATCACAGGACAGCAGCATGGAACCGGGCCATTGGCCGTCGGAGCACTCCGACGCGCTTCGCGACTATTTTCTCAAAGGCATGTCTTATGCGGAGATCGGAAGGCAGATTAACGCAAGATTTGGAACGGCTTACACGCGCAATGCGGTGATCGGACGCGCCAAGCGGCTCGGGCTTGTCGTACCGGAATGGATCGCGAGCCCATCGGTCGCGCCCTATTTGCCGGGTGAGCTTCCGGCTTCGCCGCGCCGCGCGGTGCTACCGAACCTGAACGTGCCGCCGAAGTCCGCAATGAAGCCTGCAGTGCAGGTGAAGTTGCGCTGCGTCGGCGTTCAGCCGCGCCTGATCCAACTGGTCGAACTCGATCCGGCCGACTGCCGCTATCCCTATGGCGGCGACAAGGACGGGGAGGAGATCGCCTTCTGCGGCCATCCGCGCCAGCCGGGCTCCAGCTATTGCGCGCCGCATGCGGGCCTGACGCGTCGCTCCGGGGCTGCGTCCGCCCGTGTCCCCGGTCCCGTCGTGCTGAAGCTGGTCTTCGCGGCCTGAACCCTCACCCGTTCCATCGTCAATGTCGCAAGGAGTATCCAAGTGGCTCGTGCCCGACGCAACAAGTCCTACAAGCTGGCGCAGATCTACGACCGGCGGTCCCGCGACGTGCCGTTCAATGCCGAAGTGGCGGAGGTCGAGGTCGACAATCCGCTGGCGCTCGATGCTGGCGAGAAGATCGTGGCGATCCGGTCGATCCGGGGTGATCCGCTGGGACGGCTGCACGCACACCACCAGATCGACGAGGCGCAATATCTCGGCGGGCGCGCCTTCCAGAACGATTGGGAGAGAGCGGAGCGGGGCCCGCAGGCGATGGACCCGACCCGCGAATATGTCGATGGCGCGCGCACGCGCGAGCCGGTGACCGAGAGCCAGCGCCAGGCGGTGCTGCGGCTGAACCAGGTCGAGCGCGAACTCGGGACCGACGGCGCGGCGCTGGTGCACGATGTGCTGGTGCTGGGCCTGACCATGGATCAGATCGGGCAGCGTCGTGCCGTCCGCACCCAGCGCTGGAACGACTATTTCGCGCGGCGCTTTCGCGAGTGCCTGGACCGGCTGGCGCTGCTCTACGGCTTTGCGACGGAAACGGGGAAACAGCAGGCAGGACGGCGCAGATGACGATGGCACGCCTGCGGTTTAGCCGCGGGCGTGCCAGTCTGCCGCTCACGGATGCGGTACGATCTGGTAGGGCGTCGTATAGGGCTCGACGCGGAGCGAGGCGTTGGCCAAAAGACCGATCCTGGCGGTCGGCGCCTGCTGCAATTCGCCGTTGGGGCCGCGATGCACGTTGTATTGCCAGACCGTGAGATCACCCTTCTGCGCCAGCGCGTGCGCAACCGCGCTCGCATCATTGCCGCCGAGCGCCTGAAGCTCCTCTGCCGACAACCCGACGACGATTTCGTCCTTGATGGTGACGATCTTGAACAGGTTCATCTTGGTTTCCTGCGCCCATGCGCCTTGTATCGAGAGGGTGAAAAGCGCGACCGCGGCGCCCTTGATGAGATCGCAGCGAGAAAGCATGCCGTCGTCCTTTGGTGCTGAGGCGCGCCCGAATCGAGAGTTTTCAGCCATGGCGCCCGTTGTCTGCGTGGCCGTGCCGCAACCGCTTGGTCGCTCGTTCATGGACAACGGTTCACGGGCGGAAACATATCGGGACCGATGAATCCCGAGGCGACAGCCGCGCCGGGATCGGGACGCCGGGAGGTCGGTTGCGGGATCGATCTTCATTTCGTCGCTGATACAACCGCCGAGGCCGGACTCAACAAATACGTGTAGGCGCTGGGAAGCGCTCATTCGCAGCCCGACGTCCGGCCATATCGGAAACAAGCAGAAACGTTGTGCCGATTGACGGCGATCGGAGCTGTGTGCGTGATTGATGCCGCTTCTTGACGCAGGTGGGTGACGGCGGTCGATATTCCTGTTATCCGGAATTGCCGTGGTGCGATGCAGACGAAGCATCGCTACAGCCACTGTCGGGCTTGCCGGACGGGTTGTTCCTTGGCATAATTGCAACCATCTGGTTGAGCCAGTCGTTTGGACATGCCGTTCGGCGTGCCAACCCGCCGGGGCCACCCGGCCGAGAGTTCGTCGCCATAGGTCCTGTTATGGCGTCTTGTTATGGCGTTCGGTTCTTGAGCGGGGCACGAAGCCGATGCTTGTCATAGGTGCGAGATGAAAAACCTCAATTTCGCGGCTGAACTGCACCTCAAGCTCGGCGCGCCCGCAAGTGGCACGGTCGAAAGCCTGCGCCTGCTCCGCGCGTTCCTGAAGCTCGCGCCTCGACAGCGTTTCGAGGTCATCAAGCTGGTCGAAGACCTCGCCACCGAAGAAGCTCTTCCCGAGCACCCTTTGTCCTGAGCCCGGCCGAGCGCCGGCCTTACGCCGTTTCTTTCGTTTTCCCGTTCGTTTTCCCGCCGGAGCCGGACCGCCGGCGACGTTTCCACGCGGCTGGCCGCTGGAAGGCGATCCGGCAAGTGTGGTATTCAATGGGGAAAACGGGAGGAGTGCGACCATGATCGAACCGAAGCTCGAAGTTCCGGCCGAACTGCGCGACCTGGCCGAGAAGACAATTGATCAGGCGGAGAAGGCATTCGGTATGTTTTTCGACGCCGCCACCAAATCGATGTCGTCCGTTCCAGGACCGGGGACGGAGGTGTCGAAGCAGGCCCTGGTTTTCACTGAGCAGAACATGAAGTCAGCCTTCGAGCATGCGCGCAAGCTGGTTCATGCCACCGACCTGCAGGAAGCGATGCGAATCCAGTCGGATTTCCTGCGCAGCCAGTTCACCAGCGCCGGAGATCACATGCGCCAGATGACCGGCAGTCTCATGCAATCGGGCAAGGGGAAGTCCTGATTTTCTGCGCGCGCAGCGTGCCCACTCATTGAACTCGCGCGGCGTGGCGATCGGAACTTCGATGCTGGCTCAGATCCATGACGGACCACATTCGCCGTCCGTCGTCCCTTCTGCTGTCCCTGCCGGTCCTCCGGCAGGGATTTGCATGTGTGGCGAGCGTCGTGCTCGGCGCGCCACTAGCGCAGCGTTGCGATGTAGGCCGCGATGTCGCCGGCTTCGGTTCGGCTCAGGGGAAAATTCGGCATCTTCGGATGCGGATCAAGCAGGAAGAAGGCGAGCCTCTCCGGACTGAAGTCCGGCCTGCGCGCAACCGAGACGAAGGAGGGGACGTCGGCGCTCGCCTGAGTCTGGCCGTTCGCGACGACATGGCAGCTTGCGCACCAGCGCTTGGCGAGGTCGGCACCGTGACCGGCATCGGCTGCGAGAGCGGACGATGTGCCGAAGCTCGCGGTTACGGCAAGCAGCAGGCAAATTCGTCTCAAATGCTGGTGCATAGGGTAACCTTCATGCGTTGATTGGCGGCCGCCATGCTTATCCGCAGCACGAACCCGGAAATTGCGAGAGATCGATGCGGGCGATGATCGACCGCAGCAGTTTGCGGACCGAACGATAGAGATGCCGTACGAAAGCCGGCATCCTCGCCGCGGGCAGGCCAAGATCTTTCGTAACGAGACTTCTCGTATCGAGACCCTTCGTATCAAGACTTTCGATATAGTGCGACACGTATCTCTCCGAGGCCATACGGTATTTCTATCCTTGCGCCTCGGGGCCGCCTTGATCTGCCGCAAAGCCCTCCCGGCTAATAGTCGCCCGGATTCATGATCATCGGGCTTTTCGTATCAGCCGGCGCGAGCGCGCTGCTGGCGCTGTCACGCAGGAAGCGGTCGAGCGTCTCCTGGATCTTCTCCTTGACCGAGTTGGGACCCCGATCGCTCATTTCCGTGTGCTGCGCGCCGGTGTGGACGATGTCGATACCGCGTGCCTTGGCCTCTTCCGGCGTCGGCAGCACGCCGGGATCAGTCACGAAATGCGGGTCCTTCGACCGGAACGACAGGATCTTCATGCCGTCGCTGACCACGAAGGGCACCCGCAGATTGTCCAGCGTGATCACCTTCGACACCAGCTCCGGGTGCTGATGGGCGACATACATGGAGACATCGCCGCCGTTGGAGTGGCCGACGAGGGTGATGTGGTCGTAATCGACGTTCTCCTGCTGCTTCTTCAGCTTGTCCAGCACGAATAGAATGTTGGCTTCGCAGCGGATGTAGACGTCACGCCGGCCGACATATTGCTGACCGACATGGGTCATCAACGGCGGATCGCTCGGCAGGTCCTGCTGGATGCTGGCAACCAGATAGCCGCGCGCGGCGAGCACGTTGGCGAGGAACGAATATTCGCTCGCCTTGACGGTGTTGCCGTTGCTGATGACGGCGAGCGGGAGTTTCCAGAGGCCGAGATTGGCCTTGGTCTCGTAGTCGCGCCGCACCGCCACCTCGACCGAGATCGGCCGCTGCCGCGCGGCGTCGTACAGGGCCAAAGTCTCGTGGCGGATCGCGAACCGGCTGACGACCAGATATTCCCCGACGCCGAGGACACAGAGAAACGCCAGGATTGCAAACACCCTCGTCATGGTCTCCTCTCAAATCACGTTTGGCTGAACATGGTCATTGGGAACTCCCGGATCGAGCGACCGTGAGCAGGTTACGGGATTAAATTTAGGCAAGTCTGTGAGCAAGGCCGCAAGAAGGGCCAATGCCAAGCCCACCGCGCGAACGACGGGGGGCTAGAGACAGCCGGATTTGCCGCGTTCGGGGCAGAGCCGGAACGCGCTCGACAGGGTGAACAGGAAGCGGGGGCTGCGGCGCTCGTTGTCCGGTGCCCGGTAGCTCAGAGGCACGGCCACGCCGAGATCGGCCTGGAGATCTTCTGGCAGGAAAAAGCGCACACCGGCTCCGGCCGATGTGAGCGACAGGCCGTCGCTCAGGCGGTGACCGTCGTTCCAGACTGCGCCGGCGTCGCCAAAGGCGTAGAGCTGATAGCCGGTCCAGTAGCGGAAATTGAGCTTCTGGTCGAAGCGCAGTTCGAGCGAGCCGGCAAGGCCGTTGTCGCCGCTGATCTCGGCTGCGCCATAGCCCCGGCCGAAGGCCGCGCCGCCGAGATAGAATTGCTGCGAGATGAACAGCGGCCGTGACGCCGTCTGGCTCGCCGCGGAGAGCTTGAGCGACCAGGCGTCGTTGAGCGTCTGGTAGCGCGTGAACCAGAGGTTCAGCACCGAGAAGTTCGAGGATGCGCCGTCGCGCGACAACAGGTCGTCCTCGAAATGCGAGGCGCCGAAGATGTCGAGGCCCTGGCGAAAGGTCAGCGTCGCAAGATTGGTGCCGCCGTAGCGATCCTGCAGCCGGTAGTCGGCGGTCAGGCTCGCGGTCCTGATATGGTCGTTGTACCAGGGACCGTAGAGGTCGTGCTCGGACACATTGCTGAAGGTCGTCGCCGCAGTCAGCGTGAGCGTGGAGGATTGAGATTGCAGCGGGACGATGCTGGCGCGCAGCTCGAACGCCTCGGTCGTGGTGATGTCGCTGTCGAGGCGGCGGGCATCGCCCGGCCGAACTGCGCTGTACAGGACGGAAGCGCCGAGGCGCACGCCGTCGACGCCGACGGGCGTGTCATAGGACAGCCGCGCAAAGCCGAGCTCGCGAGGATCGTTGGCAATCGTCGACAGGTTGACTGCCAGCGTGTCGCCAGGCGTGAGATAGGAGTTGAATGCGCCGGTGGCGTAGCTCTGCCACGGGCCAACGGAAGATGATCCGAGATTGTCCAGACCGAACGAGGAAAAGACGTGCCAGGTCTTCAAAACGACTGTGAGACGGAAGCGGCCGGTCGCACCACCGATCTCCTCAAGCGCGGTATCGGTGATCCGGACGCCCGGCCTGCCGTTGATGAGGAAGAGCTGACGTTCGAGCGTCGGGAGGCGCGACGGCTGCTCGGCCAGAACCGGCCCGAGCATCGGCCTCACGCCGAACTGCTCGGCGCCGTCGCCTTTCAGCTCGACCTGCACGATGGCGCCTTCGATCACCTGGATCCGTACCCGGCCGTCGGCAATGTCCTGCGGCGGCACGATGGCCCGGCTCAGATGGAACCCCTCGGCGCGGTAGAGATCGCTGATCGCGCCGGCGATCGCGGCGAGATCCGCCTGCGAGACGTGCTTGCCGAGATAGGGCTGATAGATCGCGGCGATCCGGTCTTGGGATAGCGCGTGTGCGCCGCTGACGTTGACGCCGCGCAGCACGAATTTCGGTTTGGTATCGCCGCCGGTGTTGGGCTGCCCGACGCTCGGAAGCCGGACCGGAGGCCGGCTCAGCGATTCCCGCTCGGTTTGGTTGTCAAAGTATTTCTCGGGCTGGCGCGGATCGAAACCCGGCTGGTTCGCCTGTTGTGCGAACACCTGGGAAATTCCCGCAAAGATCGGTACCAGCACTGCCAACGCGGTAATGAAATGCCGCTTCCCAACGCACGGCGCGAATCTTTCCCCGTAGTTTGACGGAGACTCTGCGATGGGGCGGTAAGGGTTCGTTATCCGCATGATTTTTCATAGTTTTTTATGGTCAATGATTGGTTAATGCTGCCACTCCACTCGCCGCTTCCCGCTAATCCTCTCTTGAGTGATTTCCGGATACCCCTCAGCTCCGGCTGTAACGCGGACTGAGGATCGTCATGCTCGGCAGAATTGGAATGCGGTGTGCCTTCGTGGTGGCGCTGACCCTTGGAACGGCTTCCGCTGCGTTCGCCGCAGAGGATGGCGTCTGGTCGGTCAGCAAGGCCACCGGTGAGGTGTGGGTCGCGACCGACGGCGCGCAGCAGGTGTCGCTGAGCCAGGAAGAGACGCTCAAGCCTGGCAATACCATCCGCACCGGACGCAATGGCCGGGTGCTGCTGGTCCGCGGCGAGGAAACCATTCTGATCTCTCCCAACTCCGTGGTCGGCTTGCCGGCCGAGAAGAAGGAGGGGCTCTCGACCACCATCATCCAGCAGGCGGGATCGATCCTGCTCGAGGTCGAGAAGCGCAACGTCAAGCATTTCGAGGTCGAGACGCCCTATCTCGCCGCCGTGGTCAAGGGAACGCAGTTCAGCGTCACGGTGGGAGCCGATAGCACCAAGGTCGGCGTGCTCCGCGGCCAGGTCGAAGTCTCCGACTTCAAGACGGGACAGGTCGCCCAGGTCATGCCGGGACAAGCGGCCACCGTCTTTGAGCACGGCAAGCCTGGTCTCAGCTTGAGCGGTGCGGGGACGTTCAATCCGATCGAGCATGGCAAGCCGCGCGCCTCGACGATCGAGCGTGTCCCCGTCCCGAAATCGGGCCTGTCGGCGCCGCGCAATGCCGCGAGCGGCCATGCGATCCATGCGCTCGGTCCGATCGACAAGGGGCCCAAGGCGGCTGGCGTGCCGAAGCCATCGCATCAGGTGGCTGGAGGTCATGTTTCCAAGGCCGGCGCCGTGCGCATCTCGAGCTCGCTCGGCGAGGTCAAGCTGAATGTCCACAAGGTCACGAATGGGCTCGCCCACGGCGCGGTTGCTCCCGGACAGGTGCGCAACGCGAACGCCCACGCCGGCACCGCGACGGTCTGGAGTGACGGCAAGACCAATACGCCGGAATCCAACAGCTCGGTCCAGACTGCGGCCACGACGAGCGGTGCAGCTGCCGGCAGCAGCGCGCCGGCTGCGAATGCGGCGATCGCGGCAGCGGCAGCCGGTGCATCCAGCGACAGCCCCGGCGCCAATAACGGAAACTCCGGCGGCAATGGCAATTCCGGCAACGGTAACAACGGAAATAGCGGGAACAACGGCAACGGCAACCATGGTGCCACCGGCAACGGCAGGGGCAACAACGGCAATGGGAATGGCGGCGGCAACGGCCATGGCAATGCCTACGGCCACAACAGGCGCTGAGGCGGTTTCCTAGGGGATGAGGGGGCGCATCCGTTGAAGCGGGTGTGCGGGAGGATCGGGTGAAACGTTATCGGCCGCATATTCTCGTCGTGATCGCGCTTGCGATCGTGCTGTCCACGGGATGGCATGGTGCGCTTCGCAACGCGCTCACTGATCTGCGGTTCAGCTGGCAATCGCGTGCGGCCAGCGGCAATGTCGTCGTGGTGGCCATCGACGCACCGTCTATCGATCAGATCGGGGTGTGGCCGTGGCCGCGCCGGCTGCACGCGGAGCTGTTGCGCAGGCTCGAGGCGGCGGGAGCGGGGGACATCGCCTTCGACGTCGATTTCAGCACGCCGTCCGATCCGGCTTCCGACGAGGCCTTCGTCCAGGCCCTCCGCGATGTCGGCGGCTCGACGATCCTGCCGTCCTTCAAGCAGCCGACGCCGAATGGTGGCGCGGCGCACATCAATCGCCCGCTGAAGGGTTTCAGCAACCAGTCGTGGCCGGCCGTCGTCAACGTCGCGGTCGAATCCGACGGACTCGTTCGCCGCTATCCGTTCGGCGAGAAGCTCGGCGATGCCTTGACGCCGTCGATGGCCGTCGTGCTGGCCGGGCAGGACGCCAACCGGCGGCGGCCCTTCCTGATCGACTTCAGCATTCGTGCCACCTCCATTCCGAGCGTCTCCTATGTCGACGCGCTGCGCGGCGATGCCGCGACTCTCGACAAGGTGAGAGGCAAGAAGATCATCGTCGGCGCCACGGCGCTCGAGCTCGGTGACCGGTTCAGCGTTCCCAACGGCAGGCTCGTCTCGGGGCCGGTCCTCCAGGCGCTGGCCGCAGAATCGATCCTCCAGAGCCGGATGCTGAGCTGGACATCCGATATCGGCATGATCCTGGGTCTGGGCGTGATCTGCCTGCTGATGATGTTTTCGTGGCGCCGCTTCGCACCGGGAATTCGCGTCGCTGTCCTGATCGCCTCCGGAGCTGCCATCGAGCTGGTCGCGGCCCTCGTGCAGGCAAGATGGCCCTTCGTCATCGACACATCGCTATTCCACATCGCGATCGTCGCCTATCTGACCGCGATTGCGCTGGACGAGATCGATTTCCGTAGTCTCCTGGGACGCATCGCCGAGAGTCGCTTTCACCGCATCGCGATGTCGCTTGGCGACGGTCTCGTGTGCACCGACGAGGATCACCGGATCACGGTCTGGAATCCCGGCGCGAGCGCGATCTTCGGCTACGCGCCGGCCGAGATGATCGGCCGTCCGTTCGAAATGCTATGCGCGGTGCCGATGGACGGCGATGCAAGGCCGTCCATGCATGACGCCGCGCGCCAAGCGCTGCTGGTCCCGGGCGGGGCGGTCGTCGTTGAGTTCGAGGGCCGGCGCAAGAATGGCGAAACCTTCGCCGTCGAGGCGAGCTTCTCGGGCTGGCAGGGAACGGACGGATTTCAGTACGGCGCGATCCTGCGCGACATCTCGGTCCGCAAGCGCGAAGCCGAACGCGTCAAATATCTTGCCGAACACGACGCGCTGACCGGTCTTGCCAATCGCAACACGCTGCATGCCGGACTGGCCGGCATGATTGCGAATGCAGGGCGACGGCCTCGCGAAGTCGCGTTGCTCGTCATCGGGCTCGACGGCTTCCAGGGCATCAACGACACGCTGGGGCATTCGGCGGGAGATCTGGTGCTGCAGGCGGTCGCCATTCGCCTGGAGGGGCAGGCCGGAGATCGGGCGATCGTCGCCCGGCTCGGCGGAGACGAATTCGCCATTGTGCGCGAAGCCGCAGATGGCGGTGAGCCGATCGTGAAGTTCGCAGAGCGGATCGCGCGTGCATTCGAAACGCCGCTCGCGACGGGCACGCGCCAGCATCGCGTCAGGATCAGCATCGGCGTCGCGGTCCATGGCGAAGGCGGACAGGGCGCCGACGAACTTCTCAGCAATGCTCATCTGGCGTTGAGCAAGGCAAAAATGACGCGGCGCGGCAGCCATGTGATCTTCGAGGCTGCGATCAGGCAGGAGCTGGAGAACCGGCTGACGCTCGAGAGCGAGTTGGCGCTTGCGGCGGATCGCGGCGAGTTCGAACTGTTCTACCAGCCCCAGGTTCGTCTGATCGACGGCAGCCTTGTCGGGGCCGAAGCGCTCATCCGTTGGCGGCATCCGGTGCGCGGCTATGTCTCGCCCGGAGAGTTCATGCCGGTGGTCAACACCTCGGCACTGTCAGAGCGGATCGCGAACTGGGTGATGGAGACCGCCTGCCGTCAGGCGCGCGACTGGGAACTGTCCGGCAACGGCGTGCGCGTCGCGATCAACCTGTCGCCTTCGCAGCTTCACTCCGGCGATCTCGCGCATTCGGTTGCGGCGTTGCTCGAAGCGACGGGGCTTACCCCGTCACTGCTCGAAATCGAGGTGACCGAAGACATCCTGATCCACGACGAGCGCCGCGTGCTCGACATGTTCAAGCGAATTCAGGAGCTCGGGGTGCGCGTCCTGTTCGACGATTTCGGCACCGGTTATGCGAGCCTCAGCTATCTGAAGAAGTTTCCGCTCGACGGACTCAAGATCGACCGCTCGTTCGTGCTCGATCTGCTCGCCGATTCCGACGATGCCGCGATCGTCGGCTCGACCATCGGCCTCAGCAAGCAGCTCGGCCTCACGGTCGTGGCCGAAGGCATCGAGAACCGCGCGACTGCCGACTTCCTGGTCAGCATGGGATGCGCGGAAGGGCAGGGCTATTTCTTCGGCCGCCCGATGCCGGCCGAGGCATTCGAGAAGCAATTCCTGGCGGCCGAGCTCGACGCGGTCAGCGCTGCCTGAGCAGGGCTCCGTCTCTATCGCCGCCGCGCGACCGCGACGCCAAAGAGGAACGCGACGAACAGGCTGGCCAGCGGTGCTTCGCGCGTGATCGCCGCGACGGTAGCAAGAGTCCCGCCGGGCCTGCGCGATTCCTCGATCGTCGAGGTCAGGCGGTTGACCGCCGAGTGCAGGCCTCCGGCGACTTCACCCACCGTGCGGGAGACGTCCGCCGCGGTATCGATGGCACGTTCGGCCATGCCGGGTTGCGAGGTGGATTGCGGTATCTCCGTGCTCAAGTGCGCGACCTCCAGACCTGACGATGGGCCGGCACCTTTGGCTATCCGCGCGAGCGCTCGTTCTGAACAGCGGGTCTTGATGACCTTTGGCTATCCGCGACAGGCGCCGTGGTTTACGGCGGGTGCCGGCCTTGGATGGGCAATTCAGCGCGCGGGATTTTGTTCCGGACGATACGACGTCCACGGCGGACCTTCCCCGGGAAACGACGGGTGCGAATCTCTGTTAGGCTGGCGGTGGCTTGCTGATGTCAGGAGACAGCCGTGACCGATCGGACCGTGACGGATCGAGGCCGGCGCATCGCCTTGCTCGGCGCTCCCATCGACATGGGGGCTTCGCAGCGCGGCACCTTGATGGGCCCCGCGGCGCTGCGCACCGCAGGCCTTGCGACACTGCTCGAAAGCCTGGATTTCGAGGTCGTCGACTACGGCGATCTTTCCGTGGCCGAAGTCGGGGACCTCACCGACAGGCCGCCGGAAAGGGCCAATCACTACCGCGAGATCCAGCGCTGGACGCGCGTTCTGAGCCGACGAGGCCATGAGATCGCGAAAACCGGCGCGCTGCCGATCTTTCTCGGCGGCGATCACACGCTGTCCATGGGTTCGGTCAATGCCATGGCGCGTCATTGGCAGGAGCGTGGACGCGAGCTGTTCGTGCTCTGGCTCGATGCCCATGCCGACTACAACACACCGCAGACGACGCTCACTGCGAACATGCACGGCATGTCGGCCGCGTTCCTGTGTGGCGAGCCCGGCCTCGATGGCCTGCTCGGCGACGATCCGCGCACTTCGATCACCCCTGACAGGCTCGATTTGTTCGGCGCGCGCTCAATCGACAAGCTCGAGAAGGAATTGATGCGCGCGCGCCGGATCAGGGTCGTCGACATGCGCCAGATCGACGAGTTCGGCGTCGCCGTCTTGATCCGGCGCGTCATCGAGCGGGTCAAGGCGAGCAACGGCGTGCTGCATGTCAGCTTCGACGTCGACTTCCTCGATCCCTGCGTGGCGCCGGGCGTCGGCACCACGGTGCCGGGCGGAGCGACCTATCGCGAGGCGCACCTGATCATGGAGCTGTTGCATGATTCCGGCGTGGTGGGATCGGTCGACATCGTCGAGCTCAATCCGTTCCTGGACGAGCGCGGCCGGACCGCGCGCGCGGCGGTCGAGCTGATCGGCAGCCTGTTCGGCCAGCAGATCACCGACCGACCGACGCCGAGCAACGCGATCGCTCCGGGCGAGTGATGCAATCGACCGAGCGGATCACGAGCTTGCGAGTCGGCCGTTCTGATTGGCGTGTATTGATCCGGAGCGGGCGGCGCGCCTTTCGAAACCAATGTTATGTCGCCCCTTGGCCCGTAGCGGGCCATAGTCGAATCCGCCGCGGCGTCTGCTTCCCAAAGGTGACCCGAACCACATCGGACAAGTTGCCAAGAGCAGCCTTTGACCCAGAGCGGAGATCACTGCTTTCAGCTAATGTAAAAGAGAGGGAAGAATGACCTGGGAGGGGAAAAGTGTCCAATACCGGCTACGCGCTGACAGGTTTCATCTCGTGGGCGCTCTTGCTGCTGGTGCTCATGGAAAGCATCCGAGCTTATCTTGTGGTGACGGGTGATGTGGCAGCCAATGGCTTCACGCCGGACAATTCCGGACTGTCGCCGTTTATGCAGCGCCTCGCCCGTGCTCATGCCAACTGCGTCGAAGGTCTGCCGATCTTTGGCGGTCTATTGGCGATTGCGATCATGACATCAAGAACAGCGATTACGGATCCCTTGGCGCCTTGGTTTCTTGCCGCACGAATCGTGCAGTCGATTATCCATCTCCTTTCGAGCGGTCCTATCGCGGTCAGTCTGCGCTTCACGGCTTTCGCAGTCCAGATGGCGATAGGCGTCTATTGGTCGTGGAAGATGTTGGCCTAAAGGCTAGGGCACAAGCTGATATTTGGGCGGTTATGGCACCTAGCTGACCTCCCAACGCCTTCCGGCATAGGTCGCTTCTTCTCGCGCAACCGTACGAACGAGCCGCGAACCCGACTCCTCGCGCGATTAGATCGGGCAGGAACATTCCCACGTTTGCCAAGTTTTCTGGTGCCCTTCCCAAAGGGTGACACGCATGGCCCCAGCTCCCAATCGCCCCCCGAGCTGGGGCCTTTTTCCATCGCGACCGGCTGGTGACCCGGCCGGAACTTTGCCGACATAACACCGTTCCCGATGCGCGGGCGCGAACGTAGGCGGACACCATGAAATGGATGCTTGTGGTCCTCGTGGGTGGCGTCGCCCCCGTCAATACCGATCTCGTATTCGACAAGTTCAGTGACTGCCTGTCCGCCGAAGCGCAAATGCGACAGCACTACTCCGATGCGTTCGATGCCTGGGACCGTGTGGCCGCAGCAAGAATCGACCGGCGTAGCGACTACAGGAAGGCCCGCGATCTCGAGGCGAAAAGACTGCTGAGCAACGTGGGCACCTGTGTGCCACACGGCGGGGGAGATTCTGTTGCGCCGGCGGAGCAGCCCAAGCCGCCCGCCGCACCTTCGCAGCAACCCGCTGCGCCGCCGCAGCCAACGCCGCGACCTTAGCGAACGCCGCGCGGGCCCTTCGGCCAAATTCGGTCCTGCAAGATCGGGAAAAAGTGGCAAAATCTTGGAACCTTGTCATCGGTCCCTGGGTTCTCGCAAGCCGCATCCTGCGGTGAGGAGATACCCATGAAGAAGCTGATGCTGACGTGCGCGGCTGCTGCGCTGATCTCGACCGGCGCGCTGGCGCAGTCGACCGTCGTCACCACCACCGGCACCGGCCATGCCGCCGCCGTGCAGATCGAGCCGGAATACCGCACAAAGATTCGTACCTACGTGACCGAACACAAGGTGCGCCCGGTGCAGACCCGAGAGAAAATCGTGGTCGGCCAGCCGGTGCCGCGCGAGGTCGAGCTCGAGGCCGTGCCCGCCGATTGGGGCCCCTCGCTCACCAGGTACCGTTACGTCTACTCGGGCGAACGCGTGATGCTGGTCGATCCGTCGACGCGCACGGTCGTCCAAGAGATCGACTAAGTCCCGGGCGGCGGGTCGCTGAGCAGGCGGCCCGCCTCCCGCAACCACGGCCCCGCCCAATACCTTCCCCTTATTCTTGTTTGCGAGCGGCTGTCATGCCGATCATTCGATACTTCGTCTTCGTCGGCGGGGTCCTGCTGGCCTTGCTGTTCGTCGCCGACCGGTACTTGCCGGCTCCGGGCGAGCCTGCAGCGACGGCAGATCCTGACAGAACCATCATCCGGATCGCATCGGCAAGGAAGCTACCGGAGAAGATCGTATTCGATACGCGGCCGCGCGCCGATATGCCTGAGATCGCGCAGGCCGATCCGATTCCTGAAGAACCGCGGCAGCAAGTGCGTGAAGCCATGGCCGCCATGCCTGCAGCACCGTTCGACCAGATTAAGAAAGAACCGCCCGCCCGCATCTCCGCAGAGGCCCGTCCGCAGCCGAAGCGCTCGGCCAAATCATCGAAAAGGGCAGCCGAGCGACGGCTTGCCCTCGAGCGGCATGACCCGTTGTCCGGCGGATGGTGGTGAGCGGAAAAGTTCGCAAGCGATGTAAAGGAAAAGGCCGCGCCGTTCGGAGCGCGGTCTTTTTTGCAGATAGGAAGAGCGCGAAAGCGATGCCGAAGAACTCGCCAGCTTCGGGATAGCCTACCTGCACCGGCTTCCCAAGGACGAATGTTGACGGACATAAAGACGCTCGTTGCCCGCGTGGCCCGCGGAAGCACTAGGCCGAGTTGGACGCTGCTGGCGATTTCCTTTCTCGTCTCGGCGGTCATCGTGATCGCCTTGCGCATCATGTTCGGGAGCTAGATCGGCCCGCCGGGCTTGCGGCTCCGTTCACTGAGTGCCAAACCGGGAACAAGTGGAATATCCAGGCGTTGGCGGCCAGGCATCCATCTGGATGCTGACTCACTGGAGGAGACGATCGATGAAGACCATTTTTGCCGCAACTCTGATCACCACCACTCTGATCAGCGGCGCTGCGTTGGCACAATCCACCCCGCCCGCTGATCGAGCGGCTCCTGCTGCTACCGCACAGCCGGCCGATAAGATGATGCTCAAGGACAATTGGCGCGCCTCGAAGCTCATGGGCCTGAACGTCTATAACGAAGCCAACGAGAAGCTCGGCGACATCAACGAACTGCTCGTCGACAAGAGCGGCAAGATCAACGCGGTGGTGATCGGCATCGGCGGCTTCCTGGGAATGGGCGAGCACGATATCGCCGTCTCGATGGACAAGCTGAAGTTCGTGGAAGAGCCTGTGCGGACCAGCTCGACCAGCACTTCGACCACGTCGCGTGAGACGACGACCGGCGCGGCTTCGACCAACGCCACGAGCCGCAATACCAACGATTGGGTCCCCGATCACGCCGTCATGAGCGGAAACAAGGAGCAGTTGAAGGCGCTCCCGCAGTTCAAATATTCGGACTACAACTGACAGGACGAAACGTTATCGAGATCGAGGGCCTCCATTTGGAGGCCCTTTTCATTTGGCCCACACCGGAGCCGCTTGCAGCGGCGCTTCACACTCAGCCACGTGTATTGAAGCTATTCACTCGGTTCGGCAATGCGGTGCCGGGCCGCGTCGATTTCCCGACCGCAGGATCGTGGCCTCTGCCGGCTGGAACCGCCCGTCCCGAAGGAGGCGGGGAACCGGGAGGGGCGCCATTGAATTAACCTGCATGAGGACAACAGCGGATCTTTCGATGACAAATACTCGTTTCGCGAGCTCCATCTCGGCCGCCCTCCGCCATCCCGGTGTGATCGCGCTGATCGTGGCTGGCGTAACGATTGCGGCAATGCTGATTGTCGATCACGGCCCCTGGAGCCGCGCCAAGACCCAGCCTGCCCATATAGCCATGTATGCGACCACGGGAGAGGCGGCGCGGGCGGCTGGTGCCGCGGTACTCCCGACCACACCGAAATCGCCGATCGAGCCGTCGCGGCCAGGACCCAAGACGTCGCCGACCGTCAACCCCGTGACGCCGTAGCTTAGTCCCGCTTCAAGCAATCACCGACGAGCCGAGCAGAGCGAGCACGGCCAGCGCCATCAGCGCGGTGCCGAGCCAGCCCAGCGCGATCAGCCATGACCGGGCCCTGAAGCGGCCCATGATGGCGCGGCTCGAGACGATCAGCATCATCATCGCCATGATGGGCACGGCGACGATGCCGTTGAGCACCGCGCTCCACACCAGCATGTGGATGGAGTCGATGCCCGTGAAGCCGAGGCCGAAGCCGATGATGGTTGCCGCGGCGATGATGGTGTAGAAGCCGGCGGCCTCGTCGGGCTTGGCCTCCAGCGTGGCACGCCAGCCGAAGATCTCCGCGACGCCGTAGGCGGCCGAGCCCGCCAGCACCGGGATCGCGAGCAGGCCCGTGCCGATGATGCCGATCGCGAACAGCGCGAAGGTGAAATCCCCAGCCAGCGGCCGCAGCGCTTCGGCCGCCTCCGTCGCCGAATTGATCCTGGTGACGCCGTTGGCGTGCAGGACCGATGCGGTGGTGAGAATGATGAAGAAAGCGATGCCGTTGGACAGCAGCATGCCGGAGATGGTGTCGGCCCGGATGCGCGCGAGCTCCGGACTGCCGCCGCGCTTGAGCTCGCGAAGCGGCTTGTCGCGCTTGCCCTGATTCATCTCCTCGACCTCCTGCGAGGCCTGCCAGAAGAACAGATAGGGGCTGATGGTAGTGCCTAGCACGGCGACGACCATCAGAAAATAATCGCCGGTGACGTTCGCCTCGGGCCACACCGCGGCGAGCAGCGCCGTGCTCCACGGGATCTTGACGGTGAAGGCGGTCGCGACATAGGCGAACAGCGCCAAGGTGAGGAATTTCAGCACCGGCGAATAGCGGCGATAGGGCAGGAACACCTGGAGCAGGGTCGAGCCCGCCGCGAAGATCAGCGCGTGCTCGTGGTTGAGGCCGCCAATGACGAGCGAGAGCGCCTCGGCCATCGCGGCGATGTCGGCGGCGATGTTGAACGTGTTGGCGGCAACGAGCATGGCGACGAGGCTCAGCACCGCCCAGCGCGGCGCGATCCGCATGACGTTGGCGGCAAGTCCCTTGCCCGTGACCCGGCCGATCTGCGCGCTGACGAGCTGGATGGCGATCATGAACGGCGTGGTCAGAAACACCGTCCACAGCAGCCCGTAGCCGAATTGCGCGCCCGCTTGCGAATAGGTGGCGATGCCGGAGGGATCGTCGTCGGCGGCTCCGGTGACGAGGCCCGGCCCCAGCCTTTGCAGCAGCGTCGGCGCGGATTTCGTCGGCGTGAGAGCGCTGTCGCTCATGAACGGGACCTCGTCGAGGCAGGGTGGTTTCATAGCAAATGCCAATCAGAGAACGAAAGTTCCTGGCCGCGCGAACGATCTACAACTTCGGTTAAACCTAAAGCGACTTGACTGTCGGGCAAAACAGGTGTAGATTGCCATCACCGCAAGAATTCTCGCAGCCCCAAATTCTCGCAGCCCGACATCTCCCAGCGCAAGTCAGTCCGCGAGGCTGCTCGCGCCGCGGCAGGACTTTGAACGTCGGGGATGAAGGAAGTCCGCCGCGCTACTTGACGCTGACGAACATGCCCCAGGCGGCGGCCAGCGCCGCGCCGGAAAAGACGATCAGCGGGTTATCGCAGAATGCGCCGCCATAGCTGCACATGGTGACGCCGAACGAGCCGATCTCGTGATGGCCCGCGGAGTAGAACAGTCCCGACAGCACCAGCAATGCAGCGGCGACGTAATACATGGCAATCTCTCCGACCCTTTCCCGATTGCATTCGCGCAAGCCCATGTCCCAGCATGGCGCGAAGAGATTGCATTTCGCCAAATCCGCTTTGCTGCATTTGAGATAAAGTTTGATCTGTCTGGCAAAGCATCGGCAGGGTGGAGCATCGGGACGTGGTGGCGCTGCGCTGATGGCGTTTTCTCCCATCAAAAAAGGCCCCGCGTCGCGGGGCCTTTGTCGTGGCGGGTGTGGGATGGCCTATCGCCGCGTGCCCACGCCGTAGAGTTCGCGCTCGCGGCCGATGTCCTCCGGAGACAATGGCGGGCTTGCGGCATCGAAGTCGCTCCAGCCGGTTTTCTGCCAGGCCATGCTGCGATCCTGCAGGTTCACGGACTTCTCGTGGAGAAGCGCATCGAGGCGCGCGCGGTCCTGGTCGGGCACCCTCGCGGTCACCAGCGTGCCGCCGCGGCGAACGCCCTCGGCATAGCGCGAGGCATCCTCCTTGGAGACGCCGGCCTGAGTCAGGGCGCCGACGATGCCGCCGGTGGCCGCGCCGGCAGCCGCGCCGACGGCGGTCGAGGCGAGCCAGCCTGCCGCAACGACCGGTCCGAGGCCGGGAATCGCCAGCAGGCCGAGGCCCGCGAGCAGGCCCGCCGCGCCGCCGAGGCCGGCGCCGATGCCGGCTCCGGTCCCGGCGCCTTCAGCGCGATCGTCGACGCCGTCGCGATCGCGGTCCACCTTACCGGACCGCGAGCCGTACCAATTGTCCGAATTGTTGGCGACGATGCTGATATCGGAATGCGCTACGCCGGCGCCTTCGAGCCGGGTCACGGCGCGTTCGGCATCGGAGTAATTGTCGTAAAGACGTGAGATGGTGACGGTCATTGTGAGGGTCTCCTGGCGATTTGCTTGTTACTTGGTGGGGTTCACGTTGCCCTGGAAGTCCAGGCTGACGTCGGTTTTGGTGCCGGCCTTGTCGGCCTTGCCGCGCCAGACGCCCTCGTTGTCCTTTTGCAGGCCGGAGACGTTGGAATATCCCGCTTCTTCGATCTTCGATTTTGCCTGTCCCTCGGTGAAGCTGTTGCGGCCAGCGACCGGCTTGTTCGAGTTGTTCTGGTCCGAGCTGTTGACGGCGTTGTTGCCCGGCCCGCTCTGGGCGGGCTGTGACTGCGCGCCAGCGGGCACCGCTCCGAGCAGCAACATGGTCGTGGCAAGTAGAGTGAGACGTCGCATTTTTTTGTCCTCCAGCAAGTGAATGTGCCGGCGACAACAAGTGAGATTCGAATTGGTTGCTTACGTTTGAAGATGCAGAGTGCCGCAGCCTGTGTCGCGCGAAACGCGCGGGTGCATCGAACCAGTTTAGGAACGTCTGCCAGTTTATTCCGTTTATGCGCGCCCTGCGGATGGCTGTTGAAGAAATGGACGGCGCAAGACCACGAGCGATTGAAGGCCTTGGCCGATGCGGGCCGGCGGCCTGACGAGATTGCAAGCGAGCTCAATCGAAGCGAAGCGGCGGTGAGAGTGCGTGCCTGGCAGCACGGCATCGCCCTGCGGCTTGTCATTCAGAAGCGCAAGCCCGTGAAAACCGCTAGTTCGAAGGCCCGCATGTGAGCGAGGCGATCTTCCCGGATGCGTCGAAGGTCAGGATCGCACTCACAACGCCGCCTTGCGCCACATAGGAGATGACCGTGCCCTCCGCCGACGGCTGGAGGTTGTCGAGGCTGGAGGCCGGGTGATTTCTGAGGCGGTCGATCCAATAAGCGCGCAAGCCTTGGCTGCCTGAGATCGTCTTCATGCCGCCGCAGCCGCAGCGGACCACCGCCTCGTCGGCGTACATCTTCAAAATGGTCTCGATATCGCCGGCGCGGTAGGCATCAAGCCAGTCGACCGCAGCGGCCATCGGGTCAAAGGACATCGTCCTACCTACCTGCCGTTTCGTCGGCCGAAGGTTTAGGGACGGGGGTGTGAATGCGGGGTGAAGGTCGTCACCGAAAGTGCGTGTTCCAGCCAGGAAACCGCAATCGTCGCGCAGGGAACCTCGTTCTCCTCGTGTCAAAGCGCAGCAAGACGGTAGAGCACCGCGTTGGTCGCCAGCTCGTCGCGCGCGCCGAACAGCGGCACGCGCAGTCACTGGAAGGCGGCCGCGTCACTTCGACGATTGTGCGTCGGCTTGCGTCCTGGCCGGCTCCCAAGGTGCGGGAAGGATGACGCGGATCGGACGAGCCTCAGCGGAGCCTTGACCGGCAGGCCGGGCTTGATCGCCGGCAGGCTCGGCCAGAGCCACGGACAGCAGTGCCATCAGCATCGCCAGCGAAGTCGTCACAAGTCTCATGTCCAGCATCGAGGCCTCCGGTTTGCGCGCCAACGCAAGCCGGTGGCAGTTGGTTCGGGCCTTACCGGGAACAAGTGGCAATTTGTGATGTTGGTCAAATCCAGGCCCGGATAGAAGGGCGCTGCTGGAGGAGGATCTAATGAACGTCAAGACCATCATTGCCGCTGTCGTGCTGACGTCGGTTGCGGCTCCTGCATTCGCGCAGTCGTTCTACGTGGTGCAGGACGTCAAGACCAAGAAGTGCACGATCACGGAGGCGAAGCCGACGAGCACGGAAACGACGGTCGTCAGCGGTGACACCGTGTACAAGACCAGAACTGAAGCCGAGGCCGGCATGAAGACCGTCAAGGTCTGCACGTCGAACTGAGGAGATTGGCGATGCCTGTACTTTTGCTTTGGGCCGTCCCGGCCGTGATCGTTATCGGTGGCGGCGTTTATCTGATTGGCCACATGCACTGAGAACGGATGCCGAGGGTGCCCAGCGCACCCACAGCCTCACCCTGCGGATGAGGTTGCGTGAGCGTCAAGCAAAAGCCCGCGTGGAGCGATCCGCGCGGGCTGTTCTATATGAACCGCATTGGGAGAATTTCGAAGGCCGGGAATGTCTCGACCGGCGAGCGGTACGTTCACCTGCTGAAGTCCCCGAGGCGCGTCCAAAGTGGTACCTCGCTCACTTGCCGCGCGGATGAACTCCGTGGTGGCCATGTTCAATTGTGTACACAAGCAGGCGGCGCCCCGAGCACCCCATCGGACGAAACACGGCTGAAACATTGCTGAAACCAGATCGCCCTGAACTCCGCGCCCGCTCGTGCCGACCAACGGAGCGAAGAGGAGAGACAATCATGATCCAGATCGGTTCGAAGGAAGAAGTTGCGTTCCTGCTGGCGCTGTTCGGCACCCACACCCAGCCGGTGAAGCGGCCGAAGCCGAAATCGCAGCAAAGGTGAAAGGCTGAACCCATGCCAGGTTTGGCCGAATGCCAGAGCCTGCTCAGGCTCCTGATCGCCAGGGGCGATCCCAAGGCCATCCCGCTCGCCAAAGGCGCCATCGATCAGTATCTGAACACGGCGCCGCTCAGCGCCCGCGGGCGCGGCCTGCGCGTGCTCCAGCGCGACGCACTCGACCAGCACGATGTGGCGGTCGGCGTGCAGCGCTCGTTCGCCGAGACGGTTGATGCCTATATCGAGCACAAGCTTGCGGAGGAGTAGGGGGCTGCGCAAGCAGGCATAGTCCGTGTCTTGCCGGATCGATCCTTGGCAGCTTCCCTTGGCAGCTTCCTTAGGCAGCTTCCCTTGGCAGCGTCCCTTGGACGGTGTTCCCGGAACCCGTTGATCCCCAGCGAATTTTCGTCTTGTTGGAAACCTTTGCCGTTCTCGGGCCTAATACGGCAAAGGATGCAACAATGCCGCGTTACTACTTCGACCTTCGCGACGACAAGGGAATTGCCCTCGACGAGGAAGGGCTGGAACTGGCCAGCCCGCGCGCCGTTCGGGCCGAGGCGGCCAAGTCGCTTGCCGACATGGCACGCGATGCCGTCCTCTCCGCGCCGCCTGCGGGCGGCAGGCAGACGATGGCGATCGACGTTCGCGACGCCAGTGGACCCGTCATGCAGCTGACATTCTGGTTCGAGATCGAGACTCCGGCATCGCGATCGCAATCAGGCGATCATTGACGCGTCAACGATCGCGGCGGCGACTCCTCGGAATCCAGCACGGCGATCTTCCGGCCGAGCTGCCACACCTCGACCTTGCCGTGGCGTGTGAACTGGCGCGCCAAGCTGAGGGCGGAGGAATCCGACGGGGCTTCGAACGCTTCGGCGGAGCGGAAGACGCCGTTCTCGCCGATCAGATAAGCGCGATATTGCTGCATCATGTCGGTGCTCTCAGGCCGGGGGAGCGCAGCCAGGCCTCGATCTGCATGGCCGTTTCGTCCTGCCGCGCCCGGCGCAGCAGCATCTCGCGGCGGCGCCCCGGCGAAAGCGCGCGTGCTTCCTCGCGACAGCGCGTGGCTTCGTCGGCGAGCCTTTGGGTGAGAGTCTTGGTCTGTTTGAAACGACGGCGCATCAGCATGGCGCTTCTCCCTGTTCGAGGAGGCGGGAGCGCGACTTGGCGTTCTCATCACCGATAAATGCCAAGGGCCTCGCGATGATGGATGAACCCTAGGCCGCAGGAGGCGCCGAGTCTGTATCATAAGATACGCCCGCAAATTAAATTTTCGGGTGTAAGTTCAGTCGCTTGAGGCACTTACTCAATTTGAGTGCGACACGAACCCTGAGTTCACTTTTGGACCAAAGCCGACCCTCGGATCGCTTGCAAGACACCCCCAAGGCGTCCGCGCGCGGGCTCAGGCGCGAAGCGCAAGGTGCAGGAACTGGTTGAAGGCGCTCGCCTGGTAATCGGCGAACGCCTCGCCGTTGACGAAGCCGCGCTTGCGGTACAGCGCCAGCGCCGGCTCGAACGCCGGGCCGCTTCCGGTCTCCAGGCTCAGCCGGGTCAACCCGCGCGCTTCGGCCTCGCGCACGATGTGGTCCAGCAGCAGCGCCGCGACGCCGCGGCGCAGATGATCGGGGTGGGTCCGCATCGACTTCACCTCGGCGCCGCCGTCGCCCAGCTCTTTCAGCGCGCCGATGCCGACGACGTCATCGCCCTCGCGCACCGACCACACGGTGACATCGGGCACCTGCAGCCCCGACAGGTCGAGCGCGAACACGTGGCCCGGCGGCGAACTCGCATGCATGCCGGCGAGATGAAGCGCGAGCAGGCGGCGGGTCGGTTCAGAGGTGAGATCGTCGGGGTGGATTGAGAACATGGGGGACCGTTTGGGAGCTGTGCGCCGGCACTCGAATGCGCCCGCACAATATGAAGCAGAGAAACGCCGATTGACAATGTTCACGTTTTGTTCTAAACTTCAAAATGCTTCAACCGTTGGGCGAGCAATCTGAGATCGCGTCTCGTCCAAGATTATTTCCGCGGGTAGTCGATGAGTAGCTCCCTTCTCGCTTTGGTCTTATTGGATAATCCGGTGACGCCGGACATGTCAGAGGTTGCAGAGGTCCTTCACGCCCGACATCCGGAGTTGGCAACCGAGACGATGGACGACGGGCGTGCACGGCAGGCTCGAGCAAACTCGCCGCTCATTCGTTGCGGCAAAGAGCTCGTTGCCGTCATGTCGATGCCGGCACCCATTCCGCATGATCAGGGGCTGTGGGCGCGCGCCGCCACGACGTGGCCGGAGAGCAAGGCGGTGGCCGCCCGGCATCGCGGTCATCTGGTCGTATCGATGCTCGGAAAGAGTGAGCAACCGCTGGTCGCCGCGCGCGTCACGAGCGCGGTGATCGGCGCGTTGATTGCCACGATGCCGGAATGTTGCGGCGTGGTGTGGGCCAGCCGGGTCGCGCGGCCCACCGATCTTTGGCGCGAAATGTCACGCGATTCATTCGCGCCGTATCCCGACTATCCCTTCAGGCTGTGGATCGACATTCTTCCGTTCCGGTCAGATGCCAAGATCGGCGCGGTCACGATGGGACTGTCCGCATTCGTCGGCCGGGAGATCGAGTTCGTGACCGGTGAGCTCGCGCTGCCGGCGTTGTTCGACAAAGTGGCCGGCCTTTCCGTGTATCTGCTCGAGCATGGAAGCGTGGTGAAGGACGGCGACACGATCGGGGCGAGTGCGAGCGAACGCATTCAGGTTCGTCACAAGAACTCTGATGCGTTTGGCGGGCTGCCGGTGTTTTACTGTACGGATGATTCTGTTTAGATCGGCAGCGTCGGCACACTGCGCCGGCGTGCGCTAGACTTGGATTTGATGAGAAGAATGATGGTTGATTCTCCTGCCGAGAAGCGCCGGGGTAGGGCAAAGGATCGCAGGTTCTATGTCGTCGGTTTGGACTTCAGGTTTCAAACGGCGCCGGGCTGGGAGATGGAGAATCTCGCGGTTCTCGCAGGTGGGCGCCACGTACTCATTCCACCGCCGGGGCGAGGCTTCCCGCCTTTCCCTGAAGCACCGCGACTCGTCATCGACAAATCTCTCGGCCGCGCGCCCGTGGACTGGGAGCTCTTTCACGACTACCGGCTTGTTTCGGATCGGATGAAAAGCCTTCTCGAGGCCCTGGATCCGGAGGGGGTTCGTTTCGTCAGATGCGAGACCCGCTATCGAGACGGCCATGCGGCGCCAACGTATTGGCTTTGTGACATCATCAGGGTACTCGATGCCGTCGACGAGGCGAAATCGGATCTTGAGATCGAGTATCCCACGCCCGATCGTAAGGTTTACAATCTGAGAAAAAGAAGCTGCCTCATCTTCAAAGAGGATAGCGTCGGGGCGGCCCATATCTTCAGGCTTCTCTTCTATCCGATGGTTGTCGGCGACCAAGTCCTGAAGGAGGCGTGCAAGGAAGCTGGCATAAGGGGCATCGGATTCACTGATGCGACCAAGTATTGAGTCCAAGTGCAACTGCTGCTGGCGTTGAAGGCCCATCGCCTGCAGAAAGCCGCGACGAGAGCGAAATTGATTACAGCGGCCTGTATCAGTCATTCGGGATCGATCGTTTGACACGTCGGGCAAAACACCGGCAGAATGGCATCATCGAAAGAATCCGATCAAGCTCGCGGAATCCCGCGGGCTTTTTTGTTGCGCGGTCGCTCGTGGTTTCCGACGGGTGTCATCGCGAGCACGATGTTCAACGAGATCCCGTCATGAGTGACCACGGTCAGAAATATTACGAAGTCATTCCCGGCTACAAACTGGTCTTCAGAGAGGCCGATATCGGCAACGCGCACATCTTTCGCATGGCCTACCAAGATGCGACTGTCATATGCGATCAAGAGCTCAAGGAGGCCTGCAAATCCGCGGGCCTGAAGAGAATTCGGTTTGACTACGCCTCAAAAAGCCGATTTGGGCTCGCGCCTTCCTGAGAAGTGAAGTCCGTTCGCTCGCGGGCGGCTGTGCTTTCTCGGTACGGGCGAGAAACGCCGGCCGCCTTCGCTTCAACGATGACCAGTTCAGGCCTGGCAAATTTCCTCTAGCGGACTCGGCTCGTGCCGGCGCGCCAAGACCCCTTTGCCTGATCTAATATAGAACCTATAGGGCCCATGCTCTTGGGCCGGTGGGCAATTCCGCTCCGCGAGCGTCAACTGCGGACGGTCTGATCGAGCGCTCGCCTGTACGCCATAGCACTTCAGAAATATTGCAAGCTTGTTTGACGAACGCGCAGGCCCAGCCGTGCGGCCGCGCTCGCTCGCTTCGTCCACTCATCGGCAGTCGTGAGTCACGCCGTCGCTGCCGGCCACTAGCCGCCGTTTTCGCCCGTCAGCACGGGCGGACAAACCCCACACTTCAATTTTCGTCTCGCGTGCCTGGCGCCGAATGTTTCGGCGCGCCGCTGAACGATGCCTTGGCGCTGCGCCAGAGGGTAGCATGTTCCAGATCCATCACATCCTGCCGCGGAGCCTTGTTGGTCATCGCGCACTCAAAGTCTTGAGTGATCGCTTCAACCTAGACGGCATCAAGAATCTAATGCATCTGCCGTCAGATCAAAAAGCAGCTCACGAGGTGGAATCAAGCCCTCACACAGGCGGCCACCTCGGAAGCTATAACAAGGTGTTTTGCAAATTCCTTGGTGAACTCGAGGCACACCCATCCTTTGCTGCCGCCCAACAAGGCGATACTGCTGCTCTTGATCAATTGGACGCCGAGATGGGTGACTTTCTCGCCGCGGCCAAGCACGCGTTGGCGCGAGGGCATTTGCTCACCAATACCCCTGTGGGCATGACGCGGGAGGATGCGAACAAGCGTATCGAAAATTGGTACGCTAACTGGAGGACTTATGCCAAAGACAACCAGGACAGCATTCTGCAAATGCGGGATACCGTCGACCAACTTCATTCCGCGGGCGAGCGGGAAGGCGCTCTGCGTGCTCCCGTCCTCTTGCCTCACGGCAACCTCAGTCTTGCGGACAAGATAGCCATCCTGAAGAGATATAGCGACAGTTCACCGATTTCGCAGCACTTTGCCGCTGTCGGGCCTGTCCCTGATCTGCCAGGCTTCGAGGTGCCACCTTTCGATGCGCGACTGCCCGGCTTTGTTCCGCCTGCTACAGAAGATCTGAATCGACCGGAAGGATTTTTGCCAAGTAATCCGCTTCTCCAGTTTGGATTGCCAGGTTTTCCGGCAATCAATCCTCAAGGTTTCGGACAACTACCTCCGACGACGGCTGTCCCCCAAGATCCGTTGGTGCTCAAATTTGATCCGGCAACCGGCTGGGCACTTCCATTCTCCGAACGCTCTCCGATATTAGATCCCGACCCTCCGTCTCAGGCAACGCCGCCGGCGGGCCTCTACAAGGGGGCGGGGCTTGCCGCAGCCGCAGTGTTCGCTCCGGAATTCTTGCCTCTCTGGGCCAGGATGGGCGTTGCTGGGCTAGCTGCTAGCGCACCGACGTTAGCAACCGCTGGGACCGGCGGCGGAGTATTCTCCACGGGCCAGCTCCCATATGATCCATTCAAGCGCGACCAGACGACTTCCAATAGCTATGTTGGCAGCCCAAGTTCGGACCCGTGGGCAAACGTGGGTGTGGAGCAGACAACAGCTGTACCCCCGACGGTGAATCGCCGCGGAGATCAGGACGAGACCTCGAAGGGACCAACTCAACAGTCGCAGGCGCTTCAATCAGAAGCCTCGGGCTACGCCGCATCAGTCGCGCCCGAAGATGTCCGGCGCCTTGCCCGGGTCAACGAGTCCAACGCGGGCAGCGTATTTACGTCCGGGAGTGCGGCGGTCCCGTACCTGCCTTCAACGGAATTCAACGAACGGTTTGGCAGTTGGGCCGTGCCGACGGCTAACAGCGGGCGATCGCAGCCGAGCAAGCCGATCGCTATGTTCGCCGATGAGCCGAGCTACCTCGTTCCACCTCCGATCTTCGGGGTGGACGGTTCGGGCCAACCCCATGGCGACGCTGAGGAGTGGTTCTCGCGCTGGATACGGCCATTGCTTCGTCAGGAGTGAAGACTAATCCGGAGTGGTGTGCGCCGCTCGAGATCCTCTTTTGCACGTCGGGCAAAACACTGGCAGAATAGCATCATCGAGATGAATTTGTTTTGCGCCCGCGACGGATATTGCCGCCGCGGGTTTTTTGCGTCTCGATCCTGAATTGACATGGGTAATTTGAAGGAATTTTCCAAATGACTGACGTAGTGAATGCCAACCTGCTTTCCCAAAACGCTCTCGCGAGAGCGGCCGCTCGCCGAGCGGTGAAGCAACGGACGTTGACCGAAATCAAATCCTTGGCACGGACACATACCGGCGTCGCCATGAAGGCTCTCGTGCAGATCGCGGGTAACAAAGATGCTCCCGCTCATGCACGCGTCGCAGCTGCCACCGCAATTCTGGATCGGGGCTGGGGCAGGCCGTTGCAAACAATCACGAGTGAAGACGGCAAGCCGTTGGAGTTTGTTCATCGCATCGAGCGGGTCATCGTCCATCCCGGAGATAACGTGACGATGGAAGCGCAGATCGAGGAAAGCGTGCAGCGAGTCCCGATCAGTGTTCTCGGAAGCCTCGGGGCGATATGTGATTCCGAGGCGATTTATGAAGAGCGTTGGCTGCATTCGCAGGAGCAGCCATGAGCGAAATACTTTAATGCAGGCGATGGTAACTTCAACGGCACCGTCCACCTCGAAGTCCATATCGCGCGCCATGACACCGCTAATGCAGCCGGTCACACATGCGCCGAACTTCACCACCACGACCAGTTTTGCGAAGACACGTTCATCATGGCTGGTGCCGGAAGACTCCATCCAATAGTTCGCGCAACAGCAATTCCGGGCGATTACCGTCAGCCACGTTGACAAATGGGAGAGAGCAACCGGCCGACCTTCGAAGCAGCGCCAGTGACCCGTAGCAGACTTTTGGCATATTGAGCGGATGCAGCCACATTGCTATGCTTCGTTCCCATCGTGCCTTAGGTCTGATGGGCAGGCTTGATCAGGCTTACGGACTGCAGCCTGCAATTTGGAAATTGGAATTCTTGAAGCCATAGGCCCCGCCTCCGGACGCATTTCAAAAGCGGCCGGGGAATGTTCATGGACGTCATTTCCCTCCGTTCTTCCCCTTGACTCGGAGGCGGGCTTTTTCTGTCAGCTCGATCGGAAAAGTGATTCCGCCATGTCCATTCCAAAAAGCATAACTCAATGCACTTCAGTCAATCGCCACAACAGAAGCACGGCGTGCCACTACTTAGTTGTTTTAATCCTTTCAGTTTGCATCCTTCAGCTCGCAAGCAGTACGGCGCAGACCCAGTGCGCAGCTCGCGATGTTTTGGAGAGACAGCTGAAATTCAAGACACGCGCGTCCGAAGCGCCTCAACGGCTTATTAAATCCGAGCGTGACATTGCGATATGGAAGACAATTGCAATAGGCACGTTCGCCGACTCACTCAAGCTGCGCGATGCAATGGACAGCATGCGATGCAGTGTGGGCGGCCAAGCGGGCGAAATCCTTGCCCGACCGTCCTTTATTACTGCTTCTCAGAAGACAGACATGGAGCTTGCACTCGTCTCCCCGACGCAACTTGGGTTCACGAGCGATAGTGTGACGTTAGCTGACCTATACTCACGGGCTCGAAAACTCGGCTTTGAACTCGCACCGGCAGAGGTCGGACCACAATTGCGCATCCAATATTTCGACCAGCCCGTGGGCGAGTTCCTCATCATCGGAATGGAACCGATCATGACCTGGAGCGGGGATCCGATTATTCTGAATGTAGCAAATGGCGGCGCCGGATTGATCCTCATCGGCCAAGACGGTAGAGCCGAAGCCGAGATACCTGCCACGTCTCGGATCGTTTTTGCGCGCTCGCATAAACTTGCGGCCAATACCAATCTCGTCGATCAAGCTGCTGCAGTTCCGCGCGAGTAAGGAGTGTGATCGCAACTGGCCCATCGGCGACCTTCGATGATGTCCGCTGTTTGTGCTCGTCTGGAGAGACGAGCGGACATCAGGGGCCGCCGAACTAAGCGCCCAATTCAGGAGTACGGGCGCTACGCCGCCGCAGGCGGCCCGAACCACCGCGTCAACGCATCCTCAAGCCCGTGTTGGTTCTCGTTCCCGACCCAGGCCACGTGGCCGTCGGGCCGCACCAGCACTGCGTCTGGCGCGGCGACCTGCCCGATGACCGGAAGCTCCCAGGCGCCGTCGTAACCGGCGTCGACGACATTGATGCGATCCACCCAGGGCGTTGCGGCAACGCCGCCTCTCTTGCCAAAATTGACCAGAACGCCCCGTGCCTCCTGCAGCAGCGAGAATAATCTCAGCTTCTGTCCTTCGACGATAAGATCGAGATCGGGCATGCGCCGCCCGAGCAGCGCGTGGCCTTCGCCGAGATCATAGCGGATGTCGAGCCCGCTCATCATCGCGCCGAAACGTTTGCGCGGCTCGTCCATGCCGAGCAGGTCGGCGATCACCTCGCGCGCGGCCTTGAGGCCGTCGTCGCCGCGGCGGAGCAGGGCGATCTGCGCCATGGTGTTTTTCAGCACGCGCGCGCCGACGGGATGGCGCTCGGCGTGGTAGCTGTCGAGCAGGCTGTCCGGCGAGATGCGATGGACCACCTGCGCCAGCTTCCAGCCGAGATTGACGGCGTCCTGCACACCTAGGTTGAGGCCTTGCCCGCCGACGGAGTGATGGATATGCGCGGCATCGCCGGCGAGCAGCACGCGTCCGTTGCGATAAGTCGCGGCCTGCCGTGCCGCATCGGTGAAACGGGAGATCCAGGCGGGATTGTGCAGTCCGAAGTCGGTGCCGTAGACCGCGACGAGGGCATCGCTGAGATCGCGCAAGGAGGGCTCGCCGGTGCGCGCGAGCGTTGCTTCCGTCACGACGACCAGCACGCGGCCGCTCTCGGTCTTGCTGAGGCCGTGAAAGCCGAGCCCATCATGCCGCAGGCCCCACGCCGGCACCTCGCGCATCTCGACCTCGGCCATGAGGTTGCTGAGCGTCGGTGAGGTGCCGGCAAAATCGATGCCGGCGGCCTTGCGCACCAGGCTGCGACCGCCGTCGCAGCCGACGAGATAGTCTGCGCGCAAGGTCTCGCCGCTGGAGAGCGTCACGTCGATGCCGGTTTCGTCCTGCGCGAAGCCCGTGAGCTCGACATTGCGATAGATCGGCACTTTGAGCTCTTCGACCCAGTCCGCCAGGATGCGCTCGATGCGGCTCTGCCGCAGCGCCAGCCCGTAAGCGTGCCTGGTGGGGAGATCGCTGATGTCGAGCCGCGTCCAGGCAAAGCCCGCGAGCTGGACGATCTGTCCTTCGCGCAGGAAGCGATCGGCAACGCCGCGCTGATCGAGGATCTCGATGCTGCGGGCATGCAACCCGCCGGCGCGCGTGCCGACGAGATCCTGGCTCGCGCGCCGCTCGAGGATGGCGACATCGACCTTTGCAAGCGCGAGCTCCGCGGCCAGCATCAAGCCGGTCGGGCCGCCGCCGGCGATCACCACAGCATGGCCGGGCGGCATCTGGTTCCGCGCGTCGGCTCCCTGTGGCTGACGGCGTAAACGGGACGTCGGAAGCAGTACGGGCATGTCGTGACCCCTCGGCTGGTTGGTTTGGATGTTTCCTGGGTCGGGGGTTCTACGGCAGAGGCGGGGACTTGAAGCAAGCCCGTTGCGCACCACATATTGGGTTGGGAGAAGGGGCTTTCTCTTCCGCTTTCGCCGCGTTGACACGTCGGGCAAAACACCGGCATGATGGCATCATCAGAAGAGTTTGGTTCAGCCCGCGCGGAGCGATCTGCGGCGGGTTTTCTTTTGCGGCATTGGACGGTCAGCAGACGCCTGTGGTCCGCTGCATGATGTCGGCGAGCTCCTCGAACGAAAACGGCTTCCTGATCATCGGAAGGCCGCCGCGCCGGGGCTCGCGACCCGACAATTGCAGCATCTTCAGCTCCGGGCGGACGCGCTTGGCCAGCTCGGCCAGTTCATGACCGTCCATGCCGGGCATGTTGATATCCGTGATGAGGATGGAGATGTCCTGGTTTTGCTCGAGCCGGTCGAGTGCATCGGGGCCGCTTTGGGCGCTGATCACCACGCAGCCGAGATCTTCCAGCATGCCGACGATCACGTCGAGGACGGCGGGATCGTCGTCAACAACCAGGACAGTGTGGCTCATCGCGGGAACGTTCCTTCTGACGAAGCAGTCAACGCGCCTCTTGTCGGGTAAGTTCCCGCAAAGGCCCCGCCGCATGCCGAGACTTCGGGCAGGACACCAGCAGAACGGCGTCATCGAAACGCGCGCCGGTCCCTCTAATCGTCCTTCGATAGATCGCCGGGTTTGGTGGGGATGACGATGGTGCCGCCATCGCCGTGAACGAGATCACGATCCTCGTCCTTTGTCTCGCCCGCGTCTTCGACGATCGCCTCCTTCTCGCGCGCCTTGTCGATGCGCGGCTTGGCTCCGGGCAATTCTCGCGTTGTCTCAGGTGACGTCATCTCAAGTGTCATCAAACCGATCCTCCTGATCGGCTAACTTTCGCCGGGCCTGTAAGTTCGTTTGACACGTCGGGCAAAACACTGGCAGAATGGCATCATCGAAAGAAGTTTGGTTCACCCGCGCGGAGCACGTCCGCCGCGGGTTTTTTCGTCTCGATTTTCGAGATCGGACGGCGGCGGCGCATTACGGCCACGCACTCGTCAAACCTGGAGCGCCGATCGGCGCGCCGCCGTCCGAACCATTGCTGGCCGTGCACGCGCGAACGTGCCGGCCCGCGGCGCCGGGGCCAATCGCCCGCGCCGCTGCGGTCTCCGGGAAGACACGGAGATAGGGTTCGCGCCCGAAACGATCGCGCCTCGCCTTGCGCGATCTGCCGCCGCATTTCTTTTCTTTTGGGAGGAATGATGACCGCCTATCTGATATCGCTCGCGCTCGCGGGCCTGGTCGCAATCGTGCTGTGGGAGATGTTGTCGTGAGCAAGGATATGGAAAACGATCCAGAGAGTGCGCCGGCGGTCAGGAAGACGTCGAGGGCGCGGACCCTGACCGAGATCCGATCTTTGGCGCGCGGCCATACCAGGACGGCCCTCAGGGTTCTCGTCGGCATCATGCGCAGTGACGACGCGACGCCGGCCGTGCGCCTCTCCGCGGCCAACGCCATTCTCGATCGCGGCTGGGGCAAGGCCGCACAACCGGTCGAGGCTGGCGAAGACGGTGCGCCGGAATTGGTCCACCGGGTCGAGCGCATCATCGTGCGTCCGGAGACGATCGGCAGCGAGGATGCTCGTCCGCGCGATGGTAATTGATCGAGCTAAGATCAGCTCTCGCTCATGCCGTCGCCATGCAAGCGCTGCAACTCGTCCGGACAATAGGCCATCGGACTTCCGGGGAAGTAAACCCTACGGTTGACGATGTTCTTGTTGCGTCTATGAAATGCAGTCTCCATGAACGCGGGACTCTATCTGCTCCCGAGCATCGATGATGAGTATCTGTCCGATATTGCAGATACACTGGCGCAGGACCCGAGGGCGAAGATCATGAGCCAACACCGGCTACCTATCCCGGACACACTGCGCGGCATCCAGCGGGACTATGCGTTCATCGGTGGAGGATACGATACGCCGTCGGAACGTGTGCGGCGTCCGCAGTCCGGACTAGCTCTTGAAGCCACAGGTCGAGCGGTGGGCGTGCCCGAGCGTCCTGCAGATCGTGATGCCGTAACGCCGGATCAAAGCTCGACGTTTGCCGGGCGGTTTGGCGATTGGATTGCGCCTCTGGCCCGCGCGGAAGCACCCCGCCGCGGACTTTCGTTTCGGTGATCCCTAGTTCCCGGTCTGCTTGCCGGTCCGGCGCTGCCTGGCATAGGCGCGTTGCACCTGGTCGCCGCAATAGGACAGCTTTCGGCCATCGCCGGTGAAGTGTCCGTCCTTGATGATCCAGAGGATGACGGTCCTGTCGTCGGTCTTCTTGAACATCAGGTTCTCGCGTTCCGGAGCCGTGTCCACATTCGGTACGCTGACGGCGTCCCTGTCTGAAGCCGGCTGCAATGTGCAGTCGGCGCCGATCCGGACCGTGTCGGGAAGCTGAACCCGGGTGCGGAAGATCTCGCATCTGTTCGAGGCCGTGACGATCGACTTCCTGGCGAACGCAACGACCGTGTCGCTGAAATTCGCGCAACGTTCCTCGAAATCGGCGCCTGCCGCGGCGTAGACGCCATCTTGCGGATGAGCGCTCTTGAGAGTGAGCTCCACTTCGGCCTTCCGCTTGGCTTCTTCGGCCTTCTGCCTGGCCTCTGCCTTGGCTCTCAGCGTGGCCTCAGTAAGCGCGCGCTGGGTCTTCGGAGGACAGTAGGCCGCACGCCAGGGAGGATCCTTGAGCTTCCCGTTCAGGCTCTTCTGAACGGAGATCGCTGCCGGATCGAGCTGTTTGATGAACATGATCTCGTTGAATCTTCTACTATCCCAGTTGGGGTCGCGCGGGTTGAGGTTCTGCGCCAGATTGTAATCGTCACAGACCATGTCAACCTTCAGTGAACCCGGCCCGAGATCGTTGATGTTCTTGACCTTGCAGACCCATTCGTAACCGCTGACCGATTTCCTGCTGAGATCGATTGTCAGTCCGCCACTTTCATCGCAGTTCGACTGGAAGCTCTTGCCAGGTTCGGCGTAGACGCCGGCCTTGGGGCGCCACTTTTCGAATGTGGGAGCAGGCTGTTCCTGTGCGAAGGCAGGAAGTGCCAGAGCAACCGTCGCAGCCGCAGAGAGACTTCCGCGACGAATAGCTCCTTTCATGTCAGCCCCCCATTTGTCGGCGCACGCGGTATGTCCTCCACGAAACCACCGCGCGAAATAGTTAGTCAATTAGCGAGAGTTGAGCAAGCCGTCGCCCGCTGGTGAAACGGCGAGGGCGGCTGCTTGTCAATTCGCGTGAATCTCTCTCGCTCTCACAAGGATTTCCAAGATGTGGGACGACATGATGCGACGCATTCTTCAGCCTGTCGGGGACATCTCGCCTCATGTCACGAGTCCATACGCCGCGGTGACAGGCAGGCCGCGCGGAGCAAGCAACCCGCACCGGGGCATCGATTTCAATTATGTTGGTGGTCAAAGCGCTCGGCTGAACACGAACCACCCGGAATTGCGGTCTCCCGCGAATGGCGTCGTCGAGCGCGCCGGTGACGATCAATGGGGGACAATCTCGATCAGAGACAACAACGGCTTGCGGCACCAGATCCTGCATACCAACTCTCGGAAGGTGAAGGTTGGCGATGTGGTTGCGGCGGGTCAAGTGATTGGCACGATGGGCAATACCGGTGTCTTTGATAAGGACGGTAATCCAGGGCACCACCACGTCCATTATCAAATCAAGGATCCGGCGGGTAATGTTCTCGACCCCGGTGCGTTTGCCGATGTGCTGGGACCGTTCGATCCAATTCCCGCGCCGGCCTACATTCCGGAGTATCAGCGGTATCTGCAAGACGCAGATATGGTGCCGCGGACCCGTGCCGAAGATGTGCGGGTCTTGAGGAGGATGCCTGCCGGAAAATCGGATCGATCTGCTTTCAACTCGAATGATCCCGTACCGGTGCCCGCTATTCCGCCCGACGCTTCGTTTCCGTCTTCGCCACAAAACGACTTTGCAGGACGATACGGAACCTGGCCTTCGCCTGCCGGAGGCGGCGTTTTTGCTGGTGCCAGTCAAGCTCTGCAACGACAACCCGACACTCCAAACACCGAAGACTGGTCTGCGATGTGGCGCAGGCGCACCGGCTTGCCCTAGGGCGAGCGAGCGTAGCCATTGTCCATTCTGAAAATTCCGAGGCCAAGAACTTCGAGGCGTTGCTGAAGCCTACGACCGAAGGCGTCTGTTGCGAACGCGGCACTCCGCGCGATTTTGATCTACCACACATCTCTAATTGAAATTCAGAGCTGACTTCCAGCACCTGCGGCGCTGGCGAAAGAGCGTGGAACAGGCGCAGAGCTACACCTTCAAGGCGGTGATCACAGTCATTGCGACCGGTCTGATGGGTGCGGTCTGGCTCGGGATCAAGGTCGTGCTGGGCAAGTGAGCCTCGACCGCCATGGATTCGCCGGTTGCGCACTCCCGATCACCCCTGCAAATAGGCTATCCCATGTACAGAATTCGTATCGTCGATGCGGACGACGATGAGACCGCCGAAATTCTCGGCGATCTGCACCGGCTGACATTCTTCGGTGGGGCAAACCTGCCGCAGTTCGAATCGGGATCGTGGTGGCTCGGCTACCACGATGATGACGCGGTTGCCTTCGCCGGCGTCGTGCCGTCGACGCATGCACGAAACAGCGGATATTTTTGTCGGGTCGGCGTCTTGCAGCGGCATTGGGGGCGGGGACTTCAGCTCAGGCTGATGCGGGCGATCGAGGCGCGAGGGCGGCGTCTTGGATGGGACAGCATCGTCTCCGATACGACGGACAACCCGGTATCTGCCAATAATTTCATCCATGCGGGTTATCGGCTGTACGAGCCCGAATCGCCCTGGGCCTGGTCGCATACGCTTTATTGGCGAAAGTGGCTGCGCTGAGTAATTGGAGTGGTTTCCCGTGATGCGGAACGTGACCTTCTCGGACTAGAGTGGCTGCGCAAGATGCGCGCAGCCACCGTACGCTCAAATATCTAACGGCCCGGCAGCTTGACAGCTGCCGGGCCGTTTTTGCGTTTCAGGTGAAGCGAGCGAGGCCCTTGCGAAGTTGGCGGCGCCGGGCTTTAAGTTTGCTCCTGCAGGAAATTCGGCGGCCATAAGCCGATGTAAGGGAGCGCTATCGATGCCAACCAAGCCTCAATTGCCGGAACGTTCGCCGCGCGCGACGGAAGGGCCGAGTGCGCTCGACGGTCTGCTGGTCATCGATTTCACGCGTGTCGTCGCCGGCCCGGCCTGCACGCAGACGCTTGCAGATTTTGGCGCGCAGGTCATCAAGATCGAAAATCCCGACGGCGGCGACGACACGCGCGCCTATGAGCATGCGGAAATTGGCGGCGAAAGCGCCGCCTATCTCAGCCTGAACCGCAACAAGCGCGGCATTGCGCTCAACCTTGCCGTGCCAGAGGCCCGCGAGATCGTGCTGGATCTGATCCGCAAGGCGGATGTGGTTGTGGAGAATTTCTCGAGCGGAGTCATGAAGAAGTTCGGGCTCGACTATGACGCGGTCGCCCCGCTCAATCCACGACTGGTCTATTGCTCGATCTCGGCCTACGGACGCTCCGGACCGTTCGCCTCCCGCCCCGGCTTCGATCCCATCACGCAGGCGGAGAGCGGCTTCATGTCGCTCAACGGATTTGCCGACGGTCCGGCGGTTCGTACCGGCCCTCCGATCGTGGACATGGCGACGGGGATGTCTGCCTGTAACGCCATCCTGCTCGCGCTGTTGGCGCGGGACCGGCTTGGCCGCGGGCAGCATGTCGAAGTGGCCTTGTTCGACGTTGCGATGGGGATGACTGGCTTCTACGGCATGGCGTATCTCATCAACGGCGAAAACCCCGGCCGGTTCGGCAATTCGCCCAGCGGGTCTCCCACGGTCGGCGTCTACGAAGCCTCGGATGGGCCGCTCTACATGGCTTGCGCCAACGATCGGCTGTATCGCCGGCTCGTGGTCGAGGTGCTGAACCGGCCAGATCTCATCACCGATCCGCAGTTTGCCTCGCGCAAGGCCCGTTCCGAGAACAAGGAGCTTTTGCGCGCAGCCATTGCAGAGGTCTTTGCCAGCGATACGCTCGAGAACTGGATGGCGAAAATGAAGCTGGCCAATATTCCGGTCGGCTATCTCCGGACGGTCGAGGAGGGGTTCAATGCGCCAGAGGCTCGCGAGCGCCATCGCTTGAGCCGCATTCCGCACCGTACAGCGGAATGGGTGCCGAACATCGAGCCGCCGATTACCATGAGCCTGACCGGCCCCGTCGATCCCGTTGCAGCCCCCCTGTTAGGTGAGCATACCGAGGACGTCTTGCGCAGCATGCTCGGTTATGACGAGCGTCGGATCACGGAGTTTAGCCGGAAAGGCGTCTTTGGCTCGGGAAAGCCCTCGACGCCGGTTTAGGCCGGCTGTCAGTCTCCTCGCAACAGGCATCGCGCGGCAAGCGAATCGATGCTTCGTGATGCCGGCTGCATTGGCTTGATTTGGCGAAGGAGCGGCCGCATAAATATGTGAAAGTGAGGGACACGAATGGCGCCTGGTCGAAAGCCGAGCATGGGTCAGCCCACCGGGTCGGAAGCAGGCGAACGCGCCTATGCGGCGATGATCGCGAAGGCCCAGGCCCTCGTGCCGCGACTACGAGAGCGGGCGGTGCGGACGGAGGAGCTGCGGCATCTCCCATCGGAAACCGAGATGGATCTCCATCAAGCCGGCCTGTTCCGGATGCTCCAACCGGCACGGATTGGCGGCGCCGAGCTCGACTATGTCGCTCTTGTCGACTGCGCTGAGCTGCTCGGACAGGCGGATGCATCGGTGGCCTGGAATCTCGCCAATCTGGCGAGCCACCACTGGATGCTCGGCATGTTCGAGCAGAAGGCGCAGGATCTGGTCTGGGGCCGTGATCCGGATGCGCTGATCGCGTCCTCGTTCATTTTTCCCGCCGGACGGGCCACGCGAGTGGACGGCGGATATCAGCTTCGCGGCAGCTGGCCATTCTCCTCCGGCGTTGCCTCCTGCGAATGGAACATGCTCGCAAGCGTAGTCTACTCCGACGACGAGGCCGACGGCATCGAGTATCGCATCTTTTTGCTGCCGAAAGGCGATTACAGCGTGCTGGACACCTGGAACGTTGCGGGACTGCGCGGGACGGGGTCCTGCGACGTGGAGGTCAGGGACGTCTTCGTGGCGGACCATATGACCGTCGCCGTCGGCGACCTCGCTGGCGGCACGACGCCGGGAAGCAAGGTCAATCCCAATCCGCTGTATGCGCTCCCCGTGTTCTCGCTGTTCCCATACGTCCTCTCCGGTGTTGCGCTGGGGAATGCGCAAGCGTGCCTCGACGATTATACGGAGGTCGCACGCCATCGTATTTCAACCTACAACCGGGCCAAATTGAGCGATTTTCAAAGCACCCAGATCAAGATCGCGGAGGCCTCGGCGAAGATCGACGCCGCGCGCCTGGTCATGCGGTCGGCGTGCCTTGATGCCATGGAGGACGCGCGGCGCGGTCATATCCCTGACATGGCGACCAAGACCCGTTATCGGCGCGACGGATCTTTTTCGGTAAACCTGTGCACGGACGCGGTCTCGATGCTGTTTGCCGCGAGCGGCGCGCGCGGTCTGTTCACAACTGGTGTGCTGCAGCGGCAATTTCGCGATGCGCACGCGATCAACTCGCATCTCGCATTCAACTTCGATGCGGCCGGGACCAACTATGGACGCGTGGCGCTGGGCCTGCCGTCCGAAAATCTCACGCTGTGAGGCCGGCCGATGAATGATCTGCCGCAGCAGCCCGGCGCTCCCGATCCCGCCAACGAGTTCGCGAGCGACAGCTCGTCGATCGATCCTCGCGACTTTCGCAACGCGCTCGGAACCTATGCAACGGGCGTGACGATCATCACGGCCGCAGCGCCTGACGGCAAGCCCTACGGGCTGACCTGCAATTCGTTCGCCTCCGTCTCGTTGAACCCTCCGCTGGTCCTGTGGAGCCTGGTCGTCTATTCCTCGAGTCTGACCATCTTCCAGAACGCCAGCCATTTCACCGTCAACGTGCTTGGTGCTTCGCAGCAGGCGCTTGCGACAAAATTCGCCAAGTCGTCGGACGATAAGTTCACAGGTGTGGACTGGGCGCCGGGCCTCGGCGGAGCGCCGGTGCTTGCGGAGAGCGTCGCCAACTTTCAATGCCGCTCCGTGAATCGCTATTATGGCGGCGACCACGTGATCTTTCTCGGCGCGGTCGAGGCCTATACCTACAACACAACGGAGCCGCTGCTCTTCGCGCGGGGGGCGTTCGGCCGATTCCTCGCGGATGACGAGCGCAAGACGTCGCCTTGATGGACTTCAGATCGCGCTCGACAGCTTAGCGCTCCGCCGCTGAAAGCTTGTAAATCTCCAGCGCGTCCGCTTCCGCGCCGCGCGCGGCCTTGGCGAGCCTGAAAAGTTGTCCCGCAAGAGAGGCCATCGGCACCGGTGTCGATGTCGCCTGCGCGACGTCGGCGACCGTATCGAGATCCTTGAGCATCGTGGCAATGTGACCGAGCGGTGGCGAGTGAATGCCTTGCACCATTCTCGGCACGAAAAGCTGAAGCGGGATCGAGTCCGCGAAGCCGCCGGCGAGCGCTTCGGGCAGGCGATTGGCGTCAATACCCGCGTTGACGGCCAGGCGCGTGGCTTCTGCCAGCACGGCCATCGCGCATCCCACGATCACCTGATTGCAGAGTTTCGTGGTCTGGCCGGCGCCAATAGGGCCCATGTGGGTGAACCTGCGCGCCATGGCCAGCACGTAGGGGCGTACCCTCTCGATCTCGTCCGCTTCTCCGCCGGCCATGATCGCAAGGGTGCCTTCCTCGGCGCCCTTCGTTCCGCCGGAAACCGGTGCATCGATCCAGCCGGCGCCATTGGCGGCTTTCAGTCGCTTGGCCAGATCGCGCGCGGCGTCGGGATGTATCGAGGAGAAGTCGACGACAAGCTTGCCTGCGCCGGGCACCGCTGCCAGCCCGTCAGGCCCGAAGATCACCTCCTCGACGGCCGCGGCATCCGTCACGCACATGAAGGCGATATCGGAGTTCGTCAGGAGATCACGAGGCGTGACTGCGCGCCTGGCTCCGGCCTCGGCGAGCGGAGCCACCTTGCCCTCCGAACGGTTCCAGACAGTGACCTGATAGCCGGCCTTGAGCAGGCGTCGGGTCATCGGCGTTCCCATCAGGCCAAGGCCGAGATAGCCGAGCCTCTCGGCGTCTTGCGGGTTTGCCTTGCTCGCATCAGCCATAGGTTGCCTCCTTCTGCCGCAGCGCGACGCCGCTTTACTATACATTGCGCATCGGACGGCAAAACCGCCCGGCTCGCGTGGCTTGCCTGATTGTTTGAACCATGAAAGATTTGAACCCGGTCGGGGTTGGGTGGCGCCGGTCGGCGCCGGAGCAGCGGAGTGGGCACGATGCGAACCGTTTCGAGATGGATCCTGGCTTTGGGGGCGGCGGCCGCCGTGAGCGCGGGGGCAAGCCCGTCATGGGCGCAGCAGACGATCCGCGTCGGTTGGACGATCCCGGCCGAGGAATCGAAGTACTGGATGATGCGCCGCCCGGCTGAATTTCCCAATCTCGGCAAGACCTACAATATCGAATGGACCCAATTCCAGGGCACCGCGCCGATGACGCAGGCCTTGGCAGCCGGCGCGCTGGACTGCGCGACGCAGGCGCCGCTGTCGCTCGCCAACGGTGTGGTCGGCGGCAATCTCAAGGCCTACATCGTGGCGCAGCACGTGTTCGAGAAGCCGGGCGGCTTCTCGGTCTACTGGGCCGTCATGGATGACTCGCCTATCAAGACGATCGCTGATCTCAAGGGCAAGACGGTCGGCATTTCCGTGATCGGCGGCGGCACGCAAGGCCCGTTCAACCTGCTCCTGAAGCAGAATGGCGTCGATCCAACCAAGGATATCAAGCTGGTCGAGGTCGGCTTTGCCGTCTCCGAGGATGCATTGCGCCAAGGCCGCGTCGATGCGGTGAACATGAACCAGCCGTTCGCGGCGCGGGCTGAGGCAAAGGGCGGTACAAGGAAGCTCTTCTCGCTGTCTCAGGCCATGCCGAACATCGTGCATATCCTGGAAGCTTGCCGTGCCGATTTCGTCGACAAGAACCCGGAACTGGTCAAGGCCTATGTCCGTGATATTACCTCGGGCATGAAGAAGGCGCTGGCGAACCGCGAGGAGACTCTCAAGGTCGTCAATGAAGTGCTGAAGGCGCCCATCCCGGTGCTTGAGACCTACCTGCTCAAAGACAACGATTTTGGCCGTGATCCAGGTGCAGCGCCGAATTTTCCGGCGATCCAGAAGATGCTGGACATCTACGCCGAGACCGGAATGCTGCCGAAACTGGATGTCGCGCAGTTCAAGCATCCGACGATCGTTGCTCCGCTGCAGTAGGCGGCCAGTCGGATGATCCGAACGAAGTGGTGGCGGCGTTCCAGATGATCCGGGACGAGGGAAGATGCACGTATGAAGAAATTGCGATCACGCGTCACCACTGACGGCCTCGACCGGGCCCCACACCGCGCATTCATGCGCGCGATGGGGCTCGACGACGCTGCGATTGCCAAGCCGATGGTGGGCGTCGTGAGCATGAAGGGCGAGCAGACGCCCTGCAACATGACCCACGATTTTCAGGTGGCCGCGGCCAAGACGGGCATCGAGGAGGCCGGCGGCACGCCGCGCGAATTCTCGACCGTGTCGGTCTCTGACGGCATCAGCATGAACCATGAGGGAATGAAGTTCTCGTTGTTTTCGCGCGAGCTGATCGCCGACTCGATCGAGGCCGTCGTCCATGGTCTGGCCTACGATGCGCTGATCGGATACGGCGGATGCGACAAGACGCTTCCGGGCGTGATGATGGGCATGGTTCGCTGTAACGTGCCCTCCATCTTCATCTATGGCGGCAGCTCGCTGCCGGGCCGCGTGGATGGGCGCACGCTGACGGTGCTCGATTCCTATGAGGCTGTCGGCAGCTTCATGACTGGTGAGATCGACGGCGCCACGCTGGAGCGGATCGAGCGTGCCTGCTTGCCGACGATCGGCGCCTGCGCCGGCCAGTTCACCGCCAACACCATGGGAATGGTCTCGGAGGCGATGGGCCTGACCATTCCCAACGTCTCGATGGTGCCCGGTGTCTATGCCGAGCGTGCGCAGATATCGCGGCGCGCCGGACGCCTGATCATGGAGATGCTGGCCCGCGGCGGGCCGTTGCCGCGCGACATCGTGACGCGGAAATCCCTCGAGAACGGCGCGGCGATCGTCGCTGCGACAGGTGGCTCGACCAACGCCGCGCTGCATCTGCCGGCGATCGCGAATGAGGCCGGCATTGCATTCACGATCGATGATGTAGGCGAGGTCTTTGCCAGGACGCCGTTGATCGGAAATCTGCGCCCCGGGGGTAAGTACACGGCGAAGGACGTCTACGACATCGGCGGTGCGGCAGTCGTGATCCGTGAGCTGATCCAGAGCGGGCATATCGATGGCGGCTGCTTGTCCATCACCGGCCGCACACTTGCCGAAGAGTATGGCACCGCCAACGCACCCGATGGAGAAGTCGTGTATGCGGCCCGCGCGCCGATCATGCCTGACGGCGGCGTAGCGGTGCTGAAGGGAAATCTCTGTCCCGACGGTGCGGTGATCAAGGTCGCAGGTTTGAAGAGTCAATTCTTCGAAGGCGTGGCGCGCGTTTTTGAGGATGAGGAAGCCTGCGTCGCATCGGTTCGTGACCGCAGCTATAAGGCGGGCGAGGTTCTCGTGATCCGCAATGAGGGGCCGGTCGGCGGTCCCGGCATGCGCGAGATGCTCGGCGTCACCGCGCTGATCTACGGACAGGGCATGGGCGAGAAGGTGGCGCTGATCACCGATGGCCGGTTCTCCGGCGCGACCCGCGGCATGTGCATCGGCTACGTGGCCCCCGAGGCGTTTGTCGGCGGTCCGCTGGCGCTCGTTCGCGATGGTGACAGAATCCGGATCGATGCCGCAAACCGGCGGATGGATGTGCTGCTCGATGAGCAGGAGCTCACAGCGCGGCGACGCGATTGGAAGCAACGTCCGCCGCGTCACCGGGCGGGCGCGCTTGCAAAGTACGCGCGGCTGGTTGGGCAGGCGCCGGGTGGAGCCGTGACGCATGAAGGCCCGGCAGAATGGCCGTGGTTCGAATGACCCACCGCACGGGTGCGAAAACGACCGCCTGTCTGGCAGGTTTCTTGCTAAGCTCGTGCCGCTGACGGAGGACGTTCAGCGGGTTCGTCGAGAAATGTTCGCGCGAGTGAGGCGACAGACGGGATGACGGTAGTGCCTGCGAGATCGAGCGAATGGGTGAGACCGGTGACATCACAAGAGCCGGCTTCTGCGATCATCGAGATCGACCGCGTCTCGCAGGTCTTTCAGACTTCGGCGCGCAAGGATCACGTGGCGCTTTCCGACATCTCGCTGACGATCGAGGAGGGCGCCTTCGTCTCCATCCTCGGGCCGTCCGGCTGCGGCAAGTCGACACTGCTTTATATCGTCGGTGGTTTTGTCAGCCCGACCAGCGGCTCGGCGAAGATCAAGGGACATGCGATCACGGGGCCCGGTCCGGATCGCGGGCCGGTGTTCCAGGAATTTGCCCTGTTTCCCTGGAAGACCGTGCTGGGCAACGTGATGTACGGCCCGCGTCAGCAAGGTGTGCGCGCCGCCGAGGCGGAAGCGCAGAGCCGGGCCTTGATCGAGATGGTTGGCCTCAAGGGCTACGAGAGTTTCTACCCCAAGGAATTGTCGGGCGGCATGAAGCAACGCGTGGCGCTGGCGCGGACGCTCGCCTACCATCCCGAAGTTCTGCTGATGGACGAGCCGTTCGGTGCGCTCGACGCGCACACAAGGACGCGGCTGCAGAACGACCTTCTCAACATCTGGGAGCGCGACCGCAAGACGGTGCTGTTCGTCACCCATTCGGTGGACGAGGCGGTCTTTCTCTCGGATAAGGTCGTGATGATGTCGAAATCGCCCGGCCGCATCCGTGAGGTCATCGACATCGATCTGCCGCGACCGCGCCGCCGCAACGAGCTGTTGCTCGACCCGCGCTATCAGAAGTACATCGTCGATATCGAGCGCATGTTCGATGAAAGCGACGAAGCCGGGCCGGCATCATGATGTCGTCGGCCACCTTGATCAGACGGGCCGCTCCGGTGCTGGCCTGCATCGGGCTGCTGGCCGTGTGGCAGGTTGCATCGCTTGCGCTGAAGAACGACAGCTTCCCGACCGCGATGGAGGCGATCAAGGCAATTCCGGATATTCTCGGCGACAAGGAATCCCTGATCAACATCCTGGCCTCGCTTCGCCGCATGGCGATCGGGTTCGGTGTGGCGGTGCTGGTTTCGATTCCGCTGGGCCTGTTGATGGGACGCAGCCGGGGCGTCGCGGCCTTTTTCAATCCGCTCCTGATGGTGATTTATCCGGTGCCGAAGGCCGCCTTGATGCCGATCATCATGCTTTGGCTGGGCGTCGGCGACGTCACCAAGACATTGGTGATCTTTCTGGGCGTCAGCCTCCCCGTGATCTATCACAGCTTCGAGGGTGCCAAGGCTGTCGAAGAGAAGATGCTGTGGTCGGGTGCCGCGATGGGGCTTTCGCCCGCACGACGCTTGGTGCGGATCGTGTTGCCCGCGGCGCTGCCGGAGATCCTGACCGGCTGCCGCACGGGACTGGTGCTGGCGCTGATCACGATGATCACCAGCGAGATGATCGCCCGCCAGTCCGGCGCCGGCAACATCCTGTTCAATGCGCTCGATATGGGTCAGTACGACACCGTCTTTGCGATGATCATCATCGTGGGCGCGATGGGAATCTGTCTCGACGCGATTTTTGAAAGGGTTCGTGCCAGACTCGTGCGTTGGTCCGAGCCGCAGTTCGACATGCCGCTGAGCTTCTCGTGATGTCGCGCATTCTCTCCGCAAACGTCCTTCTCGGGATTGCCCCGATCGTGCTGGTTGTCGCGTTGTGGCAAGGCCTGGTGTCATTCGGCTTCGCGCCCGCGGTCTTGCTGCCGCCGCCGGGCTTCGTCTTCAGCCGGCTGCTCCAGCAGCTCGTTACGTGGACGTTTCAGCAGGAGATCGCGGCAACCCTGATCCGGCTGTTTGCAGGGTTCGCGATTGCGGTCGTGCTGGGTGTCGGTATTGGCATTGCTGCCGCCGCCAATCCGGCGATCAATGCCGTGGTTCGGCCGATCGTCCGCGTATTGGCCCCGCTGCCCAAGGTCGCGCTCTATCCGGCACTCCTGCTTTTGCTCGGATTCGGTCACGGATCGAAGATCACATTGGTGGCCGCGGACGCACTCTTCCCCATTCTGCTCTCGACCTATTACGGTGCGTCGACTGTCGAGCAGAAGCTGATCTGGTCGGCGATGGCAGCGGGAACACCGCGCTACGAAATCCTCTTCAAGGTGGTGCTGCCGGCGGCGATGCCGTCGATCCTGACCGGATGCCGGATCGGGCTTGTCATTTCCTGCATCGTGGTGTTTCTGGCCGAGATGATCACGTCGACGGACGGATTGGGGCACGCGCTCGTGACCGCGGCGCGAACTTTCCAGGCCGTCGATATGTTCGTACCGCTGATCACGATCTCGCTGCTGGGCCTGATCCTGAATGGCCTGCTCGGGGCGCTACGCTCGTACCTGCTGCGGGGCTTTCCCGAGGCGTGAACTGACCAAGAAGAGCAGAAGACCGGGAGTGAACCATGCTGGCTGATCGCATCGAGGCAAAATGGATCGACGCATTCTGCGAGATCTTTGAACGCTGCGCCGTCAAGGCCGGCGATACCGCGGCGATCCTGTCGGAAACCCAGTCGCGTGCGTTGAATGTGCATCTGGCGGAGCTGGCGCTGCTGCGCATGGGCGCGCGGCCGTTTCACGTGGTGATGCCGACACCGCGTAACCGCAACATCGTGCCGGTTCGCTCAACGGGGGCGAGCGAGGCGATCCAGCGCCTTGGCCCGGTCATCACCGCGCTTCAGCAGGCCGGCTTTGTGGTGGACTGCACCATTGAAGGTCTGATGCACGCGGTGGAGACGCCCGAGATCCTCAAGGCCGGCGCACGGATCCTGGTGATCTCCAACGAGCATCCCGAAGCGCTGGAGCGGATGGTGCCGGATAGCGCACTCGAGAAGCGCGTTCGGGCGGCGGCCAAGATGCTGCGCGGGACCAAGCGGATGCGGGTGACGTCGAAGGCCGGCACGGCGCTGGACGTCGACATGGTCGGTGCGTCCACGGTCGGTGTGTGGGGCTGGACCGACAAGCCCGGCACGCTGGCGCATTGGCCCGGCGGAATCGTCGTCAGTTTCCCCAAGAGCGGGACCATCAACGGCACGCTGGTGATGGCGCCCGGCGACATCAACCTGACCTTCAAGCGCTACCTGGCCTCACCGGTGAAGATGACCTTGAAAGACGACTATGTCGTCGAGCTGGAAGGCGAGGGCACCGATGCCGCGATGATGCGCGCCTATCTTGCTGCCTGGGGCGATCGCGAGGCTTATGCCGTCTCGCATGTCGGTTTCGGCATGAACCCCGGTGCGCGCTATGAAGCGCTGTCGATGTACGACCAGCGCGACACCAATGGCACCGAGATTCGGGCTGTCTCCGGCAATTTCCTGTTCTCGACCGGCGCCAACGAATTTGCCGGCCGCTACACGGCGGGGCATTTCGATCTGCCGATGATGGGGACGACCATCGAGCTCGATGGCGTTGCTGTGGTCCGGGAGGGCGTGCTCCAGGACGTATTCGGCTAATTGCGGTCGAGCACGGGTGGGCGAGCCAGGTCGAAGTGGCGGAGCAGATCCACCATGGCCTGAAGCCGCTTTACGCGATAGGCGTCAACGTCCATGCCCGAATAGTCGAGGAAGCCGGCACCCGTGCGCAAGCCGATCCTGCCTTCATGCATGTTGCGTGAGATGACGTCCGGCGCGCGGTAGCGGTCGCTGCCGAGCGCGCCTTCGAGATAGCGACTGGCGTAGTACAAGATATCGCCGCCACCCCAGTCGATGAATTCGAGCAGTCCGAGCACGGCGTAGCGGAAGCCAAAACCGTAGCGGATCGCCTTGTCGATCTCCTCGGCACTGGCGACGCCTTCCTCGACCATGCGTGCGGCCTCGTTCATCGCCAGCGCCTGGATGCGCGGAACGATGAAGCCGGGCGTCGCCGCGCAGACGACCGGCACCTTGCCGATGCCTTCGAGCAGTCCCTTGACCTCGTCGACGATGGCGGGATCGGTGGCTCTGCCGGGCGAAACCTCGACCAGCGGGATCAGATAGGCTGGGTTGAGCCAATGCACGTTGAGGAAGCGGCGAGGGTTCACGATCGCGCCGGAGAGATCATCGACGAGGATGGTCGACGTCGTCGATGCCATGATCGTGTCGGGTCGGACCTGCCGTGAGGCTGACCCCAGCACCTCGCGCTTGAGTTCGACGACTTCAGGGACTCCTTCGAAAACCATTCCGGCGTCGGATAGCGCTGCCTCGCTCTGGCTGGCGGGCACCACCGAGACGCGCGCGATGAGCGGATCGACATCGGCCTCCGTCAGCAGCCCCAGCTTGGACAGGCTGGCAAAGGTCTTCGCGACCTCGCCGATCGCGTCCGCCTCCAGCTTGGCGAACTCCTCCGCGGAGCGCGCCTTGACGTCGATCATCGTGACCTGATGCCCAGCGTAGGCAAACGCGACGGCGATGCCGCGTCCCATGCGGCCAGCCCCCAGACAGACGATATTGGCCCGGTTGGTCATCGGTCAAAATCCATTGCGAAGCAGCGTCTGCAATTCAGCCTTGCTGAGATTGTCGAGCCCCAGCGTCTCTAGCGTTCGGCCACCTTGCGCAAAATCCTCGCCGCAGACCGCGCCGCCGATCGACAGGAGCGCTTTGGCCAGCGGCGTGGCCACGCCGGCCAGGCCGGCGACGGAGACGAGCAGCGACAGCCCAAGCCGCAGGTCCTCACGCATATAGCGATGCTCCGTCAGCACGATTCGCTCGCGCCAGTCGCCTGAATCCGTCAGCCGGTCGTGCGAGCCGCGGCCATACATCCAGATCTCGCCTTCCCTCGCATAATGGTGAGCAAGCGGAAAATGCGGTGCACCGTAACCAAGTGCCTCGCGGACCGCGATGCGTTCCGCGTCGAGCGCGTCGGTCACCCGCCGGGTCGCGGCTTGCGTGCCTTCCTTGTGGATGTCCCATCTCTCGAAATGCTCGATTGGACCGGCGTTCATCACGATCAGCGGCGGATGGATGATCGGGCCGGCATTCATCAGCGCCCCGGACAGCGCGTCTCCGCACGGCTCGATCGTATCGGGGAAGGCGCGTCCGATGACTTCGAGCGCATGCGGTGCCCGGTCGAGCGGGAATACGCCGACCGGAAGCCGCTTGGCGCGGATGGTGATCGCGACCTCGAACGGTCCGTGCTTGCGGGTGAGCCACGGCAGTGTACCGGTTTCGGCAAAGCTTGCCTTGGCCTGGTTCCCAGCTTCCCGCGCAGCCTCTGCGAAGATCATCGAACCGAATGTCGCTGGCGGCAGAAAGACGACCTGACCGTCCCGCAGATGCGGGGCGAGCAGGCGAGCGATATCGGTCTGTGCGAAGGCAGGAGCAGGGCACAGGATCAGCTCCGTGCCGTTGACGGCCTCGGCGATATCCGTCGTGACCAGCGCGAGCGTCACGTCGTGGCGGCCGTTGTGATCCTTGACCAGGATGCGCGAGCCGGCGGCGCGATGTGCCGCGACCTGGCCGGCATCGCGGCGCCAAAGCCGCACCTCATGCCCCGACAGCGCAAAATCGCCGGCGGCCGCGAACGAGCCGTTTCCCCCACCCAGAACTGCAATCTTCAAGATGCCTCTCCTTGCGCGCGGGACTGCGCATCAAGCTGCTTCAGCAGGAAATGCTGGACCTTGCCCAGCGCGGTGCGCGGCAGGTCGGCGACGAAGACGATCTCGCGCGGCACCTTATAGCGGGCGAGTTGCGCCTGGAGATGGGCTCTCAGCTCGTTCGCTTCGGGCCGGCAGCCGGATCGGGGGATGACATAAGCGATCGGCACCTCGTCCCAGCGCGGGTCCGGCCGGCCGATCACGGCGCATTCGCTGACGTCGGGATGTTCGAGCAGGACGCGCTCGACCTCGGCGGGATAGACGTTTTCCCCGCCTGAAATGATCATATTCTTCTTGCGGTCGCGGACCCAGAAATAGCCGTCGGCGTCGTTCAGGCCGATATCGCCGGTGCGATACCAGCCGTCGTGCAATGCGTCGCGCGTTGCGGCCTCGTTGCCCCAATATTCGAAGAACACATTGGGACCGCGTACCGCGATCTCGCCCGGCGTGCCGGCGGGCAGTTCGTTGCCGGCATGATCGACCACCTTCGCGTCGCAGCACAGGCCGGCAAGACCGGTCGATCCCGCGCGCGAAAGGTCGCCGCCGAGCCGCGTGTAGACGGCGATCGGGCAGGTTTCCGTCGAGCCGTAGACCTGAAGCACCGGCACATCGCGGGCGACGAAACGCTCGATCAGATGCGGAGGCACGATGGTCGAGCCGGTGGCGACGGCTTTGAGTGACGAAAGATCGGTGGCCGCCCAGGCAGGATGCTCGCTCACCGCCTGGATGATCGCAGGCACCATGACCGTGAGTGTCGGCCGCTCCTGTTCGATGGCTGCAAGCGCGGTCTCCGGCGCGAAGCGCGCATGGACCGTGACGGTCGCGCCAAGCTGCAGTGCCGGCGTGGTCTGGATGTTGAGGCCGCCGACATGGAAGAATGGCAACACGGTCAGCACGTGGTCGTCGGACGTCATGTTGTGCATGTGCTGGCTCAGGACGCCGTTCCAGAACAGCGCCTCCTGGCGCAGCACCGCGCCTTTCGGCCGCCCGGTTGTCCCCGATGTGTAGACGATCAGCAGCGGGCAGGAGAGATCGGTGTGGGGATTTCGGCCGGCGCCATCGCTGCGCGTCAGCAGGCTTTCGAATGCTGTGCCGCGAGGTGGCGTGAAGTCGAGGCCGACGAGGGACGTCCCCGGCGCAAGCTCGGGGAGAACACCCTCGAAGGCCTGCTCGAGCACCAGTACCTTGGCGCCCGCGTCGGCGAGAATGAAGAGTTGCTCGGCGACGGCGAGCCGCCAGTTCAGCGGCACCAGCATCGCGCCAAGTCGCGCGCAGGCATAAAGCAGAACCAGGTAATCCGGCCGGTTCAGACTGAGGATGGCGACGCGGTCGCCGCGGCCGACGCCGAGCTCCTGCTTCAATGCCGTCGCGGTGCGCTCGATACGTGCGGCGAACGCCGCATAGCTCAGCCGTTCCCCTTCGAAGGCAATGGCCGTCTTGTCTGGCGCGAACGCCGCGTTGCGATCGATCAGACTGCAGAGGTCCACCGTCAGTCGTCCGTCTCGCCGGTCTCATAGAGCGCCTCGCGTCCGATGCGGTCGAGGCACAGTTCGGCGGTCCAGGGCAACATCAGCGAGCCGCAGCGGCTGTCGCGATAGATCCGCTCCAGCGGCAGCGATCGAAGCATGGCCTGACCGCCGCAGGTGCGGATCGCGAGCGCGGCGAGCTCGTTGGCGCCTTCCATCACCGAGTATTGCGCGGCATAGGCCCGCAGCACCTGCTCCTTGCTCGGATTGGCGCAGGCTTCGGTGACCGCCTGGAACCAGACCGCCTTGATCTGTTCGAGCTTGATCTGCATCTGCGCGACCGCGATCTGCTTGGTCGGATACATCCGGCGCTTGACCGGCGGCATGCCCGGCACTTCGCCGCGCAGATAACGCACGGTGAAATCATAGGCCGCTTGCGCCAGGCCCATATAGGTCGGCGACAGCGTCAGGAACATGTGCGGCCAGCGCATCGCGGCCTGGAAATAGACGCCGCGCGGCATCAGTGCAGAGTCGGCCGGCACGAACACGTCCTTGAACAGAAGCGTTCGCGAAACCGTTCCTCGCATGCCGAGCGGGTCCCAGTCGCCGACGACCGAGATGCCTTCGGACTTGGCTGATATCGCGAGGTAAAGCGTGTTGCGGCGCGAGGCCTTCTCGCCTTCCTCGATCTCAGTGCAGAGCACGCCGTAATAGTCGGCGTGGCCGGAGAGCGATGCAAAAATCTTCTTGCCGTTGACGATCCAACCGCCTTCGACCGGCCTTGCTTCCGTGCCGAAGGCGACGCCGCCTGCGGCGGCCGCTCCACCCTCGGAGAAGGGTTGCGAATAGATCGCGCCATCTTCGACGATGCGCTTGTAGTGGACTGCGCGACGCCGCTCGTGCTCGGCCCGGGTCTCGGCGTCCATGTCGAGATCGTCGGCGAGGGGCCCCGACCAGAGGGTCGAACACACGTGCATGTTCCAGGTCAGCGCGGTCGCGCCGCAATAGCGGCCGATCTCGGCGGCCGCCAAAGCATAGGTCTGATAATTCGCGCCGAGCCCACCGTGTTTCTTGGGAACGGCAATGCCGAGCAGACCGACGCGGTGCAGGTCGCGATAATTCTCGATCGGAAACGTCGCCTCGCGATCGTAAGTGGCGGCGCGAGCGGCGAACACGCTCTGGCCGATTTCTCTTGCCCGCGCAATGATGCCAGCCTGCTCGTCGCTGAGGCGGAATGCAATGGGATCGAAGATCGGCGCATCCAGCGCGACCTTGTCAGTCGTGCCGATCGTCTTGCTGACTTGCATGGTCATTGCGCAGTCACCTTACGTTTTGGTCGTAACGGAATTCAGGAACCGGCCGAGGGCCTCGTCGAAGGCATCGGGGCGCTCGAGGTTGGCGAGATGGCCGACACCGGCGAGCTCGACATATTCGGACGAGGGAATGTACGTCGCCGTTTTCGCCATCATGGGCGCGGGCGCATTGTTGTCCCTGGATCCCGACAGTAGCAGCGTGGGGACGGAAATATCCCCAAGCGCGCTGCGCTGGTCGAAGCCGATGAGAGCCAGCATCATGGCGCGATAGCTTGCCTCGGGCACGCTCCCCATGCATTCGCGTGCAAGCTCCATCCCTTTCGGATCGGGATCGTCCCCGACAAGCTCCTTCACCAGCGAGGGCGCCAGCGACTTCATCGTCTCCCCGCGATCGAGCGGCCCGAGCCGCGCCGCGATGAACGATTTCTGCCAGTCGCCGTCGGCCTTGCCGAAGGCCGGGCTGGTCTGCGCCAGCACGACCGCGCGTGCCGGTTTCGGTGATTGCACCAGCCACTTCTGCACGATCATGCCGCCGATCGAGTGACCGACCAGAATGGGTCTGGCTGCACCGAGTTGTTCGATGAATTGCTGGAGCGCCTCCGCCAGGGCAGCGATGCTGACGCTGGCGAGCGGGGTCGAACCGCCGTAACCCGGCATATCCCATGCGATTGCGCGGAAGCGGCCACCGAATGTGGCAAGCTGCCGCCGCCAGGCCCGCGCTGCGCCGCCGATGCCATGCAGGAAGATCAGAGGTATCGCATTCGGATCGCCCGCGGCTTCGTAGGCGAAGCGTCCGTCCTTTGTTATCATTGGCGCAGGCTGCGACACGCGACATCCTTTTGCTTGGCCCTTGATGCTAACAGGCCTGTGGGGGATGGGAAGCGATAATTTTATACTTAAAGCAATTTTCGGGCCGCCCTCTCGTGCCCTGACGGTCGCGGCGGCGAGCACCGCTTTCGTTGCAAAAATTTGAAGGTTAAAATATATCGGAGGAACGATCATTGGATCCGAGGGAGCCAGCGCATGTCCGGATTGCCGCACTCGCCGCACGCACTGGTGACCGGTGGTGGCCGCGGCATCGGCCGTGCGATCGCGGCGTCTCTCGTCGGCGCCGGCGCCATTGTGACGATAGTCGGTCGGAACTCAGCGGTCCTCGAAGAGGCGGTCAATGCAGGCGCCGCGCATTTTGCGGCTGTCGCCGACGTCTCGAACGAGATCGCTCTGAAGGCCGCCATCGCCGAGGCCCAGGCGCGAAAGCCGATCGAAATCCTGATCGCCAATGCGGGCAGCGCCGAATCCGCACCATTCGCGAAGTCGGACAGTGCCCTGTTTGCGCGCATGATGGACATCAATTTCATGGGCGTCGTCCATGCCATCCACGGCGTGCTGCCGGGCATGAAGGATCGTCCGTATGGCCGCATCGTCGTGATTGCGTCGACCGCGGGGCTCAAGGGCTATGCTTATGTCAGCGCATACACTGCGGCCAAGCACGCCGCGGTCGGTCTCGTTCGTTCGCTTGCGCTCGAGCTGGCCGGCAGCAATGTGACCGTGAATGCGGTTTGCCCGGGCTTCACCGACACCGACCTCGTCGCCGGCAGCATCGAGAACATCATGACCAAGACGGGACGAAGCCGGGAGCAGGCGATCGCCGAGCTCGCCAAGCACAATCCGCAAGGGCGCCTGATCGCGCCTCAAGAGGTGGCGGATTCCGTGCTTTGGCTGTGCGGGCAGGGAGCCAGTGCGATCACCGGGCAGGCAATCGCGGTGGCTGGTGGCGAAATCTAGCGGCGCGGAACGAACACACCAAGGAGATCGCATGAGCAGACCAGCAAATCCCGTCACCATTCCGCTCGCGGACTATTCGCCGCAGCACTTCCTGCTGGCGGTGGTCGACGGCGTCGCGACGGTCACGCTCAACCGGCCCGAACGAAAGAATCCGCTGACGTTCGAAAGCTACCGGGAACTGACCGATTTCTTCCGCGCTTGCGCCTTGGACGACGAGGTCAAATCCATCGTCGTCACCGGCGCTGGAGGCAATTTCTCGTCCGGCGGTGACGTGTTCGAGATCATCGGCCCGTTGGTGAAGATGGACACCAAGGGGCTGACGGCCTTCACGCGGATGACCGGCGACCTCGTCAAGGCGATGCGCGCCTGCCCGCAGCCGATCGTGGCCGCGGTCGAGGGCATCTGTGCGGGGGCCGGTGCGATCGTCGCCATGGCCTCGGACATGCGCCTCGCGGCGAGCGGGACCAAGGTTGCTTTCCTGTTCAACAAGGTGGGCCTTGCCGGCTGCGACATGGGCGCCTGCGCGATCCTGCCGCGGATCATCGGGCAGTCCCGCGCCTCCGAACTGCTCTACACCGGCCGGTTTATGACCGCGGAAGAGGGCGAGCGCTGGGGCTTCTTCAGCCGCATCGTGACGCCGGAGCAGGTGCTGGCCCAGGCACAATTGCTGGCCAGGCAGATTGCGGAAGGGCCGACCTTCGCCAACACCATGACCAAGCGGATGCTGGCGATGGAATGGGCAATGTCGGTGGAGGAGGCGATCGAGGCGGAAGCCGTTGCCCAGGCCCTGTGCATGACCACGGCCGATTTCGAGCGCGCCTTCGAGGCCTTTGCCAACAAGGTCAAGCCGGTATTCAGGGGCGACTAAACGGCGTCTTTGTCCGAGCCGGCCAGCAAGGGGGACTTGCGCGAAATTATTTTAGACTTAAAATAGTTTCGTGACCGGGTGAACTTGGCGAGGCTCCCATGAAAGTCGCGATCATCGGTGGCGGACCTGCGGGTCTCTACGCTGCGATCCTGCTCAAGAAGCAGCGCCCGGGCGCCGACATCACGGTGTACGAGCGCAATCGGGCCGACGACACCTTCGGCTTCGGCGTGGTATTCTCGGATGCCACGCTCGACAATTTCGAGAAGCACGATCTGCCGAGCTACCGCCGTATCACCCAGGAGTTCGCATACTGGGACGACATCGCCGTGCATTTCCGCGGCACGGTCCACCGGGTCGGCGGTAACGGCTTTTGCGGCTGCTCGCGGCGCAAGCTGCTTCTGATCCTTCAGGAACGGGCCCGCGAGCTCGGCGTCGTCCTGCACTTCGAGGTGGACATCGACGACGAAACCCGGTTCGCCGACGCCGATCTCGTGCTGATCGCGGACGGTATCAACAGTCGCTTCCGCGAGAAATATGTCGATCATTTCCAGCCGGAGGTCGACCTCCGCTCCAACAAGTTCGCCTGGATGGGCTCGACCAAACCGCTCGATGCCTTCACCTTCATCTTCCAGGAGACCGAGTGGGGGCCCTTCATCGCCCACGCCTATCAATATGAGGCCGGACATTCGACCTGGATCTTCGAGACCGATCCCGAGGCGTTCGAGCGGGCTGGCCTCACGGGGCTGGACGAGACGCAGTCCGCCGCACGGATGGCCGAGATTTTCGGCTGGTTCCTCGATGGACACGAGCTGCTCATCAACCGTTCGATGTGGCGCAATTTCCCGATGATCCGCAGCAAGCGCTGGGTCAAGGACAACATGGTGCTGCTCGGCGATGCCAAGGCGAGCGCGCATTTTTCGATCGGCTCCGGCACCAAGCTGGCGATGGAAGACGCGATCGCGCTCGCCGACGCGATGCAGAACGCGCCGAGCACCGAGGCGGCGCTCGATCTCTATGAGCACGGCCGCCGCGAGGAGGTCGAGAAGACACAGCATGCCGCCGACGTCTCGCTGGTCTGGTTCGAGCATGTCGACCGCTTCTGGGATTTCGACCCCGTGCAGTTCGCCTTCGGCGTGATGACGCGCTCGAAGGCGATTACCTATGACAATCTGAAGCTCCGCGCGCCCGATTTCGTCGCCGAAGTCGAAAAGTCATTTGCCAAACAGGTTCGCGACAGCGGCTTTGACGTCGATACCAAAAAGCCCGCAGTGCCGTTGTTCCAGCCGTTCCGGCTGCGCGAGATGGAGATCGCCAATCGCGCGGTGATGTCGCCGATGTGCATGTACTCGGCCAAGGAGGGCGTGCCGACCGACTTCCACCTCGTGCACTACGGATCGCGCGCGATCGGTGGCGCAGGCTTGATCTTCACGGAGATGACCTGCGTCAGCCGCGATGCCCGCATCACGCCCGGCTGCGCCGGTCTGTGGAACGACGAGCAGGAGGCCGCCTGGCGGCGCATCGTGGATTTCGTCCACGGCAATTCGGCTGCAAAGATCTGCCTCCAGCTGGGCCACGCCGGCCGCAAGGGTGCGACCAAGCTGATGTGGGACGGCATGGATCGCCCGCTGGATGAAGGCGGCTGGGACGTGTTCTCCGCATCGCCGCTCCCTTATTTCCCCGACAGTCAGGTGCCGCGCGAGCTCGATCGCGCCGGCATGAATGCGGTGAGGGACGCTTTCGTCGCGGCGGCCGAGCGCGGCGAGCGCTGCGGCTTCGACATGCTCGAGCTGCATTGTGCCCACGGCTATCTGCTCGCCAGCTTCATCTCGCCGCTGACGAACACCAGGACGGACGAATACGGCGGCTCGCTCGACAACCGTCTGCGTTTCCCGCGCGAGATCTTCGAGGCCCTGCGATCGGCGTGGCCGTCGCACAAGCCGATGTCGGTGCGCATCTCCGCGACCGACTGGGCGGAAGGCGGCGTCACCGGTGACGACGCCGTGGCGATCGCGCGGGCCTTCGCCGAGGCCGGTGTCGATCTGGTCGACGTCTCGACCGGGCAGACCGTCCGCGATGCGCAGCCGATCTATGGCCGCATGTTCCAGACGCCGTTCTCGGATCAGGTCCGCAACGAGGCACGCGTGGCCACGATGTGCGTCGGCAACATCACGACGGCGGACCAGGCCAACACCATTCTGGCCGCCGGCCGGGCGGACCTCGTCGCGCTCGGCCGGCCGCACCTGGTCGATCCGTTCTTCACCATGAGGGCGGCGGCCTGGTACGGGGCAAAGGACGCGTTCTGCCCGCCGCAATATCTGCCCGGAATGGATCAGATTTTCCGAAACAGCGTCCGCGACCGGCAGGATCTGGAGGAGCTGCGCATTAAGGCTAAGCCCAAGACCCGGGCCGAGCTCAAGGCGGAGGCGACAAAGCCGCTTGCGGCGGAGTAACCGCCCGTGCGACGTTAACCTCATTGCCTGGCGTGTTTCGAGTGGAGTAAGGGCGATGAAGGCGATTATCGTCGGTGGCGGAATCGGTGGCCTCACCACGGCGCTGATGCTGCGTTCGCGTGGCATCGGATGCGAGATCTTCGAGCAGGCTGACACCATTCGTGAGCTCGGCGTCGGCATCAATACGCTGCCGCATGCCATGCGCGAGCTCGCCGGACTCGGCCTGCTCCAGAAGCTCGACGACGTCGCTGTTCGCACCGACCAGCTCTATTACCTCAACCGCCACGGCCAGGAGGTCTGGCGCGAAGCCCGCGGCATCGACGCCGGTCACGACGTGCCGCAGTTCTCGATCCATCGCGGCCGGCTTCAGGGCGTCATCCATCGCGCCGTCGAGGAGCGGCTCGGGCACGAGGCGATCCACACCGGCTGCAGGCTCGGCGCGTTCACGCAGGACGAGGGCGGCGTCACCGCTTACTTCTTCGATCGTGCCGGCGCGCATGTCCACACCGCGCGCGGCGACATCCTGATCGGCGCCGATGGCATCCATTCCCGCGTTCGCGACACGCTGTTCCCAAACGAGGGACCGCCGTGCTGGAACGGCTTGATGCTGTGGCGCGGTGCGCGCGACTGGCCGCTGTTCCTCACCGGCAAATCGATGATCGTGGCCGGTGGCCTCAATGCCAAGGTGGTGATCTATCCGATCGCGGAGGGATCGAGCCCGGCGAGCCGCCTGACCAACTGGGCCGTGCTGGTGAAGGTGGGCGAGGGCAATGCGCCACCGCCGCGGAAGGAAGACTGGTCGCGGCCGGGCCGCCGCGAGGAGCTGATGCCGCACGTCGCCCGCTTCTCGGTGCCCTATGTCGACGTGAAGAGCCTGATCTCGGCGACGCCCGAATTCTACGAATATCCGACCTGCGACCGCGATCCCTTGCCCTATTGGTCGTCGGGACGCGTCACGCTACTCGGCGACGCCGCGCACCCCATGTATCCGGTCGGCTCGAATGGCGCCTCGCAGGCGATCCTCGATGCGCGTTGCCTTGCCGACGCGCTGGTGCGCGCCGAGCATCCACGCCAGGCGCTGCTCGAATATGAGAAGAAGCGCCTGCCGATGACGGCGGATATTGTGCGCTCCAACCGGCGCGGCGGCCCTGAGGGCGTCATCGACGCCGTCGAGCAGCTCGCGCCCGACGGCTTTGACAATGTCGACAATGTGCTGAGCTATTCCCAGCGCGAGGCCATCGTGCGCGGCTATGCCACCAAGGCGGGCTTCGCCGCCGTGCCGGGACTGGCGGCGGTGCGCGCTTGAGACCTGCCGCTAGCCGGCGCCGGGAGGCGGCGGCAGGAAGTGGATGTTGAACTCGGCGGCCATCGCCACCACGTCCTCCGGCTTCTGTTCCTTCATGTTGTGAAGGCCCCAGAACAGGTCGAACAGTTTTCTGGTCGGCGACACCCAGAACAGCACTTTTGCGGTCTGCTCCGATTTGTTGAAGATGCCGTGCGGCACACCCATGCCGAGGCGGATCAGGTCGCCGGCGGTTGCCTGCGACTCCGAATTGCCCAGCATGAAGTCAAGCTTGCCCTCCAGCATGTAGAGATATTCATCCTGGTCGGGGTGAATGTGCGGCGGCACGAACGTGCCCGGCGGCAATGTCGCGTGCCATGAGAAGCTGTGCTCGGTATTGCTCTTCGGCACATAGGTCTGGCCGAGGATGTTCCAGGAGATTCCCTGGATCCCTTCATTGGCCCGCGTGATGCCGGTGATTTCGCTCTTCATTGCAGTCCTCCCGTAACCCTTGACGCGACGCGCGGCTTAGTTCGCTGCCTTGCAGTCCTTGGCATAGCGGTCGCCGTAATTCTCGAAGACCTTCTGGACGATCTCGGTCTGGAACTTGCCGTCCGGACGCTTGGCGACCTTGGTCAGGTAGAAGTCCTGGATCGGATAGCCGTTGGTGTTGAACTTGAAGGTGCCGCGCAGCGAGGTGAAGTCGGCTTTCTTCAGCGCGGCCTGGACCGCGTCCTTGTTCGACAGATCGCCCTTCACGGCCTTGACCGCGCTGTCGATCAGCATCGCGGCGTCGTACGCCTGGAAGGCGTAGGTGCCGGGTACGACGTTATAGGCGGCCTCGTAGGACGCGACGAACTTCTTGTTCTGGGGATTGTCGAGATTGGGCGCCCAGTTGGCGCCGCCAAACATGCCGACGGCGGCGTCCTGCTGCGCCGGCAAGGTCGATTCATCCACCGTGAACGCCGAGAGCACCGGAATGCTGTCAGCAAGGCCCGCCTGCCGGTATTGCTTGACGAGATTGACGCCGAGGCCGCCCGGCATGAACGTGAAGAGAGCATCGGGCTTCTGCGAGGAGATCTTGGAAAGCTCCGGCTGGAAGTCCAGCGTGTTCAGCGGCATGTAGGATTCCTCGACGATCTCACCCTTGTAGTCGAGCTTGAACCCCGCCGCCGAATCCTTGCCGGCCTGATAGTTCGGCACCATCAGGTACATGCGCTTGTAACCGCGATCCTGCGCGACCTTGCCGAGGATCTCGTGAACCTGATCGTTCTGGTACGAGGTCACATAGAAGAACGGGTTGCAGTCCTTGCCGGCAAAGGTCGAGGGGCCCGCGTTGGGGCTGATCAGGAAGGTCTTCGATTCCGTCACGGGCCGGTGGATCGCCTGCAGGATGTTGGAGAAGATCGGGCCGATCACGAAATCGACCTTGTCGCGTTCGAGCAGACCCTTGACCTTGGTCACCGCCGCGTCCGGCTTCAATTCGTCATCGACCACGACGACCTCGACGTCACGGCCGCCCATCTTGCTGCCGAGGTCCTTCACCGCGAGCGCGAAGCCATCGCGAACCTGTTGACCGAGCGCGGCGGCTGGTCCCGACAGGGTCACGATCACCCCCAGCTTGATCTTCTCCTGCGCCACGGCCGGGGTCGCGGCAGTGCCGAGCAGCACGGCGGCCGCGGCCAAGGTTGATTGCATTCTCATGATCTGTCCCCCGTGACATCAGGGCTTGCGCTGCAAGCCGCGTACTCTGGTCCAAGCTTATGCCGATGATGGCGGCCGCGGCAAGCAGCGCTCAGACTGTCACCATCCTGCGGGCAGCGGCGCATGCAAGCGGCGCGCCAATTATTTGAAGCCTAAAGAAATTGGCGTGCGGTCGATTGTTGCAGCTTTGGACTTGCGGCCGGCTTCAATTTATTTGAAGCTCAAAATGTTGGGGAATCCGTGCCGGCGCCAATGCCCGCCGAGAGTGACTGCACCGAGATGCTCGATTCCGAGACCAAGGCCGTCGAAACGCCGGAAGACCACGCCGAAGAGCTTCGGCTGTGGCTGCGCCTCTTGACCTGCACGACCCTGATCGAGGGCGAGGTCCGTGGCCGGCTGCGGCAGCGGTTCGACGTCACGCTGCCCCGCTTCGATCTGATGGCGCAGCTCGACAAGGCGCCTGACGGCATGACGCTGTCCGATGTCTCCAAGCGGATGATGGTGTCGAACGGCAATGTGACCGGCCTCGTCGAGCGCCTCGTGGAATCCGGCCATCTCGACCGTCGGACCTCGGAGACGGATCGCCGGGTCCAGGTGATCCGCCTCACGAAACTCGGTCGCGCCGAGTTCCGCAAGATGGCCGCGGAGCACGAGACCTGGATCGCCGATCTCTTCGCCGACCTCTCGCCGAAGGACGTGCGCGAATTGATGCGGCTGCTCGCCAAGACCAAGGCGTCGGCGCAGAAATCGGCCGCGCGCCGCCGGCCGTAAGCACCGCCGCCCGATCCCTTTTGCCGCAGGAAAAAGCACGGGATGCCCAAAATCCGCTATTGCGCCAAATTGTTTTAAGCCTAAAATGTTTTCCAGATCGTGCTGCCGGGTGCAATCCATGCTGAAAGGAGCGTGCGATGGCCAACGCCGCCAAGATTCAAGTGTCGGGCTCGCATGACGGCAACGCCGCGACGGCCCATGTCGATACGTTTGCGCGGCAGCATCTGCCGCCACGCGAGCTCTGGCCCGAGTTCATCTTCACGCGGCCGGAGCTGCACTATCCGCCGCGACTGAACTGCGTCAGCTATTTCCTCGATCGCTGGGTCGAGCAGGGCCATGGCGAGGCCCCCTGCGTCATCAGTCCCGCCGTCAGCTACACCTATCGCGAGCTGCAAGCGCTGGTGAATCGAATCGCCAACGTCCTGGTCGGCAAGCTCGGCCTCGTCCCCGGAGGCCGCGTGCTGCTGCGCTCGGCCAACAACCCGATGATGGTTGCGACCTATCTCGCGGTGATCAAGGCCGGCGGCATTGTGGTGGCGACGATGCCGCTGCTCCGTGCCAAGGAGCTGTCCTATCCGATCCAGAAGGCGGCTATCACGGTGGCGCTGTGCGACGGCAAACTCTCCGAGGAGATGGAGAAGGCGAAGGCCGCAGCGCCCGGTCTCAAGCATGTCGTCTACTGGGGCAATGGCGCTGCCGCCTCGCTCGAGGCGCTGATCGCGGATGCGAGCCCGGAGTTCAGCGCCGTCGATACCGCCGCCGATGACATCTGCCTGATCGCCTTCACGTCGGGCACGACGGGCGATCCCAAGGGCACCATGCATTTTCACCGCGATATGCTCGCGGTCTGCGACGGCTATGCCCGCAACATCCTGCGAGCCGAGCAGAAGGATCGCTTCGTCGGCTCGGCGCCGCTCGCGTTCACCTTCGGCTTTGGCGGCGTGCTGTTTCCGATGCATATCGGCGCCTCCTTCGTCGTGCTGGAGAAGACGACGCCCGACGACATGCTCGCGGCGATCGAGCAATACAAGACCACGGTTTGCTTCACGGCGCCGACCGCGTACCGCGCCATGATCGGCAAGCTGCCGGGCCGCGACATCTCCTCGCTTCGCAAATGTGTTTCCGCGGGCGAGACGCTGCCCAAGCCGACTTTCGACGCCTGGCTCAAGGCGACCGGCATCAAGCTGATGGACGGCATCGGCTCGACTGAATTGCTGCATATCTTCATCAGCGCGACCGAGGACGAGATCCGCCCCGGTGCAACGGGCAAGCCGGTGCCGGGCTACGAGGCCAAGATCGTCGACGACGACGGCCGTGACGTGCCGCCGGGCACGATGGGAAAGCTTGCGGTGCGCGGGCCGACCGGCTGCCGCTATCTCGCCGACGAGCGGCAGCGCAAATACGTCCAGAACGGTTGGAACATCACCGGCGACACCTATCTGATGGATAGTGACGGCTATTTCTGGTACCAGTCGCGCTCCGACGACATGATCGTGTCGGCCGGGTACAATATTGCGGGCACGGATGTCGAGGCGGCGCTGCTCACGCATCCGGCGGTTTCCGAATGCGGCGTGGTCGGCGCCCCCGACGAGGCGCGCGGCATGATCGTAAAGGCCTATGTCATCGCGGCGCCCGACGTGACGCCGGACGCTCAGCTCGTGGCCGCGTTGCAGGAGCATGTCAAGCGCGAGATCGCGCCGTACAAATATCCGCGCGCCATCGAGTTCGTGACGCAACTGCCCAAGACCGAGACCGGAAAATTGAAGCGCTTTGCCTTGCGGCAAATGGCGCAGGCCGCGGCGACGTCCTCAGGCGTCGCGGCGGAATGAGACAAGGATGGAGAATTGTCCGTGACGACGCCGAAAGGCCCGCAGCTCGCGGTGCTGTCGACAGCAGCCGACGATGACGCCCGTTCGCGGGTGCAGGTGCTCCAGCCGTCGGGGTGGCCGATGCCGAAGGGCTATGCCAACGGCATGGCCGCTGAGGGGCTCATCGTCGTCACTGGCGGGGTTATCGGCTGGGATGCCGAAGAGCGTCTCGCCGACGGCTTTGTCGCGCAGGTGCGTCAGACCTTGAGCAACATCGCCGCGATCCTGACCGAGGCCGGCGCGAGGCCCGAGCACCTCGTGCGGTTGACGTGGTACGTCGTCGACATGGACGAGTACCTGTCCAACCTGAGGGAGCTCGGCAAGATCTACCGTGCCATCTTCGGCGCACATTATCCGGCCATGGCGCTGGTGCAGGTGGTGCGCCTCGTCGAGAAGGCGGCGCGCGTCGAGATCGAGGCCACCGCCGTCATTCCACGCTGAACCGCGTCTGGTTCAGCTCGCCTTGTCAGCTTGCCTTGTCAGCTCGCCTTGGCGAGATCGTCGTCCTCGGGCGAGTTCAGATAGATGCCCGACATGGTGTCGACCCAGCACAGATGGTCGTGCACCTTCTTCACGCCGTCGACGTTCTCCGCTGCGACCATCGCGGCCTGCCGCGTGCGCTCTTCGGTGATGACGCCGCTGAGGTGAACGATGCCGTCGCGGACGATGACGTTCAGCCCGAATGGGCACCAATCGTTCTTCTCCATGGTGTCGATGATGCGGTTGCGAATGTGGTCGTCATCCGCCGTCGGATCACGCACTTCACGGGCGAGCCCCGCCACCGCCTGCAGCAGATTGGCGCGGGATACGATCCCGACGACCTTGTCGCCGCGCACCACCGGCAGCCGCTTCACGTTGTTCCGCTCCATGAGGTCGACGATTTCGGCGAGCGCCGTGTCCTCCGTGATGGTTACGGGCGAGTCGGTCATCACCTCCGCGACCTTGCGGCCATGCTCGTGGACGAAATCACTGGCCGACTTGCCCGGCCCCAGGATGAACCGCAGCCAGCGTCCGCGCTTGCGCCCGGTGCCGATTTCGCTGCGGCGGATGAAATCCCCTTCCGAGACGACGCCGACCAGCTTGCCGGTATCGTCGACCACGGTGAGACCGCTGACGTGCCGCTTCAGCATGATATTTGCCGCCTCGACGATGCTTGTGTCGGGGGTAACCGAGATGACCGACCGGGTCATGATCTGGTGGGCGCGCATGGACAACTCCGCTTGTCGAATTTCGATGCGTGAAAACTAGCTCGGGTGTCAGGGTGCGGTTTGACTCAGGTCAATCGGACGAAGCCTGTCCGTCCTGATTAAGCAATCGTGATCCGCGCTCCGGATTTGATGCAGCTCAACGCCTCTGCGAAGCCTCGCCATATCCTGCCGCCGACGTATAACAGCAGCCCTCGGGAACATTGAGCCATGAGCGTCGTGCAGATATTTCCACGAGCCGAAGAACCGGCGGTGCAGGCCCTTCCTGTCAATCCCGCCGCCGCTCCCGAAGCCCCGACGGTAGGCTCCGAGAAGCTTGCGGGGACGCCGGCTGCCGCGGACCCCTTGCCTGTATCGGAGCCCTATCCCCTCGATCGCGCGTTTCACGCGATGCTGGCGCGGTTCACCGGCGGCATTTCGCCGCTGGCTCTGTCGCTCGCCTGGCTCGATTGGAGTTCGCATCTCGCTGCGGCGCCGCAGCGCCAGATGGAGATTTCCCGCAACATCCTGCGCGACACCGGTCGGCTGGCGGAAGCCGCCGCGCACGCGGCGTCACTGGGCCAAAAGCCGTGGTCCGTGATCCAGCCACAGGGGCGGGATCGCCGCTTTAGTGGACCGCAATGGGAGACCGCGCCGTTCAATCTGCTGGCGCAGGCATTCCTGCTCGGAGAGCGCTGGTGGCACGATGCCACGACCGGTGTGCGCGGCGTGTCGCACGCAAATGAAGCCATCGTCGAGTTCTCGATGCGCCAGATGCTCGACATGCTGGCGCCGTCGAATTTCGCGGCGACCAATCCGAAGGTGCTGGAAAAGGCGTTCCAGAGTGGCGGGGAGAACTTCGTCTTCGGCTGGCAAAACTGGTGCAGCGACCTGATGCGCCTGCTCTCCGCCTCAAATTTGGCGGGCAGCGAGCAGTTTGTGGTCGGCAAATCGGTGGCGGCTTCACCCGGCAAGGTCGTCTACCGTAACGAGCTGATCGAGCTGATTCAGTACCAGCCGACCACGGCGCAGGTGCGACCAGAGCCGATCCTGATCGTGCCGGCCTGGATCATGAAGTACTACATCCTCGATCTCTCGCCGCAGAACTCGCTGGTCAAATATCTGACCGGTCAGGGTTTCACGGTGTTCGCGATCTCCTGGCGCAACCCGGATGCGACAGATCGGGATCTCGCCTTCGACGACTATCGCAAGCTGGGGGTCATGGCGGCGCTCGACATGATCGGCCGCATCATGCCGGGTCGGAAGACCCATGCGCTCGGCTATTGTCTGGGAGGGACATTGCTGTCGATCGCTGCCGCTGCGATGGAGCGCGACGGTGATAACCGCTTCGGCACCGTCACTCTCCTTGCGGCCCAGACCGACTTCACCGAGGCCGGAGAGCTGACGCTCTTCATCAACGAGAGCCAGGTCGCCTTTCTCGAAGACATGATGTGGCAGCGCGGCTATCTCGACACGACGCAGATGGCCGGCGCCTTCCAGCTGCTGCGCTCCAACGAACTGATCTGGTCGCGTCTGTCACATGACTATCTGATGGGCGAGGGCGCGCCGCTGAACGACCTGATGGCCTGGAACGCGGACGCAACGCGGCTGCCTTATCGCATGCATTCGGAATATCTGCGAAAGCTGTTCCTCAACAACGACCTCGCCGGGGGGCGCTATCACGTCGGCGGCAGGAGCGTTTCGCTGTCCGATATTCACGCCCCGATGTTCGTGGTCGGCACGCTGGCCGATCACGTCGCGCCGTGGCGATCCGTCTACAAGATCCATTATCAGGTCGATGCCGACGTGACGTTCCTGTTGACCAGTGGCGGCCACAATGCAGGCGTCGTCGCGCCTCCCGACGAGCCCGGCCACAGCTATCAAGTGCTGAGCAAGGCCGAGGACGCGCCCTATGTCGGTGCGGACGAGTGGCTGAAGCTGGCTCCGCGCGTTGAAGGGTCGTGGTGGCCGGAATGGGCCAAATGGCTGGCGGCGCGCTCCGGTGCGCCCTGCGATCCGCCGCCGATCGGACTTGGAGACGCTCCCGGCCTGCCCGATGCGCCGGGGGATTACGTCCACACCTAAACCTCCGGCTCGGAACTCGGTCCGAGATCCGAGCAGCGGAAGGGCTTGGTCTTGTCCAGCTTGCGGTAGGCCGTTGACGCCGTCCGCAACAGCTTCTTTTCCCGCTTGCGGTTGCGGAAGCGATTACTGGCATCGAGGCTGGCGCCGTTCAACGAGGCCGCCAGCGCTCGTCCCCGTGCATCGTCGTTCAATCGTCCGAGCGACCGTTGCGCCTTGCGCAATTTCTTGAGGATCGATTTCTGTTTCGTCAGCGATTCCTCGGCGAACAGGTCCTGGAGCGACTCGATCGAATAGGTCAGCCGCTTATTGAGAATCCGCAGCTTGTGTCGTTTTTCGACGTCGAGCTTGCGGAGTTTTCGCGCCTTCTTGAGCAGCGTCGTCTCCCACTCGGTCAGCCGCTCCGTGGCGTGATCGGCGAGCGTGCAGCGGCGCAATCGAATGGCTTCCTTGCTGCGCCGGGTCGACCAGGGGCCGCTCTCGATCCAGATCGAGGTCTGCTCGACAAGGCGGCGATACCGCGCCGATTGCAGCGCACGCGCCAGCAGGCGGTGGCTCTCGGCGCGCTTCTCGTCCCAATGCTGAAGCTCGGCGACCACCGCAAGATCGTCGCCACTCTCGGCGACGATCCGCTCGATCGCCACGTCGAGGTCCCGCACCATGCCGAGCTGGCCATTCAGCCATTTCAGTTCGGCCCAGACATTCGGGCGCAGGGCGTCGTCGACCATCGGCGAGAAGAAGCGGATGGCAGTTCGCAGATGGGTCAACGCGATCCGGATCTGATGCAGCGCGTCGGGATCGCCGCGGCAGGTGCCCTCATGCTGGGCGAGCACGGCATCGAGGTGACGGCGCGCGATGATGCGGAACGCCGTATCGCAGGCCATGCCGGGGCTGAGGCGGCCGGGCAGGGCATTGCGCCTCGCCGCCGGACTGGCGCGAGCGGCCGTCGAGGTCGTGGTGGGTCGCGCCATTCTTGTCCGCGCCAATCAGATTGCCTTATTTGCTTTTAGCGATTGCGTCCCGGCAGTTCTGGAGCGTCTGCTCCTGTGTCCCGGATGCATCGATGGTCGCCCAGCCGACGTGACCGATATTATAGCGCTCTTGCTGCGCAGCAACCTCCTGCGTGGCGTCGGATGCGTCTCCCCGGCGGCTTCCGATCCGCATCTGCCGGGTCGCGAGGTCCGCAACCAGGAACAGGCCGCTCAGCGGCACATTGCGCTCTCGCGCCAATGCGGCGATCGCGTCCCGTTCGTCCTCGCGGGCGAATACGCCGTCGATGATCGCCGAATGGCCCTGCGCCAGCACCCGCCGGGCGTGCTGAGCCAGCGTGTCGTAGACGCGGGCCGCGTGCTCTGGCGTGTAGGCGGACGGCGGCAGGCGGTGCGTGTCCTCGACCCCGAACATCTGCTTGCGAATGAGGTCGCTGCGCAGCACGACGGCTCCGGGGGGCGGTGCGACGACGGGCGCGAGCGCGTGCGCCAAGACCGTCTTGCCGGTGCCTGACAGGCCGCCGACCGCAATCAGGCGCGGAGCGGCAGGATGGATCAGCGTCCTGGCGAGGTCGAAATAACGCTGTGCCTGGTCAAGGATGCCAGGGTCATCGGAATGCGGCGGCTTCAGCCGTGCCAGGGCCACCTGGGCGCGGATCGCCGCCCGGATGGACATGAACAGCGGCAGCGCCGAGAGCGCGTCGAGATTGTCGGTCGGCGTTGCGGCGAGATAGCGGTTCAGGACGATGTTGGCCGCATCTCGCTGATCGTGGTGCAACAGGTCCATCAGCGTGAATGCGAGATCGTAGAGCACGTCGACGGTTGCGATCTGCGCGTCGAACTCGATGGCATCGAACAGCACCGGCCGGTCATCGATCAGGACGATGTTTGCAAGGTGCAGATCGCCATGGCAGCGGCGCACGAAGCCCACCCGGCCGCGCTCCGCGAGCAGCGGACGAACACGCTGGAATGCCTCCTGCGAGGCTTTGCCGAGCTTTTCGATGTCGCCTGCGTTGAAATGGCCGCCGGCCCGTAGGCCGTGACTGTTGCCGGCGATCAGGGCGGGGACGGAGGCGACCCATGCTTCGCCGTCCGCGCGTGTCGCCGCGCCGTGGGAAGCCACGATCGCGTCGGCGGCAGCCGAGGCGAGGGCCGCATCCAGCGGGCCGGCCTTTGCCAGATGATCGAGCGTCCGGTTTTCGTCGAAGCGCGCCATGTCCACCGCATACTCGATCGGCCGGCCGGGACCGTCGACCTGCACCGATCCATCCGGCTCTTCCGTGATCGCCGCGACGCGATGATAGATCTGCGGCGCCAGCGGCCGGTTGATCCTGATTTCCTCCTCGCACGCCGCCTTGCGCTTCTCCAGCGTCGAATAATCGAGAAAGGGAAACCGCACGGCACGCTTGACTTTCAACGCGCGCGCCCCGTCGAGGAACACCGAGGCGCCATGCGTGTCGATCCGCGTCACGCCGGGGTGGCGGGCCAGCGTCCGGAAGATCCGCTCCTGGGCCGCCATTTCATCTTTCATGGGAACGGGCATCCGAAAGCACCATCAGGGCGTCAGCACGGCGGCGCCGAGAATCCGGCCATCCCGCAGCATGTTCAGAACCTCGTTGGCCTGATCAAGCGGAAATGCCGTCGTTTCGGTGCGCACGCCAGCTTGCGGAGCGATCTTGAGAAAATCGAGGCCATCCTGCCGGGTCAGATTGGCGACCGACAGCAGTTGCCGTTCCTGCCAGAGCAGATCGTACGGAAAGCTTGGAATGTCGGTCATGTGGATGCCGGCGCATACGACGCGGCCGCCCTTGCGGACGGCGCGCAGTGCGGCCGGGACAAGCTCGCCGGCTGGCGCGTAGATGATGGCCGCGTCGAGCGGCTCGCCGGGCACCTCGTCTGAGGCCCCCGTCCAGACCGCGCCGAGGCGGCGTGCAAGGTCTTGTGCAGCAACATCGCCGCGTCGCGTGAATGCGTAGACGGACCGTCCCTGCCAAACCGCGACTTGCGCAATGATGTGGCCGGCCGCGCCAAAACCATAGAGGCCGAGCCGGTCGGCCGGGCCGGCCAGCACCAGCGAGCGCCAGCCGATCAATCCTGCACACAGCAGAGGAGCAATCCCCACGTCGTCGCCCACCTCACCGAGGGGAAAGGCGTAGCGTGCGTCGGCGATGGTGTGGGTCGCGTAGCCGCCGTCGCGCGTGTAGCCGGTGAACAGCGGGGCGTCACACAGGTTTTCCATGCCCTCACGGCAGAATCGGCAGTGTCCGCAGGTGAAACCGAGCCAGGGAATGCCGACGCGATCACCGGGCGCATGCGTGGTGACATTCGGGCCCACGAGATCGACCCGACCGACGATCTCGTGGCCGGGCACGATCGGATAGCGAATATCGGGCAGCTCGGCATCGACGAGATGAAGATCGGTCCGGCATACCCCGCAGGCGCTGATCTTCACCCGGAGTTGACCCTCGCCGGGTGTCGGGTCAGGCCGCTCCTCCATCTGGAGCCGCGTTCGCGGGGCCGGCAACACCATCGCACGCATCAGTCTCTCCGGGGCGAACCGCTCCGACTGAATTATCCATAGAATAGCTGGACGACCAGTCCTTGACGTCGGTCAACGCCTGTTTCCAGCCCGAACGGACCGAGTTCCCTTGGCTTGACGAGGATCAAGCGTCTCGACCAAGGCCGGCCTATTGTGGCGACCAAGGAGAATCCCGATGCCCATCAAGGATGTCTTTCTGCCGCTTGTCGGCCAGCCGCGCGGATCGGCCCTGGTTGCGATCGAGAAATGCGTCGCCGTCGCCGCCGACCTCGGCGCCAGGATCACGGCGCTCGCGCTCGAGGAAGACGTTTTCGAGCGGCCGAAGGTGATGCTGCCCCATGATCGCGATTCCGCGGAGGCTGGCAGTTCGCGTGAGGCGAACGAGACGCAGCAGCTCCTCGATGCCTTCACCAACGCGGCGTCCCGCGCCAACATTCGCGCCCAGAGCCGAACGGGCAAGGTGCCGGCGGACCAGATCGCGGCGATCCTGGCCGAGCATGCCCGTTTCAGCGATCTCACGCTGTTTCCCGTGACGCCGCACGACAGCCGAACGGAGCACATCATCGAAACCCTCCTGTTCGAATCCGGGCGACCGCTGCTGCTCTGCCCGGAGCAGCATGCGGCGCAGTTGCGGCCGGAATTCGAGAGCGTCATGATCGCCTGGGATCATTCTGCCCGCGCGGCGCGTGCGGTCGGCGACGCATTGCCGATTCTTCAGGCTGCGACCTCGGTCCGCGTGGTGACGGTCGCAGAGGACAAGGCTGACGCGGTCGCGCAATCCGGTGCGGCTCTCGTCGACCATCTGAGAGAACACGGGGTCTATGCCTCCTTCGAAACGGTGACCGGCAACGGCAGCTCGATCGGCAAGGTACTGGGAAGTTGGGCGAATTCCCATGGCATGGATGCGATCGTGATGGGCGCCTACCATCATTCACGCCTGAACGAGATCGTGTGGGGCGGTGTGACAAAGACCGTCATTGGCCAGCCACCATGCTGGGTTATGATCTCGCACTAGGCTCGCCATTTTCCCGGCCTGATCGTCAACCATCGGAACCGCCGTTGACCCGGCGCATTTGCTTTCATGTCAACCTATCGTCTCAACAATCTGCTGGCGCCGCGTTCAGTTGCGCTCGTCGGCGCGAGCGCCCGTCCGGTCTCAGTCGGACGCGCCGTTCTGGAGAACATTCACAAGGCCGAATTCAAGGGGCAGTTCGGCCTCGTCAATCCACGCCATGCCGAAATCGGCGGCGTTGCGGCGGTGAAGAGCCTGGACGGCTTGGACTTCGTGCCCGAACTCGTGATCATCACCGCGCCGGCGCGCGAGATTCCCGGTATCATCGACCAGGCCGGGCGTCGCGGATCGGCGGGCGCGCTGATCGTCTCGGCCGGGCTCGGCCACGGACCGGGATCTCTGTACGAGGCTGCAATCGCGGCGGCCCGCAAATACGGCATGCGGCTGATCGGACCGAATTGTCTCGGCATCATGATGCCCGGGGTCAGCCTGAATGCCAGCTTTGCCGCGCATATGCCGGGGGCGGGCAGCCTCGCGCTGATCTCGCAATCGGGCGCGATCGCTGCCGGCATGGTCGACTGGGCTGCACAGCGCGGCGTCGGCTTCTCCGGCATCGTCTCGATCGGCGATCAGATCGACGTCGATATCGCCGATCTGCTCGACTATTTCGCGATGGATCACAAGACGCGCGCGATCCTGCTCTACATCGAATCCATCAAGGACGCGCGCAAGTTCATGTCGGCAGCGCGTGCTGCTGCGCGCGTGAAGCCCGTCGTCGTGGTGAAATCCGGCCGTATGGCGCAGGGCGCAAAGGCGGCTGCCACGCATACCGGTGCGCTCGCCGGCGCGGACGCGGTCTATGACGCGGCGTTCCGCCGCGCGGGTGTCCTGCGGGTCTCCGACCTGCGCGAGCTGTTCGATTGCGCCGAGACACTCGGCCGCGTCGAATCGCCGACGGGAAAGCGTCTCGCCATCCTGACCAACGGTGGTGGCATCGGCGTCCTTGCCATCGACCGGCTGGTCGAACTCGGCGGCATTCCGGCGACCATCTCGGCGGAGGCGCGCAAGAAGCTCGATGCGGCCCTGCCGCCGACCTGGTCCGGTGCAAACCCCGTTGACATCGTGGGCGATGCTGACGCCTCGCGCTACGCAGCGGCGCTGGAGGTGCTGCTCGCAGACACCGACAACGACGCAGTCCTCGTCCTCAATGTGCAAACCGCGATCGCCTCGGCAGCCGAGATCGCCACGACCGTGACAGAGCTCGTCGGCAAATATCGCGCGCAGCACCGCAGCTGGGCGAAGCCGATATTGGCAGCCTGGGTCGGAGCCGATCAGCACATCATTCAGACACTCTCCAGTGCCGGTGTGCCGAACTATCCGACCGAGGACGATGCCGTCCGCGGCTTCATGTATCTGGTCCGGCACCGCGAAGTGGTGGAGGAGCTCAGCCAGGTTCCCCCCGCGATGCCCGATACGTTCGTGCCGGATGCTCGGGGGGCGAGGCAGATCGTCACCGCCGCGATCGCCGATGGCCGTGAGTGGCTCGAGCCGGTCGAGATCAAGCACCTGCTCGAAGCTTACGACATCGCGATGGTGCCGACCTATGCGGCGACCGATGTCGAGCAGGCGGTGGCCTATGCGAAGGAAATCTTCGCGCAGGGTGGCACCGTGGTGCTGAAGATCATGTCGCGCGACATCATCCACAAATCCGATGTCGGCGGCGTCGTGCTCAATCTGACGACGCCGGAGGCCGTGCGAGCGGCCACCTCCGACATTCTCGCCCGGGCGAGAAAGCTCCGGCCCGAGGCCCGCATCGGCGGCGTCATCGTCCAGGCGATGGTCGTCAAGGCGAAGGCGCGCGAGCTGATCCTGGGCCTTGCCGACGATCCCACTTTCGGCGCCGTCGTGGTGTTCGGCCGCGGTGGCACGGCGGTGGAGATCATCAACGACAAGGCGCTGGCGCTGCCGCCGCTGGACTTGCAGCTCGCTCGCGATCTGATCGACCGCACCCGCGTGTCGCGGCTTCTAAAGGCCTATCGTGATGTGCCCGCGGTCAAGCAAGACGCCGTGGCCATGGTGCTGGTCAAGCTGGCGCAGATGGCGGCCGACATTCCCGAAATCCGCGAATTCGACATCAATCCGCTGCTGGCGGACGAGACCGGCGTGACTGCGGTCGATGCCCGCGTCGCGGTCGGGCCGCCGCAGCGGAAGTTCGTCGGCTCCGGCCCGGCCAATTTCGCCGTTCGCGCCTATCCGTCGCAATGGGAGCGCCGCCTCAAGCTCAAGGACGACTGGCGCATCTTCGTGCGGCCCATGCGCCCCGAGGACGAGCCGACCATCCACGAATTCCTGCGTCACGTCACCCCGCACGATCTTCGCCTGCGCTTCTTCGCGCCGATGAAGGAGTTTACCCACGAGTTCATCGCGCGCCTGACCCAGCTCGACTATGCGCGCGCGATGGCCTTCATCGCCTTCGACGAGGCCACCGGCGAAATGGTCGGCGTGGTTCGGCTCCATTCGGATTCGATCTACGAGAGCGGCGAATACGCGATCCTGCTCCGGTCCGATCTCAAGGGCAGGGGGCTCGGCTGGGCCCTCATGCAGCTCATCATCAACTACGCCAAGTCGGAAGGGCTGAAAGTCATATCGGGCGACGTGCTCAAGGAGAACACCGTGATGCTCGAAATGTGCCGGCACCTGGGCTTCGAGGTCAAGCCCGATCCGGCCGAGCCCGATATCTGCGACGTCAAATTGAAGCTGTGAGCGCGCTTGCTTCAGGAGCGCGCTTCAGCCGAATTCGCCGCGCCGGACGATTTGGCGGTCGTCCGCAGATTCCTGATGATGATCGCGATCAACGGCACCAGCACCGGCACGATCGTGCTGAGCGGATGATGCACCGCGCCCGACACCTGGGCCTGGAGCGCGCGCGCTTCGAGCTGAAGGGCTTCGATGGAGGTGTCGTGAATTTCGTTGGCAAGCTCGATATCGCGGCCTGACGGAGCGCGGCCGGCGATCGCGAACAGAGCGGCTGCGATGGCGAAATTGACGGCGCCGAGGATGGCGGCCGCGGCAATCGCGCTCCAGATCTGCACCAGCGCGAAATAGGCCGACAGCTCCAGCATCAGAAGCCCGAACGCCGCGATCAGCGCCGCAAAGGCACGCAAGCCGAGGCCGACCAGCAGATGGCGCAGCCTGATGTCCGCGATGATCCTGTCGGTGCGCCACAACGCGCGCAGATGTTTGACCACATTCTCGGTATTCACCTAGTGTCTCCTCAGCATGAAGCCGACAACGACGCCGAGCGCGAAGGCGGAGGCGAGCGATGTGATCGGACGGTCCGCAATGAGACCCTGAAGCTGCGCCTGCTCTTCGTCCACGGTCTCGCCGAGCTCGGTCAGCGCCGCCCTGATCTGATCGGCGAGTGCCTCGGCGCGGTCCTTCGAGCTCTCAAACATCTCCTCCCCGGCGGTGCTCAGCAAGCGTGTGACGTCAACCTTCAGCGCCCGCAATTCTTCGCTCATCCTGTCGCTGTCGAACATGGACTTGATATCCCCATTGAATGGACGCAAGCCTAGGACCCGCGCGCGCGATCGCGCTTGATTTGCGTCAATCGGCAGCGCAGTTCAGCTCTTGAGACAGGTCAAGCCGGGCGCCATATGCTGGCCTAGAAATACCGTCTGAATGGGGACCGATTGTCCCGATGAGGTGGAAGCGTGAACCACGAACCGCTGTTGCTCGCGACGCCGTCCGGCGACGTGCTGAACTTGCGCCCCGAAGGGCCCTGGACCGCCGCGAATGTGGTCACGCTCGAGACATTGTCCCGGTCGGTCGGTGCCGACGTCGATCGCTCGCGCGTCGTCACCCTGGACATGTCGGGCGTCAGTGCGCTCGACACGCTCGGTGCCTGGGTCCTGGAAAAGCTGTCGCGCAGGGCCGCAACATCGGGCAGATCGGCCGAATTCGTCGGCGTCGCCGATCATTTCAGCGGGCTGCTGGATGAGGTGCGCCAGGTCAACCGCCACACGCCGGCCCCGACGGCTGCGCCCAATCCGGTGCTGGCGAGGCTGGGCGATCTCGGCAAGTCCACGGCCGACGCGCGGGAGGACATCACGATCTTCCTCCAGATGCTCGGCGCATTGTTCATGGCCGTGATCGGCGTGCTGCGCCGGCCGGGTTCGCTGCGGCTGACGTCCCTGGTGTATCAGCTCTACCGCATCGGGTGGCAGGCGATCCCCATCGTCGCGCTGATCACCTTCCTGATCGGCGCCATCATCGCGCAGCAGGGCTTCTTCCATTTCCGCAGGTTCGGCGCGGAATCCTACACCGTCGACATGGTCGGCATCCTGGTGCTGCGTGAGCTCGGCGTGCTGATCGTCGCCATCATGGTCGCGGGACGATCGGGAAGCGCCTACACCGCCGAGCTCGGCTCGATGAAGATGCGCGAGGAGATCGACGCGCTCTCGACCATGGGGCTAGATCCCGTCGATGTCCTGATTCTGCCGCGCGTCGCGGCCCTGGTCATTGCGCTGCCGATCCTGACCTTCATCGGATCGGTCGCCGCGCTCTATGGCGGCGGTCTCGTCGCGCAGTTCTATGGCGACATGGGGCCGGCGATCTACATCGCGCGGCTGCATGAGGCCATCTCCGTCACCCATTTCGAGGTGGGCATCCTGAAGGCGCCGTTCATGGCGCTGGTGATCGGAATCGTGGCCTGCAGCGAGGGCTTGCGCGTCAAGGGCAGCGCGGAGTCGCTCGGGCGGCAGACCACGACGTCGGTGGTGAAGTCGATCTTCCTGGTGATCGTCCTCGACGGCCTGTTTGCGATCTTCTTTGCCTCGATCGGAATGTGACGATGGACGTATCGCAGGACGAGTTCGCGATCCGCGTCCGTGACCTCGTGGTCGGATTCGGCCGCCAGACCGTGCTCGACCATCTGTCGCTCGACGTTCGCCGCGGCGAGATTCTCGGGCTGGTGGGGGCGTCCGGCGGCGGCAAGTCGGTGCTGATGCGCACCATCATCGGCCTCATCCCGCGCCAGGGCGGGACCATCGAGGTCATGGGACAGCCCACCGGCGGCCACGGTCGCGGCGCAGCCACGACCTGGGGCATCCTGTTCCAGCAAGGCGCGCTGTTCTCCTCGCTGACGGTCCGCCAGAACGTCCAGTTTCCCTTACGCGAAAATCTCGTCCTGTCGCAGGAGCTGATGGACGAGATCGCGATCGCCAAGCTCGAGATGGTCGGCTTGCGCGCCCAGGACGCCGACAAATATCCGTCGGAGCTGTCCGGCGGCATGACCAAGCGCGTGGCGCTGGCGCGCGCGCTCGCGCTCGATCCGCCGATCCTGTTCCTGGACGAGCCGACCTCCGGCCTCGATCCGATCGCCGCCGGCGATTTCGACGCGCTGATCACGACGCTGCAAAAGACGCTGGGGCTGACCGTGTTCATGGTGACCCACGACCTTGCGAGCCTGACCACGGTCTGCGACCGCGTCGCCGCGCTGGCCGACGGCAAGATCGTGGCGATCGGCCCGATGCGCGAATTGCTGCAATCCGAGCATCCCTGGGTGCGCGCCTATTTCCACGGCAAGCGCTCGCAGATGCTGCAACACGAGATGAGATGAGACATGGAAACCCGCGCTCCCTACGTGCTGATCGGCAGTTTCGTGCTGGCCGCGATCCTCGCGGTGTTCGGCTTCGTCTATTGGCTGAACAACACCGGCGGCATCGGGCCGCGCACGAACTACCACGTGCAATTCCAGGGGCCGGTCCCAGGCCTGCTGGTTGGCGCCGGCGTGCTGTTCAACGGCATCCGTGTCGGTGAGGTGACCCAGCTCGGGCTCGCGCCTGATAATCCGCGTTTCGTCAATGCGACGATCTCGGTTGCGGCCGCCACGCCGGTGCGTTCCGACACCAGGGTCGGTCTCGAATTCCAGGGCCTGACCGGCGTGCCGGTGGTGACGTTGGAAGGCGGCGCGATCGTCGCCAAAGCCGGCGAGCCCGTGACCTTGATCGCCGATGCCGGCGCCGGCCAGAGCATGACGCAGGCGGCGCGCGATGCGCTGCGGCGTGTCGACACGGTGCTTCAGGACAATTCCGGCCCGCTGAAGGACACCATTGCGAATTTCAAGACGTTCTCCGACGGCCTCGCGCGCAACACCGGCAAGCTCGACGGCATTATTGCGGGCCTGGAGAAGATGACCGGCGGCGGCGCTCCAGCGCAGAAGATTACCTACGACCTTCACACGCCGCAGAACCTCGGGCTGGCCAGCAAGACGCTCTCGGCGTCACTGGCCATTCCCGAGCCGAGTGCGGTCGCAATGCTGCAGACCCAGCGCATGCTGTTCGCGCCCGTCGGGGACAGACCGGGCTTTGCGGATTTCCTCTGGGCCGACAGCATTCCGAAACTGGTGCAGGCGCGCCTGATCGATAGCTTCGAGAATTACGACATCGCCCACGCCCCGCTGCGCACGAGCGACCTCGGTCAGGCGGATTACCAGCTCCTGATCGACATCCGGCGCTTTCGGATCGCCACGGAGGGCGAGACACGGGTGGAGATCGAACTGTCGGCGCGGATCGTCGACAAGACCGGCAAGGTGGTGGCATCGCGCCTGGTCGAGACCAGCGAAAAGCTCGACAAGGTCGAGCCGGCCGCGGCCGTCGCTGCCTTCGATACGGCCTTTGCCCGCATCGCCAAGGAGCTGATCGGGTGGACCGTGCAGGCGGTGTGACGCCGTCTATTCCAGCGTCTTCAGGTAGGACAGAAGGTCGTGGATCTGGTCCGGACTGAGCTCGAAGGCCGGCATGTCGGCATGACCGGTGTAGATCCCTTCGGCCAGCGCCTCACCAAGGGTCTCGATCGGATAACGCTGGTGCAGCGTGCGCAGCGGAGGCGCGATCTTGAGCGGGCTTTGGGAGGCGCGGTCGATCGCGTGACAGCGTGCGCAATTGGCCCGTGCGAAGGTCTTGCCGCGTTGTTCGGCGGTCGGGGCCGCCAGGGCAGGTGTGAGCAGAAGCAGCCCAATCAGGCCGTGACGCAGGGCGGCTTGCAGCATGGAAAGTGGTCCCGTCGAACTCTGGAAGCAGAATATGACGGGGATGCCACTCAAATTTGATCTCTGTCAATTGGCTTTGGCGCAGTGCAGTAAAATGCACCGGCGCGGTGGACTCGGCCCGGTGTCGGGAGCAGCCGGCGCGGGGAGCGGTGGATGAAGCCTTCCGTGGTCACGATTGAGCCGAACGGACATTTTTGCAGCGAGTGCGCCGTACGCGGAGCGGCGGTTTGTTCGTCGCTGGATGCCGCCGAACTCAGGGAATTCGAGCATCTCGGACGCCGCGTTCATTTTGATTCCGGCGAGACCGTGTTCTCCGAGGAGGACATGACGACCTCGTTCTACAACGTCCTCGAAGGCGTCATGCGGCTGTACAAGCTGCTGCCCGACGGCCGGCGGCAGATCGTCGGCTTTGCCTTGCCCGGCGATTTCCTGGGGATGAACATATCCGGCCGGCACAATTTTTCGGCCGATGCGATCGGCGCAGTAACCGTGTGCCAGTTCGCCAAGGCGCCCTTCGGCCGGTTCATCGAAGACCGGCCGCAGCTGCTCAAGCGGATCAACGAGCTGGCCATCCGGGAATTGAGCCAGGCGCGCGACCATATGGTCCTGCTCGGCCGCCGCTCGGCGGACGAGAAGGTTGCGACTTTTCTGCTCGGCTGGCGTGAACGGCAGGTCGCGCTCAAGGGGCTGTCCGACACGGTTCCGCTGCCGATGAGCCGTCAGGACATCGCCGACTATCTCGGCCTGACCATCGAAACCGTCAGCCGCACCTTCACCAAGCTGGAGCGTCACGGCGTGATCGAGATCATTCACGGCGGCATCAGCCTGCTCGATCCTGCCCGAGCCGAGGCGCTGGCCGCAGCCTGATCGTCCGTCCGCAACGCCCCCGACGTTTTTGATCGAGATCAATGACGCCGGACGGATGCAGCAAAATAAATAATGCCCCAAACAATCCGGGAGGTGCATGATGCCCGCTGATGCGTTGCTGGTGACCATCGTCGTCGTCGCGATCTTCGTCGCATTCGCCGCAGCCCTGGCTTGGGCAGACCGGCAAACCAGTGCAGGCCGGCTCGATCCGGATTCCAAGCGCTGAAGCTCCTGAGCTCTTAATCCGCTCAGACGCGCCAACAGCCGACGCTCGCCCGGCTTGGCCGTCGCCAGCGCCTTAACGCAAGCGGGCTTGCGCTGCCTGCAACTCTGCATCGATCAAAACGCATCGGCGCATCCTTCGGATGCGGACTTCCGGCTCGACCGCGGCATTTTCGCGGCATTTGCCACAAATCTCGCGCGTGCTTTCCGGTTGAAAAGCCTGATAACGTTGACTACGCAGGAACCCCAGTGCCTCGCAGTCTTAGGAGCCCCGCGGCGTGCCTCAGGACAAGACCGGCGACCCCCGACAGTCGGCGGGCAACAAACTATCGGTCCTGCGCAAGCACCCGATCTTCGCGGATCTGGAGCCGGAAGCGCTCGATCAGCTTTGCCGCTACGCCAAGCACACCACCGTGAAGCGCGGCGCGACGATTGCTGCCAAGGGCGATCCCGGCAACAATCTGTTCGCGGTGATCACGGGGACAGTGAAGATTTCTTCCTCGTCGCCCGATGGACGGAACGCCATTCTCAATCTGATCGGTCCCGGCGAGATCTTCGGCGAGATCGCGGTGCTCGACGGCGCTCCGAGGTCGGCCGATGCGACCGCCAACACCAATTGCGAGCTCTACATCATCGATCGCCGGGACTTCCTCCCGTTCGTGAAGAGCCAGCCGGCGCTGGCGATGAAATTCATCGAGCTGCTCTGCGCCCGTCTGCGCTGGACCAGCCAGCAGGTCGAGCAGGTGATCCTGCAAAATCTGCCGGGGCGGCTGGCGAGCGCGCTGCTCGGTCTCACCGAGGAGCGCAAGTTCGATTCCGGCAGCGGCACGCTCGCCATCACGCAGCAGGAGATCAGCGAGATGGTGGGGATGACGCGCGAGAGCATCAACAAGCAATTGCGCGCCTGGGCCGGCCGCAACTGGGTTCGCCTCGAGCACGGCGCCATCGTCGTGCTCGATACGGATGCGCTGCGCGAACTCGCCGAGAGCGGCCTCGACGGCGAGTGAGCGCGTACGCTTAGCCATCGATGATGGCGACCGCGCGGGTCCAGCCCGCGGAGGCGCGTTCGATCTTCACCGGAAAGCACGAGACCGTGAAGCCGGTCGAGGGCAGCTGGTCGAGATTGTGCAGTTTCTCCAGATGGCAGTAGCCGATGTGTCGTCCCGCCTTGTGGCCTTCCCAGATCAGGCCGGCATCTTTTGTCTCGGCATATTTCTTTGCGGTGTAGAGGAACGGCGCATCCCAGCTCCAGCCATCCGTACCGGTCAGCCGCACGCCGCGTTCGAGCAGATACATGGTGGCTTCATAGCCCATGCCGCAGCCGGAATTGACGTATTCGTCTTGACCGAATTTTGCGCCGGCACTGGTGTTGACGACCACGATCTCCAGCGGCGACAGCGTGTGCCCGATGCGCTTCAGCTCCTTCTCGACGTCATCGGCGCTCGCCACGTAGCCGTCGGGCAGATGCCGGAAGTCGAGCTTCACGCCGGGCTGAAAGCACCATTCCAGCGGCACCTCGTCGATCGTCCATGACCGCTCGCCGCGGTTCATGGTCGGATGGAAGTGCCAGGGCGCATCGAGATGCGTGCCGTTATGGGTCGACAGCGAGACCTGCTCGACCGCCCAGCCCTGTCCATCAGGCAAATCCTGCGCCTTGAGACCGTCGAAAAACTGCAGCATGCGGGGCAGGCCCTGCTGGTGATCGATGTACTGGATGGTCGGATGGTTGCCCGGCGGATCGGCCGTCACGTCGTTTCTGAGCGGCACCGAGATATCGATCAGCTTCCGCGGCATGGGCATTCCTTCGAGATAGTCCGCTGTTTCGGACATCTTGAGGGGCCTCTCTTGGTCGCGTCAAGTCACGTGCCGGCGACGCAAGCCGTCCCGCCGGCTTCCACAACGACGCGAATTGCGCCAGATTGATCGATGCAACTGCTGCATCGATCAATGCCGGATTTGGCTTGGACATGGAATGCCGCGCGCCCTAGGGACGACATTGGCGCTTGACTTCACACCTGAAGGGGAGCGACCCAAGGCGGCCTGCAGCCTGCCGACAACGACATAATCAACCCAGGAGGAAGCCCAGATGAAGACACTCACCGGTATCATCGCAGCCGTTGCATTGGTGCTCTCAGCGCCGCTGGCGACCGCACGCGACTTCCGCTCCGCCGACATCCATCCGGCAGATTATCCGACCGTCGAGGCCGTCAAGTTCATGGGCAAGCAGCTCGCGACGGCGAGCGGCGGCAAGCTCGGCGTGAAGGTGTTTCCCAACGGAGCCCTGGGCTCCGAGAAGGATACCATCGAGCAACTCAAGATCGGCGCGCTCGACATGATGCGGATCAACGCGTCGCCGCTCAACAACTTCGTGCCGGAAACCATCGCATTGTGCCTGCCGTTCGTCTTCCGCGACACCCAGCACATGCGCACCGTCCTCGACGGGCCGATCGGCGATGAGATCCTGGCGGCGATGGAGCCCGCGGGACTGGTCGGCCTTGCCTATTACGACAGCGGCGCCCGGTCCATTTACACCGTGAAGGCGCCGGTCAAGTCGCTCGCGGATCTGAAGGGTCTGAAGATTCGCGTCCAGCAGTCCGATTTGTGGGTCGGCATGATCCAGAGCCTCGGCGCCAACCCGACGCCGATGCCGTATGGCGAGGTCTATACCGCGCTCAAGACCGGCCTGGTGGATGCCGCCGAAAACAACTGGCCCTCTTACGAGTCGTCGCGCCATTTCGAGGCCGCCAAGTTCTACAACATCACCGAGCACTCCCTGGCGCCCGAAGTTCTGGTGATGTCCAAGAAGGTCTGGGACACGCTGAGCAAGGAGGATCAGGCCATGATCCGCAAGGCCGCCAAGGAATCGGTGCCCGTCATGCGCAAGCTCTGGGATGAGCGTGAGCAGGCGTCCCGCAAGACGGTCGAGGCCGCCGGCGTTCAGGTCGTGACGATCGCCAACAAGGCGGAATTCGTCGACGCGATGAAGCCGGTGTACCAGAAGTTTGCGGGTGACGAAAAGCTGCAGGGCCTCGTCAAGCGTATCCAGGACACGAAGTAAGACCACAGCGTCGGGTCCGGCGTCGCCGCGAAGGCGGCACCGGACCCTCGCAAGGAGACGCGGGAATGACAGACCCACACGTCGCAGACCACGAGCAGGGGGCGGTCGCCGCACGCCCGGCGACCGGCTTGCTGTCGCGGATCAACGCCCCCGTTGCTCGCGCCGGCATGTATCTGTCCGTGACCGGATTGCTCGTCATCGTCACCGTCGTGTTCTACCAGGTGTTCGGACGTTACGTGCTCAATTCGAGCCCGACCTGGACGGAGAACCTCGCGCTGGTCCTCATCCTGTATGTCACGTTGATCGGCGCCGCCGTCGGCGTGCGCGATGCCGGACACATCGGCATGGACAGCCTGCTGGTGATGCTTCCGGATCACGCGCGAGAGAAGATCGAGCTCGTCATCCACGTCCTGGTGGCCGCGTTTGGCGTCGCGATGGCCTATAACGGCTGGATTCTCGGCGCATCCGTGGGGACCGTGAAGATTCCCAATCTCGGCCTCCCTGAGGTCATCCGCTACGTCCCGCTGATCGCCTCCGGCGTCCTGATCGTCTCCTTTTCAATCGAGCATATCATTGCTCTCTTGCGCGGCGAAGAGGTCGTCCCCTCATGGAACTGATCATCCTCGGCGCCACGTTTTTCGGCTTCCTGATCCTCGGCGTCCCCGTTGCCTTCGCGATCGGTCTCTCGGCGATCTGCACCATCCTCTACGAGGGCCTGCCGGTCGCCGTCATCTTCCAGCAGATGATGTCGGGGATGAACATCTTCTCGTTCCTCGCCATCCCGTTCTTCGTCTTCAGCGGTGAGCTGATGCTGCACGGCGGCGTCGCCGACAAGATCGTGCAGCTTGCCAAAAATCTCGTCGGTCACATCCGCGGCGGGCTCGGCATGTCGAACGTGGTCGCCTGCACGCTGTTCGGCGGCGTCTCCGGATCGCCCGTGGCCGACGTGTCGGCGATGGGCGCGGTGATGATCCCGATGATGAAAAAGGAGGGGTTCGACACCGACTACGCCGTCAATGTCACCACCCATGCGTCGCTGGTGGGAGCCTTGATGCCGACCAGTCACAACATGATCATCTATGCGCTCGCCGCCGGCGGCAAGGTCTCGATCGGCGCGCTGATCGCCGCCGGCCTCCTGCCGGCGCTGGTGCTGATGGTGTGCATGCTGGTCGCCGCTTACGCGGTCGCCGTGAAGCGCGGCTATCCGGCCGGCAAGTTCCCGGGTTGGCCCGAGGTTTTTCGCTCGTTCGCAGCCGCTCTGCCCGGCCTTCTGATCGTCGGCATCATCCTGGCGGGCATCCTGTCCGGCGTGTTCACCGCGACCGAATCCGCGGCCGTCGCGGTCACCTACACGATCCTGCTGACCTTCTTCATCTACCGCACCATGACCTTGCCGAACTTCCTGCGCGCCGCCGCCAAGGCCGTGAAGACGACGGGCGTGGTGCTGCTGCTGATCGGCGTATCCACCATGTTCCAGTACCTGATGGGGCTGTACGAGGTGGCCGACTTCGCCGGCGACCTGATGAGCAAGGTCTCCACCCAGCCCTGGGTCATCTTCCTGCTCATCAACGTCATCCTGTTCGTGCTCGGCACCTTCATGGACATGGCCGCGACCATCCTGATCTGCACCCCGATCTTCCTGCCGATTGCGATGAAGGCGGGCATGGATCCGGTGCAGTTCGGCATGCTGATGCTGATCAACTGCGCCCTCGGTTTGAACACCCCGCCGGTCGGAACGACTCAGTTCGTGGGTTGCGCCATTGGCGGCATCTCGGTCGGCGCGGTGATGCGCACCATCATGCCGTTCTACGCCGCGCTGATCGCAGCACTGATGTTCGTGACCTACGTGCCTGCATTCTCGCTGTGGCTGCCCCGCCTGCTGATGGGTTACAAGGGCTAGCAGCTACAGGAGAAGCTATCAGTGACTGACTATCGCAAGCTCTTTGATCTCACCGGCAAGACGGCCGTGGTGCTCGGCGCCGCATCGGGCATCGGCAAATCGTCGGCCGAGGCGCTGGCTGGGCTCGGGGCCCGCGTCGTCTGCGCCGATCGCGCGCTTGAGGCAGCGGAGGCGACCGCCGCCGGGATTCGGGACAAGGGCGGCTGGGCGGAAGCAGCCAGCTGTGACGCCGCGAGCGCGGCGGACGTCAACGCGCTCGCCAAAACCGTGATGCAGAAATTTCCCCGGCTCGACATCGCGGTGACGACGCCCGGGCTCAACATCCGCAAGACCATCCTCGACTACACCGAGGAGGACCTCGACCGCGTTCTCAACCTCAACGTCAAGGGCACGGTGTGGTTCTTCCAGGCGTTCGGCCACATCATGGTCGCGCAAAAGGGCGGCAGCATCATCGCCTGCTCGTCGGTGCGCGCGGTGACCATCGAACCAGGCCTCGGCGTCTACGGCTCGACCAAGGCGGCGATCGGCCTGCTGGTGAAGGGCTTTGCCTCCGAGGTCGGCCATGCCGGCGTACGCGTCAACGCGATCGCACCCAGCATCGCCGAGACCGCGTTGACCGGCCCGTTCAAGCAGCGGCCCGACATCTATAATCTCTACGCCGGCCATACCGTGTTCAACCGCTGGAGCAGCGCCGATGAGGTCGCGACCGCGGTGGCCTATCTCGCTTCGGATGCCGCCAGCTATGTCAGCGGCAGCACGCTGTTCGTCGATGGCGGCTGGACCGCCGTCGACGGCCCGCCGACCGGTCTCACTCAGCTGCACAAATAGGGCGTCATCGGCTCTAGCCGGTAAAGCCAGCGCGCTGGCGCAGGTCCTTCCGATCTGCGCCGGTCAGCAACGCGATCAGCGCCGCCGCCTCTGTCGGATGCGCTGCCTGCATTGTCACGCCGGCCGTATACATCGTCACGAGTTCGCAGCCGGGCGGCAGCGCCCCCGACAATGCAATACCGTCTGTCGCGATGATCTCGGTCGCCTGCGTGCATCCGATCGGCTTTGCCGCGCCGGATGCCGCGAGCTCCCGCATTGCGGTTGCACCGTTCGGAAAGATCTTGAGGCGGGAGGCCACCTCATAGGCGATGCCGAGCTGATCCAGCACTTTTGCGAAATGCTGGCCCGCGGTCGAGGCCTTGGTGTCGGGGACGTAAATTGCATCGGCGCCGCGCAGCACGTCGCGCAGATCGGCCTCCGTCTTCACCATCACCCTGGGATCGCGGCTGCGGACCGCCAGCGCGGTCTCGACCCGGCCGACATCCGTAATCGAGGAGGGGACGATGAGCTTCTCCTCGGCAAGCCTCGCAAGCAGCACCTGCGTCAGGATCACGAGATCGGCCAGTGTTCCCGCGCGCAGCTTGTCCGCCATGATGCCGACCGCGCCGAATTCGCCGTCGATACCGAGGCCGGTTTGCGCTTTGAAAGCGTCGGTGACGCCGCGCACCAGGCCTTGTGCCGCGCCTCCGCTCAAAACGTTCACTGTCGTCAAGGCGCACGCTCCATCGCTGCAATGATCTTGTCGCGTGTGATCGGCAGGTCTCGCACACGCACGCCGAGGCAGTCATACACCGCATTGGCGATCGCCGCCGTCACCGGGCCGTGCGCGGCTTCGCCGGCGCCGACCGGCTCGATCTCCGGCCGCTGGATGATCTCGACGTCCACGGCCGGCACCTCGCTGAAGGTCAGGATCGGATAGTCCGTCCAGGAGGTCGAGGTGATGCCGGTGCGGTCGAAGCGGACGCGCTCCTTCAGCACCCAGCTCGTCGCCTGGATCGCGCCGCCCTCGATCTGGTTGACGACGCCGTCCGGATTGATGGCTTCGCCGACATCGACCGCAAGCGTCAGTCGCTTGACGCGGACGTCGTCGGCGCCCTCGATTTCGGCGATGGCAGCGCAATAGGCGCCCGTATTCTTGTAGCGGGCAAAGCCGACGCCATGACCGATGCCCGATCGTTGCTGCGGCTTCCATCCGGCACGTCGCGCCGCAGCGCTGACGACAGCGCGCGCCCGTTCGTCGCGCAGATGCCGCAAGCGGAATGCGATCGGATCTTCGCCGCGCAGGGCTGCGATCTCGTCGAGCAGGGACTCGATGGCGAACACATTGCCTTGTCCGCCCAACGTCCGCAACGCCGAGGTGCGCACCGGCATGGTCAGCAGCCGGTGGCTGGTGATGGTCCAGGCCGGGAAGTCATAGAGCGGAACGGAGTTGCGGTCGCCGCCGCCGCCATTGGCAGCCGGCGGGTTGGTCGAGATCATGCGGGGATACGGATTTGCGATCTCTGTTGCCGCGAGCAGCGCCGGCTGCGCCGCGCGTCCCGGCCGCGCCGCATGGCCGTTGCTCCAGATCGCGTGGCGCCAGCCGGCGATCTCGTTGTCGGCGTCGAGATCGGCCTCGATCTCGATGGCCATCGCCGCGCCGAACGGCGCATGGGACATCTCGTCGTGGCGTGACCACTGTACCCGAACCTGACGTCCGTTGGCGGCTTTCGCCAGCAACACGGCATCGATCGCGACGTCGTCGGCCGCATTGTGTCCATAGCAGCCCGCGCCCTCGATGTGCTCGACGACGATGCTCTCGGCCGGCAGCTTCAGCACGATCGCAAGATCGGTGCGGAGCAGATAGACGCCCTGGCTGTGCGTCCAGACATGGACATGATCGCCGTCCCATTGCGCCATGGCGCAGGAGGGCGCGATCGACGCATGGGCGATGTAGGGGCGGGTGTATTGCCGGCGCAGGGCCTGGACTGGCTTGCGCGTCGGCTCCGCCATCCTGGTATCGATGATGGTGGTCTCGACGGGCTGGCTCTTCAGGAAGCCCGCCAGATCGTCTTCATTCGGCAGCGGCTCGCCGGCCGACCATGTCGCGCCCTTGCGCAAGGCCTTGAGTGCGGCTTCCGCCGCCGCCTCGTTGTTGGCGACGACGCCGGTAAAGCCGCCGTCGCGGACGATCGCAACGATGCCGGGGACCGCGCGCGCAGCCTCCTCATTGAGTGCGACCAATCTGGCGCCCGAGACATCCGGCCGCAGCACGCGTCCGTGCAGCAGTCCCGGCAGCGCAAGGTCGTGGATGAAGCGCGGCCGTGCGAACACCTTGTCGGGAATGTCGACGCGCTGGACCGCGTGTCCGGCGATGGTGCGCTTGGCGGCACTTTTCGCTGTCGGGGCTGCGGTGGCGTCGTGGTCGAGCGAGACCTCGTCCATCAACTCCCAATAGCTGGTCCTGACATTGCCGGGACCAGAGATAATGCCGTCATCGACATCGAGCAGCGATGCATCGACGCCGAGACGTTCCGATGCCGCGCGAAGGAAGCGCTGGCGCACCTCGGCACAGACCTGGCGCAGCGCGCGGCCGGATTGCTGGATCGAGAGGCTGCCCGAGGTGACGCCCTCGTTCGGGCTCATCGCCGTCGAGGTGCGGATCATGTCAACGCGGCCGATCTCGACGTCGAGCTCGTCCGCCGCGATCTGCGCCAGCGCCGTAACGATGCCCTGGCCGATCTCGACCTTGCCGGGCGAGATCGCCACACGGCCGTCATCGGTGAACCGCACCCAGGACGACAGCTTGGGATTGGCAACAAGACTCACCGGCAGCTTCGGGGCAGGGGATGGCATGCTCATGACGCAGCCATCTCCGCCGCCGCCCGCAGCACGGCGCGGACCATGCGATTATGCGACCCGCAGCGGCACAGATTGCGATCCAGCGCGGATCTGACCTCTGCCTCCGTCGGTGACGGATTGCGCTTCAGCAGCGCCGCGGCGCTGACAAGAATCCCCGCGACGCAATAGCCGCACTGCATCGCCTGTTCGGAGATGAAGGCGCGTTGCAGCGGATGTGGTTGCTCTGCCGTGCCGAGGCCTTCCACCGTGACGACGTCCTTGTCGGCGACCGACCACATCGGCATGTCGCAGGAGGTCATCGCGCGGTCACCGACCATGACGTGACAGGCGCCGCACTCACCGGCGCCGCAGCCGAAATGCGGACCGGTGACGCCGAGCCGGCCGCGGAGCACATCGAGCAGCGCCTGGTCAGAATCGGCTTCGACGACGGCGGTCGCGCCATTGAGCTGGAATTGGATGGTGGGCATTGCGCTCTGCGGCCTCAGGACTTGTCGAACTTCTTGACGACGTCGGCCCATTTCTCGATGTCGCCGCGCAGGAATTTGTCGAACTGTTCCGGCGTCATCGACATGGGCAGGGCGCCCTGTTCTGTCCAGAGCTTGACGATGTCGGGCCGCTTCACCATTGCGTTGACGGCGGCGTTGAGCTTGTCGATCACGGGCTTCGGTGTGCCGGCCGGCGCCATCAGGCCGAGCCAGATGGTCGCCTCATAGCCTGCTACACCGGCTTCGCCTGCTGTCGGCACGTTCGGCAGCACGGTCGAACGCTGCTTGCCGGTGGTTGCGAGCGCGCGAACTTGATTTTCGCTGATGTTCGGCGCCATCGCCGGCACCGCGTCGATCATCATCTGCACCTGTCCGCCGATCACGCCGCTGCGCGCCTCGCCGCTGTTGCGATAGGGAACGTGCACGACATCGATGCCGGCCATGGCTTTGAACAGCTCACCCGCCATGTGGTAGGGCGTGCCCTGTCCGGAGGAAGCGTAGTTCAGCTTGCCCGGCTGCGCTTTGGCAAGTGCGACGAACTCGGCCAGCGTCTTCACTGGGACTTGCGGGTTCACAACGATGACGAGATCGGAATAATTCACCGGCGCGATCGGCGCGAGGTCGCGCATCAATTCGTATTTGCGCTTGTCCGCGGTCAGCAGCGATTCATTCGCGGTCTGGGTGTTGGACATCATCAGCAGCGTGTAGCCGTCGGCCGGCGACTTCACAGCTTCCACGGTGCCGATGACGCCGCCGGCGCCGGTGCGGTTCTCGACCACGAAGGGCTGACCAAAACGCTCCTGGAGCACGTTGCCGATCAGCCGGGCGGCGACGTCGGCCGGCCCGCCGGCGCCGAACGGCACGACGATCCGGACCGAATGGCTGGGATAATCCTGTGCGAATGAGGGGGCTGCGGAGACTACAGCGAGCAGGCCGGCCGCCAATGTCAGCACGGATCTTCGGGCCATCATGCCCACCTCCCTGATATCGTTCTTTGTTGGCCGGCACTGTAGCGGCAGGGAATGCGGACTGTCGACGCCTCACAAAGGCGATTGGGCCGGGAATATCGGGTGGTTTTCGGTGTGATTGCGCCGCGTTTCGCGCCTGCAGCAGGAACCCGCGGCGCGTGCGCCTTGAGCAAATCGCATGGGCCTTGCCGGATAAATGCGCTCGGCTGGCTGGTATTTTGGTGTTACGAACTGGGACATGAACCAGCACGCCAAAATCGAAATCCGCCATTCGACCTGCCCGCATGATTGCCCGTCGGCCTGCGCCCTCGATGTCGAGGTGGTCGAAGGCCGCAGCATCGGTCGTGTCCGTGGTTCGAAAAAGCAGACCTACACGGCCGGCGTCGTCTGCGCCAAGGTCGCCCGCTATGCCGAGCGCATCCATCACCCCGAGAGGGTGACATTCCCGATGCGCCGAACGGGTGCGAAGGGCTCCGGTCAGTTCGCGCGCATTTCGTGGGACGAGGCGCTCGACGAGATCGGGCATCGCTTCAACGAGGCCGAGCACGAGTTCGGCGCGGAATCGATCTGGCCCTATTACTACGCCGGAACGATGGGCCTCGTGATGCGGGATGGACTCAACCGTCTCACGCATGTGAAGAAATATTCGCGCTTCTATCAGACCATCTGCGCCAATGTCGCGCGCATCGGCTTTGCGATCGGCACCGGCAAGATCGCCGGCGTCGACCCGCGCGAGATGGCGCTGTCCGACCTCGTCGTGATCTGGGGCACCAATCCCGTCAACACCCAGGTCAACGTGATGACGCACGCGTCGAGAGCGCGCAAGGAGCGCGGCGCGAAAATCGCGGCGGTCGACATCTACGACAACGAGACCATGAAGCAGGCTGACATCAGGGTCATCCTGCGGCCCGGCACCGACGGCGCCTTTGCCTGCGGCGTGATGCATGTCCTGTTCCGCGACGGCTACGCCGACCGCGCCTACCTGGACAAATACACCGACTGCCCGGCCGAGCTCGAGGCGCATCTGATGACGCGCACGCCGGAATGGGCGTCCGCGATTTGCGGCGTGCCGGTGGCCGAAATCGAGGCCTTCGCGAAAGCGGTTGGCGAGACCAAGCGCACCTTCTTCCGCTTTGGCTACGGCTTTACGCGCAGCCGCAACGGTGCCACGCAGATGCACGCGGCAAATTGCATTCCCGCGGTGACCGGCGCCTGGCAATATGAAGGCGGCGGCGCTTTCTTCAACAATTACGCGCTGTGGCATTTCAACGAATCCATCATCGAGGGCCACGACGCCGTCGACCAGAACATCCGCGCGCTCGACCAGTCCAAGATCGGCCGCATCCTGACCGGCGATGCCGAGGCCTTGCGCGGCAAGGGGCCGGTCAAGGCGATGCTGATCCAGAACACCAATCCGATGACGGTGGCCCCGGAGCAGGCATTGGTCCGGCAGGGCTTTGCGCGCGAGGATCTGTTCGTCGCGGTGCATGAGCAGTTCATGACCGAGACGGCAGAGATGGCCGACATCGTGCTGCCGGCGACCATGTTCATGGAGCACGACGATCTCTATTACGGCGGCGGCCACCAGCACATCTCGGTGGGTGCGAAGCTGATCGACCCGCCCGGCGAATGCCGCTCCAATCACGAGGTCTTGCAGGCGCTGGCGCCGCGGCTCGGTGCGAGGCATCAGGGCTTCGAGATGACGCCGCGCGAATTGATCGACGCGACGTTGAAGCTGAGCGACCACGGCGATATCGGCGGCCTCGAAGCCGACATCTGGCGCGACCTGCAACCGGACTTCCGCACCTCGCATTTTCTCGACGGCTTTGCCCATGCCGACGGGAAATTCCACTTCAAAGCCGATTGGGCGCATCCGCCGTTCGGCGTCACGATGGGTGACTTCGACAAGATGCCGGCATTGCCGGACCATTGGGCCGTGATCGAGCAGACCGACCAGGCCCATCCGTTTCGGCTTGCGACCAGCCCCTCGCGCAGCTTCCTCAACACGACCTTCAACGAGACGCCGTCCTCGCAGGCGCGCGAGGGCAGGGCGAGCGTGATGATCCATCCCCTGGATGCGGCCGCGCTCGACATCGCCGACGGCGATGCCGTGACACTCGGCAACACCCGCGGCGAGACCACGCTGGTGGCGACGCTGTTCGACGGTGTACGGCGCGGCGTTCTGATCGCGGAGTCCGTTCATCCCAACAAGAACCACATCGGCGGCCGCGGCATCAACATGCTGACCGGTGCCGAAACCGTCGCGCCGATCGGCGGGGCCGCGTTCCACGACAACAAGGTCTGGATCAGGAAGGCCGCCACCGTCTAGGGGATGCACTCCGAGACACCGTAGCCTGCGAACTCCTTCGCAATGTTCGGGTTCATCGACTTCGCCTGCGCGATGTCCGTGGCACCGTCGCCGCCGTTCTTGCGGGTGGCGATGCCGCGGCCGAACAGCGACGATGAGGAGCGCGGGTTGCGCTGGATCGCGTCGGTGTAGTCCTTGATCGCCTCGGCGGTCCGGCCGAGCTTGAGGTTGACGAGCCCGCGGCTGTCGAGCGCATCGCTCAAGCCGGGATCGATCTGCAGCGCCAGATTGCAGTCGGCGAGCGCCCCCTGCAGGTCGCCGGTCGCAGCGCGCGTCCAGCAGCGATTGTTGAGCGCCTCGCCGTCCCTGGGATTCTTGCGGATCACGAGGTCGAAATCCTGCATGGCGAGCGCGTAGCCGCGCTTGATCGCATAGACCTGGCCGCGCTTGTAGCGCGAGGCGACGTCATTGGCGTTCGCCGCGATCTTGCGGCTGAGATCGGCGATGACGGGATCCCTGGCGAGATCCTCGGTGTTCGGGGGCGGCTCTGCCTGCGGTGCCTCGCAGACCGGCTTCTGCGGCTCGGGTTTCTGAGGCTCCGGCTTGGCCGGGTCGCCGGCCTTGTTGTCGGGCGGCCGCGTCACCGAACCTGCGAACGAGAATTCCGTGGTCAGCGAGGACGACAGCCACGGCACCTGTTCGCGCTTGGTGGCGGCGACGACGCCGTTCTTGGTGTTGGTCAGGGCCTGCTCGGCGCTGATGTTCGGTGCGCGCATCTCGCGCAGCAGCTCGGCGACGAACAGGCCATGCTCGGTCTTGCCGCTGGCCGCGACCGCACCGAGCGCGGCGGAGTACAGCACGAGCGAATTGCTCGGCGCGATCGCCGGTGCAAGGCCCGCCGAATAGCGGCGGAAGCGCCGTTCGAACGGGTTGCGGCGCGAGGCGTCGATCAGCGCGATCTTGATCGCAGCGCCGCGCGTGTTCATCTCGGCGAGGATGGTGTCGAGGCTGAAGCCGTCGCGTGCAACATCCGGCTCGGTCCAGATCTGAGCGTCGACGGGGAGCAAATAGGTCTGCCGGTTGGACTGGATGGCAAAACCGTCGAAGAAGATCAGCGCCACAGCGCCGCGTTCGATGCGGGCATAGAAGCGATCCAGCACCTGCCGCATGGCGTCGGCCGTGAGATTGTTCTGCCGGTCGACGACGAAGCCGTCGCGCTTCAATTCCTCAGTGACGTCCTGGGCGTCGTTGGCGACGTCGTTCAGCACGAACTCGTTGTCGGGATATCTGGCGTTGCCGATCACCAGCGCAAGTTTCGCAGCATCAGCCGCGTGGCTTGCGCGGCCTGCGCCCAGCGCAAGCAGGCCTGTCAGCAACAAAATCATCGCGGCGCGCATGAAATGGCTCATCGGTGATCAAAATCTCCAGTCAGGATAGCGGCCGTCACCCGCAATTCAATCGCCAAGCGAATTTGCGCCCACACGCTATGGTGACACGGCGTTGCAGATTGCCCTTGCGCGCGCCGCCCGTCCTGCCGCAAATGGCTGCAAAACGGATGGCATGGAAGCGAGCGTAGCATGACCGACACCACAGCAATCATCACAGAGAAGCGCGGGCAGGCGTTCTGGATCACCATCAACCGGCCGGAGAAACGCAACGCGCTGAACGGCGAGGTCATCGCCGGCATCATCAAAGGCTATCGTGACGCGCACGACGACAAGGACGTCCGCGTCATCGTGCTGACGGGCGCGGGCGACAAGGCGTTCTGCGCGGGCGCCGATCTGCAGAATTCCGGCGCGGCTTTCGCGATGGATCATTCCAAACCAAATGTCGACTATGCCGATCTGTTACGTTTGTCACAGAACGCCACCAAACCGGCGATTGCGCGGGTCGGCGGCGTCTGCATGGCCGGCGGCATGGGCCTGCTCTGCATGACCGACATGGCGGTCGCGGCCGATCACGTCGTCTTCGGCCTGCCGGAGGTGAAGGTCGGCGTGTTCCCGATGCAGGTGCTGAGCCTGTTGCAGAACATTGCGCCGCCGCGCCTCGTCAACGAATGGGCGCTCACCGGCGAGCCGTTCGATGCCAAGGCGGCGCAGGCTGCCGGCCTGCTCAACTACGTCGTTCCCACCGCCGAGCTCGATGCCAAGGTCGACTGGCTGATCGGCCGCATCGTCGACAAGTCCCCGACCGCGATCCGCCGCGGCAAATACGCCATGCGCGCCATCGCCTCGATGTCGTTCGACGAGAGCATCGCCTACACCGAAAGCCAGATCGCGCTGCTCGCCATGACCGAGGACGCCAAGGAAGGGCTGAAAGCGTTCAGCGAGAAGAGAAAGCCGGTCTGGACGGGACGGTGAGGGGGGCTCGCTCTCGTGTCCCGGACGCGCTGCAACGCTCTTGGCGTTGCGGCGCAGAGCCGGGACCCAGAAGGCGGCACGGGAGAATGCGGGGGCATGGGCCCCGGCTCTGCAGCGCACCGCCGAAGGGGCGCTGCGCTGCGTCCGGGGCACGAGGGTGTGCTCAACCAACTTCACATCTCAAACAGCAAACACGCCTTCGCCTTCCCGCGGCGCATTTCGCCCGGGGTTTGCTCTCGCTTCACGCCCTCTCAGAAGAAAGGGCGCAGGGAAGGCCGGGTGCCGGCTGGCACCCGCAAGACTCCCGTGCAAGAATGATGCACACGCAAGGCACAGGAGAAGTACAGGGCAGCCGAACATCCGGCCTTCCCCGCGCAATGGTTTGACGGCTTATGCGCGCTCTCCCCGGAGACGAGTTCTGTCTTGCCTCCGTCACTTCCGCGAAAGTCACGGACGCGCCTCGGTTGAAGCGACGCCGCATTCGCAGAGGCTTGACCGTAGCAACGACGGCCAGGACCACGCGGTTTTGCCGTACGCAGGCTTCCCGCTTCACCCCCGGGCGTCTTCGCCCAAGGGCTGGCAGGCATCGAGCGCCGTTCGTACAACGCGGCTTGCGGGACGCTCACGGGGGTCGGCTCAATCCATCGCCCCGCCCTGCGTCTCACATCCGCGACGGCGCTGCCCAGCGTCCACCGCAACCCGATCCGCGGTTCGTGACGACGTACGACCGCCCCTTGTCACGGGATCAGGACGGAGCGAGAATGCGATAAATCAGAAATTCTGTAAATGCGAATATTTTGGGGTGTGACGGTTGACCGAGCGATGGGGGTTTCGCCCGTCGGGTGGCGCAAGGGCTTGTAGGTGTCGTAGGGTGGATTAGCGTCAGCGTAATCCACCAAGTCTGTTTCCGCGGAGGCAGAAGAGGTGGGTTACGCCCTGCGGCCGCGCTTTGCGCGCCCACAGGGCTAACCCACCCTACGAGACCTTACCCCGCATTGGCCTTCAGCCCCGCGGCCTGGATGCCGGCCACCGCGCAGGCCTCGTCATTGTCGGAGGTGTCGCCGGAGACACCGACGGCGCCGAGCAGTGTCGCGCCGTCCATGATCAAGACGCCGCCGGGGACCGGCACCAGCGCACCCTTGGCGATGGTGTTCACGGCGTCGATGAAATAGGCCTGCTCCTGGGCGCGCTGGAACAGGGCGCGCGAGCCCATGCCCATGGCGAGCGCGCCATAGGCCTTGCCGTGCGCGATCTCGCCGCGCATCAGGCTGGTGCCGTCCTGCGCCGCGGCGAGCTTGAGCACGCCGCGCGCGTCGAGGATGGTGACGACCAGCGGCTTGAGCTTGAGTTCGCCAGCCTTCGCGAAGGCGGCGTCGAGGATTTTGCGGGCGGTGTCGAGCGTGAGGTCAGCCATGGCTGGGTTCCTTTGCAGCAGTTGAGGTGGAATTGGTTTCGGTACGATCGAGGCTCATCGCCAGCACGCGCGCGACGTGAAGCGCTTCGCGCTTTGTGCCGTCATGGATCTGATGGCGGCAGGAGGTGCCGTCGGCAACGATGAGCGTTGTCGTCGGGTCTGCACGCCGTACGGCGGGCAGCAGCGACAGCTCGGCCATCTCGATCGAGGCATCATAGGTGTCCGCGCCATAACCGAACGCGCCGGCCATGCCGCAGCAGCTCGATTCGATGGTCTCGACCGCGAGGCCCGGGACGAGCCGCAGCACCTGCTCGACCGGCTTGAAGGCGCCGAAGGATTTTTGATGGCAATGGCCGTGCACGACGGCCTTGTCAGCGATGGTGCCGAGCGGCAGTTGCAGCCGGCCGGCCTCGGCCTCGCGCACCAGAAATTCCTCGAAGGTGAGAGCATGGGCGCTGATGGCCTTGGCGTCATCGTCCTTGCGCAGCGAGGCGAGCTCGTCGCGCAGCGTCAACAGGCAGCTCGGCTCGAGACCGACGATCGGCACGCCGCGCGCGGCAAAGGGCGCAAACGCGGCCACGAGACGATCGAGCTCGACCCTGGCTTCATCGACGAGGCCGGCGGACAGGAAGGTGCGCCCGCAGCACAGCGGGCGGCTGCCGCTCAGTGCCTTCGGCAGATGCACGCGATAACCGCCGGCCACCAGAACGCGCAGGGCGGCATGGAGGTTCTCGCGCTCATAGATGCGATTGAAGGTGTCGGCGAACAGCACGACCTCGCGGCCATCAACCGGCCCAACCACTTCGGTCGCCGGCGCAAACACGTCGCTGCGGAAAGCGGGCAGGGCGCGGCGTGCGCTGATGCCGGCGAAGCGCTCGAACAGCTTTCGGAGCAGCGGGCTGCGGTTGCGTAAATTGGCCAGCGGCGCCAGCCGCGAGGCGAGGCCGGCATAGCGCGGGAGATAGCCGACCAGGCGGTCGCGCAGCGTCAGGCCGTGGGAAGCGGCGCGCGCGGCGAGCACCTCGATCTTCATCTTGGCCATGTCGACGCCGGTCGGGCATTCATGGCGGCAGGCCTTGCAGGAGACGCAAAGTTTCAGCGTCTCCATCATCTCGTCGGAGGACAGTGCGTCGGGGCCGAGCTGGCCGGAGATCGCGAGCCGCAAGCTGTTGGCGCGGCCGCGCGTGACGTCCTTCTCGTTGCGCGTGGCGCGATAGGACGGGCACATCACGCCGCCCTCGAGCTTGCGGCAGGCGCCGTTGTTGTTGCACATCTCGACCGCGCCCTGGAAGCCGCCGCCGGCGCCGGGATAGGCCGACCAGTCGAGCTTCGTCTTCAACTCGCCGACGCGATAGTCGGGCTTGAAGCGGAACAGCGAGCGGTCGTCCATTCTGGGCGCATCGACGATCTTGCCGGGATTGAGCGTGCCGTCGGGATCGAAGCGCTGCTTCACCTCCCTGAAGTCGGCGACGAGACGTTCGCCGAACATGGTCTCGTGGAATTCGGAGCGCACCAGGCCGTCGCCATGTTCGCCGGAATGCGAGCCCTTGTATTCGCGCACCAGCGCGAAGGCCTCTTCGGCGATGGCGCGCATCGCCTTGACGTCCTTCTCCAGCTTCAGATTCAGCACGGGGCGCACGTGCAGGCAGCCCTCGGAGGCGTGTGCGTACATCGTGCCGCTGGTGCCGTGTTTGGCGAACACCTCGTTCAGCCGTGCGGTGTAGTCGGCGAGGTGCGGCAGCGGCACGGCGCAATCCTCGACGAAAGAGACCGGCTTGCCCTCCTGCTTCATCGACATCATGACGTTGAGGCCGGCAGCGCGGAAATCCGCGATGCCGCTCTGCAGCGCGGGCTCGGTGATCTCGACCACGCCGCCCCATTTGCGCCTGTCGTTGTTCCAGCCGAAGCCGAGATCGCTCATCAGCTCGGAGAGCTGCTTGAGACGCAACAGATTATCCGCTTGGTCCTCCTCGGCGAATTCGACCACCAGCACCGCATCCGGATCGCCCTTGATCGCGGCGGAGATGACGGGAGCGAACATCGCGATGTCGCGGCCGAGCGCGAGCATGGTGCGGTCGACCAGCTCGACCGCGATTGGCTTCAGCTTGACGAGGTGCTGGGCCGCATCCATCGCCTCGTAGAAGCTGCCGAAATGGCAGACACCCAGCGCCTTGTTGCGGATCACCGGCCAGAGCTTCAGCTCGACCTTGGTGGTGAAGGCCAGCGTGCCCTCGGAGCCGACCAGGAGGTGCGCCATGTTGTTGCGCGCATTGCGCGGCACCAGCGCATCGAGATTGTAGCCGCCGACGCGGCGCTGCACTTTTGGAAACCTTGCCGCGATCTCGTCGGCCTCGCGAGCGCCGAGATCGAGCATGTCGCGGAACAGGGCGCGTGCGCTGTCGCTCGCATTGAGATCTGAGAGATCGCGCGAGACCTCGCCGTAACGGCCGAGCGTGCCGTCGGCGAGCGCGGCCTCCATCGACAGCGTGTTGTCGCGCATGGTGCCGTAGCGGAGTGAGCGTCCGCCGCAGGAATTGTTGCCAGCCATGCCGCCGATGGTGGCGCGCGAGGCCGTGGAGACGTCGACCGGGAACCAGAGGCCATGCTTTTTGAGCTGGCGGTTGAGATCGTCGAGCACGATGCCGGGCTCGACCACACAGGTGCGGCCTTCGACGTCGAGCGAGAGGATGCGGTTCAGGTGTTTCGACAGATCGACCACGATCCCGTCATTGACGGTCTGGCCGCATTGCGAGGTGCCGCCGCCGCGCGGGGTGACCTTGCGCCCCTCGTCACGGGCAATCGCCAGCGCCAGCAAGGCCTCGTCCATGGTCCGGGGCACCACCACGCCGGCCGGCATGATCTGGTAGAACGAGGCGTCGGTGGCGTAGCGGCCACGGCTGAAGCGGTCGAATAGGACGTCACCTTTGATTTCCCGGGCCAGGCGTGCCGCCAGGCCGCCCTTTTCAGCCGATTCCGGTGATTTTCCAGCCACTTCCGCCGCCATGGTCCGCTTTCGCCTGTTCGCCGGCACCGTCTTGCCTCCCGTCACGGCCCTTGGCAAGCGAGCCCTGCTTCTTGTGCATTGGCGGACCTCGCCGGGCGAGGGACAAGCCCGGCGAATAGTGATATGCGAGCGGCTCGCCGGAGCTCTCAATTCGGGCCAACCGACGTTAGAGCCAAGACAGCCTCAAGAGCCAAGACAGCCTCAAAGACCGGGAAGGACGCCGATGACCGTGCACACTGGAAGGCATTTCTTACAGATTCCAGGACCGACCAACGTGCCCGACCGGGTGCTGCGGGCGATGGACATGCCGACCCTGGACCATCGCGGTCCGGAGTTCGCCGAGCTCGGTTTTGCGGTTCTCGCCTCGATGCAGCGGGTGTTCCGCACCAAGCAGCCCGTGATCATCTTCCCCTCGTCCGGCACCGGCGCCTGGGAAGCGGCGATGGTCAACGTGTTCGCGCCCGGCGACAAGCTCCTGATGTGCGAGACCGGCCAGTTCGCCGTGCTGTGGCGCGGCATCGCCGACAAGTTCAAGTTCGACGTCGACTTCATCCCGAGCGACTGGCGCCACGGCGCCGACCTCGCCGAGATCGAGAAGCGCCTCGTCGCCGACAAGCAGCACGCGATCAAGGCCGTCTGCGTCGTGCACAACGAGACCTCGACCGGCTGCGTGACGCCGCCGCTGGAGGTGCGCAAGCTGCTCGACCGCGTCAAGCATCCGGCGCTGCTGATGGTCGACACCATCTCCGGCCTCGGCTCGATGGAATATGAGCATGACGCCTGGGGCATCGACGTTTCGGTCGCGGGCTCGCAGAAGGGCCTGATGCTGCCGCCCGGCCTCGGCTTCAACGCCGTCTCGGAGAAGGCGCTGGCCGTCGCCAAGGCCAACCCCGGCATGCGCTCCTATTGGGACTGGCAGGAAGTCATCAACTTCAACAAGCTCGGCACCTTCCCCTACACCCCCGCCACCAATCTGCTCTACGGCCTGCGTGAAGCTGTGAAGATGCTGGAGGAGGAGGGGCTGGAGAACGTCTGGACCCGCCACAAGCGCCACAGCGCCGCGACGCGTGCCGCGATCAAGGTCTGGGGCCTGGAGACGCAGTGCGCCGACCCGGCTGCGCATTCGCCGGCGCTGACCGGCGTGCGCGTGCCGGACGGACACGACGCCGACGCCTTCCGCAAGGTTGTGCTGGAAAACTTCGACATGTCGCTCGGCACCGGCCTGAACAAGGTCAAGGGCAAGGTCTTCCGCATCGGCCACATCGGCCATTTCAACGATCTGATGCTGATGGGCACGCTCGCCGGCGTCGAGATGGGCCTCGATCTTGCAAAGATCCCGCACCGGAGCGGCGGCGTCCTGGCGGCCATGGACGTCCTGAAGGGACGCGACGCGGTGCCGATGACCAAGGCCCAGGTAGCTTAGAGGCTCAGCTAGCCTGGCGGCTCAGCCGGCCTGAACCGACCTAGAGAAGAAGAGACGCGCGATGAACGCACCGACGACGACAAACGAAGACCTGCTCTACTCCGTCCAGGACGGCATCGCGCGGATCACCTTCAACCGCCCGCAGGCGCGCAACGCAATGACCTTCGCCATGTATGATCGCATGGCGGAGATCTGCCAGGAGATCAACGCCGACCGCTCCATCAAGGCGCTGATCCTGACCGGCGCCGGCGACAAGGCGTTCGCCTCCGGCACCGACATTTCCCAGTTCCGTGCGTTCAAGACCGCGCAGGACGCGCTCGACTACGAGGCCCGCATCGACCGCGTGCTCGGCACGCTCGAGCAGTGCCGCGTGCCCGTGATCGCGGCGATCGCCGGCGCCTGCACCGGCGGCGGCGCCGGCATCGCGGCCTGCTGCGACCTCCGCATCGGCACCGAGACCACGCGGATGGGCTTTCCGATCGCGCGCACGCTCGGCAACTGCCTGTCGATGTCGAACATCAGCCGCGTCGTGGCGCTGGTCGGACCTGCCCGCACCAAGGATCTGATTTTCAAGGCGCGCCTCGTCGAGGCGCCGGAGGCCCTTGCGCTCGGCCTCCTCAACGAGATCGTGCCCGACGTCGAGACGCTGCAACGCCGCGCCGACGAGACCGCAAGGCTCGTCGCCAGCCACGCGCCGCTCACGCTGGAGGCGACCAAGGAAGCGGTGCGCCGCATCCGCCGCACGCTGTCGCGCGAAGAGGGCGAGGACCTGATCCTGAAAGCCTATATGAGCGAAGATTTCCGCGAAGGCATGGACGCCTTCCTCAACAAGCGCACGCCGAACTGGAAGGGCAAGTAGCCCGCGTCCTTGGCCGGCTGCGCCATGCTGGGTGCGGCAACCGGCGGAAGCGATGGCTGACCAATCAACCGTCAGTGGCCCCGCGCAATTGCAATTGGCGATACGCTCGCCGGCCGCGTCAGGGTGATCTTGGGCGTCTCGGCCCAATGGCAGGCGGGAAGTAGGACGGCGCGATCAAGCCGCCTGATCGTCGATGGGCTCGGCCACCAATTTGACGCCGAGCGAGTTCATTACCTTGCGGACCGTCTCGAATTCAGGTTTCGCGGTCTCTTTGAACGTCTTGTAGAGGCTCTCACGAGAGAGGCCGGTCGCTTTCGAGATATCCCCCATTCCCTTCGCGCGAGCAGCGGTGTCGAGCGCGTTACAAATGTAAGCGTGGTCATTTGTCTCGAAGGCTTCAGTGAGATAAGCCGCGATCGCCGTCGGTGTCTTCAGATAGTCGGCTGCATCAAACTTGGTTACTCTTATCTTCGCGCTTTGCTTAGAGCTCGGCTGCGATCGCTTTGGCATGTCTGATGTCCTGATCCTGGGTCGACCTGTCTCCGCCGCAGAGGATCAACACGATCCTGTTGCTTGCTTGTAATACACGCGGTAACCCGGCCCATAGTCGATGCGCAGTTCACCAACTCACGCGCCTACGGCTTTAACGTCGCCTGCATTACCCATGGCGAGCCGCTCAATGCGGAGCGATCTTCGCGATCGCTCGCTGATCTCGGCCAACCATTGATCGAATTCGTCAGTCTTCTGAACCTCAAACATAAGTATCCTATAGGATATAGTCAAGGCCGCCAAGAGTATAGTTCCGTCTGGAACAGCTTCGTCACCTCACCAGCTGTACTTGAACACGCCCTTGCCGGAATAGCTGGTGACGTTGCCGGAGAACTCGCCGTCGAATGTGCCGGCGATCGAGAAGCCGCTCAGCCATTTCATATCGGCGCTGGCGCTGACGAGCGCGGAGTCGGCATCGACCCTGGCGCCGTTCACGAGGAAGCTGGTGCCCGGCAAGGTCTGGAACAGCGCGGTGACGGCGCGGCCCGGATTGTAGTCGTGCGCCCAGGCGGCGCGGCCGCGCAGCGTCAGCACGCCGTTCTGCATCGCGTAGGATTTGTCGGTGCGCAGGCCGAGCTCGGAGCGGGTATCGGTCAGCGATTGCGAAGCGTAGTTCAGCGCGAACAGCCCGCCGCCATTGAGGCTGACTTCCGAATAGTTCGGCAGGTTGAAGTTCGTCACCTGTGCCGCAGCGTAGGGCGTGATGCCGATCAGCGGCGTCGTGAAGCGATAGCCGCCCTCGAAGCGGGCCGAGAAGGTGTCGGCCTTGAAGCGGCCCTGGAGCTGGTCGAAGCCGCCCGGCGCCACGGTGCGGTTGGTGGTGACGTCGCGCCAGCCATAGGCGAGCGCAGCCGAGACGTAAGCCGGTCCGAAATTGTGCCGGCCATAGACGCCGGCCTGGAACAAATCGGCCGAGCCCGAGCCCATCGCATTGGCGAGCGAGTAGTTCAGCCCGCCGCCGCCGAGCGCAAAGCCGACCAGCGTGTCCACCGAGAGCCGGTAGTCCGCGCCGGCCGCGCCGCCCCAGACCCGCGCCGTCAGATCCTGCGAGCCGACCGTCGCATTGCCGCCGACCTCCGCCGAACCGCCATAGCCCGCGGTCCAGACGCTCCAGCGGCTGCTTGGCTGCGAGGAAAATAGCGGCGCCTTGGTCGCCATCGCATAAGCCTCGCGTTCGCGCGCAGTGGCCGGCCGCATCGACGCATAAGAGGCTGCGTTATCGCTCTCGGCAAACTGGGCGACGCTGCCCGCCTTGGCGAAGCCGCCCGAGCGTCCCACGACGGTCGGGTCCAGCATCAGGTTCAGGAACTGGCCGTCGGCATTGATCGCCGACTGGATGATGCCGGTGCCGAGCTCGCCCGAGGCGGTGGTCAGTCCCGCCGGCGTCAGCGCGGCGAAGGCCGCGGGAATGCCGCCGGTGGTGTTGAAGAAGTTGGTCAGCGTGTTCGCGACGTTCTGCTGGTTGACGTTGAGGCCGCCCGCCGGTGTGAAATTGAGGCCGATGTTAAGGTACGCCGTCAGGGCGTCGTAGCTCAGCGTCGCGTTGACCGTCGGCATGTTGGAGACGACGGTCGGATTAAAGGTGGTGCCGACGAGGCCGCCCGCCGCGTAGAAGATCGCGTACTGCTTCTTCAGCGTGCCGGTGCCGAAATTCGCGCGCACCGTCGCGCCCCCGAGGTCGCCCGTGCCGTTGGCCTGGGTCAGGCTGGCACTGGCCGAGGAGACCTGGACCAGATAGGTCGAGGCGGCGGTGAAGGTGACGTTTCCGCTGACGCTGAGCGTGCCGTACGGGTTTGCCGCGTTGCCCGGGGCGAGCGTGCCGCCGTTCACGTCGATGCCAGAGAGCGTGCCGGTGCCGGCGAGTGTGCCGCCGGCATTGACGAAGGCCGCGCTCGCGAACAGCACTCCGTCCACGACGAGCGTGCCGCCGTTGACATTGGTGTTCCCGACATAAGTGTTCGCGCCGGTGAGAGTCTGCCTGCCACCCGTGATCGTGAGTCCGCCGGGAAAGCCGGTGTCGTCGATCACGCCGGAGAAAGTGCCGTTGCCGGCCGTGATCGTCAGCGTGTTGTTGCCGAGATGGACGTTGCCGGAGCCCGTCAGCGATGTGATCGAAGTGCCGCCGTTGGTCAGGTTCGAGATGTCGAAGACGCCGTTGGCGACGACGCCGCTGGAGGCTGCGATGCTGCCGCCCGACGATGCCAGATCCAGTTCGCCGCCGGCGGCAATCGTCGTTGCGCCGGTATAGGTGTTCGTGCCGGAGAGCGACTGAGTGGCACCGTTGGCGATCACGACGCTGCCGCCCGTGCCACCGCCGATGCCGTCGTCCTGGATCACGCCGCCGAAGGTGCTGCCGGACGTGATCGTGAGGGTCCTGGAGCCCAGCGCGACGATGCCGCTGCCGGCGGGCGAGCCGAGGCCGCGGACCGACGTGCCGGAGGTCGTCTGGGAGATGTCGAGCGTGGCGTTCGCTGCGCTGAACGAGACGAAGGCCGAGTCCGCGATCGAGCCGGCTCCCTTCAGCGCCAACGTGGCGCCGGCATCGATCTGCGTGGCGTTCGAATAGGTGTTGACGCCGGAGAGCGTCTGGGTTCCACCGAAAACCTCGAGCCCACCGGTGCCCTGGATCACGCCCGCGAATTCGGTCGAGGCATTGGTCATCACCAACCCGTTGCCGCCCATGTTGACGACACCGGACGAGCTGCCGGCAAGCGCCGTGATGACGTTGAACGGCACCGCTGCGCCGGAGATGTCGAACGTCGCATCCACCGTGACGACACTGGATGACGAGATGCTGCCGAAGCCGGAGATCGCCAGCGTTCCGGCCGCGATCGTCGTCGCACCGGTATAGGTGTTGGTGCCGGCCAGCGTCAGCGTGCCGGTTCCGACCTTGGTCAGCCCGCCGCCGCCGGAAATCACGCCGTCGACCTGGGTCGAGGTGTTGAGGCTGCCGGTGGTGAGCGTGTTGCCGCCGAGAACGTAATTGCCAGCGCCTTCGATCGAGCCGGCCGTCGTTCCGCCACTGGTCAGGCCTGAGATGTCGACCGTGCCGCCGGCATTGGTGATGAACTTGGCGCTGCCGCCGCTGCTGCTCCCGGCGAATTTCGTGCTCCCGCCGTTATTGGTGGTTATCTGGGCGCTCCCCGCAGAACTGGACGCTGCGAACGTGACCAAGCCGCTGTTGATGAGACTTGCCGTTCCCGCCGTGCTGTTCTGGATGAAGTTGACGTTGCCGCCGACATCGTTCGTGATGGTCACGGCCCCTGCGCCGCCGTTGGCGGTGCTGCTGTTCTGGAACACCAGATTGTTGCCGGAGGTGACCTGGAAGGTCTGGATGTTCACCGTATCGTTGTTGACGATGCCCGTGGCGTTGACGATGAACGGGTTGCCGATCGTGAACGTGTAGGCCTGCGAGGTGCCCGCGAACTGGATCGTGCCGATGCTGACGACACCGTTGTTGTTGTCGACCGCCGCGCTTCCGGTGTTGGTGAAGGTTGCGGTGCCGTCGGGCACGCTCGGGTTGGAGGTCCAGTTGGTCGGATCCGTCCAGTCGGTCGAGCCGCCGGTCCATGTGCCGTCCACGGCATGCGCGGCGACGACGCCGAGCGCCGTGGTGGCGAGGAGTGTCGCCAGCGAGTGGCGCAGGACGGATCGCAGCCCGTATCCGACCCTCCCACCTGCCATTGTCGGTCCAGCCATCCGATCGTCTCAAATCAGCAAAGAAATCACCGCAAACATGCAACCGAGGCGCGTATCCGGGGACCGGCGCCCACGCCATGATCTCATGGCGCTGCAACGGCCTGCAATGAACGGATATCCATTTGCGCCCGTTTCTGTCTATCCCGACCTGCATTTCCAGCCATCGTGGCCGCGGGGCAACATATTCGGACGTTCGTTCCCCGCGCAGGTGACCAGAGACAGGTGCGTGGTGTCCGCCGCACGTCACCGCGCGAGGGCATGGACGCCTTCCTCAACAAGCGTACGCCGAACTGGAAGGGCAAGTAGCCGGCGTCCTTCAAGAGACCGCTGCATTGCGCCTCCTTGTCCAGTCCCGACGCGCCTCCGACAGCCGCCGCCTAAGCGATCTCAATAATGCCGGCCTTTGCACGTCGCGCAGGCGTACATATACCGGTTGTCGAGGGGGCGGTTGGCTATCTTGCCGTCCCAACAAAGTGTCCGTCTGCCTCGCCGTCCTTAGTGAATCTTGGACAGGCGCAAAAGCCTCCCGGTGAGCTGCGGGTTGGACACATGACCTTTGGTGCTCCCGACGGTAGTTCGGAAGCATTCACGAGGCATTGCGATTTAGGTTTTGGATCCTGCGACGCACCCTTGGCGAACACGGCTGTACCAGCGCCGGCCAGCATTAAAACAACAAGGACGCCTTGAAGGAAGCTCATGCGTAGTCCTTATAGCGGTGGCAATCCAACTGAGCGGTTCTTCAACAGGATCGAGCAACATCATCGGATAGCGACGCGCTACGACAAATTTACCACCAACTACCTCGCTCTTCCAGCTCGCCCGATCAGGCTATGGCCCGGCGCTAACAAGTCCTGTCCTAGGGTGCGTACATAAAATCTGCTGCTAAGAGTAGGCGCACGATGTCCGCTTGTCCTCCAACAGCGGCGCGAAAACGGACGTTGTCGGACTTCCGAGAAGGGCCAACAGGCGACTTGGCCAATGGCCATTTACGCCGCGTTGGAGCATCATCCCGCCCGTAGGCGATCAAAGTTGGGGTTGGGGCCAATCAGAAAAGGGACCGGCGGGACGACACGTAAGCTCCCAATGGGTGTTATCGCCGACGTTCTCGTGAATCCAATCGATTTCGACGCTCTTGGTAAGCCGATCAATTCGGCCGGAAACGTTCGGCCTCCCATTCGCGTACTGACTGCTGAATCCGACTAGCAAGGGGGGTGACCTTCGTGATCGGTACGACGTTATCGAGGAACGACACCGTTTGATCGTCCCCGCTCACAATGATGCTGAGATTGGTGACGGGCGCGAACGCCAACTCTGCTCCGGATGTAACCGCTAACCTGCTCGTTCCTTGGCAACGCAAAGTCATCTTCGAGCTTTGCTGCTGCGCACCTGCGGACTGCATCAAGGCAAGCAACAGAACCACACACATTAACCTCATCGACGACAGACCCTCGTTGCTGTGTCATATGTTATCTTCACCGGTTGACATCATAGCTGCCGAGACCTCCAACGCAAAGTCGGCTTTGGGTCAATCACGTCGGTTAGGCCGCGCCTCGGCCATGTCTCGTCTACCCTCCACAGCTGACCTGCGGGACGCTCTTCGCGAGCTTCTTCTCCGTGCCACGCTGTAGCCGCCCGCCCTTCTGCTTCACTCTGCCAAATTGGAACTTCCCGTTTTCCATCCGCTTCGCATGATAGCTCCTGACTGCACATGCGATCAATTCGGCTTCGCATGACACCATAGCACTCGCAAGCAATACCCTCCAGTTGAGCTCGCTCGAGGTTCAGCAGTCCGCGACGATCGGGTTTGATGCAGCCAGCTCCGCGAAGCTTGTTCATTGTTAATGTCACCGTGGTTCGTCGCACCGCCAAAAGCTGTGCAAGCGCCTCCTGCGTCAGCTGAATTACGTCGCCCGTAACCCGATCGTGCAGTTCGAGCAACCACCGTGCCATCCGGCATTCGACCGGATGCACTGCGTTGCCGGCAGCCACGTTCTGGAGCTGCAAGAGCTGTGTGCCGAGGTGAAGTCGCAGGACGTGTTTAACCGCGGCGCTTTGCTCAAAAGCATACTTCAATTTTGAGGAGGTATCCGCAACGCACTGCCGGCTACATAGGCTGTAGCCGTCACAGGCGATCGTGACGAACTGAGCACCGAGAGAGCGCCAACCGCTCCTTCCGAGCCCATCAGCGTGGAGGCCACCGTGTGCCCATCCGACATCTCGACCAGGAACGCTACAACTCCACCAACTGGAAAATAGACATGTTCGAACTGTTCTTCCATTCGCACCAATACGGTGTCGAGCCCAAATGACATCCGTTGAAGGTGAGGCGCGAGCAAGTCGAAATCTCCAGATGGCAATGCTGCCAAGAGTCTATTCCCAGGGCTCGGCAGGAGGGCCATCGTGGATGTCCCTTTATCGAACGCACGAAACAACAATCCAGTGGGAACCCATATTAGCTTAGCGCGATCTGTTCCTATTGACCGAGCGGGGCAACCATTGTCACCGAGGCGCCCTCCGCGACGCGATGTCCGCCTTGGGTCGTGCGCAGAAGTGCCGGCGGCCGGTCCGAGAGCCGCTAGAGTCCGCTAAGGGTGCCGGTTAATGGGATCTCCGGTTGTTCTCAGCGAGCCGGACCTTCTCTCTCAATCTCTCAAGGTCCTCCATTGCTTTGAGCAATCTCACCAGATCGGAGACCATGTGTGCCAGAGTGGGCTTGCGCGGCTTTAAGACTCGAGCTTTCTGTTTCATCGCGAAACGGCTCCCTGCCAGGACCGACGTAGACTGGTTGGCTTCGCAAGGAACATGCCATCGGAGTGCGGCCGACGATTTCGCGCCACAGAGCGCTGGAGGGCTTGAGCAGGAACTATCGGGAGGGCGGCCCCTCCCATCCATGGGATTGGCGCGTGATCTGGCCTGTGATGTCGATCTCCCGCTCGTCAGAGAGGCGCCAGGCCGCCACTCCGAAGCAGACGGTCAGAACTACGGCTGTTGTTAGCAGCAGCATCGACAGAAACTGGCTCACACCTACACCCCTGAACGCGACGCATAGGCCAGCGACCATGGAACGTAGATTCGGAAAATACAGATGCGTTGACCTAACGCCGGAATGTCCCCAAGCTTCTGCAGGATAGCGCAAGTAACCGGGTCGCACTCGCTATCCGGTCAAGCCACGCCGCCCGCCGCGGTAATTTGGTATTCGGGTTCGCCTAAGAACTTGCAAGCAACCGCTCTGTCCACTGGCTCATCCGGCCGCGGCCGGCGGGCCTAGGTGCTAGGGGGGACCTTTATTGCCGGCGCGAACCGTTCAGAAAATGTTGCGGCCTTCGCATCCCGTGCTGCAGAAAGTGCCGCCGAAATAAACGATGAAGATCCGATAGTCGCCAGCGCTACGAGCAACGAGCCGAAAATCAGGCTACGCATTCAACCCTCCTTCAGGGGCGATAACGGCTCTCAGCATCGGATCGCATTGTTTCAACATCGCTTCATGCGATGGCCAAAATGGCTTCATGAGGAGGGGGTGGTCGGACAAAACGGGGCGGAACTTCCTCGACCGCTCAGTACCGCGGTACGCAACGGCAAAGAGAACCGTCGGCTCCAAGGTCGGGGGGGGGTTCATTGGGGCCTAGCCGTCCTCGCAGCTGATGCCGAGACCGTCGCAGGTGAGGGCGAATAAGTCTTTTGTTTTTGAATCTTCAAAGCAGAACCTTGTGCCGATCTCCGCGCGGTCAGTCCACCAGCCAGCGTTAGCTCCTTGGGCTATGCGGGCGGCTTCGCCTCGTAACAGGTCCAGTCGTTTCCCGGCAGCACGAACAATCAGGCAATTTCCCTTGGGCATAAAGTTGTCCTCCGTTCAATCGAGACGCCGCGGGATGTCGACGAAATTGGCGGGAAGCAGCACGTTCCAGTGCTTGAGCGTAGGCTGCACCATGGCCGCAGCAGGGGTCACTGCGGCCAGCGCGTTGGTCAAAAATGCCGGGTGAAAAGATCTAAGTGAAATATGCAGCCAGCCCCGGTGACGCTGACCGTACCGCAGCATTTCGGGGAGGCAATATGATCCAATTCACAATTTTCAGCAGGATTAACTTTCATCAAGGCGGGGTAAGGCCCGCCGGGGCTGGCGGGCCTTCACCTCTGAGCAGAGCCGCGTATGTCCCCACGGCCCGTCCCCAAGGCGCAAGCTGACAGATACTCGCTAATGGCGGGCTAAGATCTTCGGCAAGCTGGCGAGCGTGTGCTAGGTCCATCAGCCGCGCCGATCGTGCGGAACGTCGCGCCACGAGCCGCGGGGGTCGTAGGCCTTTCACTTTTTGTCGGCAGATCTGTGTGAATTTGGACACACACCGGGAATGTTGCGCAAATGTGTGGAACAGCAGCTCGGACATCTGCTTATGTTGGCGGTGACGGCCTCAGTCCCACGAGGCAAGAGCCTGTCCGGAGGCCCCAGCATCATCATGCCCCCGGCCCGATGCTGGGGCCGCCACGGGGGCCGTTTCTCTAAGGGGCGCTGATTGGACGAGACCTGGAGAGTCTTTTTCGCGATAAGTGCGACAGCCATGGTCGCGGCTGGCTCCTTCTTCGCCATCCGGTTTATTATCGGTTTACACCTCTGACTTCGATTTGGATTGATCGCTAGTCCGGTGGGGCACAATGGCAAGTCGTCCATCACCACGGTCGAAGTCAGGGCGAACGTCAGCACCGCGATTGCCGCATCCGCAGATGAACCGCGGCTCGATATCCGACAATCGAACATCATCAGGCCAGCGATCGGCGCTCAGCGCGACGTGATGCCCGCAATGGCAGTAGACCAGGACGCTGCGCAGACCCATCTCGCGCATTTCGCCGAAAGTGATCTTGAGCGGCCGGCCGTCGGCACGGGTCTGTGTGTGGCGTCGAGGGCGAGGCATGCCGCCATCAAAGGGCGGCGGCGGCGAGAGTCAAATTATCAATCCCTTGGGGTGCGGAACGCGAGTGGGCTACTGCGCGTCGCGGTGGCGGAAAAGTCCTCGCATCAATCGTCCTTTTGCGGCGAGGCTGGATACTTCCTGACTAGCCGATCAAGGGGCCCATTGCTTCAGGCTCTGAGCTCGCGAAACCCGAGGACTCTGGCATCAGAGCGGTGCGGTAAACGTCCAGATGCTCTCGCCAGATCTCAGCCGTCGGGCCGCGCAAACCGCGAAGCAAAACAAGCCAGGCCTATTCACATTCCACTCCTGTGCCAGCTCGAGCCTGTAGCGGATGCTAGTGGGGCGACACGAGCGCAGCCACGCTGAATGCGATCACGCAGGCAGCCGCCAATGACCATAGAGCTATTGCGATCTGTTTGGGCATGGCGGGGCCCTCCTGACAACAGCCGCCTCTACGCTCACTGCCGGACGAGCTTGGACCTCATACCGATCAGCATTGTGTAGGCAAGTCGCCGCCAAATGCGGTTCATCAGAACTAACATGTTGGCATCCCCGTGTCTGATGCCGTCAACCTACCAACGTGCCTATTTCCGGACGACTTCGCCGAGGGCTTTAAATGGTTTTGCGCATCGCACGGTGGCCGTGCCAGCCGCCGGCAATGCTGACGGTCCGGCTCGGCGCCCCGGATTTTTCCACTCGGCCGGCTGCCCGTCCATGATTCAAGCACCAGTCCGCCCTGGTACTCCTTTCCCAAGGCCACTACGGCGGGCGCGCTGCCTAGGAATTCGCCTTGCAATCGTGCCCGTCTACTGTCGTAATGCTATGATTATTGAGATGCTTTTCAGTCAAATTGTATTGAGGTCGTGATGAGTATTCCCGATCGCATTTTCGATGCCGCTGTTGCTCTGCACCGACGTGTCGTGTTTCTCGAATGTCAAATTGCTGAACTAGGTGTCCTGCGAAACCGATTAGCGCAAGCTCAGTTGCGCCGTTCGCGGTCAAGGTCGAGTCGTTCAGCTTCCAATAAACTGGGTCGGCGCCGCAGGTGTAGGTAACTTTCGGCGCAACCAACCCCCGAGTTGCCATCTGCCCCTCGTAGCCCCAAGCTATGGGTAATTCGTGAGTCGGGGGATTCATGCAACGGAAGCCGTTTGAGAGCATGTCTCTCGAAGAGCTGTGGCGACTCCACACGGTTGTCAACGACATTCTCGCCAGGAGACTCGTGGCCAAGAAGGAAGAGCTTGAACGACGATTGGGACTGCTCAACCGGGAAGACAAGCCCCCCAATTAATAAGGTCGCCTGGATTGGCGGGCGGCCTTAGGCTGACTAGCCTCAGTGCTAGCACCAGCAGTGCCGCGCCGATCGTGCGGAACGTCGCGGCACGGGCCGCAGGGGGCTGTCACAAGCGACCCCTGCGGCCGTCATGTTACAAGAGCGATAAGTGCGGCATCTCTTGGCTCATGTTCTTGCCGGGAGCTCCGCAGTTTTTTGCAGATGATTGAATCGGGCGTGAGACATCCCGCGCAAAACGGGCGCTCATGCCATTCCTCTCCTCTTTACCGCAGGAGACTGGGAATGATCAGGCCTATCGCTTTTGCTTTCGTCGCTTTAGCACTGGCGGCCGGCGCTGTGCAGGCTCAGCAGGGCATGTCTCGTAAAGGCTTTGTCCGCAGTTTAGATAGCTGCAAGCAGCTTGCTACCGAGCGTGGGTTCTCGAGTGCGGGCGGAATAATGAAGGGACAAGGTCGCGCAAAGCGAGAGTTTGTCGTCAACTGCATGCGCGGCAAACAAACCTGAACGAAGGCATTGAGAACCCGCCGGCTGAGAAGGCCGGCGGGTGTTTCAATTCTGAGATTTGCGGGCCGTCGGCAGACGGTGCCAGCTGCTGGCTTTTCGTTCGGGAACTAAGGAGCTGACGTAGGCGCCAATGGAGCCGGTGACTACTAGCAACGCCTCCGCGATCATCAGCCAGTGCGGCAACTTCAACGTCGCGATAATCGATAGCCACACAGACACCGCCAGTTTTTCTACTCCCAAGCGCGCCTTTGAGCGTCGGCTCCTTGAGAGGATCAACCAGCATTCCCGCTGTTAATCATTCGTGAATTGCCGCCGTGATGCCCGCGCGAATAATAACCGGGGTATGTTGGTAGGGCTGTTGATTACGGGCGGTATCGGCGTCTTGGCAGTGGGAGCCACATTCGCGGCGATCATTTACTACGATGCTTGGTCTGAGCGCAGACGTTAGTAGATGGCCACGAGCGCGCGCGGACCCTCTGCGACGCAGCACAATTGACCTACCAATCGAATGAAGCCTTCGCAGGCCTCCAGCTCCATTTGCCAGGCAAGTAACGATCAGCAACACCATCCGCCTTTGCTGCTTCCGCGAAATTCAGGCCGGAGGGATGAGGAGTCGCTTCAGAATCGACCTTTGGGTGGTCTTCGTCCCGTTTTGGTCTCTGAGTGATATCGGCTGACATGTTGCGCTTCCGTTACCCCCGAATTGCTTAGCAATGCTCGTCGGCAAAAGCTGTAACCGAAGTGTTACATCCCCAGACCGATCGTCCGAAAGTGGCGCAAGGCGGACGCCGCTCCACGTCGCTGCCCGAACAATCTGCGGCGAGGTGCTGGAGACATTTTTCCGCCTACGTGTAGCCTTCTTGGCTCGGCCGGAGCTTGATTCGTCACGCTGGAAACTACTCTCATGCGGGGCGGTAATCTTCGAGACAGACAAACCCGACAGCGCAATTGCCATCTTGAAGCGGCTGAAGTTTTTGTGCCCGAAAAGCTCACAACTCCCACAATTTGACAGACAGTACTCGACCGTGGCCGGCTTCCTCTCCAAGGAGGAGCCGCGATGTCAGATCCGCCGCTGTACGAAGAACACCATGTGCTCAGGCGCCTGAAGCTGCGGGCCTCCGAGTTCGAGGAGCTCCTCAACATCGGCATCGTCGCTCTAGCGCCCTGCTGTACGGCGTAGAAGCAATCGACACTCTGGCGACAGATTATCACACGACGAGGATCGGATGCGCCCTCTGGTGGGACTTTGATCTCAGGAAGCCGCGCTGCCTTCCGGATCACGTTGAGTGGTCACCGCCAGACGTCCCCTTCTATCCCTTCGACAATGAAGAGCAGCAGTGTTGGACCCGTCGATACTTCAAGCTGAAGAGGGCGTGCGCGCCGGGTTCGTATCCCGATCGCCCTGCGCGCCGGCGGGCGAAGTTGGTGGCCAAGGCACGAAGGCGTTCGAGCGGAAGCACGGCATCAAGCGGCCGCGGAAGAGTCGGAGGAAATCGGTGGGGAGGCGTCTGCAGCGCAGAGAATGTCGAGGGCTGAGCTCCGCGATCTTGTTTGGTGCAAACATTGCTCCGCGCAGCACGCGATGTCGGGTTGTCGGAATTCGCGCTGGCAGGTCTGCAAGAGCGCGCTAATCCCGCTCCCGACCCGCGGGCACTTCAACCATAAGGATCCGAAAGAAACGGCCGCCGAAGCCGGCGCTGCAACTGTCGAAGCGAGGCAACGAGAAGGCGGAGAACTGAACCGCGATTCAAACGGGATTCTGTTGGGGTATCCTGCGCCAGCGCTCGGCGGGATGATGGCGGAAAACGACAATTGCGGGCGCAGACAAGTCTACGAAGCGCCGCAATGCCTCCTTCAACGCGAAGTGACATCGACAAAATAACCACTCTTCAGGAACTCGAAGTCGTCATCCTTAGTCGAATAAAGCGCATACCGGTGCTCAATTAGCGCCCGCGACCGGCAGTCCTTATCCTCTAGGCTGCAAGTTACAGCAAAGCCGCTCACCAACAGTTCTTTTGCTACGTCACGACGAACATACATTCGTGTGTTGTCAATGATGAGGGGTTCATATGACTGAGTAAACGACGCTAGCTTGTAGAGCATTGGAATCTTTGCCCACATCTCATGGGCCTCGATTACCTCGGGGCGCTCGGTAGATATGACCTCGTCTAGTGCGCCGTACCCTTGATGGGCAAGGATTCGGTTCGCGAGAATGCCTAAATCCACGATCCTCACGCGTGAGCAACAAAGGCCGACACCACCCACGTCTGGCGTCAGAAAAGTAATACTCGCCCTGCCTGTCAATTCCCGGATCCGATCCACGGCAAGTCCGGTGAGCCGGTAGGATGCTGGCGTTACACCGAATGGAGCAGACTGCGCCTGTGATCTGATTGTCAGATAAGCTTGCGAGAGCGGCGGCTTGGCGCTTGACCACCAGCTGACTACAACCGTTACTATTGTGGCAATCAAAACATATGAGCGTTGCAGTTCACTGCGAAACAACTCGAGTTTCTTAGACCAAAACCCGAATAGAAGAAGTGCAAACGGGAAAACGAGCGTTTGCATTCGCCCCACGTAACCCCAATTAGTCCCTATTGCAGAGTTGAATGCAATTACTCCGAACATGGGAGCAAAGAGATATAACGACTTGGTGAATAGCTCCGTTCGCTGATTAAACGCGTCTAAAAAGCGAGCAAAGTGCAAATACACTATGATAGCTATAGACGAGAACAACAGTGGCATCGCCCTTACGACCTCGAATGCCGCAGAGACCTTTTTGACTAACTCCCTTAGGTTGTCTTCGTGGTAGGGAGGCTGCATTTTGGCGTAGATGGTGTTAGGAACCCAATCCGAGAAAAGCCAGAGCCGCAGGGCCTCTGTCCCACCCAGCACTGCCGTGCCCGTAAGCGCCAGGATCACGAAGTCTTTGGTCCGGCGCTCGTATAAAAGCGGTGCAAGGATGAATGCGTAGTAGACCATTGCCTCAAAACGAGTAAGGAGGAACACACTCCCGAATGCTGCGGCCTGCAACAGATTTGAGCGAAAATATAAATTCCGTACGACTCCAACTCCCGTGAAACACAAGAGCGGCATTTCCATTCCGTTCGCGATTTCGCTCAAAGACATTCCGAGAGCAGCGTATGTCGAGAGCAACAGGGCCGAGGCGAATTTATCGAGTTTAAGATCCTTGGTTAGCAACCAGATCTGAAGGATCGAAAGGCAGAAGAAGAGCCCCGTCATGCCCTGAGCAACGGCGATGGCAGTAGCAAAGCTCGGCTGGAACAGGGCAACGAACGAATTAATTAGGAACCACGCGATAGTGGAAAAACCCTCCACCTGTTCCGAAAGCGGCGTCAGTGCGATGCGGCCGGTCGCAGCGAAGGTCTTCGAGTAAGCGAGTGTGATCGCGCCGTCGTCCCATCCCCGTGTTCCGACTAAGAGGACTACAGCCATCGTGATCGCCACCTGCATTGCAATCGGCACTGCGATCGCAATTTTAGTGTTCGAGTTTCGAATCTCACGGTTCATCTCACGCCTGCCATGTCATCGAAAGAGGATCATTGAGGCAGTCTAGGACTAGCGCAGACGATCATGCTGGCGGGCTCTTTATGGCACCGGCATAACAAGTTAGAGACTTTTTCACCATGAGACCTCAACATCCATCCATTTAAGTTGGCAGCGGGGGTGCGGATTGGCGATGAACCGAGATCTCTAGGAGTTTCATCGTCTCGAACGATTTTGCTTAGAGCTTGCGGCCGAGGCTTCCGATGATATTGAGCGGGCCGGACTATTGGCAGTTGCTGGCGATCTTCGTAGCGTCAGCAGGTTTGTCCCCCGCGGCCCCGTTCCAAGAGCAACACTGACAGATTCTCGCTAATGACGGGCTAAGATCGTGGCGAGGCTGGCGCGCGATATGCTTAGGTTCAGCCGCCGCGCCGATCGTGCGGAACGACGCGGTATCGGCCGCAGGGGCCGTTCTTGTACGACCTTTGCGGCCTCTCTGCTTGTCAGCAGACCTGTGTGAATTTTGACACACATTCGGGAATATTCGGCAACAACGGAACGGCAGGTTGGCGTCGTGCTTTGGTTCCCGGTGACGGCCTCAGTCCCATGAGGCAATAGCCTCCTGTCCGGAGGCCGCAGCATCATGCCCCCCGCCCGATGCTGGGGCCGCCACGGAGCTTGAGGGCTATTTGCAGGCTGGCGTATCTGGCCGCTGTTGAACATAGAATGCGAAAATTGGTTTTTGCGGCCGTCGTGCTTCCATGTCCTTGTCAAATATCTGGCTTGGCTGGGGATAAGCAGACACACGCGGCGGCTCACCGGTAGCCCCTGAGATCAGGCGAACGGCCTTGCGACCGGCGCGGCCTTCAATCCACACGAGGACGCGCAACTGATGCTTACCGGCGACCAGCATCAACGCATCTTCCACGGCCGCACGCGGGGGGTGAGGACCATGGAGGCGGCCCAATGCGAACCGCGTCCCTTGCTTCCGGCCACTTTAAACGATCATCAGTTCCACCAAAGCTTTGCTGACCGAACAATCCTTCTGAGAGAAATTGCCCATGGCAGAACCGCTCCTTATGAAACTGGAAATGATTGCTCCTCTAGGTTGAAAGCCAGATGAAGTCGCAACGCCCTTCAAAGACTCAAAAGCAAAAGCGATCGCGTGAAAAAAGAAGCTATTGGCACGTCGGCCGATCCCGGCCTCTGCATCAGGCCTAACGAGACGTTGCACACGTACTCGCCGCTTGCGATCGGCCTAGTAATGGGGGCCGGGTTTGCAGGCCTTGGGCTCCGTTACCTCGCCCGGGAGCACGCCACCGACGACGCCATTCAGTTCCTGATCCCGTGGTATGCCTTTGCTCGAGATCACGGTATTGCTGCACTGGCCGAACCTTTCACCAACTACACCCCGGTTTATAGCTATCTCCTGCTGATCGCCGCCCATTTTGATTGGCTGGGACAGCCACTGTCCCTCGTGAAAGCGATCTCGGGAGTATTCGAGCTGGGCTGTGCGATCGTCGTCGCCCAGATGGTCTGGCGAGCGACAAAGGTACCGCTGCGCGCGTGCGTGGCCTTCTGCGCGGTTTGGCTTGCACCTACGGTGATCTTCAATGGCGCATTGTGGGGGCAGGCCGATTCGATCTGGACCTTCTTCACCCTGGTTTCCGTGGCGCTTTTCATGCGGGACCGAAATGGCATTGCGCCATTTGCGATGGCGTTTTCTGTGAAGGCTCAGGGCGTGTTCCTGGGACCCTTCGTGCTCGGCATGATTTTGCGCCGCCGGATCCACCTGGCGTGGCTAGCTACCGTTCCCGGGATCTATGTGGTTCTCGCGATTCCGGTTCTCGTCGCCGGCAGATCGGTAGTCTCCGTGTTTGCGGTCTATTTGGACCAAGCTCACACATTCAATCGCCTCACCATGAACGCAGCGAACATCTGGGTGTTGGCTGGAGGAATGCCGTACGCGATCGGGGTCGCGGTCGGCATGGTGCTCGCGGCGGCGAGCGGGCTCGCCTTATCGATCTTCATCGCGCGCTCTCAACGGGCGGGGCCGGAGTTTATTCTGCTGGCCGCATGTGTATCGCTTATGCTCATGCCGTATTTGCTCCCGAAGATGCACGAGCGGTACTTCTACGCGTTCGAGCTTGCGTCGATTGCGCTGGCCTGCCTCAATCCGCGCTATTTGCCCTTCGCGGTGATTGCTCAGATCGACGGCGTGTTATCCTATCTCGCGTTTGAAACCGGAATCGTCCTGGGGGTGCTGCCGGCGGCACTCTGCAACAGCCTTCTCGCGTACTACCTCGTGCTTGATCTTTGGCGGAGCGAACGTCGATTTCGCCTACCGAAGCTAGCCTGGGTCGGCTTCATCGCGTCGGCCGCGGGATTGTTCTCCTATCTGGTCCTCGAAGGACCCGGCTGGGACATATCCCCCGTGTACCTGCTCGCCACGGGTCTCGTCACGGCTGCGGCGCTGCGGCTCCTCAAAGACTCGCAACAGGCGCCCACCAGCGGTCAAGAAGCAGGAACGCCTGACGTTGCGGAAGCTTTGAGTAGTTAGTTAGCTTATCTGGTCCATTTAGACCGAGCATAGTTCGTGATTTCATGAAATCCAGCAGTGGCTTATATTTTTCTCGCCTCGATCACATAAGAGCTCTGGCGGCCTCCCCTCATCGAAGACCGTGGTAGCCAAGACGCCAACTTTTGGTGGGCGCTCCCAGCTGCGACCCCGCTTTTCGCGGCATTCGCACCCCTGGCTGCGATCTAAAACAGGTTCGGCGGCGCCGCATACGCATTCAAATCCGATCTGCTACCTTAGGGGCAGCTCGATGTCTGAGGTCTGCTATGGGTCTTGGCCGTGTAAAAACACCCTTCCCAGGGAAGGCGGTGAGAAGCCAGGACCGGCTCGGTCTCAGGCCACGATCGCGGCCATCAGCTGCTTGCTCCCGACGATGTTCATGACCCGTGTCAGATTATAGGCCAGGACCGAGAGAGCCATCTCGGCGGCTACGTTTGGGAGCGTTTTGGTGAGGAAGTGTGTCGCTCCCATGCGGGCCTTCATCGTACCGAACGGATGCTCGACTGTCTCGCGACGCTGGCGCATGGCTTGTGGGTTTGCATCAAGCCGCTCCTGCACAGCTTCGAGCAGATGCTCATGCTCCCATCGCGTAATCCGCCGCTCTGGCCCGGTCGTGCATTGCGATTTGAGTGAACAATTTTGACAGGCTGTGGTCCAGTAACGCCGCAGCATCTTGCCGTCTTCTTCGTTTGTGTAGCGATACGGCATTCGCTCCCCAGCCGGACAGCGATAGGCGTCCTCCCCTGGCAAATACGCAAAGTCCTGCTTACCGAAGCGCCCCTCGGATTTGGCGCCCGACGTCTGCGGCTTGGGCAGCGTTACCGTGATGCCGGCCTCGTGGCACGCGAGGATCTCTGGGCTGTTGAAGTAGCCGCGATCGGCTACAGCTTCGAGCGTTTCGGTCTTTAGAACGGCCTTCGCCTGCTTGGCCATATTGGCGAGTTGTGCCCGATCGGAACCGCTGTTCGTCACCTCGTGCGTCACGATCAAATGATGTTCGGTGTCGACGGCGACCTGCACGTTGTAGCCGACGACCCCAGAGCCGCGGCCGCTCGTGGCCATCGAACGGCTGTCGGGATCAGTCAGGGAGATTTGCTGATCGGGCGAAGCAAGCATCTGCTTCTCGTAGACAGCAAGCTTGCCCATTTCCTCCTTCAACTTTACTTCTCGGTGAGCCTCGTCACCTTGGCCGCCAGCGCCTCCGCCGGCTCCTGTCGATCGGCCGTGTCAAGTTGGCTCAGATAGCGCGCGACGCTTTCCTCCAGCTGGGCACGCCGCCGTTCCACCTTCGCCCGTGTGAAGTCCTTGTCGCGGTTGTTCACAGCTTTGAACTTGCTGCCATCGATGGCGACGCTCGCCGTCGTGAGAAGACCCATCTGACGACAGAGTTCGACGAAGCGCGCACATACCTTGCGTAGTGCCAGGCCGTTATCCTTGCGGAAGTCCGCAATCGTCTTGTGATCGGGAGCGAGCCGACCCAGCAGCCACATCACCTCGACATTGCGCCCGGCCTCTCGTTCCAGCCGCCGGCTGGACTGAACCCGGTTTAGATAGCCGTAAATGTAAAGCTTGAGGAGAATCGAGGGATGGTACGACGGCCGGCCGGTTGCCTCGGGATCGACCCCGCCAAACCCGAGTCCAGCCAGATCGAGGTCGTCGACGAGGACGTCGATGACGCGAACTGGATTATCCGCGTCGATCCAGTCCTCCACGCATTCAGGAAACAGCGTGCTCTGCCCACGATCCGCACCCTCAACGAAGCGCTTCATCCGAGCCCCCGCAAATCGTGCGGGAATCATATCGCGCGAATCACTTCAAGCGCAGCGTTTTCACACAGCCAGGGTCATGAACGACAAGACTCAGGGTGAGCATATTAGGTCCGCTTTCGGGTGCATAGCGACCAGTTTGAGCCTGCCAGCCGAGCCATGATTCAAGCCATCCATCGGAAGGGGTCGAATCATGCGCTACGAACTCACGGACTGTGAGTGGTGCCATTAAGCCGATGCTGCCGAATAAGTCGCGCGGGTTGCCACTAGTGAATGACCGTCGTGCCCTCAATGGCATCTTCTGGGTCTTGCGATCCGGGGCACCGTGGCGCGACCTGCCGGAAAGCTTCGGTCCGTACACGACCTGCTACAATCGCTTCGTTCGCTGGCGACGGGCGGACGTGTGGGCCGAGCTCATGAGCGTACTGGCTGGTGCCCATGATGCTGCCGTGCAGATGATCGATACGTCCATTGTTCGCGTCCATCAACATGGGGACTGTATCACAAGGAACCAGCGCCAATCGATGGGAAGGTCACGCGGCGGTCTTACAAGCAAGGTCCACGCGGTGGTCGATAGCAATGGTCTGCCGATACAGCTTGCGTTGAACCCCGGCGAGGCGCACGACGTTCGACTTGCCGGAAAACCGCTGTCTCGTCTCAAATCCGGATCAATGCTGCTTGCCGACCGTGGCTATGACGCCGACTGGATTAGGGAGCTTGCCATGAAGAAGGGCGCGTGGGCCAACATCCCGCCGAAAAGCAATCGCCGCGATCCGATCTAATTTAGCCCGTACCTCTATCGCGCTCGCAACGCGCTACGACAGGCTTGCAGAAAACTACCTTGCCTTCGTCCAACTTGCATCTATCCGCCTATGGCTGGCCGCGCGTTATGAGTCCGCGCCCTAGATTGATAGCGCAGAACCGAACATGTGGGGAAGCTTTAGATTCATTCCTCGCTCCGATAAGTATTCCGCGGCGTATGTGGCTTGCGAATTTCTTGGTAACTCGTCGCTTCATCTATGAGACGCATCGTACATGAGCGTTCGAGTTGCTCGGCGATCATTTGGGTGCGGCTGGCGATGCTGTGCTGAGTGGCTTTTAGGACTCCAGCATGTTGTGCGCGCGCAAAGACCTCACAGACCTTTGGCAGGAAGTTCGGCGCGTAACCGAGCGCCTTGACGCCCCGCTTAGTGCGGAACTCAATCTGGTTAGCTATGGCGGCAAGGTCTTCGCCGATGAAGGGCTTGAGACTCTGCACTGTCAAAAAAGCAGGGAGGTGGGCGCCGCTCCTGTAATACTGACGTCCTGTGGGTGGGCGAATGCGGCCTAGGCCCATCATGAGGCCACTCTGAGTGATCACGCGCTGCCCGTTGTCGAGGACCGCAACCTCAATCTCGATGGTTCCGAATTGAAGGACGCCTTCATGCGTCGCTTGCGGCAAGTGTCTCGCCCAGCGGGCTTTAGCGGCCTTCCGAGCTATTTCCCTACGCTCGTCACGCGATAGGGCGGCTGCTCTTGCAGCGCCGCCGGCGGCTCGGGCGGGAACTCCCCACTGGACTTTCCACCGCGTTCTCCGCCGCTCGTGGTCGAGGTCTAAACTCACTTTTTTACGCGTATTCATACTTCACGAATATGGTTAAATCAGAAAATTGCAAGCGCGGCGTTGTACCAAAATGGGCTCGGTGAAGCGTAGCAATTACGCGGCGAGCAACTCCGGATCATTTAGTACGGCCCTGACACGTTCTGGTGACGAGCACTGCCAGGCTGCTGTACAAAATGCCGCGAGCATCATGTCCTTGCACCTAATTTGTGGAACCGGCCGAAACATGGCCGTGAGAGCCTGCGCAACATTTAGTGCCTGGTAGATATTCCGCTCTTGGTAGAGCTTTGGACCAAAGACGCTTCCAAGCAGTCCGCCCCAGAGATTGTGCTTGTGCGAACGCACTAAGACACCCTTCTTGCCCACCGAGATCCAGCAGGCGTCTCCGCTGTCCAAGATGATCGTCGCGTCGTGACCAAATTTTTCGTTGATGTAGAGCAGGCGCGGCATCACTCATTACTCTTTAGCTTCTTTGCATATTCGGAAATTACGCTTCATCCGAAGGAGCCATCCCTTAAATAACTGTTGGCGCTGATCAAGGCCACTGATTACTTCTCCGAGCTTCCGAGCCGGGCGGATCGCTTGTAGCTCAGTTGCGCGAGGCTTGTCTCGTTTCGGATCTCATTCCAAAGTCATAACGGGGATGACGTCGGACGGCTTGAACTTGCTCGAATTCGCCAGCACAATGGTTGCCGAATTCATCTCTGAATTTCCAATCCGAACAAGAACATAGGGAAGACGCCCGTGGGACATGGAATGAAGGCCGCGATTGCGCTGACAGTCGCGCTTTGCGGCACGCCGGCTGTTGCCGGTTGGGAGCCGGCAAAGCCCGTCGAGATCGTGGTGGCGGCAGGCGCGGGCGGCGCTTCCGACCAGATGGCGCGGATGATGCAGGCGGCGATCCAGAAGAACAATCTGATGAAGCAGCCGATCGTGGTCTCGCTCAAGGGCGGTGCCTCGGGTGCGGAAGCGCTGATGTACATGAAGTCCAGCGAGGGCGATCCGAACAAGGTGCTGATCGCCTATTCGCTGATCTACATGTTGCCGCTGTCGGCCAAGATCCCCTTCAACTGGCGCGAGCTGACCCCGGTTTCGGTGGTCGCGCTCGACCAGTTCGTGCTCTGGGACAACAGCGCGGGCCCCAAGACGGTGAAGGAGTTCGTCGCGGCCGCGAAGGCGGCGAGCGCGCCGTTCAAGATGGGCGGCACCGGCTCCAAGCGCGAGGACCACGTGCTGACCGTGTTCCTCGAGCAGAAGACCGGCGCAAAATTCTCCTATCTGCCTTACAAGTCCGGCGGCGAGGCCGCGACCCAGCTGGTCGGCAACCACACCGAAGCCAACGTCAACAACCCATCCGAAAATCTCGAAGTCTGGCGCGCCGGCCAGGTGCGTCCGCTCTGCGTGTTCGACAAGGAGCGCATCTCCTACACAGCCAAGGTGACGGACACCCAGTCCTGGGCCGACATCCCCACCTGCAAGGAGGAGGGCGTCGACGTGCAATATCTGATGCTGCGCGCGATGTTCCTGCCCGGCAAGGTCACGCCGGAGCAGCAGGCGTTCTACGTCGAGCTGTTCCACAAGGTGACGCAGACCGCCGAGTACAAGGACTACATGGAGAAGCAGGCGCTGAAGCCGATCTTCCTCACCGGCAAGGACATGGTGCAGTTCCTCGAGGAGGATGATGCCATCAACAAGTCGCTGATGACCGAAGCTGGATTCGTCGCGAAGTAAGCACATCCTCCGCGTCATGCCCCGCGAAGGCGGGGCATCCAGTATTGCACAGAACTCGAATACGGCTTCTGCACGGCGTACTGGATCATCCGCTCCTGCGCGCAATTGCGCACTAGGCGGATGATGACAGCGCAACTGATTTGGCAGAGCATGTCCCAAACCGATCTCGAAATCGTCGTCGACGATCCGACCGCGCCCGAAGACGACTCGCCTTCCGTCGTCTCGTCCGGCACGGTCGAGATATTCGTCTGCCTGCTGCTGCTCGCGCTGGCCGTCACGCTCGGCACCGACAATTGGCGCACCGGCGCGTCCTGGGATTCGACCGGGCCCGAACCCGGTTATTTTCCGTTCTATCTCTCGGTCATCCTCGGCGGCGCCAGCCTCTACGGCCTGGTCGTGGCGCTGCTGGCGCGGCGTGCGGCGTCCGGAACCTTCGTCACGCGCGCGCAAGGCCGCCGCGTGCTGGCGGTGTTTGTGCCGACGCTGCTGTTCTGCCTCGTGACCCAGTTCCTCGGCCTCTATGTCGCGAGCTTCCTGCTGATCTCCGGCTTCATGCGCCTCGTCGGCAAGATCGCGCTGTGGAAGTCGCTGCTCACCGCTGTTGTGTTCACGGCGATCATGTTCGTCACATTCGATGTCGCCTTCGACGTCATCATGCCGAAAGGGCCGCTCGAAGCGGCCTTCGGCCGCTAGGTGGTTCCGCGATGGAAGCTTTTGGTCTCCTGCTCCACGGCTTTGCCGTCCTGCTGACGTGGAAGACGCTCGTGCTGATGATGGTCGGGCTGGTGCTCGGCATCTTCGTCGGCGTGCTGCCGGGCCTCGGCGGCCCGAACGGCGTCGCGATCCTGCTGCCGCTCACCTTCACGATGGATCCGACCTCGGCGATCGTGATGCTGTCCTGCATCTATTGGGGCGCGCTGTTCGGCGGCGCGATCACCTCGATCCTGTTCAACATTCCCGGCGAAGCCTGGTCGGTCGCGACCACCTTCGACGGCTATCCGATGGCGCAGCAGGGCAGGGCGGCGGAGGCGCTGACCGCGGCGTTCACCTCCTCCTTCATCGGCTCGCTGGTCGCGGTGCTGCTGATCACGTTCCTTGCACCGATGATCTCGTCCTTTGCGCTGAAGTTCGGCCCGCCCGAGTTCTTCGCGGTGTATCTGCTGACCTTCTGCTCCTTCGTCGGATTGGGGCGCGAGGCCAAGCACAAGACCGTCATCTCGATGTCACTGGGGCTGCTGCTCGCCGGCATCGGCATGGATACCGTGTCGGGCAATCTCCGCATGACCTTCGGCTCGCCGGAGCTGCTTCGCGGCATCAACTTCCTGGTTGCGGTCATCGGCCTGTTCGGCATCAGCGAGATCCTGCTGACGATGGAGGAGCGGCTGGCGCTGCGCGGGCACGCCGCCAGCATCTCGCTGCGCGTCGTGCTCGGTGTCTGGAAGAACTTGCCGAAATACTGGGCGACGCTGCTGCGCTCCTCCTTCATCGGCTGCTGGCTCGGCATCACCCCGGGCGGCGCGATCGCGGCCTCCTTCATGGGCTACAACCTCGCCAAGCGCTTCGCCAAGGATCCCGAAAGTTTCGGCAAGGGCCGCATCGAGGGCGTGTTCGCGCCGGAGACGGCGGCGCATGCGTCAGGCACATCGGCGCTGCTGCCGATGCTGGCGCTCGGCATTCCCGGCTCGGGCACCGCGGCGATCCTGCTCGGCGGGTTGATGGTGTGGGGGCTCAATCCGGGGCCGCTGCTGTTCGTCGAGCACAAGGACTTCGTCTGGGGCCTGATCGCCTCGATGTATCTCGGCAATGTCGTCGGCCTCGTGCTGGTGCTGACGACGGTGCCGATCTTCGCCTCGATCCTGCGCGTGCCGTTTGCCGCGGTGGCGCCGATGATCGTGGTGTCCTGCGCGATCGGCGCCTACGCGATCCAGAACGCGATGTTCGACATCTGGCTGATGCTCGGCTTCGGCATCGTCGGCTACGTCTTCAAGAAGATCGGCATTCCGCTGGCCCCGTTCACCCTCGCGCTCGTGCTCGGCAACCGCGCCGAGGATGCCTTTCGTTTGTCGATGATCGGCTCCGGCGGCGACCTCAAGGTGTTCTGGTCGAACGGCCTGGTCGGCTCGATCACCACGCTGGCGATCGTGCTGCTGTTCTGGCCGATGATCGACGGGCTTCTCACGCGCTTGGGACGAAGGCAGCGGAGCTAAGGCCACGGAAGCTCTAGGCAGATAATCTGCGCGGTGGTCTCAGGGTTTGGCCTTGAAGTTGGTTTGCTAACGGTGGTGAGCGCGAGACCTCGGTCGGCCTTCGATGCATGCTCCGGGTTATGAGGGGCGCTATAATTTTTGACGGACCGAGTTAGTAGAAAATCGGTGGTTCAGTTTTCGGTTCGCAAATCTCGTTCACTATAGCCTCCGCAAAAACGAACTTTGTGTTACGCGGAGGCTCGACGGTCTTTGTCGGCAGTAAGGGGGCCCGGTCGCTTATGATGTAAATGGGCACGTACGGCGTATGCCACCGGGCGATGATCTCGCCACAAGCGGTACATGAGAACTGCCCCGTCTCAGACCTGGCACAGGCTTTTATGGAACGTAGGTAAGCGGATTGGCATGCCGGGCAGACCGTGTGAGAGACATTTCGACTGGTCATGTTCCCGTTTCCTCTGTTTTGCGCTCGGGCAACGAGGGGCGATCACGTTCTAGGCACGCTCGGTCCTTGCCTGACTTTGACAAGCTCACTCCAATGAAAATAACAATCAACAGAAACTATCCCGACCTAATTCTCGCTTTTTCACCCCGAATATCGCTGTTTGACATGCGGCCCTGTTTAATTAGCATTGGAGGGCGCAACTCTCAGTTCCGCCCGAAAGTCCGCCGGCTCGGCTATTCCCCAAGAGTTGCCCCAAGGGGTCGGCGGACTGAGGTGGTCGTACGTGGCCTTCCCCTCAACGACGTGCCCGGGACTTCCAACGCGCATCGCTGCTAAAAAGCCTGCGCGCTTCTCCCTGATGAGTTCGCGGTCCTACAGGGATCGAACCAACGGGTCTACTTTGACGGAAATCGAAAGGTTGATGAAGCGCCTGTCCGCTTAGATCTGAGAGAACCCGCATTCTTCGTTGGATAGCGCGGCTGACAGTCACTGCCGGATTTAATGGAAGCTTTTCGCAAGTGCAGCAATCATTCCGGCAAATGCGAGTTGCGAACCCACGCCAAATAATCCCGTCAACGAGCGCTTAGAGTGTATCCACCAATGAAAGCGTTGGAGCGCGCGAAGCAAGCCACGAGGGTAAAGGGTGTGAACGAATTGAAAGGCGTCCGGTAACATCGCGGTGAAGGCGCCGATCGCAATCGTCCAAATTGATCCGGCCGCTGCAAACATCCAAAGCGCTAGGCCGAGTCCAGCGCACGCATCAATTCCGATAATTGCAAAATCCGTCAGCGTCGCGCTGCTGAAGGACAGGCCGCGATTGTTAGCACCTTTGCCTAGACTTATTGAGCGAAGTGGATAATCCCAGTGCGGAATTGCATCAATTGCAAAATGGCTTGCGAACCCCGCGATCGCCGCGGCTGCCGGATGTGATGGAACCAGGCTGGCGATCGCGCCACCAACGATTGCATGGGTGCTCAAAATCATCTCTATATACTTCCGGGACGCGCGGCATTGGGAACGATGGCATTGATTGGCTTGATCACGTCGTTGTCCTCTGAGGTGCAGTGGTTTGGCCCGAGAAAGCATCCTCGGACCCACCACGGCAAAGAGGACGTTAGAGGTGATTGGCCGACGATAGGCCTTCGGATCGACACCGATCTTTGTTTCAACGAACGGCTGTTGGAGGCCCGAAAGTGCAGCGACGGGAAGCTGCGAGGCGGGATCGTCGTTCCCTTATCCTAAAGGAGATACTATCGACGAAAATGGCAGTGAAGAAGCACCCCACAACCATCAAGCCGGTAAAGACGGCCATGAGCCAATTTTGGATCATCTTCGACCATGTCCTCGTTTGACGCTCGCCTTTAAGAGCAGCGAGAGCTTGAGCCGTCAAGTCAGGCGCTGGGAAATGTTCTCTCTGAACTCATACTACCTTAGCGTCCCTGAGCCCTGCGATCCCGTCCGAGCCGAAGCCGAACTCCTTTAAGACCGGGTTGGTCTGCTCGCCGGATTCCGGTGGCCACACCATCCTGCTCGGCGTGCGTGACAACGTCAAAGGTTGGCCGACCAGGCGGATGTGGCCGTCTTCGTCGTTCGCCACGTCCTGGCCGATGCTGAGATGCCTGACCTAGCGTCTTCGAACGTCTGGTCGCTGGCTTAGATCGGCCCGCAGGGCACGCCGCGTTGAGCGGGCAGGGCTATCGGGATGGGCATAGAGCTCCGGTTCGCCGATCGCCTGGGGCGCAATCGCGACCTCGGTGGTGGCTAGCTGATGTAGCCGTCAGGGGTCTTGAACGGGAACCTTGGGGTGTTCTGGTCGAACGGCCTAATCGGCTCGAGCACGGCGCTCGAGATCGTGCTGCTGTTCTGGCCGGTGGTCGACGGGCTTGCTCGGCCGTGTCGGCTGGGGCCGGCGAGGCAAAGCGGCTGCACCATGAAAAGTTAGATTAATCAGTATTTTAGCTTCATTGCGTCGCCTTAGTCCAGTCGCTGAGGCCTAGTGGTTGCTCCCAAATGTTGCTGCTGTGCGACAGCTTAGGCCAGCGTTGACGCTTATGCTCCCCGTGGCTTTCTTAATTTCTCACGGGGCATTGCGATGAAGCAGATTGTGATGGGAATTGTGGCGGCATCGTTGGTCGTGACCAGCGCAGTGGCCGCTGATCTGGCAGCGAAACCCTATGTGAAGGCCCCGGCCGTCGTTGATCCGGTCTGGAGCTGGACAGGCTTCTATGCCGGATTGAACGTCGGATATAGCTGGGGCAGGGCGGAGACGAGCGTAGCGCCGATCGCACTGCCGTTCCCGGCTCCACAGTTCGGTTCGTTCGGTCAGAATGTCGACGGTTGGCTAGCCGGCGGACAGCTGGGCTACAACTGGCAGGTGGATCCGAAATGGGTCGTCGGCCTCGAGGGCGACATTCAAGCGACAGGCGAGCGGTCGTCGCGGACGGTGACGACGACGAGCGCGCGTTACGGTTCGAACATCATTGGCATCCCGGGCGGTACAGATTTCAACTCTATTGCCACATTGACCGGCAATCTTTCCTACGACCTGCAATGGTTCGCGACCTTCCGCGGGCGCGTCGGCATCCTCTCGGATCCGCAGACCCTGTGGTACGCGACCGGTGGCCTCGCTGTCGGCGAGTTCAAATATTCGTCCGCGACCACCCTTGGAATCCAGGTCTTCGGGCCAGGCCTCGGCGGCACCACTCCGCTCGGCGCGTTCAATTTCCCGATTGGAGCCGGGGTGACAAGCACCGATACCCGAGTCGGATGGACGGTGGGGGCGGGCGTCGAGCGCAAATTCACCCGGAACTGGTCGGCCAAGCTCGAATATCTCTACATGGATTTCGGGAGTAAGACCTACTTCGTCGGAACCGCCAATCAGGCGGACGTCAGCTTCCGCGATCACGTGCTGCGGGTCGGCTTTAACTATGCGTTCACCCCGACGCCCGTCGTCGCGAAATACTGAGCCGTCCAGCGCGAACTACCGGTGATGCCCGGCAATCCTGCCGGGCATTGTCGTTTCTTCCCCGAGTCACGCCACCTTTACGTCGCGCGGCTTTGCGATCTCGTCTGCGTCGAAGCCGAATTCCTTCAAGACCTCGTCGGTCTGCTCGCCGAATTCCGGCGGCCGCTCCACCATCTTGCTCGGCATGCGCGACAGGGTCACGGGCTGGCCGACCAGGCGGATATGGCGGCCTTCGTCGTTCGGCACGTCCTGTGCAATGCCGAGATGCCTGAATTGCGCGTCCTCGAACATCTGGTCGATGGCGTAGATCGGCCCGCAGGGCACGCCGGCCTCGTTGAGCTCGCGGACCCGGGTCTCGGTCGACTTCGTCACAGTACGCTTCTCGATCTCGGCGTTGAGCGCGTCGCGGTTCTTGGAGCGGGCCGGGGCCGTCGCGTAGTCGGGATGGGCATAGAGCTCCGGTGCGCCGATCGCCTGGGCGCAGCGCGCCCAGATCCGCCGATCGTGGCGATGTTGATGTAGCCGTCCGAAGTCCTGAACACGCCGGTCGGGATGCTGGTCGGATGGTTGTTGCCGGCCTGTTTGGCGACCTCTTTCTCTATCAGCCAACGCGCGGCCTGGAAGTCGAGCATGAAGATCTGGGCTTGGAGCAGCGAGGTCTGCACCACTGCCCCTTGCTCCACACCTCGCGCGCTAGCAGCCAGTGAGGATGCCCATGGCGCAGAACGGCCCAGCCGTCAGGTCGGCGACGGGAATGCCGACCCGCAAATTGTTGGCTACGATGTTGGGCGGGATCTTACCGGGCTTGTCACGAACCTGATTGGAATGATGCTCTTACCTCGCTAAGGAACCGTGCGGGACGACATGGCTTGTTCGGCTATCGCCACGTTTGGTTCGCGCTCGTGAGTTACTCGTTCTTCGATGACAACTTCGCTCCTGGGTATATTCTCTGCGCGGCGGAGCCTGATTCGTCATGCTTGAAACCGTTCTCTTGTTGCTGACACTCGGGGCTATCGCTCTCGTGCTGATCGCATTTTGGGGATTACACAGGCATATTTGATTGCGGTGCTAGTCGAGCCGCCACACGCGCACACATGAAAGCTCAGCCTCAGGCGGATCCTTGCTTTCTCTTACCATTGCACTCTCCTCGGTAAACCCGAATTAATTTACCACCTAGTCTGCTCCCGAGTTCAATAGCCGAGCCACCATTCTGCTCAGGGCTGCCGGATGACGCAACGGCGGGGCCGGCCATGAGATGTCGAGGTTGGAAGCAGCTTCCATCGGGTTGATGCGGTTCTCCTACTAGGTTCTGGGAGAAGCCGCTCGACGCCCTGTGCACGGTCATGCTAGTTTAAATCGATCGAGTCACCTGGTGCTTGGGATGCAGGAAGCTCCATTCCGATCTAGCCGTTTGCTGCTGACCTCTCTGAGAATGGTGGGGGGCGCCGCTGCGGTTACGGCAGGTTTTCTTATTTCGTCCTGTGTGAGCTCTGGCGAAATCTCATCGAAATCAAGACTTACAACTGGTGCTCCTTGGGCCCAGGATTTGAACGAGCCGCCGCCTAGCCGACCGCCAGCACGGAGACCTGAGTAGACCTTGCAGGCAACAGCCAGGGCTTCATGTGTTGCCGCGCTTATGCGGTAAGTTGGGGTGCCATCCAGGTGAGACCTATCAGAGGTGGGTCCCTCAGCCGCGCGTTACTCTGGTTGAACTCAATGGGACAACTTTTCGTCGGCATCATCCAACGGCGCCATGCCGTCAGCCCACCTCAAAGCTGTGTCTCAAAACAGCGCTTCTAGAACTTCCTCCTGCCACCGGACGAATAAGCTGCGCGCGTTGCGCTGCGAACAGCGTCTCGCGTTTCGATACGCTTTTTTGGACCTGTAACTCAAAATCGAGCACTCTTAGATCACTCGGGCTTCTCTCAGGCTTGCGATCTCGTTGGCGTCGAAGCCGAACTCCTTCAAGACCTCGTCGGTCTGCTCGCCGAATTCCGGCGGTCGCGCCACCATCTTGCTCGGCGTGCGCGACAGCGTCACGGGCTGGCCGACCAGGCAGATATGGCGGTCCTCGTCGTTCGGCACGTCCTGCGCGATGCCGAGATGCTTGACCTGGGCGTCCTCGAACATCTGGTCGATCGCGTAGATCGGCCCGCAGGGCACGCCGGCCTCGTTGAGTTCGCAGACCCAGGTCTCGGTCGGCTTCGTCACGGTGCGCTTCTCGATCTCGGCGTTGAGCGCGTCGCGGTTCTTTGAGCGGGCCGGCGCCGTCGCGTAGTCGGGATGGGCATAGAGCTCCGGTGCGCCGATCGCCTGGGCGCAACGCTCCCAGATCCTCCCGCCGGTCGTGGCGATGTTGATGTAGCCGTCGGAAGTCCTGAACACGCCGGTCGGAATGCTGGTCGGGTGGTTGTTGCCGGCCTGCTTGGCGACCTCCTTCTCCATCAGCCAGCGCGCGGCCTGGAAGTCGAGCATGAAGATCTGGGCCTGGAGCAGCGAGGTCTGCACCCACTGGCCCTTGCCCGAGACCTCGCGCTCGAGCAGCGCGGTGAGGATGCCCATGGCGCAGAACAGCCCGGCCGTCAGGTCGGCGACGGGAATGCCGACCCGCATCGGGCCTTCGCCCGGTGCCCCGGTGATCGACATCAGTCCGCCCATGCCTTGGGCGATCTGGTCGAAGCCGGGCCGCTTGTGATAGGGGCCGTCCTGGCCGAAGCCGGAGATGCTGCCATAGACGATGCGCGGATTGACCTTGGCGAGGCTCTCATAGTCGATGCCGAGCTTCTTCTTCACGTCGGGCCGGAAATTCTCGACCACGACGTCGGCCTTGGCGGCGAGGCGCTCGAACAAGGCGAGCCCGCGGTCGTCCTTCAGGTTCAGCGTCATCGCCCGCTTGTTGCGGTGCAAATTCTGGAAGTCGGAACCCCGGCGGGGGCCGCCCGGCTGCTCGCCGCCGGCGTCCTCGGTCAGCGCGTCGATCTTGATCACGTTGGCGCCCCAGTCCGCGAGCTGCCGCACGCAGGTGGGCCCGGAGCGGACGCGGGTCAGATCGAGCACGGTGAAGCGCGACAGGGCTTCCGAGGCATGCGGAAAGGGCATTTTGAGAGGCTCCGGGACAGATTGCGGGCCTACCATAGTGCCGAAAGACCATGCGACAAGCCGGCCCGGCGCCGATGCCGCCTGCCGAAATGCCATGCCTGATGCGGTGTCCGAGCGATCAGCGCGCCAGGCGCTTCAACTCCGTGCGCGCCTGTTCGGCCAGGGGGGCGTCGCCATGGCGCGCAATGAAGAGCTCGAGCGCCTCCCGTGTTCCCTTGCGGCGTGCGGCCTCGTATTCCTCTGCCACCGCAACGGCGGGATCGCGGGCCATCGGCATGGAGGGCGCACGCGCCGCCTTGCCGCTGTCGTCCGCCTTGGCCTTCTCCACCATGACAGGCAGTCCTCCGAAGGGTTGATGACCCTGTCCCGCAAGCGCCATCAAGGCGCCAAACAGACCGGCCATGATTGAATGTCGTTTCATGAAACCCTGCAAATTAAGGTGCCGCAGGAACCGAGGCTGTGCGCCCCGTATGACTACGGGATTTGATGGCTAACACAGTCTTATGGAAGAGGGGCAGGCGGAGCTGCCCAATTTAAACCAAACGTTTAACTCTCACGCTAGAATCATGTGCTTTCGTCCCGAATCGCACGCGACGCGTTGCTCTGGAGAGTCCTTTGGCTACCGCTGTTAATGTCAGTGCCACCAACAACGCCGAGATCGACGGCCTGCTTTCGGGTGCCAAATGGTCTGGCACGATTACTTACAGTTTTCCCGACGCATCCAGCGACTACTCAAATCCCTATAGCGGCGGCAACGGCGAGCCGACCATTTCGGGCTTTGCAGCGGCGCCCACCCAGATCCAGGCGGCGATCAATTACGCGATCGGGCTGATCCTCAGTTACACCAACGCCGATATCCAGTACGCGGGCACGAACGGTGCCGACATCATGGTCGCGCAGTCGCCGGCGGCCAATCCGACCGCCTACGCCTACTACCCCGGCAACTACGCTCCCGGCGGCGACGTCTGGTTCGGCACCCAATACAATTTTTCGCTGGCCAAGCTCGGCAATTACTACTTCACCACCGCGCTGCACGAGCTCGGCCACGCCCTCGGCCTGAAGCACAGCCAGGAGGCCGGTGGCCCCGCCAACGTGGCGGTGCCGGGCGCGCATGACGACAGCGAATACACCGTCATGAGCTATCGCAGCTATGTCGGCGGTTCGACCACGTCCGGTTACACCAACGAAGCGTACGGATATTCGCAGACCTATATGGCCAACGATATCCTCGCGCTGCAGACGATGTACGGCGCGGACTTCACGACCCAGAGCGGCAGCACCGTCTACACCTGGAATCCGACCACGGGGCAGGAGTTCATCAACGGTGTCGGGCAGCTCGCGCCGGGCGGCGGCGTCGGCGGCTCGGCCAACCGCATCTACGAGACGGTCTGGGACGGCGGCGGCGTCGATACCTACGACCTGTCGAACTACACGACGAACCTGAGCATCAACCTCAATCCCGGCGCCTCGTCGGTGTTCTCCTCCGTGCAACTGGCGTATCTCGGCGACGGTCATTACGCGGCGGGCAACGTCTACAACGCCTATCTCTATGGCGGCGACGCACGCTCCTACATCGACAACGCCATCGGCGGATCCGGCAACGACGCCATCGCCGGCAACGCCATCGCCAACACGCTGAACGGCGGCGGCGGCAACGACACGATCACCGGCGGGGCGGGCAACGACACCATCATCGGCGGCTCGGGCACCGACACGGCGGTCTATTCGGGCAACGAGGCGAATTATGCCATATCGTATAATCCTGCTACCCAGACCTTCACCATAGCCGATCAGCGCTTCGGCGCACCTGACGGGACAGATATTGTCACGGGGGTCGAGTATTTGCGCTTCGCTGATAGCTATCCAGATCCCAATGGCAGTGGTGCCGTTGGTGTGACACCTGTCGAACTCGCCGCTTTCACCCCAGGTGCGGGTGGTTGGAGTAGCGACGATCTTCATAAGCGCGTGCTGGCCGACGTAAATGGGGATGGCAAAGCTGATATCGTCGGATTTGGCCAAGCAGGGGTCTTTGTATCGCTGGCCACCGGCTCAGGTCATTTTGCGGCTCCCACGTTTGAACTCGCCGCGTTCGCTCCAAGCGCGGGTGGTTGGAGCAGCGACGATCTCTTTAAGCGAGAGCTCGCGGATGTGAACGGGGACGGCAAAGCCGACATCGTCGGCTTTGGTCAAGCGGGAGTTTTCGTATCGCTCGCCACTGGCTCCGGGCATTTTGGGGCACTCAGCTTCGAACTGGCCGCCTTCACTCCGGGCGCCGGCGGTTGGAGCAGTGATGACCTCTACAAGCGGGAACTGGCGGATGTGAATGGGGATGGCAAAGCCGACATCGTCGGTTTCGGCCAAGCGGGAGTCTTCGTATCGCTGGCCACCGGCTCAGGCCATTTTGCGGCTCCTACCTTTGAACTCGCCGCGTTCGCTCGAGGGGCGGGAGGTTGGAGCAGTGACGATCTCTACAAGCGGGAGCTGGCGGATGTGAATGGGGATGGCAAAGCCGACATCGTCGGCTTCGGCCAAGCGGGAGTCTTCGTATCGCTGGCCACCGGCTTAGGCCATTTTGCGGCTCCTACCTTTGAACTCGCCGCGTTCGCTCGAGGGGCGGGAGGTTGGAGCAGCGACGATCTCTACAAGCGGGAGCTGGCGGATGTGAATGGAGACGGCAAAGCCGACATCGTCGGATTCAGTCAGGACGGAGTATATATATCGCTGGCTGTTGGCGCCGGGCACTTTGCCAGCCCCGGCTTTCAATTTGCAGCGTTCGGGCCAGGCGCCGGAGGCTGGAGCAGCGACGACCATTACAAACGCGAAGTGGCGGATGTTAGCGGGGATGGTAGGGCTGATATTGTGGGTTTCGGTCAAGCCGGCGTTTATGACTCCCTCGCTGACACCTTAGGCCATTTTGCAGCCGCTCCAACTGACGGGGTTCCGTTACTAGAGGGGCATAACTTTCTTTTGATCTGATCACTATGTTTGTACAAATCGTTGCCTGGGAGCGGATGGCCGATTGGCCTCTGGCATGCGGCACGAGCTGTGCCGTCATGGTGGCACTCATCGACCAGCCCACCACGCGGCGATGAGAACTCGATCACGCTGCGGCATAGAGCCAGCCTTCGGAAGTCCAGCGCTAGACTAGGTGAAGTCGGTGATCCATTTCTGGTTGGGACGCTCGGCGGCGAACTGCCGGTCAAGGAGGTTCGCCGGTACGGTCTCGAGCTGTCGATCGCCGCTGTCCATCGGCAAGTGCCGACATCGCGGCCGCGCCCGCAAGCCTTGCAGGCGCATCTGCCGCTCAATCCGGTGCAGGCCAAAATCCGCCCGTCGGCGAGCCGGTCACGCGGCGTGCGCCACAGGTGCCGTCGTTGGGGAAGCTGGCCATGACCTTGCCGCCGAGCTCCTCGTCACTGCAGGATCTGGCGCTGGGAGAACGTTGAGCCAGGCATGGAAGCCCGACTGCAACAACTCCCGGCGGATCGCATAGCCATATCGTCCGGTGCTTCGCGACGAAGGCGAACTTCATGTCGCTTGCTTCCCGAAGTAGGCTGCGGCTTTTCTTAGGACATCCCGCTCGGCCTTCAGCTTGGCGACCTCACGGCGCAGCCGCCTGCTGCTCCGGCTTCATCTGGCCGTGGCCGAGAAAGGCCTGCACCGGGTCGGAGCTGAACTCCTTCACCCATTTGCGCAGAACGTTCTCATGAACGTCCAGGTCGCGGCTTGCGCCACCGACATCGCGCGTTCCCAGACCAGCCTGATCGCCTCGATCTTGAACTAGCGACTAGACTTCCGTCGCTTCATTGCCCACCGCCGGCTTCATGAAACACCTAATCTCGGTGTCCATCAAACCGGCAGCAGCTCACCGTATCATGAGCTCGAGCTGAAGCCGTATTATGCTCAATCCGACTCCCACTAACTTCCGCTCTGTTTAGAACTGGTGGCAGCGATGGAGTTGAGGGCCTTGTAACGCGTCACAAGGATTTTTTGGCCTTCGCGAGGGCATGAACAATCGTATGCATTGTTCTCTCATCGAGATAGGGATGCATTGGAAGGCTGAGAACACGTTCTGAAAGGCTGTTCGAAACATCGACCCCGCCGACGATCCGGCAGAGCGATCGATAAGCCGGCTGTTTATGTAGCGGAATTGGATAGTGAATCGCCGTCGGCACTCCAACTTCCTTCAGCGAAGCGGTCACAGCATCACGCTCGTCGGTTTGTACGGTGAACTGCGCCCAAACGCAGGTTCGATCGTTACGAATGACCGGGCCCTGAATTCCAGGTATCTCCGCGACCATATCGCGATAAGCTCGGCCAATACGAATACGTTCAGCAATTTCCCAATCAAAGGTCTCAAGCTTTGCAAGAATGACGGCGCACTGTAGCGTGTCCATACGCCCGCCCACCCCGATTCGCGTATGATAATAGCGGCTCTCTTGCCCGTGCGTACGAATTTCGCGCATAGCCCTCGCCAAAGTATCATCGGAAACGAAAATAGCGCCCCCGTCGCCATAGCAACCAAGGGGTTTGCTAGGAAAGAAACTGGTACAGCCGATCGCGGAAACGTTGCAGCTCTTGCGTGAGCGGTATTCGGCCCCGAAGCTCTGGGCGGCATCCTCAATCACGGGAAGGCCATGCTTCGCACCGATCGCATTGATTTCATCCATGTCCGCGGTTGCCCCATAGAGCGAGACAGGCATGATCGCCTTCGTACGCGACGTGATCGCTGCCTCGATCTTTTCTGGATCGATGTTGCAGGTGTCAGGCTCGACATCAACGAAGACCGGAGTCGCACCAAGCAGAACGATAACCTCAGCCGTAGCGACGAACGTGAACGGCGTAGTGATGACTTCATCTCCTCGCCCAATGCCTAATGCCATGAGTGCAATCAATAGTGCTTCAGTCCCTGACGCCACGCTGATGCAATGTTTTGCTCCAGTAAAAGTCGCGAGCCGCTGCTCCATCTCGGCAACTTCGGGGCCCATGATGAACTGACCATGATCAAGGACTTTCTGGATGCGCTGGTTGATGGGGATCCGTATTGATCGCAGTTGTGCCTTTAGATCAATAAACTCAACGGTCATGCTCTATATTCCTTCCGGAATCAAACTGCAGGCGTCAGGTCCAATCTGGAAGGCTTTGCTGCAAGACCTGCAAGCCACCTTGCCCATCGTTATTTTTGGAAGCTGGACGCCGCACTCACATATCCAGCCAATCCGTCGGGCCGGCACACCAACCATCAACGCGTAAGGCGCAACGTCCCGATTGATAACGGCTCCGGCCCCAACAAACGCGTATTCACCGATGGTCGAGCCGCAGATGATGGTGCAGTTCGCGCCAAGAGACGCGCCCTTCCGAACGGAAGTCTCGCGATATTCATCTTTGCGCACGATCGCGGATCGCGGATTGTACACATTTGTAAAGACCATGCTCGGCCCGCAAAAAACATCATCTTCGATTCGCACGGCATCGAATACTGAGACGTTATTTTGGATCTTAACGTTATTGCCGATGACAACATCGTTGCCGACAAACACGTTTTGCCCAAGCGAACAGTTCTTGCCAATCTTGGCCTTGCTGCAGACATGCACGAAATGCCAAATGCGGCTGCCTTCTCCGATCTCCGCCCCTTCATCGACGATCGCGCTCGGGTGAATCTGGACCGACATAATTAGTACTCTAGCGGCAGCGCGACGCGCTTGCCGTCCCGGGCCGAAAGGTAAGTCGCAATCAGCACCTCGAGGGATCTCAATCCCTCGCGCCCGTCCGTCTCTGGTGCCGCTTCGCCCCGCAGCACCTTTATAACGTTATCGTAATAGAGAGGATGACCGAAGCCGTACACCGATGTGGTCTCGTAGTTCGCTGATTTGATTTTTGAGTCATCAGGATCGATGTCGGAAAATTCCCAGTGTTGGATCTCATTTACGGCAAGCCCCCCCACACGCACCGTACCCTTCTCGCCAAGGATCGTAATACTGCCCTCAAAATTCTTTGGATAAGTAAGCATCGTCACGTTCATTGAACCAAGCGCGCCCGAACGCCACCGAATACTAACCACTCCAGTGTCCTCCGTTTCGATCCTGCGGCCCAGAGTAGCGGTGTACGCATGCACACTTTCAATAGGCCCTACCAACCAATCGAGCAGGTCGATGTAGTGACTCGCTTGATTCATCATCGCGCCGCCGTCAAACTCCCATTTTCCACGCCACGGCGCGGCGTCGTAATATTCCTGCGGACGAGTCCAGAAAACGTTGATGTTGACCATATAGATGCGGCCAAATCGGCCTTTCAGAATAGCGTTCTTGAGCATTTTAAGCGTCAAGTTCCGCCGGTTCTGCTTTACGACAAACAGCCGCACTCCGGCTTCATCACAGGCGCGCACCATGCGAAGACCGTCGTTCCAACGAGTGGCCATCGGCTTCTCGGTCAGAACGTGACGGCCCGAGCGCGCAACTTCCACTGTCTGCTGCGGATGCAACCCACTCGGCGTCGTTAGGACAACAATATCCGCATCGGTCTTTGCCAACATTTCAGAAAGACTGTCGTAGGGCCTCGCACCTGTCTCACGGGCGGCTGCCTCGACAGGCTCCGGGACGACATCGCAGACACCAACCAGTTCTGCCCGATCGGCGTGCTGCTTTAGCGCGTCGAAATGATTTTTTGCGATACGCCCACAACCTACAAGCGCGAACTTGATGTTTCGATCGACGATTGGCGTGAAGTACGTCATCGTTTATGCCCTGACTATATGACTGGCGCCCTCTGAAAATCTTCCGCGACAGTCAACCAGAAGTCGCGACTTTTGGTTGATAAGGTCGTAATCAAATCTATCATGGTCCGTGGCAAGCAACACGCAATCGAAGCTTTCGAGTGTCTCTGCGTTCAATGTTACGCTTGAAAGATCGAAATGATGCTCGCGCATCTTTGGGAATGTGGGAACATGCGGATCGCTGTAGGCGAGCTTTGCACCCTGATCGCGCAAGCGCTCCATCAGAAAGACCGAGGGCGACTCCCGCACGTCATCGACGTTCTTTTTGTAGGCAATACCAAGCACCAGAATCGTACTACCATTGATTGATCTGCTTCTGCAGTTAAGAGCGGCAGCAACCTTTGCAATCACATAGTCCGGCATTGACGAGTTGATTTCTCCGGCAAGTTCGATGAAGCGCGTATGCATGCCATACTCACGCGCCTTCCAAGTCAGGTAAAAGGGGTCTATCGGAATGCAATGACCACCAATACCCGGCCCCGGATAATAGGGCACAAACCCGAAGGGTTTAGTCGCCGCAGCGCGTATGACCTCATGGATGTCGATGCCCATCTTGTCCGCCACGATTTTCATTTCATTCACAAGACCGATATTCACCGAACGGTGAATATTCTCAAGCAGCTTTGTCAATTCAGCAACTTGCGTTGAGCTGACCGGAACGACCTTGTCTATCACGTGCCGGTAAAGGGCGAGACCCGCTTCAAGGCAAGCTGGCGTACAGCCGCCACAGACCTTCGGAATTGAGCGTGTCCCAAAGTTTGGATTACCGGGGTCCTCGCGCTCCGGCGAGAACACGAGGAAGATGTCCTTGCCGACCTTGAGGCCGCGTTGCTCGATCCTGGGCTTGAGTTCTTCTTCCGTCGTGCCCGGATACGTGGTGCTTTCAAGGGAGATTATCATGCCCTCGTGCAAGAAGGGCAGCACTGAATCCATAGTGTTGAGTACAAAGCTAAGATCTGGCTCGCGATATTTATTCAGCGGTGTCGGTACGCATAGGATTAACGCATCGACTTCAGACACTCGCGAAAAATCAGTCGTCGGATCAAAAGTGCGCCCGACCACATCAAAAATGCGCTCGGATTGAATATGCTCGATGTAGGATTTGCCGGCTTTGAGCGCTTCTACCTTCATTGGATCGATATCGAACCCGACTACTTTGTAGCCAACCTCGCAATAGCGTAGTGTCAGAGGCAGGCCAACGTAACCCAGGCCTACAATTCCGATGACTCCCGTCTTACGATCCAGTCTGGCAAGAAGTTCCGTGTTCATTCTAAATCCACAGCACGCAGTGACATTTCGGTTTTGTCTTAGTTGTTCTTCGCTCGTCGCGGGAAACTCACGGGTCCAAGTGCGGGAACCAGAAAGCAAGGCGGCCGCATATCGCCGGATTACAATCTTTGATTGTGAATCCCACCTTAGCGCTTGGATCTCGCGGTAGGCTTAGCTTTCTTGAGGACAAAGTTCAATCTCTTCATCGCCCTGCCCTCTTGCAGAGATCGAGGTGCAATGTGTTCGGCACACCTTTGCAGATCTTAGGTGGATGAGCTCTACCGACCGCGTTGTGCATGCGATGAAGCCCCATAATATCAAATAGATGTTCGGGAGCTTAAGGACTCTGGGTTTGCTGGAAGGCCTTGGTATCGATATCGGAGCGGACGTCTCATTGGTGCCGTCATATTGCCGTTGCTTGAGGGGGGGCTCGCGTGCTCTGACCGTCAATGCACTTTCGCGAATTGTCAGCTTCGGCCGTACCGGAACAGCTGAAGCACTGACTTTTCGCCAAGCGTGAGGCAGCAGATGAGGAAGGTTCCGGCCATACCAAGGCCGCCCGCCGCAGAAGAAACCACACCGTCGCCGAGAGCTAGTAGGCCGACGGCAGAGGAAAGCAGAGCGGCGATCAAGATGACAGCGCCGCCGCGAGCGTAAACTGCGGTCCTCATGGGGTTGAAGCGGGTTAAGTAAATCAGCAGGACCGTACAGAACAGGTAAGAATAGGCAAAGGTAGCGATGGGCACGCCCTGCCAGCCGAGCCACTTAGTGGCTAAGTAAGTCAGGAGTATGTGGATGGCTCCGAAAGCGGCGGATATGACGAGCAAAGCGTGGTTTTTATTTGCTGCCATATAGATGCGGCTCAGGATAATGATAAGCGCCTGCGCAGGTAGAGCGAGGGAGTAGGTAATGAAGACTACGTCCAACCTCTCCATGGCCGCAGCGTCCATGGCGCTTCCTGAAAAGAGAAAGCGGACGATGAATCCGGCGTCGATAGCCATAAAGAGGCTGACGGGTACTATGACGGTCAGGGTGGCGGCGATGCTTACGTAGATGATGTCGGATTTGCCATAGTTCTTGTTCGTGGCGGCGACCGCTACAAATCGCGGAAACAGCACTACTCCGAGCGCGCCGACTATAACGCTAATGGGAATGCCGGCCAATCTGGATCCATACGCGAAGGTCGAGAGGATGCCCGGTTCAAACCAGCTCAGAAGTGACCGCTGCACTACGCTACTCAACTGGTCGAATACGGCCAGCATCCCAAGCAGGGTCAGAGATGTGAGCATGGTACGCTGAACCGAGGCGTCAATTGCTCTAGGATGCGTGCCTCGTTCGGCGAAGGTCCAGGCGAGCAGCGCGAGCCACGGCAGGTACCCGACAAGATAGCCCAAGGTTAGCGACTGCACACCCAATCCCGCAAATGTCACGACAAGAAAGCCGACCACGACCAAGTTGGTAAGGACAGGCATAGCGGCTGGTGCAAAGTAAGAGCTGCGAGCGTTGAAAACCGATTGGGCGAGATTGCCTAGCGGGGCAATAGCAGCAATGGGGGAGAGAATTTGCAATGCTAGCGCTCCCGTGTTGCGCAATCGACTGTCGAAGCCGGGATACAGGATTGAGATAAGGGGCTCGGCTCCAAGATAGAGGATGACTGCCAATGACCCGCCAAATCCGCCAATTAAGACGGACGTCCAAACCAGCAGAGAGCGCGCCGCCCCAATATCACCACGGCTGCGCAATCTCTGGTAGGCTGGCATAAAAGAACCTTGCAGTGCTCCGCCAGTCAGCAGCAAAAAAACGAAAGATACGGTCGTGAAGGCGGCAAAAAAAGCGTCAGTATCGCCGGAAGCGCCAAATCGGCGCCCAATCAACAGTTCGCGCACGAAGCCCGTCAGAGACGAAAGGACTGTCAGTCCAGCTATAACTAGCGCTGTAGCGCCCAAGCTTTTGGGGCGAAGCCGGTCCCAGCCCACACGTCCCATCATCGATATAGCAACTTCCGCCGCGCCTTGAAAAAGTAGGCTTTTGCACGATTCTGCGGCGTATCCAAGCGACCCCAGTGGTCGCGAAAGTGCCGGAGGGTTGGGCTCTTCGACAAAACCGACAATACTTTAAGGTAGTTTATTACCATTTTTTGATATCGAGGACTGTGTACATTTCTTCCCGCGTCAGCGCCGCGGTCATAGAGGGTCCACCAGGGCAGAGTGTAGTAAGGTAGCATCCGTTCAAGCGAGCGGATGCCAGCGTCGAAAAGGTCCCGGCACCGTCGATCACCAAGCCAATGTCCAATTTCATAGAGGGCGAAGAGGCTTGCCATGAAGCCGTTGATGACGGCATTTTTTTCTTTGGGATATTCTTCGAAATAGATTACCCCCTCTGGCTCGAAAATCGCTTGATAACCGCCAGCGGAACAATCAACATCGAATCTGTCCAGTGCTAGCAACGCGGCCCGAACATATCGGTCGTCGCCAGATAGCAAGAAGGCCCGTAGCATCATCGAGGCGCCCCTTGACTGCGCCAGAGCTGAGTGCCACGGCGCGGTGCTTTCAAACCAATCGAAAAGATAGTTGAAATCTCCGGTCGGGGTCTGTCGTTCAGCAAAATAGTCTGCATACAGGAAAAACCGTTCCCGCGCCCCGTCAGATCCGTCGAGAACATAGCGATCATGCCAGCCGAGGGCGCATTGGAAGGCGGCTTCGGGGTTGATCTGAGGGCCGATTGGATTCGGATAAGGCAGACGCAGAATTCCGTCGGGGGAAGTAAATTCATAGGTCGTTCGGGTGCGGTAGTCGATCACGTAGAATGGGGACGGGCTGAAGTTATGATACCGTGCAAGATCCTCCTCCGACCTGAGATTGGTCGGGTCGGGTAGATACCAGTAAGTGGAGGTAGAGCTTCTTCCCAGCAGTGGTGCAAGAACATAGTTCCCCGCTAAGTTGGCCGCTCGCCTCAAAAACATCACTTGAGTAACATTGCTCATAGTTCAAGAATTCCGGGTGGTTTGAATGATCGTGATCTGGCGCGCGCCTCTAGTTTGGTTGATTGGACCATTTCCTCGATTTCTTTCAGTCGCCCTCTGCGCCAAATGGTCCTTCCATGGCTGATGACCACGGCCGAATCACGCTGTCTTCGACCTCGATTGAGCACTGTCCAGCCTGTGGCCAAATAAAGGTTGAGCCCGTACTATCAATTTCTGATTCCCTGACGCACGACATATATCGAGATCGCCTAAGCGAAAATGTGAGGAATACGCTCGTCCGGTGTGGCACGTGTGGATTGGTGCGACTCAGTCCTCGCCTCACAGACGAATCCCTGCAGCGCGTTTATGAAGATTGGTACAGTAGCGGATATATCGGAACCCAGGCTGCCCAAGAGGGCGACAAATCCCGTTATCGGGAATTTGAGCGAGGTCACCTCGCGCGCATTTCAAAGGTTGTCTCTCCGCCAGGCGCGCTGTTGGACGTGGGGACGGGCAGTGGCCTCTTTTTGCAGGTAGCCAATCGTCAAGGGTGGCGTGCGATCGGCCTGGATTTTTCGAGTCAGGCAGCGGAACTGGCGCTTAGGCATCACGATGTCGAAGTCAGGGTGGGCAGGTTGTCCGACCTTCCGGCTGACGAACAATATGACGTCATTACGATGTTCGACTATCTTGAACATACCACGCGTCCGGCCGAGGACCTACAGGAAGCGGTTAGGCGCCTCAAACCGGGGGGGCACTTGGTGGTGCGAGTTCCAAACCTCGGCGGATGGCAAGCCCGGTTTATGGGTCCGAAGTGGGTGGGGATTATCTCCTTGCACTTGAGTTATTTTGAGCCCAAGACGCTCGCTGATCTTGTGTCGAAACAGGGTCTTGTAATCGTCTATAGTGACATGGGCAACTATCAGACGTTTGCGGAATTGCTGGGCAACAAGTTTGCTTGGATTTTCCGCAGAGCAACATCGAGCAGGCAGGAGCTTGGTTTAGGAAGCGACCGAGCAGAAAGCCAAAGATCGTCAAAAGTCAGGCGAGCTTTGCGTTTTGCCTTGGCCTCGCTCCATGAACTGATAGATCACGCAGGTGGATGGTTTGGTCAGAGCAACTACATTTTTGTCGTAGCTAAAAAGCCATCGTAATCGTCAAAGCACTAGACAACCTTAAATGTCACTACAAAGCTACCGCGAAGGTGGGATGCAAGGCATGAAAGCAACTTTCGTTTCTGACAAGATGCTGGCGCTATTTGCCGTCTCGCTAGGAGTTGCCCTGCTATTTTCCCTTCTAGCTGATCCGGTCGTACGGAGCATCGGTCTCAGGGAAATGGGACTCTCTCTCGGGGTAGCGATTGCGGGATTTGGCGCGCTGGCTTACGTGCTGATGTCGCCGGAGCGATTGACGGGGATCCCCCGTACGAGCCTCGTGATGATGGCTATGGCTGCTTCGTTTCTGCTCTCGGCCCTTATCGGCCTGGTGCAGGGCGACCCACCGACCGCGGTCATTCGTTCTACGCTACCGTACCTGATGGCCTTTTTGTCCCTGCCCTTGGCGTTTGCCGGGCGAATAAACCTCAATATGATTGGACTGGTTCTTGCGGTGATGGCGGTTGGCCTGATTCAGGCTCTGTATCAGATCATTTTGTTCATGATGCAAGACACTACCACCGTAACGGAGACGCTCGTCAGTCGCATCACGATGATTGATGCGCGAGTAACACTGCCCCTGGCAGCCGCGGGGAACGGCGTAGCCTTGGCTCTGATTGGCCGCGGACGTTACGCGACAGCGATGGGTACGATTGCTACCAGCATATTCGGACTAGCAGCTCTGGTTACGCTCACTCGGACATTAGTAATAGTGTACGCCCTTAGTTTTATAGTTGCTATTGCTCTTTGGACAGCATTGGCGGTGGTCGAGCGTCGGGCCGGAGTCCTTCTACGGAATACAGCCTGCGTCGCATTGTCGATGCTGGTGGTCGGTACCATCATTATGTCGCCTCCTTTCGCTTCGGTGCCACCGGCATTCAAGGTCCGCCAGGCGATGGAAAGAAGTAGCCCCCCCGAGCTGACTGTGGTTGAGCCGGATGTCGCCAAACGGCGCATCGAGACTGAGTTGAAACAAGAAGTGGGAGAGGAACAAGCAAGGCACACCTTGGAGAAGGCGGAATCGGTTCACGAGTCCATGGTCGCCATACTGCGCAGCCACGGTATCAAAACGCTCGAACACGTCGCCCAACGATATGCCGACCACGCTGGTGAAGGCACGTCAGCGAAAATTTTAGCCGAGACGCTGGGCAACTTCTCCGCGAACTTGCCGGGGGCAGGCGAGATCGGGGGGGGGCGTATTTCAGACGAGTGGCGGCCTGCCCTCCAGACCTACCTCGCCGGCAACCCCGCGACTTGGGCCTTCGGCATCGGCGCGGGAACGCCGTTTACTACTAAGAGCGGTGAGCCGCGTACCTACATCCACAATTTGCCGCTCTACCTTCTGCTTTACAATGGCGCCGTTGGCTTGGTGCTCAATGTTGTACTGCAAATAGGACTAATCGCATCATTTTTTAATAGAGTGCGGCGGGACGATGATGCAGTCGCCTTCGCCTGTCTTTCTATGGTCATTATCCTGAACTGCTTCGCGCTGCTATTCGCGGTTCACAAACTCATCGGGTTCAACTTGATCTTAGCCGTGATCCACAGCTGCTTTTTCGTAGAGCGTCGGGTCGTTCACGTCCGAGATCACGCTCTCCCTCAAGCTGTTGCCGCTCGACCGTGACGAGTTATCGGATTGGAAAAATAGCCTCTTACGATAGTTGGACGGTGAGCGCGCTTGTGGTGCTAGCCGCCATCTCGCAGGGCATGGGGCTTTTACGTGACTTCCTTTTGGCTCGCGCATTCTCGATCACCGCTGACCTCGAGGGTTACTTTTTTGCGGAAGCCATTCCCCTTGCAGTCACCGTAGTCTTTGTCACCGCTTTCCCGCTGACTGTGCTGCCCCGCTTTGTGCATCTGCGCATGCAATCGGAGGCACGTTGCGATGCTGAGTATCGCAACCTGCTTAGCTTGGTGGCAATGGTATTGGTACCGGTGCTGGCGGCGATCCTGTTGCTGGCCCCCCAGGTTGTCGAACTGATTGGAGCTGCGCTCCCTTCAGATACCAAGCTTGTGGCTGAACTTGTGCTGCGTGCGCTTGCGATCAATGTAGTCGGCATTCCAGTTCTTTCGCTCAACACAGCCTATCTGAATGCGCGAGGCAGCTTCGTGCTGCCTGCGGCAACACTCCTTCTCATGAATTCCGGCGCCGTCCTGGGATTGTGGCTGGGACACGCGGTGACTGCGGCGGCCATAGGTAGTTCTGCCGGAACGGTGGTCGCGGTCGCCGGCACCAACCTGATGATCTGGTCGCAATTGACGCGGCGCGATTCCCACACCGGAATCATTCGGCAGTGGCCGTTCTCGCCGAATTTAATCTATGTGGTGGTCTATGTCGCAATGTTGTCGCTGACCGTGTTGCTTGAAAGGCGATTGTCTTCGGCCATGGGCTTCGGCGCGGTCACTTTGGTAGCCTATGCCACGAAGATGGTTGGAATGCCGCAGTATCTGTTCACGATGTCCTATGTGCGCATGCGGATCGCTCAGTATTCCAAATGGGTAGTCTTAGGCGACCAGCAGGCGGTGCGGCAGGACTTCATGCGCTCCGTTGGCGTGATGGTGGGTGTCTCGTTAATTTGTGCCGCGGCGGCTGGGTTCGGCGGCATCTATCTTGCTGAACTGCTATTCGGTGCATTGACTTTGGAGCAGGCTACCCACTTCCAATACGCTATTGTTATCCTGTCGGCGGCGCTACTGCCCATGTTCGTGAACGCACTGTTCGTCGGCGTCGCCTCAGCGAGTGCTCGTCTCAGCTTCCTTGTTTGGCCCAGTGTCGCTCAAACTGGGGTGTTGGCGTTGGCGGCGTGGCTATTGCCGGAAGGCCTTGGCGCACCGGCGGCTACCGCGGCAATAGCCTGCGGGCATATTGTTGCTTCACTGGTGTGGCTGGCCACTTCGCGTCGAGTTTTGACTTCGGCTCGGGCGGGAGTGCTCCTAACTAGCGAGCGGCAGACCGACCTTCAAATCGGTGGATAGGACGATGTGCGGTATTGCAGGTTATATCGACAGGCGCGGAGCTCCCGCCGACCTTGCGGTTATCAGGGCCATGACCGATGCTGTAGCACATCGCGGCCCTAACGGCGCCGACCATTTGGTTGAGCACAGCTTCGCTCTCGGTCACCGCCGTCTTTCGGTCCTGGACCTCTCTAGCTTGGGCGGCCAGCCAATGACGTCTCCCGATGGTCTGGCGACCATCATCTTTAATGGCGAAATCTATAACTTCATTGAAGTTAGGGCATCGCTGATCGAAAAAGGACATGCGTTTCGCAGCAATTCCGACACTGAAGTGTTGCTGGCTGCCTACCGACAGTGGGGTGAGAGGTGCGTCGAGCGTTTCAATGGCATGTGGGCGTTCGCGATTATCGATCGCACAAGTAACACCATCTTCCTCTCTCGCGATCGGTTCGGAGTTAAGCCCCTCTATTACGTGGCCAATGCTAGAGTCTTCGCCTTTGGCTCAGAGATCAGACAATTGTTGCCCTTCCTGCACGAACGGACCGCTGCGCGCGACTTGGTGGAGAACTTCCTCTTAGTTAATAGCGCCGATGCCGGTGAAAGGACCTTCTTTCAAGGTGTGCTCCGGCTGCCGGCGGGGCACTCCGCACGCTACAACCTCTCGACCAACGATTTCAGTGTTTTCCGGCACTACAATCTCACTTGTCGAATGGGAATGGGTAAAGTCGGTTCCGACGAACTTACAGCTCAATTTATCGAGCTTTTCACCGACGCTATTCGGCTGAGGCTGCGCTCAGACGTGAAGGTGGGGACTTGCCTGAGTGGTGGTTTGGACAGTTCGAGCGTCGCTACTATCGCTTCCCAAGCCTACAGGGCGGCGGGTGGTGCCAATTTTTCGGCCATTACCGCGGTCAGCGAGTTAGCGAGCTCGGACGAGTCGGCCTTTGCACGACGCGTGGTCGATCGCAGCGGATTGGATTGGCATCAGGTGCGACCCTCCTATGATGATTTCGTCGATTCTCTCCCTAAAATAGTCGACGCCCAGGAAGAGCCATTTGGCAGCCCGTCGTTGACTATGCAGTACTTCGTAATGGCCGAAGCAAAGCGACAAGGTATTACTGTATTGCTCGACGGACAGGGCGGCGACGAAACTCTGTTAGGCTACGAAAAATACTACGCGGCATATGCTTTCTCGGTCTGGCGAGCCGATGGACCGTTAGCGTTGTTACGAGCGCTGCATTCCGTTCGCGCCAACAATGACAACATGACCTATCGCAGTATCGTCAAATATGTTGTCGGCGGCTTGGCCTCGAGAACACGGTACGACGTACATAAACGCGAGCACGCCTATCTTCGGATGTTTCCGACTATGCCGGAACATGTTAGGGGGTTCGCCGCAGCAAGTCGCGACGCATTTGCCCTCCAGAAACTGGAGATTACGCAAACCAATCTGCCAATCCTCCTGCGGTATGAGGACAAGAACTCTATGCATCACGGCATCGAGGCGCGGCTTCCCTTCCTCGACTATAGGTTGGTCGAATTCTGCCTATCGTTGCCGCCGCAGGCCAAGATCAACAACGGTTGGACGAAGTGGCTTCTGCGCAATGCTATGAAGGGGCGGATGGATGACCAGATCGTCTGGCGCAAGAATAAGTTTGGCTTCGAGGCACCGGACGCGATCTGGCTGAAGGAGCATTCCGGCCCGATGGCGGAGGCAATCTTCTCCTCACACTTGATTGCCGAACTCTCTGATAAGGCCAGGCTGCGTAAGCTGCTGCCTAGATTGTCACTGCGCAACCGTTGGCGGCTCTATAGCTTGGCGCTTTGGGAACGCCAGTTTGACATCACAGGCATGGCCATGTGAGCTACCTTTAGTCCAGTTGATCTCCTGAGTAGACATGATGGCATCTATAGTAACAGTAATTGGAGCGCGGCCTCAGTTTATCAAAGCAGCGCCAGTGTCCCTGGCGATCGCTGCGCTTACTGACAGCTGCGAGCGGATCATCCATACAGGGCAGCATTTCGACGCGAACATGTCCGACATCTTCTTCGAAGAACTTGGGATTGCAAGGCCTGCCCACCACTTGGGGATCTCAGGCGGCGGGCATGGTGCAATGACTGGCGCCATGTTGGCGGCTTTGGAACAAGTCTACCTAGACACCAAGCCTGATGCCGTCCTGGTCTATGGAGATACCAATTCCACTTTGGCGGGGGCGCTTGCTGCGAGCAAGCTACACATTCCTGTAGTGCATGTGGAGGCGGGCCTGCGTTCATTCAACCGCCGGATGCCGGAGGAGCAGAATCGTGTTGTGGTAGATCACTTGTCTGAGCTGTTGTTCGCTCCCTCGCAGATCGCAATCAACAATCTTCAACGCGAGGGTATCGAGATGGCCAAAATGATGCAGGTTGGCGACGTGATGTACGATGCCACCTTGCATTTCGGGAAGCGAGCGATCGACGCTAGCACTATCCTGAATAAATTGAAGATCGTCGCGAAGGAATATGTCCTTGCCACGATCCATCGAGCAGAAAATACGGACGATCCGGTAAGACTCTCCCGAATTATGGAAGCACTTCGGCAAGTAGCCGAGACATTTCCCGTGATCTTGCCTATGCACCCGCGCACTAAGGCAGTGGTCCAGCAGAGGGGCTGCGATCTGGGACGCGTCACTACCATCGATCCAGTCGGATATCTTGATATGATTATGCTCGAGTCGAAAGCTCTAGTGATCGCTACCGATTCGGGCGGAGTGCAAAAGGAAGCCTATTTTCACAAGGTGCCTTGCGTGACACTACGCGACGAAACTGAATGGGTGGAACTGGTCGAATCAGGCTGGAATATTCTGGCACCACCTATCGATGCTGACAGTATCACCGCTACGATCCTGAAGCGGGTTGGTGTCTTGGGCGAAGAGATTGCGCCTTACGGGGATGGCAGGGCGGCCGAAAGGATTGCACGTTCGATCGACCGGTTCCTAGCATGAAGTCGGTCTGGATACTCAACCACTACGCGCAGGAGCCCGGCGGCCCGGGGGGAACTCGGCATTACTCGTTAGCACGATCTCTCATGCGAAATGGCTGGTCAGCCAGCGTGATTGCCGCTAGCACCGAGCACGGCACGGGGCGTGAACGGTTGATGCCCGGGGAAACCATGCGTCTGGACACGTTTAATGGCGTTCCTTTCTTGTGGCTGCGCACCGCCTCCTATTCTGGAAATGGTGTAGACCGCGTCCGCAACATGATCGGCTACACGTGGTCGGCACTGAAACCCGAACACACCAGACAACTTGAACGCCCGGACGCGATCGTTGGCTCGAGTGTACATCCCTTTGCGGCCTGGGCTGGCCTGCGGTTGGCGCGTCGACATGGCGTCCCATTCGTGTTCGAGGTTCGCGATCTCTGGCCCCAAACACTCGTGGATCTCGGCCGGCTGTCCGAGCGCCACCCCATGACGATGGCACTGCGCGTGCTAGAGCAGCATCTCTACAAAAATGCTGCGCAGATTGTTGTACTGCTGCCGCATGCCAGAGAATATATCGAGCCGCTCGGCATTGCAGCTGAAAAGATCGTTTGGGTGCCTAACGGAATTGAACTCGAGATTTTTCCCGGACCTCAGCCTAAGGAGACGGGGGATACCTTTACTTTCATGTATTTTGGTGCGCACGGTACGGCCAACGGGCTTGACAACGTACTGCGCGCGATGAGCCTAGTACAAGGAGCCGATACCGAGAGACTAATCAACCTGCGAATGATAGGGGACGGGCCGCTCAAACCGTCGCTGATCGAGATGGCGCGCCAGTTGGACCTCAAGAACGTATCGTTCGAGGACCCGGTGCCCAAGAAGCAGATCGCATCTCTAGCAGCGGAAGCTGACGCTTTTGTATTCAACCTTATCAATGCGCCCGTATTCAAGTATGGCATCAGTTCGAACAAGTTGTTCGACTTCATGGCCTGCGGAAGGCCGGTCATTTTTTCGTGCGATGCGGGCAATAATCCGGTGGAAGCGGCCAAGGGGGGCGTTACGGTCCTCGCTGGCGATCCGCACGCGCTAGCACGAGCTATGATAGGCTTGTCGGCCCTGCCGCCGGCCGAGCGGCAGAGAATGGGAGCGGCGAATCGCAGGCACATAGAGGAGAACTACGAGTTCGACCGACTCGGCATAAAGTTCGCTGGCGCGCTGGACACAGCCTTGAGGGCTGGCAAATGAAGCGGCTACTGGACGTCCTGTTGTCGGCGCTGGCGCTGGCATTCCTGTGGCCGTTTATCCTCGGAATTGCCATTGCGGTCTATGTAAAGCTTGGCTCGCCCATTTTCTTTCGACAGACGCGGGCGGGTCTACATGGACAATCGTTCGAGATGGTGAAGTTTCGCTCAATGCACAACGCAATCGACGGCTATGCCGGCCGTTCCGATGCCGAGCGGCTCACCCCGTTCGGCGAGAAGCTGCGTGCCACGAGCTTGGATGAGTTGCCCGAGTTGTGGAACGTGCTCAAGGGGGACATGAGTATCGTCGGACCGCGGCCACTTCTAATGGAATATCTGCCACTTTATTCGCCAGAGCAGCGACGCCGGCACGATGTCAGGCCCGGAATCACAGGTTGGGCGCAGGTTAATGGTCGCAACGCCATCAGTTGGCCGGAGAAATTCGCTCTGGACGTTTGGTATGTCGATAACCAAGCGTTGGTACTAGATCTCAAGATCATGTTTATGACTATCAGGAAGGTGGCCTGCCGTGAAGGGATCACGTCAGAGAATTCCGTCGCTGCCGAGAAATTTGGCGGCAATTGATATGCGTCTTGCGATCTTAGGTGCAGGCGGACATGGATCGGTCATTGCTGACAGCGCCGAGGCATCGGGCTGGAAGATCACCTTCTTCGACGATTGGCGCACTGGAATATTCGTTGCTTGGGAAGTCGCCGGTACGAGCAGCCAGCTGCTTGAGCGGGTTGAGGACTTTGATGGTGTTATCGTTGGCATCGGGGCCAATGTGGTCCGACTTGACTGGTTGGCAAAGTTGAGGGATGCCGGCGCGCCACTGGTGACAATCATCGACAGGACTGCTGTGGTCAGTCCGCGGGCAGAGATCGGAAAAGCCTGCTATCTTGCGCCCAGCAGTGTCGTGAACGTTTCGGCACGCATTGGAGATGGGTGCATCATCAATACCGGAGCCACAGTGGACCACGACTGCCATGTTGCTGAGGGGGCTCATCTATCTCCGGGCGTTCATCTTTCTGGTGCTGTCAAAATCGGAAGAGCTAGCTGGATGGGGACCGGCACAGTCGTGCGCAACAACATTACGGTAGGTGATAATGTTATTGCGGGTGTGGGCAGCGCCATTGTCAAAGACATCGCCTCGAATAAGACTGTGGTTGGTGTTCCAGCGAGACCACTGAAGGCATTCTGATGCTCAACACACAATTCTCACCTTGGCCGAGTTACACCCAGGAAGAAATCGAGGCCGTGTCGTCGGTCTTGGCGTCCAATAAGGTCAATTACTGGACTGGGGATCTCTGCCGGGAGTTCGAGGCCGAATTTGCCAAGTTCGTCGGAACGAGGCATGCGGTCGCTTTGGCCAACGGTACCCTAGCGCTCGACGTTGCCCTTAAGGCGTTGGGTGTGGGACCGGGCGACGAGGTAGTGGTAGCACCGCGAACGTATATAGCGTCCGTGTCGTCAGCGGTGATCGCTGGTGCGATCCCGGTCTTCGCCGATATAGATCGCGACACACAAAACATCAGCGCCGAGACGATTTCGCGCGTGCTGACCGATCGGACTAAGGCGATCATTCCGGTGCACCTCGCCGGTATGCCATGCGACATGGATCCGATCATGCGATTGGCGTCTGAACGCGGGTTGGTGGTCATTGAGGACTGCGCGCAAGCTCACGGGGCGACCTACAAAGGCCGCAGCGTAGGTTCGATCGGTCATGTTGGGGCGTGGTCTTTCTGTCAGGATAAGATTATCACCACCGGCGGCGAGGGCGGGATGGTCACGACCAATGATCAGGGTCTGTGGTCGGCCATGTGGTCGTACAAGGACCACGGTAAGAGTTGGAAATGCGTTTATGAAGACCGACATCCACCTGGCCCGCGGCTACTACACACTTCGTTTGGGACCAATTGGCGCATGCTGGAAATGCAAGGCGCAATAGGACTCATCCAGCTTAAGCGGATGCCCGAATGGACGGCGCGCCGAACCTGGGCTGCTGAACGGATCAGTGCAACTTTGCGAAAACATAACGTTGTACGCCTGCCTGCGATTCCAAATTATGCTCGCCACGCTTGGTATCGACTCTATGGATTCGTCCGACGTGAGGCGTTGGCCGCCGGATGGAGCCGTGACCGTATTATCCGTGAAGTTGAGTTGTTGGGGGTTCCGTGCCTGCACGGGTCGCAGTCGGAAGTGTACTTGGAGCGCGCTTTTGACAATACCCTCTGGCGGCCGTCCGAAAGGCTACCGGTCGCCAAAGAACTCGGGGAGAGCAGTATTGCTCTGCTCGTGCATCCGACTCTCACCGATCCTGAGATCGATAAGACTTGCCAAGTGCTGGATGAAGTTCTTGGTTGCGCGACGGCCTGACTTCTCCATCATGACCGTTCCATCAGTTGCTTGCTCTGAATGGAACGCCGGTCTAGCAAGTTAGCATCTATGAGGAGCAGGTGCAGCAGATTGGGTTGAAATCATAGGCAAGAATTAAGGGAAGTCTGCGCTGGTCACTTGACAGTAGAGTGGCAGTTGAGAAGCCCCGCAAGACAGGACCGCGGAGTCGAGATCTTTCTTGAAGCCCGAAATGGTCCTTTGCGTCACACATGTTTCTAAGATCGTCAAGCTGCGGTATCTTGACTAAATGCCTGCCGCTGTTCGGGGCGATCAACAGGCTGGTTTGGTCCACTTAAGAGCTGGTGCCCAAGTGCCACGGGAACAAGAGCAGTCTGCCCGTCACGGTGGGATTTTTCTTGCGGACACCTCTCCGGAGAATAGTTGGGCCCTATGGTGAGGCACACTAGGAAAAACGAAGCATGAGCGTGAGGGGGGCAGATATCAAGGCGGGATCGTGGCAGGCGACATGGCGTGACTCAGCGCGCTGGATGAGAGCGTCAGACGTGGCCATAGTGCTGCTCGCCGCCTCCCTGCCATGGTCAACATCGCTTGTATCAATCTTTGCCGTGATCTGGCTGGTGACGCTGTTTCCCACTGCTGAATGGACGGACGTTCGCGCGGCGCTGTCCCATCCCGCATGCTATCTACCCATTCTTCTGGTTCTTTTAGCTGTAGTTGGCACGGTGTGGGCGACGGATATTCCATGGCAGGCACGATATGGGGGGATCAATCCCGCTGTTAAACTTATCGCGATTCCTATTCTGATTCGGCATTTTGAAAAAACCGGGCAAGCATTGTGGGTTGCGGCGGCTTTTCTCATCTCCTGCACAGCCGTAATGTTGCTGTCGTGGGTGATGTTTCTTGATCCACGATTGGCATTCGGCACTGAGTCGCTAGGAGTGCCAGTGAAGAACTATATTGTGCAAGGGCAAGAGTTCACCTTGTGCGCGTTTGGTGCGCTTGGTGCTGCTGTGCACATTCAAAGTCAACGCCGGCTAATCCTGACGCTCGGATTTGTGACGCTTGGCTTAGCCTTTATCGCCAATATGATCTTTGTCGCGAGTTCAAGAACAGCTTTTGTTTGCATTCCTATTCTGTTCGTCGTCTTTGCCCTCCGCTATTTCAGTCGACGACGTTTGGCCGTGCTGTTGCTTGGCGCCATCTTCTTTGGGCTTCTTGCGTGGTATGCGTCGCCTTACCTTCGGCTGAGGACTGAAGTAGTTGTTACTGAATATCAAGCCTATCGCGATAACAACGCTTCTACTTCTGCAGGCATGCGGCTGGAGTTTTGGCGAAAGTCACTCAATTTCTTTAGCGAAGCTCCGATCCTTGGTCATGGGACTGGCTCGACGAGAACGCTGTTCGAACGCGATGCAGCCGGAAAGAGCGGCGTCGCAGCTGAGGTGATCGGCAATCCGCACAATCAGACGCTTAATGTAGCTGTTCAGTGGGGATCGATCGGGGTCATCGTCTTGTATGCCATGTGGTTCATCCATTGGCGGCTGTTCATAGGTCGCAAGACACTGATGAGCTGGCTAGGCTTGGTGGCTGTGACCGAGAACATCCTCAGCTCATTGTTCAATTCCCATCTGTTCGACTTCGCAGAAGGCTGGATGTATGTCTTAACTGTTGGGATTGCTGGCGGGATGCTGCTGCGAGGATCGGCTGGACTGAAGGAGAGGGGCGACTAAGCCGACCGGTGTGCTCACGCTGCTACATGCAGGATGAGGGGACACAACCGCGTGGCTGTCGAAGATCCGACCATCTAAGCTCTCGCTTTCAGGCGATAACGTGAGTATCCATTCCCGCGAAGGACCTAGCCGCAGCATGAGGCATGCTGTTGAGAAGTGTGCTTATGGATGGGCATGCGCAGTGCCGGACTCGAATAATGGATGCCGATCGGCGGCGCAGGGATAGTCCGAGTACGAGAACCCCAACGTCGCGCGACCGCTAGTTGATTCGATCAAAGTAGGCGGACATTCCCTTGTCGACGAGCTAATGGGCGGCAACATGGTGGACGGTGGGATGCTCAACGCAGCTGGCAATGTTGAACATGGTGGTGCATGCGACCAGAGAGCTCCTAAGATGACCTTATACGACACTCAGGACTGGCAAGACACCACCACGTACCCCCGGGTGAGTACGCCATAGGCATGGGCATAAAATTCGCCAGCTATCAGGTTCTCGGATCCGTCTTTGTGCTGAGGCGCTAAAGGTCCGCTTGACAGATGGAGTGAACGTTTTCTTCTATGTCCCGTTTATGGATCCTAAGCCTTTAGTGGCCAAGTCGATTCGACCGTCCAACGTTAGGTAAGCCTATGTGGAGCGCTCAGGATCGACACGCGCGCGATATTGGCGCTCCGCCCAGAGGGCGCGTTTACAGGACGGGTCATGATGCTTACCCATGCCGAAGTAGAAGAGTTTTATTCGAACCCAAGTGTTTGGGGTTATCGACTAGCGCCTGTGCTGGCGCAGTTGACCCATCGCACTGCCAAGCGCGCTCTTTGTTTCGACTTACCATCCGTCCCCGAAGGTGCGGTCAGAAACCCACAATACGCGGGATTGGAAGACGTGGGCCGAAAGATTGGCCTGTCTGAGGCCTACGTCGCACGGCTGGACGACCAATGACCTCGCCACGTCTTCGAGACTTTTCCTCTGCGATTCTGATCGACGACACTGGACGCCTGCTTCTTCAATTGAGAGATGACAAGCCCAGCATCGCCCAGCCGGGAAGGGTTTCTTTTTTCGGTGGCCGAAGAGAAGAGGGCGAAACACCGCTCGAATGCATCCTTCGCGAAGTCACGGAAGAGATCGGCGTGACGCTCTTGCTGGAAAATTTCCAGCATTTGGTCACTCTGGACATCCCCGATCCAGAGAACGTCGGCGGGCATGTGAAAGGTGTCTATTTCATTGCACGCGGCATAAACGCATCCAGCCTCAATGTTACGGAAGGCAAGCTGGTGATCGTTGAGGCCGAGAAGGTCAGCGGAATTCGAGACAAGCTTACTCCTCTTACCGCCATCGTGCTTCACAGTTATCTGGCTTCTCGGATGACCGACGGCTGCAAGCGTATTCTTTTCCTTTGTACGGGAAACTATTACCGCAGCCGGTTTGCTGAGGAATTGTTCAATCACCTTTCCGAACAGGAGAACTTACGCTGGCGAGCGTTCTCCAGAGGCGCTGCGGAGAGTGGATCGCCGGCCAACATCGGGACCATCTCTCGCTATGTGATCCAAGCTTTACAAGGACTGGGGATTAGCGCAACGGGAGCTCACGAACTTCCGCGGCCGTGCAGCTTAACGGACTTCAGCCAAGCAGACATAGTCATAGGGTTGAAAGAGGCGGAGCATCGATCAATGATTGAACGACGCTTTCCGGCTCTGGCAAGTCGGGTCTTATATTGGCAAGTTGACGATATTGATGTCGCCGATCCCGGCGATGCCTTGCCACACCTGGCGCAGATGATAGAAAACTTAATAGCAATTTTGCGAATTGACGATCTCTTATCCGAACGAGGACGCCGTCTTGCTCCGTAGCCGACTAGCTGGCTGAGAGTGGCAGCAGCCCTTCAGCGTGCGAGCCGTCTCGCGATATTGGATCCTGTATGGTCGGGGGGCGCGCGGGCAGGGTACCAGCAGCAAAGCGATCCACGGTTTGCGAACTCAGCTTGTAGCCCTCGGGACTATCCTTAGAACATGCCGCGCACCCGCTTCATAATGTCTCGTTCAGGGAGCGCGACGTTTGATTGACCAAGAAATGCGCGAGTGATATCCGCCTCACGAACTCAGATAACTTTCTTCTGTCGCCTTCTGCCCAGGTCGGCATTGGCCATCACCGTGCTCCTGAGAATAGCAGAGAAACATGAGGCGATTGTTGTGCGGAGTGCTTGAAGGCAATGATGCACGGGCGTCGATCGCACGAATGCAAAATGGCCCGGCTGGAGCCGCATGCCAGCGCTGAGGCCTCAAATGAAAGCTCGTTCGGTTCAGGCTCGCCGGTTTGTCGTTAAATATCGATTGGCCAGCGGGCCAATACGTATCCGAGAGCGATATCTAGAGCGATAATCGCGACAACGATCAGGGTGCCCATCTCCACCGCATTCATAGCCAATCTCCTCTAAGATCGGTCGCATAGACATGTCGGGAGGTTCAAATTTGTTCCTCGGGTAGCGGCTTACTCGTAAGAAAAACTCCTCGGTGAGGACTGACGCCGGCCCAGGTAGCGGATTCAGGAGGAGGTCAGTGCAGCTCCACAAGTTCGTCTCGGGCCAAGAGCGCTTCAACAGAGATCATGTAGTTCTGCCTTTGGCTTTTGGCGCTTCTTCTCCCGACGAATGCAATGGTATAATGATACTCTCTTCATCCAGTAGGATGAAGATCGCGGTGGTTTCGACAAACGGAGCTTGTCGTCAGGCGGCAAGTTGGAGTTGGTTCAACGAACCCATCTTCTCCCTACTGGTAGCCATCTACGATATGCGCTAACTGCACGTCTGCTTCAATGAAAACTGGACAACATCGGTGCCGGATGACACGGCTTTCCCATCTTACGGTACGCAATGTACTGATCGCCCTTCACGATCTGCTTGCAACAGCGGCTGCGCTGTTCGTTGCATTCTATTTGCGCTTTGATGGTGGCGAAGACTTCTTTACTCGTCTGCCGCTCCTATTCCGCACGCTCCCGCCTTTCCTCGCCTTTAGTTGCATCCTCTTCTTCTACTTCAACCTGACCACAACGAAATGGCGATTTATCTCGCTGCTCGATGCGTTCAACATCTTGCGTGTCTCAACTCTGCTGGCGGGCGCACTTCTTTTGCTCGACTACATCTTCGTGGCCCCGAACGTTTATGGGGCCTTCTTCCTCGGCAAAGTCACCATCGTCCTCTATTGGTTCTTGCAGATCTCCTTTCTGAGTGCTTTGCGTCTTGCCTATCGCTACTTCCGCTATACTCGCATCCGGCGTCACGCCAGGATAGAGGCTGCTTCACCAACGCTTTTGATCGGGCGCGCAGCGGATGTCGAGGTTCTCTTGCGAGGTATCGAGAGTGGGGCCATTAAGCGCCTCTGGCCGGTCGGCGTGTTGTCACCATCAGCGGCGGACCGTGGGCAATATATTCGCAACGTACCTGTGGTCGGCGGGATCGATGACGTGGAGCGCGTGATCGCGGCCTTTGCCGAGCGCAACAAGCCGATCGCCCGCTTGATTATGACGCCATCGGCCTTTGAGCCGGAGGCGCATCCTGAATCCGTGCTGATGCGGGCGCGCCGCTTGGGCGTGATCGTCAGTCGTCTACCGTCGCTAGAGAGTGGGGACGTGCCGCGGCTCACTTCCATTGCCGTCGAAGATTTGCTGTTGCGCCAGACTGAGACGATCAACTATGCGCGCCTCGGAAGTCTGGTCAGAAGCAAGGCGATCATCGTCACTGGCGGCGGTGGCTCAATCGGCTCAGAGATCTGCGAGCGGGTAGTCGCCTTCGGCGCCGCGCGTCTTCTGATCGTAGAAAATTCCGAGCCGGCGCTCTACGCGATTATGGAAGCGCTCGCCGCGCACGGCGCGACGGCCCAGATCGAAGGGCGGATCGCCGACATCCGCGACCGCGAGCGCATCATGCGCCTGATGGCGGAGTTCAAGCCTGATATTGTGTTTCATGCCGCGGCGCTCAAGCACGTGCCGATCTTGGAGCGCGACTGGAGCGAGGGCGTCAAGACAAACATCTTCGGCTCCATCAACGTGGCAGACGCAGCACTCGCCGCCGGCGCCGAGGCCATGGTGATGATTTCAACCGACAAGGCAATCGAGCCGGTGTCAATGCTTGGCCTAACCAAGCGTTTTGCGGAGATGTACTGCCAGGCGCTCGACCGTGATGCGAGCGGCGGCGCCAACCTCCCGATGCGCTTGATTTCGGTCCGGTTCGGCAACGTGCTGGCCTCGAACGGCTCGGTGGTTCCGAAGTTCAAGGCCCAGATCGAGGCCGGCGGTCCTGTCACCGTCACCCATCCTGACATGGTCCGCTACTTCATGACTATTCGCGAGGCCTGCGATCTTGTCATAACAGCGGCAACGCACGCGCTCGGGTCGCCGCGTCCTGATGTCTCGGTCTACGTGCTCAATATGGGGCAGCCAGTGAAGATTGTCGATCTCGCCGAACGCATGATCCGGCTCTCCGGGCTTCAGCCGGGCTACGACATTGAGATCGTGTTTACGGGCATGAGGCCGGGCGAGCGCCTGCACGAGATCTTGTTCGCCTCGGAGGAGCCGACCCGCGAGATTGGTGTGCCCGGCATCATGGCTGCGCAGCCGAACGAACGGCCGATGCAGATGCTGCGCAAATGGGTTGGAGAGCTCAGGCGGGCGATCGCGTGCGAGGATCGGGCCACCATCAGATCTATCCTAAAGGATGCGGTCCCCGAATTCGAATTGAGCGCGGTATCGTCCCAGCGCAGTGAAGATTGCGCGCAAACCAAGCAGCACGTCAGCGGGCAATAGTGCCACGAGCCCTGATCGCACCGAAAAGACAGCGCGGCATGAACGTCGGCCCGATTGACGAAGTTCTATAAAGCGAATAGTTCGTGTTACTCGCAATGAGATTTTCGAGCTGAGATCGGGATGGTTGTCGTCAACACAGACGGTTCCCTTGCGTGCATCTGTCACGAGCACAGATCGGTATGTGACTGCTCCGGGCCCCAATCAAATCGCAATGCAGGGGAAAAGAGTGTTCCCCGCGATCGTTTCTCGTTCCGCGGAAGAACAGTTCAATTTGTTCTCGCGACACTTGCTCTTTTGCTGATCAGTTCAATCTTGTTTTTGATGTTGGTTTAGGCTGTCCAGCCTGCGTGGAAGACAGCTGCGCATCAAGGCGATGGAAACGCACAGCGGGAGACATCAGGAGAGCTTCTTGAGCATTCGCAGAAACTCCTCTGAATTGACCCTTAATACTCTCAATGCCCAGCTCCGCTCCTAAACCATGTCGGTTGAATGCCGATTGTTGCAAGCTTGCCACACCTTCCGAAGCAAAACGATGCTAGTTCTCGGAGAGCAGCGGAGGGTGCAATGTCCATCGATCGAACACCTGCAATCGAGTGGGATGGTAAGGTTCTTTCGGGGTGGATTACCATAGCTGGTACCCCCACACGGGTCGCGGCGGACCGCATGACGATTCACAATCATGCCCCAGGCTTTAACGACGCGCTCACATGGGAGATCGATCGGTTTCGCGTCGAAATCTTCGAAAAGATGACACCATTCTTCCGGGCAGCTGCTAATGCGCGCTAAGGAGGCCAGATCTCTTCACGGGATAGAATAAGGGGGCTGTCCAACTTCCCGCCGACTTGTCTCTCGGCAGGTTAGCGAACCGGTGGCGTTGCGCTTGCTTATTTACTCAGGAACACGAATGCGCTTCGCCAGAATCTTGGAGGAATGCTAAGAGCACGATCATAGATGCCTTCGGCTTCCCGTTGTTGTGGTAATCATGAGCGTGACCTCGCCGACACGCAACTGCCGAACGCGTCGGTGACCGAGAGACTTCGGGAGTAAAACCGCCAACAGGAAAGTAAATACGGCTTGTTCAATCAACAATTGCAGTTGAAAGAGCCGAGAAGGTGCACGCTTAGAGTTGGGAAAATGCGCCCAATCGGCCGCTCCCCTGACGAGCCCACTTTGCTGGTTGCATTTATCAATCAAAGCAAATTTCCCAAATCGAAATCCGAACTGGTTTTGACGCGCAGCATTCCATGTACTTGATCGCACTCAAGACATCCAAAAACTTAAAGATTGGCCATCGTGACCTCGACGCCAATCCTTCTGTTCGGCAAGCAAAAAGGAGGTCCTTTACATTGTGTTTTCCGTCGCCGCGGTCCACGCTCAAAGTTCCGGCGTTGGTCCCTGCGCGCTTGTTGCCGAATTCACGTAAGCTACGTGTCTGGTCCCGGAGCGTGGGAACTGCCTCGCGCTGCAGGCAACGATCCCGCGCCTGACTCGGTCGTCCTTGCACCGCTGCCTGCAACGCTATGGGCTCAGCCGGCTGGCCGAGACCGGTAGCGACAAGCCGGCCAAGCAGCCGTTCAAGGCTTACCTTATCGGCTATTTCCATATCGATATCGCCGAGGTCCGCACCGAGCGGCGCAAATTGCACCTGTTCGAGGCCATTCGACCGGACTTCGAAATTCGCCTTCGTCCATTTGCAAGAGGTCGCCAACGTCAGAACGGCGGCGGCCTTCTCGAAGCTTTGATCGCCGCAGTCCCGTATAAGATCCCGGCCGTTCTGACCGACAATGGAGTGCAGTTCTGCGATATGCCGCAACATCGATCGGGGCCGACCGCGCTATACAGGCTGCACAACGTAGCACCAAGCCAAATCGCCCGTGGACCAGCGGCCACTTTGAACGCATGAACCGTATCCTCCAGGAAGCCATTGTGCGCCGATATCACTACGCCAACACACCAGCAGCTCAAGGAAAACGTCCCCGCTTTCTTGGGTGCCTATAACTTCGCCAAGCGACTAACGACCCTTCCGCGGCATCAGACCATACGAACGGATCTGCTAAGCCTGGGCTGACGAACCCGTCCGCTTCAGATACGATCCAAGCCGCCTCGCTTCGGGACTGAGCATCTAATGCGCTTGGTTAAGATCTTCACACGATGCTTCGGCGCTCGCAAAGTAGCAGATCCCAGGTGAACGTCCCGTCTCACTCTGAAGCACGCCAGGGTCGACTTTGTGTTCGATCCAGCCGTCCAGGATAGTAATGTTCGATGCCTCGGTCCGTGACCTCAGGTGCCTTGCTCTTACGGAGCTCGCGGGCTGGCTGTCTTCGAAGGCATGTCCGATCAGAGCGTCGATTCAGGTGTTGTTCAGATTGCCTGATCCCTAGTATGCTTGGGCTGCGGTAAGGGAGGTTTTCGATGCGCGACGTCGGCTCTGGGATTGCACTTGGAATGCTGGTCTGCACAATCGGAGTTTCGAGCGCTTGGGGGATTCCAAGAGGCCAAGGAGCGATTCCAATCCAGCAGGACTCAGGCGTGGTACAGGTTCAGTGGACTTGTAACATGGACGGGTGTTTTGATGTGCGTACCGGCGTGTTTACGGAATCTGCCTGCAATCGCCGAGGCTGCTATCCGACAAGTGGGGTTGTTGGCCGCATGACGCCCCACGGTCCCGCCTATCGTCCAGGGTACGGCTACGCGCTGCCGGATCCATACTACCCGCCGCCGAGGCGCTACCACCCAAGGTGGTGAAGTCATGCCTCGCTAGCTGACGCCTTCATGCCTGGCGCAGCTGTCGGTTTTCTCTCGTGCTCAATGCTATTGATGCTTCGCACTAACTTCACGTCATCGTTGAGAAACCGGATCTGCGACAGAAGGCGCACGGAGTTGATCTTCCTCCGCAAGGGCATGATGGAGGTCATCGCTGACTCGAAATGGTGACACGCTAAACACTGGCGCCAATGACTGAGCGAGCCAAATGTGGTGTGTTACTGTAAGTGCGGTCCCTATCCGCCCTCAGTGACATTCATTCCATTCGATCAAATAGACGTGTTGTCTTGGTTGTTGCGCACTCAGAGTGCAGATCCTTCCGGCATAACACTCGTCGTCAATAGGGTTCGTCGAAACGAACCACGATCCGTGTCTGTTTTGGTCGATTTCTGCAGGCTGCCAAACTCGTTTAGTAACAGGAGTCGCAGCCGCGCGGCGTTCAGTAATGTTTCGAGGAGAATGAGAAGCTCAGTGCCTATACGTAGGCTTCCCTCCCCCGGGAAAGGCGGACTTTGAGCGCTTGGCTTTGACGCCATGACCGCTCGCTTGCCTGGCGTCCTCAGGCAATGAGTATCTTCAGCTCGGTCTTGTCTGACTCATGCTGCCCGTGTCCGTCTCGGTTCCGCAGATAGGTGGCCGCAAGCTCCGCCCATGATTGAAAATGGACATCTCGACCACTTTGACAGCCTCCAGCCTTGGGCGCGGCGTTTCGATGTTGAACAGGGCAGGGCGTTCACCGTTTGCACGCACCGCCAGAACTTCTTCTCGGCCGTGAGCAGGAGATGCTGGTAGAGCGGATGGGCATGGATATTGATCTCGACCCATTTTCCGCCGCCGGCGATGATCGAGAGAACGGCCGTCCGGGATGCGGTAACCCACATGTTGTGCTGAAGCTGGGCCATGTGCTTCTCGGCGGCAGCTTCCTCCGTGAAGGCCCAAGGCAGCATGAACTTGGCTTCGAAGACGGCGCCGGTCTGTTCGACAGCCCCATCCAGCGTTGCCGCCATCCATTTGTGGACGGGATGGCGAACGCGCTTCTGAATGTCCTTGATGGTGTGGCCGCTTGCTCGCTGATACCAGGGCCGGTTCAACACCTCCGTCGCGGTACCGAGCTGAACGATCAAATTGTCCGAGAGGTCGTGCGGCTCCGTTTCACCGCGCTTTTCGCGCCAAAGTCGGATCAGACTCTCTTGATCATCTCCCATGATGATGCGGGCATCCGAGCCGCCGATGAAATGGCGGCGGTCGTTCGGGTTGAACCTGATGATATGATTTGGCGCGTCGGCGCCACTCGCTTGAGCTGTTGTCACCGGTATCTCCTACGCAAGAACAACCGGCGTCACATGCCGCACTGCCCGAAGCCCCGCGTTCGCGAGGCGAGATACCGGCGCTACAATCGGCGTTGGCGCCCGGCCGACTCAGTAACGCTCCAACCGCGGATGAAGGCCAGTCCTTTTTGCAGCAACATTGTTGCTCGTTTTAACGGCAGGAATGGCTGTTGTAGCGCTTAGGGCAAGTGCGAGAGGAGGCGGTCGAGTATCAAATCGACAAAACGAAGCCAATTTACGCATGAACAGCAAAGAGAGGCGCGGCGCAGAGAACGAACTGTCGAACCGCCGGAGATGTTGAAATCAAGCTGTATTTGTCGGAAGATCGCCGGGTATCCTTCCAACTTGGGCCAGTGAGATTTGAAGCGTCCGGCAGTATTTTTTGATCGTGATGGCGTCCTCAATGAGGACGACGGCTACGCTTTTGATCCGGACAAGGTCCGGTGGGTGGAGGGAGCCCAACAGGCCGTCAAAGCGGTCAATGACGCCGGGTATCTGGCGTTTGTGGTGACGAACCAATCAGGAATTGCGAGGGGGTTTTACGAGGAGCGCCATGTTCGCAATTTGCACGAATGGATGTCGAATGAGCTTGCTGTCCTTGGTGCGCATATCGATGCGTTCGAATTTTGCCCACACCACCCCGATGGCTTGATTGAGCGTTACCGTGTCCACTGCAGCTGCCGTAAGCCGCAACCGGGGATGATTAAAGCTCTGCTTGAGCGGTACCCAGTGGATATCGATGCTAGCTTCTTGGTGGGCGACAAGCAGAGTGATCTTGATGCGGCGCAAGCGGCCGGCATCGCGGCCTACCTATTTGATGGGTCAAACCTCCATTCGTTCATCGCTCGGCTGTTAACGGAGTTGTCCTCCGATCCCCCGCCCCAAATACTGTCGCACCGCAGAGGTGCGGGTACGAAGGATTGATGCCGTCGTTTCGCAACCGACGGATCGATCGCGAGTTGCTGAAATCCGGGAGGGAAATTGGCGTCAAAGCGACAAATCGAAGCCAATCGCGCAAACGCAGCGAAGAGTACCGGCCCGCAAACCAGCGCTGAGCAATAGCAAGCCGCAACGCTTATCGGCGTGGTCTATCTCGTTGGGACGAAGCCGTTGGTTGCAGCGGCACAACGTATGAGGATCACAAGCGGGTCGGGACCGTAAAGGCGGGACTCAAAGTGCCCGCGCAAGCCCGGGAACTTCGTCCGATTGGACAGCTCGCATTCCGATGCTAGTATTTTCAAAGCCTTGGAGGGTGCATGAACTACATTTTCCCACTGCTGCCCGTTGCCATCACCGTCGGCCTTTTTGTGCTCTACGCGGTGGTGCGGCAGAACCTTCGTCGATCCGGCCCCGCCGATGAGGTTCCTCACTGGCCAGATTCCAGCCTGAGATAGGCGCCTCGCGACTTGCCCGGCATTTCGGTGGGCAACCAGCCTATGAGCTTCCCGCGGTCGTCAATAGGAGCGAATCGAAAAAACCGAAATTTTGCTTGCGCCGTCGGGCAAAACAGTGGTTTATGAGGTGCTGGTCCAGCCGCTAATGGAGCCCAGCCAATGGCCGACGAATGCAAGGCTTTGTCCGATCTGCCGGAACTAGCCAAGCTAAACGGAGAATTCCGAAGGAACTACGGGAAGCTTCTTGGAGCTTTCTTATATCTGCGTTCGATCAGTGCCGCCCGTGGACGGTCCTGGTTTTGGACCGCTCTGCTTTCAGCCGTTTGCTCCGCCGCGCTGGCGTGGCTGGGGAAGCGGGGTATCTCGCTATGAGCCGCAGGTGATCGGCTGGAAAACAATTGGCCGTTGGCGGTGCATGATTCACATCCGCGCTCTCTCAATCAAAGGGCGATGCACCTCACGACCACGCGAGCGATTTGTCCAAACGCTGCGGCGAGATCGCTGCAAGGTGCAGACGTGCTGATGAGGGGCCCGTTAAACCACCCCGCCGAAGTCGATGCCTTCCTTGGCGAGCTTCTCGGCTTCCTCTGCGGAAGCGGTGGGCTTCGTATCAAGGTAGGGATGTTCAGAAGCCGGCAGAATGGTGCGGATGTTCTTGCCATCAGCCCGCGTGATGCGGGCGACCCAACCCCGTTGGCCGTGCTCAACTCGCTCGATGTAGTACTGTTTGTACGTAATCATGACTCTCAAACGCAACTGACGCTGAGGGCCTTATCTATATGAGCGGGCGCCGCTGCACAACGGGTCTTAAAATCAAGTTGATGTCCCGCCAGTCCGGACCGGCGTCTCATCGGTCTTAAGATTCATAGAAAAACCCGCCGACTTGGGAGCCGGCGGGAGTTAACTGAGATTGCGACCGCGTTAGTGGTCGCCTGCTGTCCATAGCACGGCGGCTCGCCAGTGTTAAACGGGGGGCTTGCCCGTTTTTTGCCCATCCATGCACAGTTTGCGGCCGGCGACGACGACGTTGTGGTTTACAGCAGCCGATAGCTGAGATTGCTGACCCGGCAGCAGCCCGGTCGGTAGCCACCCGCCCTTTCGAGCCTGACGCGATCGGCGCTCTGCAACTTGCCGACGGAGGTCGGGCCGGCTCGGAGGCGCCCTCATACTTGCATGGCTGCCCGTCGAAGCAATACAGCGCGAGGGGGTTAGCCGCGATCACGGCTTACCGAAGCGAAATCACGAGCGGCAAGCTCCAATTCGAGGTCAGTGATCCGCTCGAAGATGCGAGCAGCGATCCTCTCCGACTCCTGAACAGTCAGCGACCGGATGCCCACGGAGGTGAGTTCGTCCCTTAGGATTTTCGCGACAATCGACTTAACACTCATACTGGACACTCACAGTAGGCTTTTCCTAAATGCGATCATCAAAGCTGACCCTGAGCGTCGGCACAAGATCTCAAATACGGTTTGCCGGACGTCGACGTCGTCGGTGGTTGTTGCTGGTTTTGAGTGGCTGCGCTTTCGGCCCGCTCCTTGGCTTCTGCGTGGCGTGGGACGTAAAATCCGGTTTTGTTAGTCGTTGGGCGATGGCGTGAACGAGGCCACTGACCGTCTTGAAACGCGAAATTCTCCGCCACGCTCGCGCTGATTCGGAAAAGCGGATCGTGCGCTTTACTTTGCCGTCGGTCGGCAACAATACGTAATCGAGTACGGTTTTGTTGTGCCCGGCTAGCCGGATAGCGGCAATCCAGCCGTCAGGGAGGCACGCCTCGCGCTCAATGCTCCAGTGGGGGGCATGGCTTGGCTTTCGACCAGGGGTCCAACGGGCCACCCTAACGGAAAGACAGGCCGCCCCGTTCACCCGCAGGCAATCGCTCCAGCCGCCCGAACTGATGCTCCCGCCTGCCGCCTTAATCGCGGCGGCGGCCTGTTCGACAAGCTTTGACCTCAACTCGGACCAGACAGGGCGAGCGTCGAGAAATTCGTAATTCCGCTTCGGTGTGTAACCGAGCAATCGATAGAGATTTCGAAAATTGCCGAAATGCGTTTGACAAGTCGCGGAGCAGGGCAATCCCGGCGTTCGATCGATGATGGCCGGGGTCAAACGGCCCTCTTTGAAAAGAGTCCGGCGCAGCCGGACGAGCATCTCCTCTTCGGAAAGATCAACGCGCCGTTCCTCGATGATCTTCTTGACCCTGAAGAAGACCTCGCGATCAATGATGGGGTCGATGCAGCCCTCACTTCGGATCCATTGTTCAGGAGGATTCTTCACCGCGGTCTGCCGTAGCTTTTGGGATTTTCGGTTGAAGACGAGGTTTCCGATATAGCTCTCGTTTCTAAGGACAATGCCGACCGCAGCGCGGGTCCATGGCACGCCTGTGCTCGAGGCGAGCCCTTTCCGGTTGAGCTCCCAAGCGATGACCGTCTCGGATCTGACGTCCAAGAATCTTTCGAATATCCATTTCACGACCGCGATTTCCTTCGGGTCGCCGGGTCTTATGCGAATGTGGTCAGTGAGAATGTACTTTCGCTCCCCCTTCTTCATCACACGCCTGGTTTGCATCTTTTCATCGACGAGCTCTCGCACCAGCGCGTAGCCGGCACGACCGCAGGGTTTATAGCCGAGCCGCGCAAACCGACATTGACCGGCGTAGACTTTCGCTGAAAGCTCGCGGCTGTACTCGGCCGCCATCACCCGCTTGATGTTCTTGACGATGCTCGCAAGCATGCTGCCGTCGTTTTCGAATTGCTCAGCACAATAGGCAACCTTGATGCCAGCGCGTCTGCAAACGAACTCGTAATGCGCGCTTTCGTCAACGTCCTGGAAACGGCCCCATCGGCTAACGTCGTAGACCAGGAGATGGCCAAAATCGGCTTGGTTGCTCTCGACATCCTCCAGCAATTGAAGCAGGCCAGTCCTGTTCTTGATCAACAACCCGCTTTCGCCCTCGTCCTTGTAAGTGCGGACTAGCGTGAAGTTATGGGCGTGCGCATACGCCGCGATGACGGCGGCCTGATTTTGAATCGAGTATTGTTGCCGGTCGGTTGACATGCGGACATATTGAGCTGCCCGTACGCCGAGGAGCGACTTGGGCAGATGGGCTTTGTGAACGATGAGCGCATTACTCATTTCCACCTCGTCCGACGCAGGTTACTGCGACATAGAACTCCTCGGGATTCAGCTCTTCAAGAAAGATCTCTTGGAAGAGTGTCGCCCTCTTATTGCGCCTGCGAAGGGTTGGTTCGTTTCTAGCGGTCGGTCGCGACCATTCGGCCAAGCAACGCAGCCGCATCGTGCCGGCCCGGTTGATCGAGATGCGCAATGCGCCGCTTGCTGGGGCCGCCGGCTTCTGCACGGGTCTCAGTCGCGCCGGGGATCTGGCTCGGTCTCCCTCAGACGCGCGGTTGGCGCAGCGGTCCACTGAGGAAGCGCTGATTCCTGATCTCGCGAAGGAGCAGCATGCGCTTGGTTTGTGCGGCGTTGAGCAGCCCCTCGAACAAGGCCAGGACCTCGCGCGCCTGCACGTAGACTTCGGTGGTGATGGCGTGTTGGTCGAAGCCATAAGTCGCAAGCCGCGCGTCGATCTCGGACGCAGCGACGGGGTCACACCGCCAGCTCAGTGCATTTTGTAGCGTGTAGGTCTCGGCCTCCGCTTCGAACTCGGGATCAATTCCGACCATGTCGATGCGCCGCAGCGTCGCCTCAACCGCTTTTTGGCGATAGGTCTCGAGCAATCTATGCCGCAACATGCGGTAGCGCTGGATGTCCCAGGACAGCTCGGCGACGTCAATGGCGAGCAGCCACTCGATGGCGGACCGCGGCGCGAGATCGGCGAAGATCACCTGCCGGAGTGCCTGGTAGTGTTCGAGCTGTTCGCCCGGCAGCAGCAGGGGCGGGGGCGCCAAGAACTCAAACTCGACCGGCAGCTCGGTGACGGTGAGCTCGCGCCCGGTTTGGAACAGACCGTTCATCCGGCGGCCTCCGAATCCAGGTTTGCCGCAAGCGACGCGGCGCTCAGGGCGAGGTTGGCGGGATCGTGGACGGGGCTTGCCGCCCACAACTGCTGCGCCACCGGCAGCGGCGCGATCTGCAGGTTCGCCCACCACGCCCGTTCATTGCCATGCTGATGCAGCTCCTGGTGATGCGCGCGGCACAGCGGGACAGTGAACTCATCGCTGACCTTGCGGCCGAGCGCCCGGGCTTGAGCGAATTTCAGATGATGCGCATCGCACGGGGTTTGCCGGCACACCAGGCAGGGCTGCTCCTTAACAAAGCACAGGTGCGCCTTGCTGCGTTTGCGGGACGGCTCCTTGGGATAGGCGAGCCCGGCCTCAGGTAGCGTTGGCTGCAGCGCGGCCTCGGCGTCAGCAGCAGGCGCTGCTGGCAGGCTTGGCGTGCCATTGAAGTCGGCGGTCTGCTCGGCCTGAGCACGGCCAGCGTCCTCAAGCTTGGCCTGATAAGCTGCCTCGACGTGCCGGGCATCCGGCTCCTGCAGGCTGTTCTTGAGCGGGAGGCTCGCCATGGCCCAGCTGAGCAGATCGGTGCTGGCAGGCAGCGCTTCCAGCTGGCGCAACAGCTGCTCCCGGAGTGCGGCGGACTCGCCCGGCCGCAGCAGGGGGGCACGGTTGAGAGCGCCCTTGCCGGGCGACGCCTTGAGGTTAGCTGGTGCGGGGGAACCGGCGGCCGTATTCGGGGCGTCCAGATCATCCTCGCCGGCAATCCCGACCAGCGCGAACAGGGCGTAGCGTCGGGCGTAGGTCAGCGCCGCACCCATGCGATGCGGCGCCTCGATGTCCCGTGCGGCGCAGACCGGCCAGTCCGAGGAGATCCATTCGCCGGAGGAATGGGCGAGCAGGGTGGTGAGATGGATGTGGCCGGAGGTTACCTCGACCCGGGTCGTCTGGATGGTGGCGATCTCCTGCTGGCTCAGCGTCTTGCGCACAATGTCGAGGCCGCTCGCCAGCGAGGCGTAGCGAAAGGTGCGGTCGTCATCGCGCAGGAACGGGGAGCGGATCTGAGCGGTCAGGGTCTTTTCCGGGTTGGTCAGTTCGGCTTGCGCGCGGGCCAGCGCCGCTGCGATCGCCCCGATATGCTCACTGGCCTGGTGCATGGACGGCCTCCATCTCAACCGGATCAAAGCTGACGGCGCCGGCTTTGGAGCGCTTGGCGCGAACGCCGTGGCCAAACGCCTCCTTGGCATCCTCCGGCAGCAGCTTCTTGAGCTCGGTCTTGGCCAGCTCATGCTCGCCATGGGCCTCGCGGGTGCGCAGATAGGTCGCCGCGCATTCGGCCCACAGATTGGACGCGGTCATGTCGACGACCTTGACGGCGGCAAGCCGCGGCCGTGGGGTTTCGATCCCAAACAGCAGCGGCGACTCGCCGCTCTGCACGCAGCGCCAGAACTTCTTTTCCGCGGTCAGCAGCAGGTGCTGGTAGAGCGGGTCGGCATGCACGGTGATCTCGACCCATTTGCCGCCGCCGGTGATGATCGACAGCACGGCGGCGCGCGCCGCGACCACCCACATGTTGTGCTGCAGCTGCGCCATGTGCTTGTCGGCCGCCGCCTCTTCGGTAAAGGCCCAGGGCAGCATGAACTTGGCCTCGAACACCGCGCCGGTCGGCGCGACGATGCCGTCCAGCGTAGCCGCCATCCAGGCATGGACGGGGTGCCGCACCCGCTTCTGGATGTCGGTGATCGCATGCCCGGTGGCGTTCTGGTACCAGCTGCGATTGAGCGCTTCGGTGGCGCTGCCAAGCTGGACGATCAGGTTGCGCGACAAATCTTGCGGCGCGATCTCGCCGCGTTTTTCCCGCCACAAGCGCTCGAGCTCGTCCTGGTCCTGGCCCATGATGATGCGGGCGTCCGAGCCGCCGATGAAGGCGCGGCGGTCGTGGCGGTTGAATGTGATGACGGAGTGGGGCGCCGCGGCGCCCTCGGATGCAATCGTGCTCACCGGTCTCTCCTGGGTTGACGCGGCTTGCCGCCGCACCACCAAAACCCCCGCCACTGCGAGGGAGAGACCGGGGCCAAGGGCCCGCCGGCCGGTTTAGTGATTAACGCTCCTTTTGCGCGGGAATGCCAGTCCTTTCTGCAGCGAATTTGCTGTTCTTTGGTCCGGAAAACCCTTGATCGCTCAATGCGTTGGAGCGAGCTTCCGGTCGCCAAGATCAGCATCAGCCGAGGACTTCGGAGATGGCTTCAATTCGCCAAATCGAAGCCAATCGCGCCAACGCCAAGCGTAGCACGGGGCCGAGGACAGAGGTTGGGAAGGCACTTGCAAGCCGCAATGCGCGTCAGCATGGGCTTTCTCGGCTGAACAAGGATGATCTCGGCTTGGACGCGCTCGCCGGCAGCGTCCTCGCGTGCCTTGGGGATCAGTCGAGCCCTTCGATCGCCCGAGATCTGCTCGAAGCAAAACTATGGCTGTCCCAAATCCGCGGCATCCGGCATGGGATGCTTGTGGCGTTCTTGGACTCAGAAAACCCGAAGCAAATGAAACGCCTTGCTGGCCCGGAACGCTATGAGAGGGCCGCTCGAACTGCGCAGCGGCGTGCCCTCAAATGCTTGCGGCCAGGATAACGAAAACAGCCCAGGGGGTGTCGCTCGTGCCGCGACGCGGCGTCATGGCGCGACGATCAGGATAGAACGATCCAACTTCTGCTCAATCGACCAAGCAGGCATACGGCATCATGCAGGCGTCCGGCATAATAGATGAGCTGCTCGATATCCATCGAGACCTGCACTGCCTCCGCGAAGCTGCCGGCCTCCGCACAGGCTTGGGCCGCCGCGGCGATCCGGCAGGCCTCCTTCAGCTTCGTGTGAATCTCCACAAGGCAAGCCTTAACGGCAGGTTCGATCGTTTGCGCATCCATCGCCGCACGACTCCGTTCGGAGGTGATCGGCGGGATGCACGCTCCAATCATTGATGAAGTCCAGTCAATCCCGGGCAATCTTCTGGCTGATTGTGAGCACAGCGTGGGGTTAGGAGGATTCACATGCGGGCAGTGCTTCTTTGGCTGTGGCTCGGAGGTATGAGGGGTAATAAAGCGCGGCGAAGCGTTTGACGGTGCCGCTCCATAACAATTCGATGAAAGTTCTGATCCACAACCTCAGCGAGATTTCGTTTTGCTTCCCGGAAACAAACGTGCAATATAAAATATGACGATCGGAAGTGGTGGCAGGGGCGATTTTGGAAGCCGTACGTCAGGATACGGGGCTGCAGTGCCTTGCGCTGCTGCTGCGATTTCATCATATCGCGGTTGATCCCGCGCAGATCGCGCATCAGTTCGCCGGCTCGTCGGTTGGCGTCCAGGAAATGCTCCGCTGCGCCAAGCAGCTCAAGCTGAAGGCGCGAGCTATACGCGAGAGCTGGCCTGGCCTTTCAAAGCTCTCATTGCCTGCCATTGTCGAACGGCACGATGGATCCTTTGCGATACTTGGCAAGGCGGGGTCCGAGGACGTCCTCATCCACGACCCCGCGGTCAATCGTCCGCAGGTGATCAAGCGCGCCGAATTCGAGGCGGGCTGGACCGGTCGCATCGTGCTGATGACGCGGCGTGCGTTACTGTCCGATCTGGCGCGCCGGTTCGATATCACCTGGTTCCTCCAGGCCATGCACAAATACCGCAGGCTGCTCGGCGAGGTGCTGCTCGCGTCATTCTTCCTGCAATTGTTTGCATTGGTGATGCCGCTGTTCTTCCAGGTCGTGACCGACAAGGTGCTGGCGCATCGCGGGTACACCACGCTCGACGTGCTGGTGTTCGGCCTCATCGTCGTCTCGATCTTCGAGACCGTTCTCGGCGCGCTTCGCACCTATGTCTTTTCCCACACCACCAACCGGATCGATGTCGAGCTGGGCGCAAGGCTATTCCGGCATCTGATCGCGCTGCCGATCGCCTATTTCGAGGCACGGCGGGCCGGCGACTCCGTGGCGCGGGTCCGCGAACTCGAGAACATCAGGAACTTCCTCACCAGCTCGGCCCTGACCCTGGTGATCGATCTCGGCTTTACCTTCGTGTTCCTCGCGGTGATGTTCTACTACTCGCCGTTCCTGACCTGGATCGTGGTCGGCTCGTTCCCGTTCTATGTCGCGATCTCCGCCGGCGTGACCCCGATCTTTCGCGAGCGGCTGGACAAGAAGTTCGACCGCGGCGCCGAGAACCAGGCCTTCCTGGTCGAGAGCGTCAGCGCGATCCAGACCCTGAAGGCGATGGCGATCGAGCCGCAGATGCAGCGGCGCTGGGAGGAACAGCTCGCCGGCTATGTCAGTGCCAGCTTCGACGTGCTCTCGCTCGGCAATTGGGCGAGCCAGTCGGTGCAGTTCATCAGCAAGCTCGTCACCGCACTGACGCTTTATTTCGGCGCGCATCTTGTCATCGAAGGCAATCTCTCGGTCGGCGAGCTCATCGCCTTCAACATGCTGGCCGGGCGGGTGGCGCAGCCGGTGCTGCGGCTGGCCCAGCTCTGGCAGGATTTCCACCAGGCGCGGGTCTCGATCGCCCGGCTCGGCGACATCCTCAACGCCGCGCCCGAGCCGATGTTCGATCCCTCGCGCGCGAGCTTGCCGCCGATCAAGGGCGAGGTGACCTTCGACCACGTCAATTTCCGCTACCGGCCGGATACCTCGCTGGCGCTGCAGGACGTCTCGCTGAAGGTGACGCCCGGACAGGTGATCGGCATCGTCGGCCCCTCCGGCTCGGGCAAGTCGACGCTGACAAAACTGATCCAGCGGCTCTACGTGCCAGAGGCCGGCCGCATCCTGATCGACGGCATCGACCTGACCGTTGCCGACGTCGCCTGGCTGCGGCGCCAGATCGGCACCGTGCTGCAGGAGAACGTGCTGTTCAACCGCACCATCCGCGAGAACATCGCGCTCGCCGACCCCGGCATGGCGATGGAGCGGGTGATCGCCGCCGCCGAGCTCGCCGGCGCGCACGAGTTCATCCTGGCGCTGCCGGATGGGTACAACACCGTGGTCGGTGAGCGCGGCGCCAGCCTGTCGGGCGGCCAGCGCCAGCGCATCGCGATTGCGCGCGCCCTGGTCACCAATCCGCGCGTCTTGATCTTCGACGAGGCCACCAGCGCGCTCGACTACGAGAGCGAGAACATCATCCAGCGCAACATGCGCAAGATCTGCGCCGGTCGGACCGTCTTCATCATCGCGCACCGGCTCTCGGCGGTGCGTCACGCGGATCGCATCATCACCATCGAGGCCGGCCGCCTGGTGGAGGACGGCAGCCACGACGAGCTGATCAAGAAGGCCGGGCGCTACGCCATGCTGCACCAGATCCAGGCGGGGCTCCATGTCGTCAGCTGATGTGATCGAGCGCAAGAGCCGGACGTTCTGGCGCCGCCAGCGCGAGGCGCGCGAATTCTTGCCCGCGGCGCTGGAGATCCTGGAGACCCCGGCCTCGCCCGTCGGACGGGCGGTGGGCCTCACCATCATCCTGTTCTTTGCGCTCGCGATCGGCTGGGCGACCTTTGGCCATGTCGACATCATCGCCACCGCCACCGGCAAGGTGGTGCCGACCGGCCGCACCAAGACGATCCAGCCGCTGGAGGCCGGCATCGTCTCGGCGATCCACGTCCATGACGGCGACAGGGTCACCGCCGGCCAGGTGCTGGTCGAGCTCGACCGCACGGTGACCCAGGCCGAGCGCAAGCGGGTGAGGCAGGACCTCGTCGCAAGCCTGCTCGACGTCGCGCGGCTGTCGGCGCTGCGCCGCAGCTTTGCCAATCTCGCCACGCCTCACGATATCGAGGAACCCGCCGGCGCCTCCGAAGTCGAGATCGCGCGGGCGCGCTCCGCCATGCTGGCGCAGGCCGCCGAGCAGCAGGCGAAGCTTGCCTCGGTGGTGCAGCAGATCGACCAGAAGCGCGCCGAGGCGCAGTCCGTCACCGCGGCGATCGCCAAGATCGACGCGACGCTGCCGCTGCTGGAGGAGACCCTGACCATCCGCAAGAAGGCGATGGACATCCAGTATGGCAACCGCATCGCCTGGATCGACGCCCAGACCCGCCTGATCGACCAGCAGAACGAGCGCATCGTGCAGGAGCGCAAGCTGGTCGAGATCGAGGCCGCGCGCCGGGCGCTGGAGCAGCAACTCGCCCAAACCCGATCCGGCTTCGAGCGGCAAGTCCTGAGCGACCTCTCCGACGCCCAGAAGAAGGCCGACGAGTTCCGTCAGGATACTATCAAGGCGCAGCAGAAGACCGACGAGCAGCTTTTGCGTGCGCCGATCGACGGCACGGTGCAGCAGCTCGCGATCCACACCGTCGGCGGCGTGGTGACGCCGGCGCAACAGCTGATGATGATCGTGCCTCGGGGCTCCAGCATCGAGGTCGAGGCGATGATCTCCAACCGCGACATCGGCTTCGTCGAACACGGCCAGGACGCCGAGATCAAGATCGATACGTTCAACTTCACCCGATACGGCCTGCTACACGGCAAGGTCATCAGCGTGTCGCGCGATGCCATCATCAAGGACAAGCCGACGGGCGGGCCGGGCTCTCTGAAGCAGGGTGGCGCACTCGCCGAATCCAGCGAGCCAGTCGGCCGGGAATTGCTCTACGCCGCCCGCGTCTCGCTCGATGGCACGCAGATGCAGGTCGAGGCCAAGATGGTGAATCTTGCGCCCGGCATGGCGGTGACGGTGGAGATCAAGACCGGGCGTCGGCGGATCGTCGAGTATGCGCTGTCGCCGCTTTTGCGGTACAAGCAGGAGAGCCTCAGGGAGAGGTGAGGCATAGCGTTGAATCTCACTATTCACAAATCGCGAGGCGATTTCACGTACTACGAGACTTTCGCGAACCGTGCGAGCGAAACCGATCAACCTAAATTGGATTGTAGGCAGACGTAGGGCTCCGGTTGTCGAATCCGCAGACCGTCTTCGCCAGCTTGCGCGGAGCTATATCATCGGATTTGTGCTAGAGTTCTGCTGGCTTCCATCGACGGAAGAGTATCGGCCATGCCCGTTCACAAAGCTTATCCCCACGTTCTCGCGAGAGCGAAGCGCGGCACGCTAATAGATCGGTGTGGCGTGACTGTTTTCTACATTGTCCTGTGGGCTGCGGCTGTGTGCTCGGTCGTTCCAATTCAGTCGGCGTTCTTTCCGCGCGAATACTTCTGGCTCACCGCTTGGGGTATCCCATTCGGACTATTGCTGCTCGCATGGGCCATTTGGGAGTGGCTCAAGCGGCGGCATCTCTAGGCCCACGCATCGCTTTTTTTTAAACAACTACGTCGTTGAGACTCGCGATCGCGCCGCAAAGAAATTGGTTGCACTTTTGGGTTGCATCGTATGAAGTTGTGTTGCATTGAAAAAACACTACCGACGACGGTCACCCTGCGTTGCCGCAGAGAAGCTGGCCGACGACAGGTTGAGGGGGACCTTCCTGCAAACTGTTTAGATGAACGTTGACGTTGCGCATGCCGGAACGTCTTGCGTTCGTCGGCGGTGTTCTTTCGACGATCGAAGTTCATTGAGGCGATCAACGGGGGCTGCAAGCAATGACCGACTCAACTCCAGCTCAAGACGCAATGGGCAATGCTCTCGGGTTCGGTATGGACGGCCCTCCAAGCTCGGTGGGCGATGTTGGTATTGGTGCTGCTCCTGGTGCTGCAGTAGGCGGTCATGTCGGGGTTGTCGGCAACGCGGTTGCTGCTGGCATGGAAGCTGCCAACGGAAATGTAGGTCAAGCGGCGGTCTCCGCCGCTTCAGCATTGGCTGGTGTTGCAGTCGGCGCTGTAGCTGCTACTGCAACTACATCCGTTACGGGTAACCCAACGGCTGGCGCGATTGCCGGTTTCGCGGCTAGCAACGCCGCAGCAACCGCAGCACATGCCGGGATAAGTGTAGTTGGCCCCGCAATTGGCCCCGCAGTGGCTGGCTTCGTTGCAAATCCGTCGAGTTACGCAGTTGACCAACAGGGATATCCAATTGGGCCGGTTGCCCCACCTGATAACCCAAGCCCAGCTGTCGACGTTGGCCCGCCGACGGCTCCTTCCGCAACGGACGGCCCAGGTGGCTCGGGCGATCCCGGCAATATGGGCGACCCGGGCGACAACGGCAGCACTGGCGACAACGGCGGCACTGGCGACAACGGCAGCACTGGCGACAACGGCAGCCCCGGCGACAGCGGCAGCACCGGCGGCACGGGCGACAGCGGCAGCACCGGCGACGGTAGCACTGGTGACGGCAGCAGCAGCGGNNGCAGCGGTGACGGCAGCAGCGGCAATGGGGACGGCAGTAGCGGCAATGGGGATGGCAGCGGCAATGGCGGCAGCGGTGATGGCAGCGCCGGCGATGCTCCCATCGTTCTCGATCTAACCGGACATGGCATCCACATCACGCAGCTTGGGTCATCCAACAAATTCTTCAACGTGGCCGGTGACGGCTATCAGCACCGAACCGCCTGGGCTGGGGCTGGCAATGGCGTCCTGGTGCTCGACGTCAAGGGCAATGGCGACGTCAATTCTCCCGAAGCGTACAACTTCAAGCTATGGGATCCGACAGCCAAGACCGACATGGAAGCCCTGGCCCATGTCTTCGACACCAATCACGACGGCAAGCTGGACGCCGGCGACCTGCACTGGAACGACTTCAAGGTCTTGGTCACGAATGCAGACGGCACCACTTCCCTCAAGACGCTGGGCGAACTCGGGATCGTCTCGATTGATCTTGTCTCTAACAACCAGAAAACCGTTCTTCCGGACGGTTCTGTCATTTATGGACAAGCCACGTTCACAAAGTCAGACGGCACGACCGGCGCCGCCGCGGACGTGCGGCTGTCATACGACGTCAACGGCTTCGTCGTTCAGCAGTCGACGCTTCACAATGCCGACGGATCGACGTCGATCGACGTCAAGGCCTATCGCGCTTCAGGACAGCTTGCGAGCGAGTCCATCAGCACGACCAGCGTAGACGGGAAGACTGTCACGTTGGCCAAGGACAACAACGGTGACGGGGTCGTCGATCAGCTCCAGACTGATCATTCAGTTCTCAACGCGGACGGCGGCACGACCGAAACCATCACCAATTTCAACGGCGCCGGAACGCGGGTCATCAACCGTACCGTCACGACGACGAGCGCCGATTTGAAAACCGTCACGATCGGACGCGATTCGCTCGGCGCGGGGACGTTCGATCAAACCGAGGTGGACGCTCGCGACGCCAGCGGCAATCTGTCGGTCATCATCACCGACCTCAATGCGGACGGCTCCACGAGGGACAAGGCCGTCGTCACCACCTCTGCAAATGGCGCATCCAAGACCGTTCAGCTGTGGCTGACCGGCGATCCTGGCCTCAATGCAACCCAGACCGACTCGATCTCCTATGCGGCCGATGGCAGCAATACCGAGACGGTCACAAATTATGTTGGCAGCGGCACAGCCGCTGCCAACAAGGTCGCCAGCGTGGTCACGTGGGCCAGCAGTGACGGGCGTTCACAAAGCGAGGCAACGGATCTGAACGGCGATGGCGTCGTCGATCTCACCACGACGAAGTCGATCAAGATCAATCCGGATGGCAGCTCCAGCACCACTCAATCGGAGTTCAATGCCGATGGCTCGCTGCGCGCGAAAGTGATTACGGCGCTCAGCGCCGATAGTCTCTCAAGAACGGACAAGCTTGACTTGAATGGCGATGGCGTTTTCGAGCAAACCGTCATCGATGTCACCGTGGTCGGTGCCGACGGCAGCCGCACCGAGACCGTCACGACACAGAGCGCAATTGCGACGATGCTCAGCCTATCGATCAGCACAGTCAGTGCGGATGGCAAATCTCGCAACATAGCCATCGATCGGAACGGCGACGGTGGATTCGAGCAGACTGAGAGTGATGTCGTGAACGCGAATGGCACCACGACGTCGACGTTAACCTGGGGAAACCCGGACGGGTCGGTTAAGGCAAAATCCGTAACGACCACTAGTGCCAACGGTTTGTCGGTGACCACCCAGGCCGATATCAACGGCGACGGGACATTCGATTCGTCCCGAGCCACCATGACGGTCGGAAATGCCGACGGCAGCTCCACGGTCACGACGACCGATTACAATGCCGACGGCTCGCTGCGGGACAGGAAGGTCGTCACAACCAATGCCAACGGGCTCTCGACGACGATTCAGAAGGATACGCTGGGGGCCGGCAGCTTTAACCTGACCGAAACCGACGTCACCGTGCTCAATGCCGATGGCAGCACGGCCGAGACGGTTACCGACACCAATGCCGATGGCTCGTTGATAGCGAAGACGGTGACGTCGATCAGCGCCGACCGGCGGACCAGGACGGTCCAGACCGACAGCCAGGGCGACGGTTATTTCGATCGTGTCGAGACCCGGCAGGTGAATGCTGACGGCAGCACGACGACGACGGTGACCGAGACCAACGCCAACGGGTCCTTGAAGGACCGGACTGTCGCCACGGTCAGCGCGAGCGGGCTGAGCACGTTGGAGCAATCGGATACCAATGGCGATGGCGTGATCGACGCCCGCGGCACGGACGTTACGGTTCTCAATGCCGACGGCAGTCGAACCAGGACGGCGAGCAAATTCAACGCCGACGGGTCGCTGAAGGACCGGACCGTGACGTCGATCAGCGCGACCGGGCTGAGCACGTTAGTGCAAGTGGACGTTAATGGCGATGGCGTCGTCGATGGCAGCGGCACCGATGTCGTGGTTCTCAATGCCAATGGCAGTCGAACCGAGACGGTCACGCATTTTGCTGGCAACGGCGCGGTCAATGACCGCGTCGCCGTCACCACGAGCGCCGGCGGGTTGTCGCGGATAACGCAGATCGACGCCGACGGAAATGGCACGTTCGACCGGACGACAACAGACGTTACGGTGCTGAACGACGACGGCAGCCGGACCGAGACGGTCTCCAATATCAACGCCAACGGTTCGTTGCGGGACAAGACGGTCACGACCACCAGCGCGGACGGCAATACGGTGTCGATCTCGCGAGATCTCAACGGCGACGGCGCGGCCGACCAGACCGAGACCTCTATTGTGGCCGCGAACGGCAGCCAGATCAGAACCGTCACGGATTTCAACGCCAATGGTTCCGTCCGTGACCGCGCCATCACGACAAGAAGCCCGAACGGCCTGTCGACGACGATTCAGCGTGATGTCACGGGAGCGGGGACATTCACCCAGACGCGGACCGACATGGCAGTTCTGAATGCGGATGGAAGCTGGACGGAAACCATCATCGACACCAATGCCGCGGGTGCCCTGGTGAACAAGACCGTCGTGACGACCAGCGTCAGCGGTTTGTCGAAGACGATTCAGAAGGATACGCTAGGGGCCGGCAGCTTTAACCTGACCGAAACCGACGTCACCGTGCTCAATGCCGATGGCAGCACGGCCGAGACGGTTACCGACACCAATGCCGATGGCTCGTTGATAGCGAAGACGGTGACGTCGATCAGCGCCGACCGGCGGACCAGGACGGTCCAGACCGACAGCCAGGGCGACGGCTATTTCGATCGTGTCGAGACCCGGCAGGTGAATGCCGACGGCAGCACGACGACGACGCTGACTGAGACCAACGCCAACGGGTCCTTGAAGGACCGGACTGTCACGACGGTCAGCGCAAGCGGGCTGAGCACGTTGGAACAATCGGATACCAATGGCGATGGCGTGATCGACGCCCGCGGCACCGACGTTACGGTTCTTAATGCCGACGGCAGTCGGACCAGGACGGTGAGCGAATTCAACGCCGACGGGTCGCTGAAGGACCGGACCGTGACGTCGATCAGCGCGACCGGGCTGAGCACGTCGGTGCAAGTGGACGTTAATGGCGATGGCGTCTTCGATGGCGGCGGCACCGATGTCATGGTTCTCAATGCCGATGGCAGTCAGACCGAGACGGCCACGCATTTTGCTTGCAACGGCGCGGTCAAGGACCGTGTCGCCGTCACCATGAGCGCCGGCGGGTTGTCGAGGATGACGCAGGTCGACGTCGACGGAAATGGCACGTTCGACCGGACGACGACAGACGTTACGGTGCTGAACGACGACGGCAGCCGGACCGAAACGGTCTCCAATATCAACGCCAACGGTTCGTTGCGGGACCAGACGGTCACGACCATCAGCGCGGACGGCAAGACGGTGTCGGTCTCGCGGGATCTCAACGGCGACGGCGCGGCCGACCAGACCGAGGCAACTATTGTGGTCGCGAACGGCAGCCAGATCAAAACCGTCACTGATTTCAACGCCAATGGCTCCGTCCGTGACCGCGCTATCACGACAACAAGCCCGGACGGCCTGTCGACGACGATTCAGCGCGACGCCACGGGAGCGGGGACATTCACCCAGACGCGGACCGACGTGACGGCCCAAAATGTGGATGGAAGCTGGACAGAAACCATCGTCGACGCCAACGCCGCGGGCGCTTTGGCGGACAAGACCGTCGTGACGACAAGCGTCAACGGCCTGTCGAAGACGATTCAGAAGGACACGCGAGGGGCCGGCGTGTTCGACTTCACCGAGACCGACGTTTCCGTTCTCCATCCAGACGGCAGCACCACCGAGACGGTGACGGACACCAATGCGAGCGGAGCGCTGATCCGCAAGACGATTGCGACGGCGAGTGCAGATCGCAAGACGGTCTCGCTGTCCCGTGACATCAACGGCGACGGCGTAGTCGATCAGACAGTGGCCAGAGTGACGAATTCGGCCGGCAGCGTCGTGACGACGAAGACCGATTTCAACGCCAATGGCACGCTCAAGGACAAGGTGGTTGTGACAACCAGTGCAAATGGTTTGTCGACAACGGTCCAGCGTGACACCGCGGGCGCGGGCACGTTCAACCAGACCATGACCAAAGTTGCCGTTCTGAACGCCGACGGCAGCCGTACCGAGACCGTCACCGATTTCAATGTCGATGGCACGGTCAAGGATAGAGCCGTTGTCACGACCTCGGCTGACGGGCTGAGCCGCTCCACCGAATGGGATCTGAAGGTCAATCCGATGATATCGGACCCGCCGGTCGCGACGCAGACCGATGTTATCGTCATCAATGCGGACGGCAGCCGCACCGAGACCGTGAAGAACTATCTGACGATGGCGCCTGGCCCGCTGTGGATTAAGGCTGCCACGACCAGCGCTAACGGCCTGTCGACATCGGTTCAGTGGGATACGACGGGAGCGCTGGATTCGGGTCAAAATCCTGTCTTTGACCAGACGCTCACCGACGTCACGGTGCTGAACGCCGACGGCAGCCGCACCGAGACCGTTTCCGCCTACAAGGCCGGCGGCGTGCTAGGATCGAAGTCGACGACGACGACCAGCGCGGACGGCTGGAGCACCACCGACGTCTCCGATCTCGATGGGGACGGTCTGACCGACCAGAGCCGGACCGTCGTCACGGCAAGGAATGTCGACGGCAGCCGGGTTCGGACGGTCACCGATTACAACGGCGACAATTCTATCAAGGACAAGGTCGTCAAGGTCACCAGCGCCGATGGCCAGACCGTTACGATCACGCGCGACGTCGATGGCAACGGGACCGTCGATCAGACGCAAGTCAACGTCACGGCCGTCGATGGCAGCGAGATCGACACCATCACGGATCTCGGGTCGCTTGGAACTGCTGTGGACAGGACGGTCGTGAAGACAAGTGCGGATGGCCTGACTAAGGCGACGCAGTGGGATTTTGATGGCAACGGGACCATTGATCACACCCGAACCGACATGACCGTCAAAAACATTGATGGAAGCTCCGTTGAGACCATTACCGAAGTAAATGGCAACGGCTCGCTTCGCCAGAAGATTATTTTAACCGAGAGCGCGGATGGCCTGACCAAAACGGTGCAGAAGGATCTGCTGGGCAGAGGTTATTACGACTACACCGAGGTGACGTCGATCGCGATCGACGGAAGCTCGACGACGGTCGCAAAACACCTGACTTCGACCGGAACCGTCACTGACCAGACGATCACAACGGTCAGCGCGGACGGCAATGCCACGAGCATCCAAGGAGACACGACTGGCGCCGGCACTTACAATTTCCGCGCCACTACTCAGAAGAGCATCGACGGCAGCTCCGTCACCAACGCCGCCTACGTCAACGCTAGCGGGCAGACGACTAAGCGTATCGTCACGACCTTGAGTGCCGACGGTCTAGTGACCACGGACCAGACAGACAGCACGAATGCCGGCTGGTTTGACAGCACCAATACGACCGTCATCCGGGTCGACGGCAGTACAGTGTCGACTTCGCTTGATCTGAACCCGGACGGCTCGCCCAAGAAGGGGGTGGTCACGACGACGAGTGCAAACGGCAACACCGTCACGACATCGCAAATCCTGTACGGGACGGGGGGCAACGATAGCCTGGTCGGGACAGCCGGAGCCGACATCATGTACGGAGGCGCTGGCAATGACGACCTTTTCGGCGGCCGTGATAACGACGTTCTACATGGTGGCAAGGGAAGTGATACTCTCAGGGGATGGCTAGGCGATGACACTTATGCCTTCGGCCGGGGCGACGGTCTCGATACCATCTTCGACGACGCTGTCCTAACAGGGACGGACGCCGGCCATTACAACGGCGGCGTCGATACGTTGGCTTTCGCGTCGGGGATCAAGCTGTCCGACATTGTCCTCCAGCTGTCGGGCAACGATCTCATCGTTGGTATCAAAGACCCAGCCAATGCGGGTTTGTCCCTCGCCCAAATGACCGATCGCATTACTCTGCAGAATTGGCTCGATCCGCTCGACCGCATCGAAAAGTTTGTCTTCGCCGACGGGACGACGCTTGACTTCTCGCCCCGTGCTGGTTTGGCGGCGGGCTTTGCGACAATTGATACAGCCGGTTCGACGAGCCTGATGCAGATCGGGACCAATTACTATTTCTACTCCAACGGCATCGGACCAATGTTGAAATACGGCGGCGTGCCGTTCACGTCTGACATGCTGGAAGGCCGCACGCTCCTAGGCGTGGAGCAAACTTCTTTCGGTTACGAGCTTGCCATCCGCCTTCCCGGCACCGACGAGTACACCGTCTGGAACACCGACTTCAGCGGTAATGTTAACGGCAACGGGACCGGCGGTGTCGTGCATGGGAACAGTACAGAACTGATATCGCTCGAGCCCAGTTTCCATCAGGATTTGAACGGCGACGGGGCGATCGGCGTACCGCCGATCGAAGCGGCGGGATCAACGATCCTGATGCTGTCGAATAACAACTATTATCTCAATAGTAGGACCACTGGCGCCGGACCTGTCCTGAAGTATCAGGGCTCGCCGGTGGCGGCGGCCAACTGGGGCGCGTGGTCTGTCATTGCTGCGGAGCAGGCTTCAGGTGGTGGTTACATCGTCGTCTGGAAGAGCGCGACGAGTGCTCCACATTATTCCGTTTGGAATACGGACAGCGACGGCAACTTCCTGACCACTCTGGCGGCTGCCCCTGAAGTGCTTGGCAACGATGCCTCCCTTGAAGCGTTCGAGCCGGTGCTCCATCAAGACGTCAACGGGGACGGCACGATCGGTGTTCCCACTACGATCGAAACGCTGGGATCGACCAGCCTGGTTCTTTCGGCAAACAATTATTACCTGATCGGCTTGAATACGGGCACTGGACCCACCCTGAAGTACCAGGGGACACCTGTGCTTGCGACGGATTGGGGCGCGTGGACCGTCATTGCAGCTGAGCAAATCGCAGGCGGCGGCTACGATGTCGTCTGGAAGCATTCAAGCGGCCAATTCTCGGTCTGGAGCACGGATAGTAATGGTGCATACCTGACAACGCTCGCGGCCGCCCCGCAGGTTGCGGGAACGGACCCGTCACTTGAGGCGCTCGAACCGACATTCCATCAAGATGTCAATGGCGATGGCATCATCGGAGTCCCCCCAATTGAATCCTACGGATCGACCAGCCTGCTTCTGTCCGGCGGGAATTATTACCTGAACAGCATCAGCACTGGTAATGGACCGGTCTTGAAGTACCAAGGCTCTGCGGTCATCGCCGCCAACTACGGAGCGTACAAGGTCATCGCCGCCGAGCAATTGTCAGATGGCGGTTATAACGTTGCCTGGAAGAACACCTCGACGGGTCTTTTTTCCATTTGGAATACGGATAACAATGGCAATTTCGTAAAGACTGTTGCCGCGGCGCCGGAATTGGGCGGGACAGAAATGTCTCTGAAGGCGCTAGAGCCAATGTTTCATCAAGACCTCAACGGCGATGGTGCGATCGGCCTGCCTTCAATCGAAATGAACGGCTCGACTATCACCGCCTTGGATGGCGGTTATTACTTTATGCTAAGCGCCAGCAACGGTACGGGCCAAAGTCTGAAATATCAGGGCTCTGCGGTGATTGCCGCCAACTATGGAGCCTACAAGGTCATTGCGACCGAGCAGGTGTCGGGTGGCGGCTACGATGTCGTATGGAAGAATTCGTCCACGGGATATTATTCGGTCTGGAGCACGGACAGTAACGGCAACTTTCTAACGACCCTTGCGGCTGCTCCTGAGGTGCTGGGGAGCGCTCCGTCTTTGAAGGCGCTCGAGCCGGTCCTTCATCAAGATCTCAACGGCGACGGCGTGATCGGAGCGTCTCCCGTCGTTCTTGACCTTGACGGTAACGGCATCGATCTCCTGCCATTGTCCAGCTCTTCTGCGGCGTTTGACATGGATGGGCAGGGCCGAGAGCGTACCGCGTGGATATCCGGGGCGGACGGTCTGTTGGCTATCGATCTCGGCGCAAACGACAGTGCCGGGCCCGACGGCATCATCGATCAGACCAACGAGATTGTGTTTACGGCGTGGGCGCCCGGTACCACGTCCGATATGACTGCGCTCGCGCAAGTTTTCGACAGCAATCATGATGGTGAACTTTCCGGCGCCGATGCGCGTTGGGACGACTTCCGAATTTGGCAAGATCTTGACGCGGACGGTTTCTCTCAGTCCGGCGAGGTTCATAGGCTTTCAGATTTCGGAATCTCGTCCATCGGTCTCAACCCGATCGGTGCCCCATCGGTCCTGTCCGATGGATCGGCTATTCAGGGCTTGTCGAGCTATGCGCGAACTGACGGTACAACCGGCATCGCTGGCGACGTCACTTTTGCAATTGATCCAAGTTCGCGTCTGTCCAATGCGTTCAGCCAGTTGGTGCAAGCGATGGCGAGTTATTCGGACAAGCGCGGGTTCGTGACGTCACCGGAAGCTCTGTCATCTCAGTACAATCAAGCGGCTCAAGGAGCGTTGGCGGCGACGTGGCGGCCGGCGGCGGCAGGCTGATGGTCGTCAAAACTCTGTAGTCGAGTTCTTGAAACTAGGACGGGGCCGCTCGAAACGGCGCTCCCCGCGTTGGACTCGGGAGTCCTCCTGTGATCATCGGCGCGCTACCGTGCGGTTGCGGGCGGCGCTGGCACATTGTGGAGCCGAAGGTTATCAGGCCGTGGTTACGTCCGCCTGAGGAGAGGGGAGAAATGGGGCCGAGGGGGCGAGGCAATCCCTGCCGATACTCATGCAGAATAATGCAGTGCAGGGCGATGGCACGATAAGATTTTACGAGAGTTCCACCGTCTCACGGCGCATCGCAATGCTTGCCTGCCCGTGAGGAAGGTGTATTGGTCGATAGCGCGATTTAAAGTAGTGGCAGGGGCAGAAGTGGCGTGGAAGCCGTAAGGCTGGATACGGGGCTGCAGTGTCTTGCACTGCTGCTGCGATTTCATCAGATCGCTGTTGATCCCGCGCAGATTGCACATCAGTTCGCCGGCTCGTCGGTTGGCGTTCAGGAAATGCTTCGCTGCGCCAAGCAACTCAAGCTGAAGGCGAGGGCGGTTCGCGAAAGCTGGTCCGGCCTTTCCAAGCTATCCTTGCCCGCGATCGTCGAACGGCATGACGGCACCTTTGCTATCCTGGGCAAGGCCGGGGCCGAAGACGTTCTCATTCACGACCCCCTGGTTAATCGTCCGCAGGTGATCAAGCGAGTCGAGTTCGAACAGAGCTGGACCGGTCGCATCTTGCTGATGACGCGGCGTGCGTCACTGTCCGATCTGGCGCGCCAGTTCGATATCACCTGATTCCTCCAGGCCATGCACAAATACCGCAGGCTGCTCGGCGAGGTGCTGGTCGCGTCATTCTTCCTGCAATTGTTTGCATTGGTGATGCCGCTGTTCTTCCAGGTCGTGACCGACAAGGTGCTGGCGCATCGCGGTTACACCACGCTCGACGTGCTGGTGTTCGGCCTCATCGTCGTCTCGATCTTCGAGACCGTCCTCGGGGCGCTCCGAACTTACGTCTTCTCCCGCACCACCAACCGGATCGACGTCGAGCTCGGCGCGCGCCTGTTCCGTCACTTGATCGCGCTGCCGATCGCCTATTTCGAGGCGCGACGGGCAGGCGACTCCGTCGCACGCGTGCGCGAGCTGGAGAACATCAGGAACTTCCTCACCAGCTCGGCCCTGACGCTGGTGATCGACCTCGGCTTTACCTTCGTCTTCCTCGCGGTGATGTTCTACTACTCGCCGTTCCTGACCTGGATCGTGGTCGGCTCGTTCCCGTTCTATGTCGCGATCTCCGCCGGCGTCACCCCGATCTTCCGCGAACGGCTGGACAAGAAGTTCGACCGCGGCGCCGAGAACCAGGCCTTCCTGGTCGAGAGCGTCAGCGCGATACAGACCCTGAAGGCGATGGCGATCGAGCCGCAGATGCAGCGGCGATGGGAGGAGCAGCTCGCCGGCTATGTCAGTGCCAGCTTCGACGTGCTCTCGCTCGGCAATTGGGCGAGCCAGTCGGTGCAGTCATCAGCAAGCTCGTCACCGCGCTGACGCTCTATTTCGGGGCGCATCTCGTCATCGAGGGCAATCTCTCGGTCGGCGAGCTCATCGCCTTCAACATGTTGGCTGGCCGCGTGGCGCAACCGGTGCTGCGGCTGGCCCAGCTCTGGCAGGATTTCCACCAGGCGCGGGTCTCGATCGCCCGGCTCGGCGACATCCTCAACGCCGCGCCCGAGCCGATGTTCGATCCCTTCTATAATCCGAACCGTAAGGTCAAGCCTTTTTCTCCGGCGACCGCGATGTCTGTTTTGGGGGGGTAGAAACGGTCGAGGCAAGTACGGTGCCGAGCTCTCGTTTTTGACCTGCATCGGTCATCTTCACATCACTGCTGGATGAGAACCGGGACTCGGGGTAAACGAGTCACAGCGCTATTGATGGACCCCATAGCTCCCAGTGGACGAATAGACCGTTTGAGAAAGGATGGGAAATGTCACGATCTGAACGGCTGCTCGATCTGATCCAGACGCTACGGCGACATCGCCGTCCGGTGAGCGGGAGTCAACTTGCCGCAGAACACGCCGTTTCGCTCCGCACCATCTATCGCGACATCCAGACTTTGGTCGCCCAAGGTGCGCCGATCGAAGGCAGCCGGAATCGGCTATATACTCCAGCCTGGATTTACCCTGCCGCCGCTAATGTTTTCCAGCGATGAAATCGAGGCACTCCTGCTTGGCTCGGGCATGGTGGCGCGAGCAGCCGATCCGGCACTTGCGAGGGCTGCGCAGAATGCATTGGCAAAGATTACGGCCGTCTTGCCGGCAAATTGTAGCGATGAGATAGATGCGTCAGGACTGCTCGCCGGCCCGATAACACCGGCCGTGGTCGATCGCGTTAACCTGGCACCTCTTCGAAGTGCCATCCGAGCTGAGCAAAAGATCCGGATCGCCTACCACGACCAGGACGGCGTCGCGACCGAGAGGCGGATATGGCCAATTACAATTACGTATTGCGCCCGCGTTCGATTGCTCGCCGCATGGTGTGAACTTCGCGAAACCTATCGTCATTTTCGGACCGACCGGATCGCGGAACTCACCGAGGTCGGGGAACGATATCCACGACGACGCCGAACCTTGATCAAGGAATGGCGCGAACTGCAGGGTTTGCCTCAGTCTGGCTGATGTCGCTACTGACGAAATCTGTCACTTGAATGTCGCAAGCTCAAGCCTGTCACGCGGCCATGCCGGTCGCTCGTCAGGAACCCGAAATGCCAGAAAATCAAGCTATTGGACAACTCACGTTTGACGACGCCGAAATCGTGCTTAAGCGCGCTCAACGGTTGCTAAACGCTGGCGACGTTTCCGAAGTCGTGAAAACCTTCACTTCCGATGTCGTGGTGCGATTTGCCGACTTTCCCGAAACCTACGGCAGACCGCCGCTTGAAGCATTCCTGCGAGCACGGTTCGCGCGGCAAAAGAATTACCGGTTGCAGAAACAGCTACGCGCCGTGTCGGGCAACGTCATCGTTTGTTATTGGGATGCCGAATGGGAGGACGGAAACGATGGGCGCCAAATGGAAGGCCGCGGGATCGAACTCCTGACCATGCGTGGCAACGAGATCGCCAAATGGGAGGCGACTTTCAACGTCTGGAGCAAGGGTGATGGGCCATCCCTGCCCATCGTTTAATCTTACTCGGAGACTACTGGTCAGCCATCATCCGCTTCGTAGGCATGTCCGCTTTTGCAAATTTCTGACTGCCCCTTCAGTCCTTCAGATGTCTGCTATTAAGGCAAACTGAGAAAGGATGTTTGGGCGGCCCGCCCTTCGGTCGGTCACGCTCTAGTCTCGGGCATAGATCCGCGACCGGAGCCACCGCTCGTCGGTGTCTTCGCCCATTCGGGTAACGATCGTTGCCGCATCATGCGGCTATCGTTCCGCAATCCACCACTGCCTGGCCCGCGCTTCTGTCCGGAGTCAGCCCTACGACATGCTCCATGATGGGGTCCGGCGAGTTAGGTCGTCCAAGCTCACAGCGCGTGCTTGAGCACCGCACAGGGATCGAAACGGACTGACCCTCCCCACGTCCTCGGCAGAGTAGATCGTTACGCCGGGACGATCCTTATGTGGGTTGGATCACAGGCGGCTTTCCGAAACGGAAGTCCGTCTCTTCGACCCACATTCGATGCATGATAATCGCCAATTTGCGGGCGACTGCCACGCATGCTTTTCTGGACCAGATACGTTTGGCGAGCTTGACGCCCCAGACCCGAAGTGTCGACCACTTTTTGGCAATCCGCATGTGCGAGTTTGCCGCTTCATAGAGCGCATGCCGCATCAGCTTGTCGCCGCACTCGCTGATATTGCCTGATCGATCAATCTCACCCGACTGATAGACGCGAGGGGTCAATCCCAGATGCGCAGCCACGGCCTTGGAATCCTTGAACCGGTTTGGATCGTCAATCGTCGCTTTGAACGATAGGCTCACGAGCGGTCCAACACCCGATACGGTCATCAACCGCTTGCAAACGTCATCTTTGCGAGCCATTTGCGAAAGCTGCCGATCCATAAGAGCTTTGTGCTTACGCATCATGTTGCGCGCTTCGAGCAGTGGCTCGATGGCCATACGCAAGTCTGGTGCATCAGCGAGTAGAGTTTCGACCCTCGCCGCAAACCGAATTCGGTGCACTGCACCAAGCTTTAACCCATGCACCTTCATCAGCCCCCGTACTGTGTCTTCGATCGCCAGCATGTGATCGACGAACTTCTTCCGTGCGATCAGGGTCGTTCGAAGCAACTGTGACGCCTTGCTCTTCACATGCACCGATCGATAGTGTCCGAGGCGCATCATCTCAGCGATGCCGCGCGCGTCGTTGCGGTCGGTCTTGTTGGGACGAGAGGATAGGAAGCGCTGGGCATGCCGGGTCTCAATGCAGACCATCTGAAAGCCGCTCTCAACCAGTGCGCCGTAAAGCCATTCGGAAAGCGGGCAAGCTTCAATTCCGACGAGAGCGATTTTGTCTCGCCAAGGCGAAAGCACCTTGACCAACGGGACCGGCTCGCTTTCGGCTTTGCCTTCCCATACCGGCGAGCCATCCGCTTCGACGACGCAGATCGACGTCATTCTTAGTGAAACATCCAGTCCGATATACAGGGCCATCGCTTGTCTCCTTTGCTGGGCCGAATCAACCCCAGCACAAGATTAGCGAGTGGCGGGGATCGGATTACCCCAGCTCGCGCGCGACGCTGCCGCCGATCAAGGGCGAGGTGACCTTCGACCACGTCAATTTCCGCTACCGGCCGGATACCTCGCTGGCGCTGCAGGACGTCTCGCTCAAGGTACTGCCGGGACAGGTGATCGGCATCGTCGGCCCCTCCGGCTCCGGCAAGTCGACGCTGACGAAGCTGATCCAGCGGCTCTACGTGCCAGAGGCCGGCCGCATCCTGATCGACGGCATCGACCTGACGGTTGCCGACGTCGCCTGGCTCCGGCGCCAGATCGGCACGGTGCTGCAGGAGAACGTGCTGTTCAACCGCACCATCCGCGAAAACATCGCGCTCGCCGATCCCGGCATGGCGATGGAGCGGGTGATCGCTGCGGCCGAGCTCGCCGGCGCCCACGAGTTCATCCTGGCGCTGCCGGACGGCTACAACACCGTGGTCGGCGAGCGCGGCGCCAGCCTGTCCGGCGGCCAGCGCCAGCGCATCGCGATCGCGCGGGCGCTGGTGACCAACCCCCGCGTCCTGATCTTCGACGAGGCGACAAGCGCGCTCGACTATGAGAGCGAGAACATCATCCAGCGCAACATGCGCAAGATCTGCGCCGGCCGGACCGTCTTCATCATCGCGCACCGGCTCTCGGCGGTGCGTCACGCCGACCGCATCATCACGATCGAGGCCGGCCGCCTGGTCGAGGACGGCAGCCATGACGAGCTGATCAAGAAGGCCGGGCGCTACGCCATGCTGCACCAGATCCAGGCGGGGCTCCATGTCGTCGGCTGAATTGATCGAGCGCAAGAGCCGCGCGTTCTGGCGCCGCCAGCGCGATGCGCGCGAGTTCCTGCCCGCGGCGTTGGAGATCCTGGAGACGCCGGCGTCGCCCGTCGGGAGGGCGGTCGGCCTCACCATCATCTTGTTCTTTGCGCTGGCGATCGGCTGGGCGACCTTCGGTCATGTCGACATCATCGCGACCGCCACGGGCAGGGTGGTGCCGACTGGCCGCACCAAGACTCCGTACTCACCGGTAACGATTATGGCGCGAACATCTTCCAATTCGGCTCGGGCGGTGAGATGGCTTATGGTGGCGCCCGGAGCAATGTGTATCAGGTCACATCGAGTACGGGGCAGGCCCAGATCAACCTGTCATCGGCGACCGGCTCAAAGGACGAGATCGACTTCCTCGGCGGTATTTCCGATCAGAACCTGTGGTTCGAGCAAACAGGAAATGATTTGAAGATCGACCTCCTGGGGACCAGCACCAGTACGACAATCGGCAACTGGTTCGCCGGCGGTGCAGGTTCTGTGCAAGAGATCACGGCCAGCGGCCTCAAGATCGACAGCCAGATCTCGCAGCTTGTGCAAGCCATGGCAACGTATTCGGCTAATCATGCGGGGTTTGACCCGACCAATCCAACTGTCCAGGCCTTGCCCAACGACGCCACGCTCCAAAGCGCGGTGGCGGCGTCATGGCACGCATAAGTCGAACAATGCGCTACGCCCTTCGGGGCGTAGCTCATGGGCGCTGAAGGATTTTCAGCAAAAGGACGCGATCTACAACTTCCCTAGGAGCTATGGTTTACACATCTGCGTTCAGGCTAGTCAGATATCTGTTGAGAAATATCAACTCCTAATCAGCGGGGCTGGCGTTTCACAAAAAAGGCTGACCACCGAAACCCCGTGATTAAACGGCGATAAAGGTGGTCAACCGCGAGCAATTTTCATTGTTCTTGTTGAAGTTCTCGCGCGCTATTTACGTTCGGGACGCAGGGGGCGCGGGTTCGCCAATCCGTGCGGACTCGATTTACAATTCGACCGTAACGTATTGATCTGCATAGGTCGGTTCACACGGTCTCTTTCATCTAAGCACCTGTAATTGTTTGGCAAACATTGGTCTTTTAGTCAGCAAGTCTTCGGCTTTGCATCAGTGGGGCACTTGACCACCGGTTCGACCACCGAAACCTCGTGAATGAATGGCGGTAAAAGGTGTTTGCTACCTGCGTTCTTGATGCGTGAGGCGCAAGTCCATACTCATTCTAGATTGCTGATAAGTCCGATTTCCTGCTTCTGGACCACAAAGTGCCTGACTTGGTTGGCAGAGCACTGCTGTGCGCCCACCAAATAGAAGACTTGTTCAGCAAGACCGGTTTGGGCTAACCCGCGTTCGCCTTCAATCCCGCCGCCTGGATGCCAGCCACCGCGCAGGCCTCGTCATTGTCGGAGGGTGTCGCCGGAGACGCCGACCGCGCCGAGCAAGGTCGTGCCGTCCATGATCAGCACGCCGCCGGGGACCGGCACCAATGCGCCCTTGGCAATCGTGTTCACGGCATCGATGAAATAGGCCTGCTCCTGCGCACGCTGGAACAAGGCGCGCGAGCCCATGCCCATGGCGAGCGCGTCATAGGCCTTGCCATGCGTAATCTCGGCGCGCATCAGGCTGGTGCCGTCCTGCGCGGCCGCGAGCTTGAGCACGCCGCGCCCGTCCAGGATGCGACGACCAGCGGCTTCAGCTTCAGCTCGCCGGCCTTCGCGAAGGCAGCGTCGAGGATTTTTCGGGCGGTGTCGAGGGTGAGGTCAGCCATGGCTGGTTTCCTTGCAGCTGGAGAAATGAGGTTGGACTTGGCGCGATCGAGACTCATGGCCAGCACGCGCGCGACGTGAAGCGCTTCGCGCTTCGTGCCATCGCGGATCTGGTGCCGGCATGAGGTGCCATCGGCGACGACGAGCGTATCCGGGTCCGCGCGTCGCACGGCCGGCAGCAGCGACAGCTCGGCTATCTCGATCGAGGCATCATACGTGTCGGCGCCATAGCCGAACGCGCCGGCCATGCCGCAGCAGCTCGATTCGATGGTCTCGACCTTCAGCTCTGGGACGAGGCGCAGCACCTGCTCGAGCGGCTTGAAGGCGCCGAAGGATTTTTGATGGCAATGGCCGTGCATCACGGCCTTGTCCGCGACGATGCCGAGCGCTAGTTGCAGCCTTCCGGCTTCGGCCTCGCGCACCAGAAACTCCTCAAGGGTCAGCGCGTGGGCGCCGATCGCCTTGGCGTCGTCGTCCTCGCGCAGTGAAGCGAGCTCGTCGCGCAGCGTCAGGAGGCAGCTCGGCTCGAGGCCGACGATCGGCACGCCGCGCGCCGCGTACGGCGCGAAGGCCGCGACCAGCCGGTCGAGCTCGACCTTGGCTTCGTCGACGAGGCCGGACGAGAGGAATGTGCGGCCGCAGCACAGCGGGCGGCTCCCGCTCCCCGGCTTCGGCAGATGCACGCGATAGCCGCCGGCCGCGAGCACGCGGAGCGCGGCGTCGAGGTTCTCGCGCTCATAGATGCGGTTGAAGGTATCGGCGAACAGCACGACCTCGCGGCCGGCCTGCGGGCCAAGGGCTTTCGGCCGGCGGTACGAACACATCGCCGAGAAAGGCGGGGAGCGCCCCGGCGTGCGCTGATGCCGGCAAAGCGCTCGAACAGCTTCCGCAACAGCGGGCTGCCGGTGCGCAAATTCGCCAGCGGCGCGAAGCGCGACGCAAGGCCGCCATAGCGCGGAGATATCCAACCAGCCGGTCGCGCAGCGTCAGGCCGTGAGAGGCGGCGCGTGCGGCCAGCACCTCAATTTCCATCTTGGCCATGTCGACACCAACAGGACATTCATGGCGGCAGGCCAGGCGATGTTGGGCGATCTGTTGGAGTGTTTTGCGCCGGCAAAAGTGCGGCGGCTCATCGGGCTTGAGCGCAATGAGCGGGCCGCTCTGGTGAGCAGAGGCGGGCGCATCGCGTTCCCAAAGCAGAGGATAGTTGAGCAACGGCCACTCAGCTTCGTTCTGGAAACCTGCGTTTTGCCGCACGATGGTCTGCAAAGCTCAAGACCGCCCGGAAGCTCGGGTTGTGCGGACTCGACAATTTCAACCGGGATACGCCAGTGTGCTGATCTGTCTGCTGGACCTCGGGTTGCTTCAATTTAAGCCAGCGCGTCGAGGTTGCTCATTCAATAGTGCCACAGCATCGGCGTAGATGGTCCGAGACGGCAGCGTCCTTGGGCGATCCGCGAGGATCATAAGCTTGCGTTGGCTCGGAAGATTGCCGGTCGGCCGGCGATTGAAAGCGATCCATCTGATGCACGGCGAACAGGCGTTGAGTTCAGACAGGATTTGGTGATGCCGAGTAGGAAAGTGCGGCCCAGGCCCTGGGCCGTATCTTGACAACCTCCCGGACAGCGTTGGCGAGTGTGCCTTGCGTGCCGGTGATCTCGATGAGAGGGTGTGCGTTATCTCAAAAGATGAAGCATTTCACTTGCCGAAGGAGCCCCAAGCCTTGCCAGCGATCCGCTCGATCCATTCGACGCATTGTCCCAGTCTGCCGCGAAGATGACCCGTCGCTCGGCTTCGGTGCGCCAGGTTAGAAACTGCGATAACGCATCCATCATGTCATCGGTCTTTCCGAAAGGAAACGAGACATACTCCAACAGGAAATCGTCAAGCCAAGGGGCCGTTTGGGGTAATATGAGGGAGCCGGCCTGCAGCTTCGCGGTTTCTCCGCTCATGCGCGTGCGCTTATCCTTGATCGGTTTGATCGCAACCACGCCCTGCACGCCACCCCGTTTGAGCTCGCTCATCAGTGGAGACCCCATGGCCGTATCTTCGATGAGCGTGGCACATGGTTGGTGTTTGGCATGCTGCTCTAGCATGACTTGACGAAGCTCAGGGAACTCAACCTTTCCTCGCCAAAGATCGATGAGATAGTACTCATTACGATTGCGGACCAAAAATGCCAAGCAGGTTGAGTAGTTACTATTCTCCCCAGCCTTGGCCGACATATCACAGGAGAGCACGACTTCGTCCGCAGACTGCCGAGTCGGGTGGATGGAGCAAGATCTAAGCCATTCTCGTTTGAGGTCATTGCCTTCGTCTGGAGCCGGATCCTGAAGATATTGCGTTTGAAACACCAGGGAACCCAACTGGCTCTTGAGGGCCTCCAATACCTCGGGGGATTCTCTCTTTTGTAAAGGCTCGCCCTTTTTCCAAACGAAAGATCGGTTTGTCAGTTCGATCATTGTGTCCTGCGCGGCGAGCGCCGGAAGCGCCAGATGATTCCACCCCCCCTTCTCAATGAGATGACCGGTTAAGTCTTGCTGATGTAGACGCTGCATCACAACAATGATGCTACCTTCAGACTTGTCATTTAGGCGCGACATCAGCGAACGATCAAACCACTCGTTACAGCCCTTGCGCGGCGCGTCGGAAGTCGCTCCGATTGCATTCAAGGGGTCATCAACGATGATTGTGTCGGCGCCATAGCCTGTGAGGGTGCCGCCGACGGACATCGCCAACCGAGACCCCCCCTTCGTTGTTACGAGCTCGTCCTCGGTGCTCTTGCCGAGACGTGTTGGAAATAGCTCACAGTACCAGGGCGCTTCCATAATTCGTCGGCAGTTGGCCGAAAGCGAGTTCGCCAACTGTTGAGAATAGCTGGCGCATATGAACTTGTGGGTGGGGTCTTGCCCGAGCCTGAAGGCTGGCCACGCCGCTGATACAAGGAATGACTTCAGTGATCGGGGCGGTGCGTTGATGATTTGCCTTATTGGAAATCCGATGCTCATATTTAAAGTCAGTGCGATCAACTCATGAAACCATTCCGGCGAATGCTCACCCGAATGCAACTGAGCGAAGGCCTTCCTGCTGAACGCAAGAAGGTCGTTGCGTAAAATCGCATCGCGTTGGACTCTGGTGCAGGTTCGCATTGCTCACCTTTCATGTTCATCTTTGGAATGGCGGCGCAGAAAATCCGCAATAATCTCTTGGTCCTGCTCGGTCACGATTGCGCTCTCAGCATGGGACAGCTCCATTGGCTCGAATTTCATGATCATACCGAAGAGTTGCGTGCAGGCCTTGGTGTCGCCCTTTGCCGCTCGTTCAAACAGTCTCAGGAGCACGAGCTCCTGCCGGCTCACCAAGCGCGGTTCGCCGTCCTCGCGAATCTGGACGCGCCTTTTCATCATGCTGCTCAGGTCCGTCCTGAGATTGCGCGATCCCTTTGGCCGGCCCTTGGGATTACCTGACTGTCCCTTCTTAAATCGTCCTGAAATAGGCGGGCGGTGATATCCCGCCCCTTGATCGTCAGTCACGAGCGTCTCCCTTGCGAGAGGGGCCAGGCAGCAGAAGCGGCCGCGAGTAAGTCAGGGCGGCGGCCGCCGCTTCTCGGTCGGCAAAGCTACGGCCAGTGCTGACGCAGATTGCGGCCTGGCCCGTGTGATTTTGCCAACGGCGTACGATGACGTCGCAATATAGCGGGTCGATTTCTAACAGAGCGGCGCGGCGGCCAGTCTTCTCTGCGGCAATCACAGTGGTGCCGGATCCTGCGAAAGGATCCAGGACAAGGTCGCCGCGTCGGGTGCAGTCCTTCATCACGTCGGCGATCATGACGACGGGCTTCACCGTGGGATGCAAAGCCAGCAGCTCGTCGCGTTGCTGGCCAAAGCTGTTGATGCCCTGGTAGGTCCACAGGTTGGTTCGATTGCGGCCGTGGACGCCGAGCTCAATGTTGTTGATGTGCGCCGCGGTGCCGTTCTTGAACACATGAACGAGCTCGTGCTGCGAGCGGTAGAACGAGCCCATGCCGGCATTGGTCTTGGCCCAGACACAGGTGTTCTTATGCTCGGTGTAAACACGTCGTGCCGCGGTCAACAGCTCGAACGAATGCCGCCAATCTATAGATATGTAGTGCAGCGAGCCATCGACGCTGTATCTGGCGGAGAGCGCACAGGCCGTGGTCAAAAATTCGGTGAACTGTTGCGGCGTCATTTCGCCGGAGGCCATGGCGAACTCGCGGTGCTTGATGCTGCCGCGGCCGCCGACATGGCCGTCGACGGCAACGTTGTAGGGCGGATCGGCGATCACCGCGCGTGCCCGCTGATCGTGCAGGAGGGTCTTGTAGGCTTGCTCGTCCAAGGCATCGCCGCAGATCAGCCGGTTGCTGCCAAGCCGCCAGACATCGCCTCGCCTGCTAACCGTCGGCACGGCAGGTCCAAGCTCGGGCAGGCGGTCATCGTCCTCGGAGGGCTGATCCAGGATCAAATCGATCTCTGGCGTGTCAAATCCGATCGCGTCGAAATCGAAATTCAGATCGACAAGGACCTGCAGTTCCTCTCTGAGAAGTTGCAGATCCCAGGTGCCGTTGGCGGCGATTTTGTTGTCGGCGAGGGCGAAAGCCCGTTTCTCGGCCGGTGACAAGTGTCTAATAATGACGACCGGTAGTTCCGATATTCCGAGTTGCTGGGCAGCGGTGACGACCGCGTTGCCGTAGATGATCTTGAAATTTTCGTCGACGCCGACCGCTCTGAGCACTCCAAATGTATTGATGCTCTTGGTAATCTGATCGATCTGCTGCTGCGGATGGCGGCGGGGATTGCGGGCATTTTTCGTCAGCATCTGTACAGGAAGATAGTCGAGGCACAGTCTAGGGGAGTTCGACTTTTCGATGGGCATGGCTGCTCCGGCGCAAATAAAGGCCCTCTAAGCACCGGAATATCGGCTCTGTAACAGAAGGACGGGCGCTCTCATCGATGAAATGAGCCGGACGACGGCTCAAACGCGTGGTTGTGGCCGTGATCAGGAGGCCAATCCAGCCGCAACGAGATCACCTCAATGTTGGGGTGGGCGAGCCGGTTGGTTTTCCAACCGACCCAGCACCGTCCCCTTGGCCCGCCTAAAGCGGAATTGGCGTGGACCGGCTCGGGAAGTTCAGGCTTGCACGCTGCTCGCCGATGAAGTTCCGGTCGCCCCACACCCGCGCGAAGACCAAGCGGAACCAGCCGGGGAAATGACTGACGATCGACCTAGATCGCTTCGGGCCGCTCCGATTTTGAAATCGGCGAAGTGATGAGCCTATCAGCCTGCCTTTGAGCGCCTTGGCGCGTCCCTGTTTCGGACGGGTGCATTGCCTGTTCTACACCGGACATTTCCCTGTTCCAGTTTTGTCGCTCCTCTGCCGAGAATGCCCAAGATTTCAAGGCACTTCCCACGTTTTCATGCGTCGCGGCCCGGCACGCTGGAATGATTTTCCCTGCAGAATTCCCTGTTCGCAGGGAATGGAATTTGGAGTTTCATCGTTCGTCCGCAATCACCTTGCCGTCGTTCGGCAGCGCGCCGGGACTGACGAACTCGACGCTTCCGCCGAGTTTCGTCACGGCACGCAAGCTTGTCGCAATCTCCTCGCGCAGGGCGTCGCTCGCAACCGACGTTTCCGCCTTCAGCGTCATCGCGTCGGTCTCGCCCTGCCGTGTGACGACGAGGCGCAGTCTTCCAAGCGCGGAATGACGCTTGCCGATCTCGGCGATCTGTTCGGGGCGGATGAACATGCCCTTGACCTTGGCGGTCTGGTCGGCGCGGCCCATCCAGCCCTTGATGCGCATGTTGGTGCGCCCGCACCTGCTTGGGCCCGGGAGCACTGCGGTGAGGTCGCCGAGGGCGAGCCGGATCCAGGGATGGTGCGGATCGAGCGACGTCACCACGATCTCGCCGACGTCGCCCGGCGCTACGGGATCGCCGGTGCCGGGCTTGACGATCTCCAGGATCAGGTCTTCGTTCACGACCATGCCCTCGCGCGCCTCGGTCTCGAACGCGATGAGGCCGAGATCGGCGGTGCCGAAGGCCTGGTAGGCGTCGATGCCGCGCGCCTTGATCTCGGCCTGGAGCGAGGGCGGGAACGCCGCCCCCGAGACCAATGCGCGCTTGATCGAGGAGACGTCGCGTCCCGAGCTCGCTGCGGCATCGAGCAATATCTTCAGGAAGTCCGGCGTGCCGCTGTAGCCAATCGGGCGGTAGGCCTCGATCAACTCGAATTGCTGTTCGGTATTGCCGGGCCCTGCCGGGATCACGGCGCAGCCGAGCGCCCGCGCCGACGCGTCGAAGATGAAGCCGCCGGGGGTGAGATGGTAGCTGAAGGTGTTGAGGACGATGTCATCGGGGCGGAACCCTGCCGCGAACAACGCCCTTGCGCCGCGCCAGGGATCGGCCTGCCGCCCCTCCGGCTCGAAAATGGGGCCTGGGGAGGTAAAGAGGCGGGCGAATGAGCCCGGCTCCGCCGCCACGAAGCCTCCGAAGGGCGCAGAGGCCTTGTGCAGGGCGGGCAGTTCCGACTTGCGCAATACCGGCAGGCCCGCTAGCGCCGTTCTGGAGGTCACAGCGGCGGGATCGAGACCTCTCAGCCGCTCGGCATAGGCCGGGGCGGCCATCGCGGCTCGCAGCACCTCCGGGAGGCGGGAGAACAGATCGGCCTCGCGGGCGGCTTGTTCGCGCGTCTCGCGGGCATCGTAGTGGGCGGTCATGGCTGTTCTTTCCGTGTTGGCATCCGTTGCGCGCCGCCGCTGGCGTGGGTATCAGACGGCCATTGGCCAGGCCTAGAGAGGACGCGATGGCGGACGAAGGAATCATTGCGGCGGAGGAGGCGACGGACGTCGTCGCGCGCCTGAAGGGCCGTATGATCGAGGAGGCGCTGCCGCTGTGGTCGACCGTCGGCTGGGATCCTGCCGCAGGCGGTTTCATCGACCGGCTGCACCGCGACGGCACCGCGGATACGGCCGCGCCGCGGCGCGTGTTCGTGCAGGCCCGCCAGATCTATTGTTACGCCAAGGCCGCGCAGACGGGCTGGTACCCCGAGGGCCGCGCCATCGCGCTGAAGGGGCTGGAGCATCTTCTGGCCACAGCCAAGGCGCCTGACGGCCAGCCGGGCTATGTGCACCAGCTGACGCCGGAAGGTGCGGTGCTTGACGGCCGGCGCGATGCCTACGACCACGCCTTCATCCTGTTTGCGCTCGCGACCGTCTACGCGCTCGACCAGGACGCCCAGGTTCGTGCCGAGATCGACGCGCTGCTCGCTTTCCTCGACGGTCATCTCCGCTCGCCGCATGGGGGCGTGCACGAAGGCCTTCCGGTGTCGCTGCCGCGCCGGCAGAACCCGCACATGCACCTGTTCGAGGCGATGATCGCGTGTTTCGACGCGACCCACGATCTGTCGTTCCAGAATCGCGCCGGAGAGTTCTTCGCGCTGTTCCTGGCCAATCTCTACGACAAGCGGAAGTGTGCGCTCGGCGAGTATTTCGAGGAGGACTGGTCGAAGATCGAGCCGGTCAGCGTCGAGCCGGGTCACCAGGCGGAATGGGTCTGGCTGCTGAAGGGGTTCGAACGCATCACGGGATGTCCGACCGGGCAGCGGCGCGCCGAGTTGCTTGCGAGCGCGCTCCGATACCGCGACGAGGCCACGGGCTGCCTGATCGACGAGGGCGACGACATCGGCAATATCCGCCGCAGCACGCGCCGGCTGTGGCCGCAGACCGAGATCGCGAAGGCGTGGATCGCGCAGGCCGAATCTGGCGAGGCGGGCGCGGCCGAGGAAGCGCGCGCGGCGCTGGTGCGGCTCGAACGGCATTATCTCAGCCATCCCGTGAAGGGCGGCTGGTACGACCAGTTCGATCGCGACGGCAAGTCGCTGATCGACACCATTCCCGCGTCGTCGTTCTATCATGTTCTCTGCGCAGTCACGGAAGCGGAGCAGGTGCTGGAGTAAGACTCTTTTGTTTTGACGCGTTTTCTTCACGCGAACCGGTTCCCACTTCGCTTGAAAACGCTTTGTCAAAGCCAGCGCTTGCGCCGCTTGAAGCTCTTGAGGTTCTTGAAGCTCTTGCGCTGGTCGCCGGCGCCGCCGAGGTAGAATTCCTTGACGTCCTCGTTGTCGCGCAATTCGTCCGCGGTGCCGTCGAGCACGACCTTGCCCTGCTCCATGATGTAGCCATGGCTCGCCACCGACAGCGCGGCGCGTGCGTTCTGCTCGACCAGGAGGATGGTGACGCCGAGGTCGCGGTTGATCTTCTGGATGATCGAGAACACCTCTTTCACCAGCAGCGGCGACAGGCCCATCGACGGCTCGTCCATCAGGATCATCTTCGGGCGCGCCATCAGCGCGCGGCCGATCGCGAGCATCTGCTGCTCGCCGCCGGAGAGATAGCCGGCCAGCCCGGTGCGTTCCTTCAGGCGCGGGAAATAGTTGAAGACCATGTCGAGATCCGCATCGACCTCGCGGTCCCTCCGGGTGAAGGCGCCGAGCCTGAGGTTTTCCAGCGACGTCATGTCGGCGATGATGCGGCGGCCCTCCATCACCTGGAAGATGCCGCGGCGGACGATCTTGTCGGGATCGATGCCATTGATGCGCTCGCCCTCGAACAGGATCTCGCCGCGTGTGACCTCGCCGTCCTCGGTCTTGAGCAGCCCCGAGATCGCCTTCAGCGTCGTCGACTTGCCGGCGCCGTTCGCGCCCAGCAACGCCACGATCGCCCCCTTGGGCACGTCGAGGCTGAGGCCGCGCAGCACCAGGATGACGTCGTCATAGACGACCTCGATGTTGCGCACGGCGAGGAGGGGCGGCGCTGGGACGGCGGTGGGGGTGGTTCGAACAGCTTCTGCGGTCTGGGTCATGCTTCGTAACTCTCCGCTGTCGTCGCCCGGCTTGACCGGGCGACCCAGTATTCCAGAGACGCCGGAGATTCATTGAGAAGCCGCGGCGTACTGGATCCCCCGCCCCAGTGCGCAAGGCGCACAAGGCGGGGGATGACAGTTGTGTTTGGGGCGATGGTGAGGCTCACCAGCCCAGCAGTTCCGGCTTGCGCGGCAGCTCGACGGTCTTGACCTTCTCGAGCTTAATCGTGCCCTTGGCCATGAGGTCGTTGAGGTCGCCATCGGTCGCGCCCGAGACCTTGGTGCGATAGAGATCGACCTTCAGCGTGCCGCGATGGTCTTTGTCGGTCCAGGTCGAGGGATTGCAGACGCCTTCCATGCCGGCCGGCACCCAATCCTTCTTCTGGTAGAAGCCCTTGGCGACGTTGTCTCCGGTGGCGCCGCCGTTCTTGGCGGCCCAGTCGATCGCTTCCTTCATGTAAAGAGCCGAGCAGACGGCCGCGACGTAGTGCACAGGACGGTAGACCTTGCCGCTGGCGTCGGACATCTTGGAGATTTCCATCACCGTCTTCATGCCGGGCGCATCGCCGCCCCAGCTCACCGCGGTGCGCAAGGGGAAGATCACGCCGTTGGCGGCGTCGCCTGCCGTCTTGGCGGCGTTCTCGTCCATGCCCCAGACGTTACCCATGAACTGGATCTCGACGCCGGCGGTCTTGCAGGCCTTCAGGACGGAGATGTTGGAAGCCGCGGTGTTGCCGAGATAGGCGTAGTTGGCACCCGAGGATTTCAGGCTCAGGCACTGCGCGCTGTAGTCGCCCGGCGTCAGAGCGAACACCAGCGGCGGCAACACCTCGAAGCCGAGCTCCTGCGCCATCGCTTCACCGGCGGCCTTCGGCGCGTTCGGATAGGGGTGGTTGGCGCCCATATGCACGAATTTCGGCTTGCCGGACTTGCCCTTGGCCTTCCAGTCCTCTGCGGCCCACATCAGCATCGCGCGCAGCGAGTCCGAATAGCTCGGGCCATAGAAGAAATTGTAAGGCGCAGGCTTGGCCTTGCCGCTCGTGCCTTCCGGATCGGTCAGTGCCGCGGCATAGGAGCCGGACATGTCGGGGATCTTGTCCTGGGCGAGGAAGCCGGTCAGTGCCTCGGTGTCTGCAGTGCCCCAGCCCATGATCGCGGCGACCTTGCTGTCCGGTGCCGACCACTTCTTATACAGCGCGATCGCGCGGGGCACCTGGTAGCCATAGTCGTTGGTGTCGACGTTGAGCTGCTTGCCGCCGACGCCGCCGTTCTTGTTGACCCAGGCGAAGGTGTCGGCGACGGCCTGGCCATAGGGCGTGCCGACGTCGGAGGTGCCTCCGGAATAGTCGGCGAGATGGCCGAGCGCGATCTGCGCCTGCGCGCCGGCCGAAAATGCGGCGATCGCGATCGCGAGCGATGCGGTGCTCAAAAGGGACTTCATCGTCATGGGTCGGGTCCTCCTGTTTATTGTTTAAGTGAAGTTAGTTGCCCGCGCTCAATGCGAGAACGGGTAGAGTTTCCAGTACGCCTTGATCTGCCGCCAGCGATGCGCGAGCCCGTCAGGCTCGAACATCAGGAACGCGATGATGATCACTCCGATCGCGATCTCGCGCAGGAAGGTGATGTTGGTGTTGAGCGACAGAGCCTTGTCGATCGCGCCGCCCTTCAGGTACAGGCTGATGAATTCCATGGACTCCGGCAGCAGCACCACGAAGGCGGTGCCCATCAGCGTGCCCATGATCGAGCCGGTGCCGCCGATGATGATCATGGCCAGGAACAGGATCGAGCGCTCGATGCCGAAACCCTCCTGCGACACCACGAGCTGGTAGTGCGCATAGAGCGCGCCGGCGATGCCGGCGAAAAAGGCGGCGAGCCCGAACGACAGCGTGCGGTATTTCGTCAGGTTGATGCCCATGATCTCGGCGGAGAGATAATGGTCGCGGATCGCCACCAGCGCGCGGCCGTCGCGTGTGCGCATCAGATTGGTAACGAGGATGTAGCAGAGCAGCACATAGGCCAGCACGACGTAGAAATACTGTTTGTCGCCGCGCAACGTGTAGCCGAAGATCGAGAACGGATTCGCGCTCGCCGGCACCGAGCCGCCGGTGAACCACTCCGCGCGGGAGAAGAAGTCGAGCAGGATGTACTGCGCGGCGAGCGTCGCGATGACGAGATAAAGCCCCTTCAGTCGCGCCGCCGGAATGCCGAAGATCAGGCCGACCAGCGCGGTGACGACGCCAGCGAGCGGGATCGCGAAGAACACCGGTATCGGCGCGTTGTTGGAGATGTAGGCCGAGGTGAAGGCGCCGAGCAGGAAGAACGCGGCATGCCCGATCGAGATCTGGCCGGTGAAGCCGACCAGGATGTTGAGCCCGAGCGCCGCGATCGAGAAGATGCCGATCTGGATCAGGATGCTGAGCCAGTAGCCGCCAAGGAACTGCGGCACGAGGCACAGCGCGAGCACGCCGGCGATCGCGAAGTTGCGGCTGGTCGTGGTCGGAAAGATCGTGGTGTCGGCCGCATAAGAGGTGCGGAAATCACCAGCAGGAATGAGGGCAGGGCCGGCCATGGGTCAAATCCGCTCGATGTCGTGGGTGCCGAACAGGCCGTAGGGCTTGATCATCAGCACGATGATGAGGACGTAGAACGGCGCGATCTCGTAGAGATTGCCCCAGTGCAGGTACTCGCTGTCGACATATTGCGCGACGTTCTCGAGCAGGCCGATGATGATGCCGCCGAGCACGGCGCCGCCGACGGAGTCGAGCCCGCCGAGGATCGCCGCCGGAAACACCTTGATGCCGTAGGCGGCAAGGCCCGAGGACACGCCGTTCACGACCGCAACGACGACACCGGCGACCGCGGACACCGTCGCCGAGATCGCCCAGGCCATCGCGAACACGCTTTTCACGGAAATGCCGAGCGATTGCGCGACCTGCTGGTTGAACGCGGTGGCGCGCATCGCAAGGCCGTATTTGGAGGCGCGGAAGAACCAGGCCATGCCGATCATCATGGCGACGGAGACCACCAGGCTCATGACATAGACGGTCTGGATCTGTAAGCCCAACAGGCTGACCGACTGGCTCTCGAACACGCGCGGGAACGGCTGCGGGTTAACGCCGAACATCCATTTCAGCGTTGCCTGCAGCACGGTGGAAAGGCCGATCGTCACCATGATCACGGAGATTATGGGCTCGCCGATCATCGGCCGCAGGATCAGGACCTGGACCGCGATGCCGAACATGAACATGAACACCAGCGTCATCGGCATGCCGATCCAGAACGGCACCTGATATTTGGCAAGCAGGGCCCAGCACACCCAGGCGCCGACCAGCAGCAATTCACCTTGCGCGAAGTTGACGACCTGCGTCGCCTTGTAGATCAGCACAAACGACATCGCGACCACGCCGTAGAGCGTGCCGACCACGAGGCCGTTGACCAGGAGCTGGATGAGGAAGGCGGTGTTCATGTCATGCTGTCCTTCGCCTCTCCCCGCTTGCGGCCGGGCAATCGCATATGACTTGATAGTTTGAGTGCTAAAGCCTTCACGGCGTCCTGGTCGGGCATGTCCCGGCCATCCACGCCTAGCCACGCAGAACGAAGAACGTGGATGCCCGGGACAAGCCCGGGCATGACGACCTCTTGCGAAGGCTCGATTACCCGCATCCTCACCCGGATCGCTGACGCGCTCCGGCCTCTCCCCGCAAGCGGGGAGAGGGGAAGGGCAGCACCGCTCGCGACGGTAGACCGTGTCACTCCGCCGCCTCCGCCATGTGCCCGTGCCCGCCGAGATCGACCACGCGCAGTGTCGTCCGCACGCGCTGCGTGGTGCCGTCCTGGAAGCGGATCACGGTGTCGACGGGGATGTCGGCATCGCCGCGGTAGATGGCGTCGATGATCCCTTCGTATTTCTCGTTGATGACACTGCGACGCACTTTGCGGGTGCGGGTGAGCTCGCCGTCGTCGGCGTCGAGCTCCTTGTAGAGCAGCAGGAAGCGCGAGATGCGCTGCGCCGGCGGCAGCGTGGCGTTGACGGTCTCGACCTCCTTGCGGAGCAGGGCATAGACCTCGGGCCGGGAGGCGAGATCGCTGTAGGTCGTGAACGAGAGCCGATTCTTTTCCGCCCATTTCGAGATGATGGAGTAGCGGATGCAGATCATCGCCGCGAGCGCATCGCGGCCGGCCCCGAGCACCACGGCTTCGGCGATATAGGGCGAGAACTTCAGCTTGTTCTCGATGAACTGCGGCGAGAAGCGTTCGCCGCGCGAGGTCTCGGCGAGATCCTTGATGCGGTCGATGACGACGAGCTGCTGGTTCGCGTTGAAATAGCCGGCGTCGCCCGACAGCATCCAGCCGTCCTTGATGTCGGCGACGCTCGCCTCGGGATTCTTGTAGTAGCCGAGGAACATGTTGGGATGTCGCACCACGATCTCGCCGACGCCGTGGACGTCGGCATTGTCGATGCGGATCTCGACTTGGTCGGACATAGGTACGCCCGTGGTGTCGGGATCGACCTTGCCCTCGGGATGCAGCGTATAGGCCCCCAGCAGCTCGGTCTGGCCGTACAGCGTGCGCAGCGGCACGCCCATGGCCTGGAAGAACTTGAAGGTCTCGGGCCCGAGCGCCGCGCCGCCGGTCGCGGCCGAGCGCAGCCGGGTGAAACCGAGTCGATCGCGCAGCGCGCGGAACAGGATCGCGTCGGCAAGGCCCGACCGCTTGCCCTGTTCGAGCGCAGAGAGGCCACTTCTCATGCCGACGTCGAACAGGCGCTGCTTGAGAGGCGTCGCGTCCATCACCTTGGCGCGGACGTCGGCGGCGATGGATTCCCAGACGCGGGGTGCGAACAGCACGAACGTCGGCGCGATCTCGCGCAGATCGTTCATCATGGTATCGGGTTCTTCGACGAAGTTGATCTTCATCCGGCAGAGCAGGCCTTTGCCGAGCACGTAGACCTGCTCCATGATCCACGGCAACGGCAGCACCGAGACGTATTCGTCGTCCGGGCCCTTGGGGTCGAAGGCAAGATAAGTCGCGCAGTGGCCGAGCACGCGGCCGGCAGCAAGCATCGCGAGCTTGGGATGGGACGTGGTGCCCGACGTCGTGCAGAGGATGGCGACGTCCTCGCCCTTGGTGGCATCCACCAGCCTGTCGTAGAGCTCGGGCTCCCGCGTGGCACGTGCCCGGCCGAGCTCGGCGAATTTCTCCGCCGACATCAGCCTGGGGTCGTCGTATTTCCGCATCCCGCGTGGATCGGAATAGATGATGTGCTTCAGCTTCGGCGCGCGGTCGGCGAGGGTGAGCAGCTTGTCGACCTGCTCCTCGTCCTCCGCGAAGACGAGCTGCGCCTCGCCATAGTTGAGGAGATAGGAGGCCTCCTCATCTAGCACATCGCGATAAAGTCCGAGGCTGAGGCCGCCGATGGCGTGCGTCGCCACTTCCGCCGCCACCCAGTCCGGCCGGTTGTCGCCGATGATGCCGATGACGTCGCCGCGGCCAAGGCCCATTTCGAGAAGACCGAGCGTAAAGTCGCGCACGCGGGTGTGGTAGTCGTTCCAGGTGAACAGCCGCCAGAGCCCGAGATCCTTCTCGCGCAACGCGATTTCGTTGCCGTGCTCCTTCGCGTTGAGCCGGAGCATCTTCGGATAGGTGTCGGCCTGCGCGACGCGGCCTGCGTAATCCATCATGCCGCGCTCTCCTGCGCGGGTGCGGCGTCATCCGGATCGACCAGCACCTCGTCTTCTTCACCAAGATAGGCACGCTTGACGTGGGGATCGGCGAGCACCGTCGCCGGATCGCCTTCGGCGATCTTCTTGCCGAAATCCAGCACCATGACGCGGTGGGAGATGTCCATCACCACGCCCATGTCGTGCTCGATCATCACCACCGTCATCCCGAATTCCTCGTTGAGATCGACGATGTAGCGGGCCATGTCCTCCTTCTCCTCGAAGTTCATGCCGGCCATCGGCTCGTCGAGGAGAATGAGACGCGGCTCCAGCGCCATGGCGCGGGCGAGCTCGACGCGCTTGCGCAGGCCGTAGGAGAGGGTGCCGGCTTGCGCCTTCCGCACCGACTGGAGGTCGAGGAAGTCGATGATCTCCTCGACCTTGCGGCGGTGCTCGAGCTCCTCCTTGCGCGCGCCCGTGAGCCAGTACAGCGAGCCTGTGATGAAATTGTTCTTCAGGAGATGGTGGCGCCCAACCATGATGTTGTCGAGCACGCTCATATGGTGGAACAGTGCCAGATTCTGGAAGGTGCGGCCGATGCCGAGCGAGGCGCGGGCGTTCGGCGTCAGGGCGGTGATGTCGCGGCCCTGGTAGAACAGCTGGCCTTCGGTCGGCTTGTAGCGACCGGAAATACAGTTCACGATCGAGGTCTTGCCGGCGCCGTTGGGGCCGATGATCGAGAACAGCTCGCCTTCCCTGATGGAGAAGCCGACGTCGGTCAGCGCCCGGACGCCACCGAATCGCAAGGACACGTCGCGCACTTCAAGACTGGTAGCCACCAAACGAAACCCTCCCGGTGATGGCGCTTTCTAGTGGCGCTCTTCGTCCGTTCCTGCCCAGCGATCCTAGTACGGCGGTGCCGGTGAGGCCATGCAGCAGATGGTCTCGACCGGAGCCGCGCCACTCTCGTTCCCGTCAGGGATCAAAAGCCGCATCGTCCGAGGTGGTCCTCAATAGGGGAAAGCGCTATTTTGAAATGTCTCCCGGCTGACAATTCTGCGACAAAGTTTGCCGGGCGGCAGCGGTCTTCATCTTTCGTCGGATGGCGGCCGAAATGATCATGTTGCAATGCAACAGAACGCGGAGTGACGAAACGGTGCGGCTGGCCGCGAGATCATGATTTCAGAAGATCATCTGAAGCGCGTGGCCGCCTGGTCGCGCGAGCTCACGCAAGCGGAGATCGAGGTCGCGCGCGCCGGAATCACGGAGCGGTCCTACGGCACCGGCGAGACCGTGTTCATGCGCGGCGATATTTTTGCCTATTGGGCCGGCATGGTGGGCGGCCTTGCCCGCATGGGCGGGGTCTCCAGGGACGGCAAGGAGACCAGCCTCGCCGGGCTGACTGCGGGGGCCTGGTTCGGCGAAGGCAGTGTGCTCAAGAACGAGCCGCGCCGCTATGACGTGGTCGCGCTACGCGACAGCCGCGTCGCGCTGATGGAACGCAGCGCCTTCATGTGGCTGTTCGAGAACAGCGTCGGCTTCAACCGCTTTCTGGTGCGTCAGCTCAACGAACGGCTCGGCCAGTTCATCGGCATGCTCGAGGTCAACCGCACCCTGGATGCCACCGCGCGCCTCGCCCGCAGCATCGCCTCGCTGTTCAACCCGATCCTCTATCCGGAATCGACCGCGCATCTGGAGATCACCCAGGAGGAGATCGGCGCACTCTCGGGCATGTCCCGCCAGAACGCCAACCGCGCGCTGAACCGGCTGGAGAAGGAGGGACTGCTCCGGCTCGAATATGGCGGCGTCACCATCCTCGATATCGAGCGGCTGCGCGGGTATGGGGATTAGGCGCGGTCACCGCGCATTGGCGGGTGCATGGACCGGCCAGAGGTCGGCGCGCCAGCGGATCGCGATCGCCAGCATCGCGATCAAGCCGGCGGCGGCATAGAGCGAACCCGTCGCGGAATAGCCGATGATGTCGATCAGGCTGCCGGCCGCGAGCAATCCGATCGGCAGGCCGTAGATCACCATCATGCGCACGCCCATCACGCGGCCACGAAGGTGCGCACTGGCCGTTCGCATCAGGATGACGGCTGCCGAGATCATCGACATGCTCTGGGCGATGCCGGCGAGCACGAGGCAGGCCATCGCCACCGGCATGGTCCTGATCTCGACGAACACCAGCAGCATGGCGTACCAGGCCAGTGTCGCGCCGATCAGAAGCCGGGCAATGCGCACTCCGCTGACGAGGCTCAGCGTGATGGAGCCGATCAGCGAGCCGACCGCAAAGCTCGCCGAGAGGTAACCGAGGCCGGTCTGGTCGGTATGAAAGATCTCCCGGGCGATGTAGGGTAGCAATCCGCCAGTGAAGGGAAATGCGGTGAGATTGGCCAGGAAGGCGACGCACAGCGCCGCACGCATTCCCGGGCCACTCCAGGCGTAGACGATCCCTTCTTTGAGATCTCCCAGCAGCCGCGACACCGCATGGCTGTTGGCCGGAAGATCGCTCGTGACGACGGTCCTCTTGGGCCGGGTCAGGCACAGCATGAGAAGCGCGGCCGCGAAGTAGAGACAGGCGATCGCCACGTAAACGAGGCCAATGCCGAGGACGGCGAACAGCCCCGCGCCCGTCAGCGCGCCGGCGATGCGGGCGCTGTCCTGGGTCGTGCGCGCAACGCTGATGGCACCCACCAGCTGCTCGGCCGGCATGATCTCGGCGAGCAGCGCGCCCCGGACGCCGAGATCCGAGGGGCGAATCAGGCCCATGACCGCGACGATGATCATGACGCTCAGCGGCGACAGACGACCGGTCAGCGCCAGAACCATGATGGTCGACGAGAGCACCGTATAGGCAAGACGCATCACGACCAGCAGATCGCGATGGCCCATGCGGTCGCCGATCATGCCGAACACCGGCGCGACCAATGTCCCGACGAACTGGAGCGAGGCAAGCACGGTGAGCAGCAGCACCGAGCCGGTCTCGACCAGGATGTACCAGCCCAGCACTAGCGTCTCGACCTCGAACGCCCAGGAGGTGAGCAGGTCGGACGGCCACTGGAAGCGATAGTTGCGGATGCGGAATGGTGCGAGCGCCGACGGCCGCGCGGCTGCGCTCAAAACGCGATGACGCGTGTCACGGCGATTCCCTTGCCTTGTTGTTTCTTCTTTCCGTTCAGCAACGTAGCGTTGGCGACGCGCGTGTCAATCGGACCCGCCGCATGCCGCCATGCGTGGCTGCATCAGCACGGCCGCAGCAGGTCCGTGACCGGTCCGCGCGAATGTCTTCCCCTGGTTCCTGCGATCGGTTCGTCCATGGACGCATGAGGCGGTCATAGTGTCTTCATCTTGCCGTGGCCCAACAGGTCGCGGGCGCGGGGGATCGGAGCGATCGCAGCATGTGGGTAAGGTGGCCGAGGTTTGCCGCGCAGTCTTTTTGTTTTGTACTTCTCGTAAGCGTCATGGTCTCGCCGGGTCAGGCGGGATCGCAGGACATGTTGGCGCTGATGCAGCGCATTACGGCGCTGGCGAAGGAGGGCCGTTATGGCGAGGCGGTCGGCTTTGCCAGGAAGCTCGTCATTGAGGCCGAGAAGAGCACGGGGCGACAATCGCCCCTGACCGCGACCACGCTGGTTGTGCTGGGTCAGGCGCTCCAGACGAAAGGCGAGACCGCTGAGGCCGAAAGCGTGTTGAGGCGGGCCCTCGTCATTCGCGAGAAGAGCCTTGGTCCCAATCATCCCGATGTCGCAGCGGTGCTCGCCACGCTGGGTCAGATCGAGCTCAGCCAAAATCGGCTCGGCGATGCCGAACGCGACATGTCGCGCGCCATTGCCATCGACGAGAGCGTGCTGGGCCCCGACCATCTCACGACGGCGCTGGCGCGGATGCAGCTCGGCAATCTCCGTCACCGCCAGATGAAGGAGACCGAGGCGCTCGACCTGTTCAACCGCGCGCTCGTGGTGTTCCGGAAGTCGCCGGGTCAGGCTGACATCATGATCCCGGTGACCCTGAACAACATCGCGGAGGTCAATCGCGCGCAAGGCCGGTTGCAGCAGGCCGAGGCGAGTTTTGCCGAAGCGCTTGTGCTTCAGGAGAAGCAGCATGGTCCGGACAGCATCTATCTGACGGCGACCCTCAACAATCTCGGCGAGCTCCGCCGTGCGCAGGGACGGCTTCCGGAGGCCGAGCAATTGGCCCGGCGGACTTTGGCCATCAGGGAGAAGGCGCTCGGACCCGATCATCCCGATGTCGCGGCGAGCCTCAACAATCTGGCTCTGGTGTTCTCGCGCGAGGGCCGGGACGCCGAGGCTGAGGGGCTGCTGACCCGCGCGCTCGCCATTCAGGAGAAGGCTGTTGGCATAGGCCATCCGAACGTGGCGACGGCGTTGAACAACCTTGCAGAGGCCTGGGCTCATCTCGATCGCAAGCAGGAGGCCGAGCAGCTGTTCCGCAAGTCGCTGGCTATCCGCGAGAAGGCGCTCGGTCCGGCGCATCTGGATGTCGCGATCGCTCTCGACAATCTGGTGACGCTGATGAGCGAGGCCGATCGTTTCACCGAGGCCGAACCGTTCGCGCGCCGGTCGCTTGCGATACGCGAGGCCGCGCTGGGGAATTCTCACCCGCTGGTCGCCAACAGTCTCAACAATCTGGCCGTCATTCTGGACAGTACCGGCCGGCCGCATGAGGCCGAGCCGCAGCTGAAGCGCGCGCTGGATATTCGTCTGCGCGCTCTCGGCGAGCAGCATCCCGACGTTGCCAATAGCTTCGCCAATCTCGGCGCGCATCATATCGATTTGAAGGATTGGCAGCAGGCTCGCGACGCGTTCGCGCGCGCGGTGGCGATCCAGAACGGCCGCCGCGCCGCCGATCAGGAGAGCCGGGGCGATGTAAAGGTCCATGAAGAGACCAATCCCTATCCCGGACTGATCGTAGCCGCCTATAACCTCGCGAGCGCCAATTCGGGGCAGGCCGCCGCCTTGCGATCGCAGGCGTTCGAGGCGGCGCAATGGATCGGTGACGAGCAGGCCGCGCGGGCGATTGCCGGCATGTCGGCCCGCATCGCCGATGGCAGCGGGGATCTCGCCGCACGCGTCCGAGAACGACAGGATCTCGACGCGCAGGCGGTCGCGACCGACAAGATGCTCGTGGCGGCGATCTCGCAGGCGGATGCTGCGCGCAACCCGGCGGCGGAGCAGGCGCTTCGTGCCCGAGCCTCGGCCATCTCAGGTCAAATCCGGGAATTGGATCGCACGATCGCTGCGCAGTTTCCGGACTATGCGGCGCTCGTCACCAAGGCGCCGATTGCGATCGAGGAGGCCCAGAAGCAGCTTCGCCCCAACGAGGCGATGTTGCTGTTCACGACGACGTCGCGCGCCACCTTCGTCTGGACGGTGACGCGCTCGGACGTACGCTGGCATTCGGTGGAGCTCGGCGAGAAGCAACTCACTGAGGCCGTCGGCGCCCTGCGTTGCGGTCTGGATATGGACGCATGGCTGGACAAGGCATCCACGTGTCCGCAGAAGCTCGGCCGCAAGACTCCGCTTGGGGCAGATGAGCCATTGCCGTTCGACCAGGAGCGCGCCTTTGCGCTCTACCAGGCGCTGCTCGGGCCTGTCGCGCGCGACATCGATGGCAAGGAGCTGATCCTGGTGCCGTCAGGCCCGCTCGCGACTCTGCCCTTTCAGGTCTTGCTGACCGAGAAGCCGGCTGCCGGCCAGGACCTCGCGAAGGCACCCTGGCTGGTCAGGCGATCTGCCACCACCGTCTTGCCCTCCGTCTCCAGCCTCAAGGCATTGCGGCAGGTCGCACGCAAGAGCGCGGCGTCGAAACCGTTTCTCGGCGTCGGCAACCCCATGCTCGACGGCGATGGCCGCAGCGATGTCGCGGTGGCGCGTGCCAAGCTGGCGCGCCAGATCCAGACCTGCGCCGTCCTCCCGACGCAGGCGACCCAGGTTGCACAACGAAGCTTGCGTGCCGTCGACGCGTTGTCGGGCGGCACCGCGGACATCGTGCAGCTCAGGCGGCAGATGCCGCTGCCGGAAACTGCGCTCGAACTGTGCGCGGTGGCCAGCACCTTTGCGCCCGTCAAAGGCGACGTCATCCTCGCTGGCGACGCCTCCGAGACGAAGATGAAGGCGCTCGGCCAGAGTGGCGATCTCGCGAAATATCGCATCCTGCATTTTGCGACGCATGGCGCGCTTGCGGGGCAGGTGCGCGGCTCGATCGAGCCCGGATTGATCCTCAGCCCGCCAGCGGCGCCGACGTCCACCGATGACGGCTATCTCTCGTCGTCGGAGATTTCCGGCCTCAAGCTCGATGCCGATTGGGTGATCCTGTCGGCCTGCAACACCGCCGGAGGGCAGGCCACCAATTCGGAGGCCTTCTCCGGTCTTGCGCGGGCGTTCTTCTATGCCGGCACGCGCGCGCTGCTGGTGTCGCACTGGGCGGTGAACTCCGACGCCGCGGTTGCCATCACCACCGGCACGATCGATGCCATGAAGACGCATCCCGATATCGGCCGCGCCGAGGCGCTGCGTCGCTCGATCTCGGCACTGATCAGCAAGGGCGGCGAGACCGCGCAGCCCGCAATATGGGCGCCCTTCGTGCTGGTGGGGACCGGCGCCATGTAGCCGATCGGCGCGCTGGCGCGCTGAACCGGCTGGTTGCGGGGATGAGTGAAGCCGCGCTCGCGGCCGTTAACCAACCACCGCTTGCTCTTCCCTGACGACGAGCCCATGCTTGCCAGGTCACTGGGCCCATCGGACAGGCCCAGTAGACCGCGTCATCGCGGCTTCCGCGGGGTCTTGACCCATGAACTGCTCTTGCTGCGGTTCCGAGGTTCAGAGCGGCTTTGCTTTCTGCCCGAAGTGCGGCACGAAGCAGCCGAACGCGTGCCCCGGCTGCGGCTATGCATGCGCACCGGATTTCACCTATTGCCCAAAATGCGGCGCCCTCGTCAGTGAGGCCCCCGAAGCCGGGAGACAGGCGCAGCCGGGCCGGTCGACAGCGCCGGTCAGAGCGTCGTCACCGCCGCTGGCGCCGGCGGTCGACCCTCACCAGGCATTTCGACCGCAGCCGGACAGGTTGGACAGCGAAGCCAACCGCCGCACCATTACCGTGCTGTTTGCCGATCTCAGCGGCTTCACCGCGATGAGCGAGCGCCTCGACCCCGAGGTCATGCAGACGCTTCAGAACGAATTGTTCGAGGAACTGACGGAAGCGGTGCAAGGCTTTGGCGGCTTCGTGGACAAATTCATCGGTGATGCGCTGCTGGCGCTGTTCGGCGCTCCAGCAGCGCACGAGGACGATCCGGAGCGGGCGGTCCGCGCTGCACTCGACATGATCAAGCGGACAGAGCAGCTCAGCGAGCGTGCGAAGGTCTACGCCGGCGCACCGCTGCTGCTCCACATTGGCATCAACACTGGGCACGTGGTTGCGGGCGGACTGGGTGTGGGCGTTGCCAAGTCCTATTCGGTAACCGGCGACACGGTGAACACCGCGCAGCGATTGCAGTCGATGGCGCCGCCGGACGAAGTGCTGGTCGGGCCGTTGACCTACCGCCTGACCCGGCATGCGTTCTCGTATGAATCGCTCGGAGAGGTCTCGCTCAAGGGCAAGATGGGCAGTGTCCTGGTCCATCGCCTCAAGGGACCGCTCGACACGCCGCGTGCGGCGCGAGGCCTCGACACGCTGGGCCTCAGTGCGCCGCTGATCGGTCGCGACGTCGAGCTTGCCCGCATGATCGGCAGCCTCGATCGCGCGTGCGGCGGTGCGGCGCAGCTGGTGCGGCTGGTCGGCGAAGCGGGCATCGGCAAAACGCGCCTGGTGAACGAATTCGTCGCCCGCATCTGCGATGAGGAGCGCTTCGCGGGTGTGGCGATCCGGCAGGCCGCCTGCTCGCCACTCGGCGAACAATCCTACGGCACGCTCGCCGCGGTGCTGCGCAGCGCCTATGGCATCGCGCAGAAGGCCAGCGCCGCGGCCGCTGAAGCCAGGCTGGCTGAGGCGCTGTCGGAGCTTGGCCTTGCGGCCGAAGAGGCAGAGCGGCTGATGCCGCTCTATGTCCATGTTCTTGGCCTCGGCGGCCCGGACGCCGCATTGCAGCACGTCGAGCCCGAACAGCTCCGGCGGCAGATATTCTTTGCGATCCGGACCGTCTTCGAACGGCGCCTGGCCTTGTCACCGCTTCTGATCATCGTCGAGGATCTGCACTGGGCCGATGCCGTCTCCCTCGAGGCGCTGCGGTTCCTGATGGACCGGCTGGAGCGCACGCGGTTGATGCTGTTGTTTACGCATCGGCCAATGCTGGAGCTGGATCAGTTCGGTTCGGGCCGGATCAGCCACACGACCATTCGATTGCTTCCGCTCGGTGACGCCGACGGACAAAACTTGCTCGCGGCCTATTTCAGTCACGGTTGGCGTGAGCCGCCGGGAAATCTGTTCAGTCGAATCCTGGAGCGCGCGAGCGGCAATCCGCTTTTCCTTGAGGAAATCATCCGCGGTCTCATCGAGGCCGGCACCTTGGAGCGTGACGGCTCGAAGTGGCGGATAAAGTCGGATGAGGCCGCCGCCGACATCCCGGCAAGCATCCAGGCGCTGTTGCTGGCGCGGCTGGACCGGCTGCCGCATGAGGTGCGCCGGCTGGCTCAGGAGGCCGCGGTGATCGGCCCGCGCTTCGACGCGGCTCTGCTCGGTGCGACGGCAACCGGGCCGGCGAAGGTCGAAGTGGGGCTCGAACTTCTGTGCGACGCCGAGATTGTCGAGGAGGTTGCGGGCGCAAATTCGATCTCGCTGCGATCCTACCGTTTCACGCAGACCATGCTGCAGGATGTGATCTATCAAAACCTGCTCTTGCAGCGGCGGATCGAGCTCCACGGACGGATTGGTGCCGCGCTGGAGCGGCTCTATGGCAGCGAACCCGAACGGCTCGAGGACCTCATCCTGCTCGGTCGTCATTTCAGCCTGAGCGCGCACAAGTCGAAAGGCGCGCGCTATCTGCGCGCGGCCGGCGATCGCGCACGCGCGACCTATGCCAATGACGATGCCATCCGTCTCTACCAGCAGGCCCTCGCCATGTTGTTGACCGGCGGGGAGTGCGAGCCGGAGCGCCTGGTTCTGTCCGAGCGGATCGCGGACCTCTGCGCCGCGGCGGGCCGCCGCAACACGGCCGAGGAGCACTACCAGAGCGCGCTGGAGGGGCACCGCGCCGCAGAGGACCGCATTGGCGAAGCGCGAATCCTTCGCAAGCTTGGCAGGTTGTTGTGGGACGCCGGCAAACGGATCAAGGCAGAGAGGCATTACGCCGAGGCGGCTGACCTGCTTGGAGGAACCGATGCACGGATCGAGTGGGCGCACCTCTTGCAGGAGCGCGGCCGTCTCGCGTTTCGCATGGGCGATCACGTGGCGGCCGCGACATGGGCGGACGAGGCGCTTGGCTACGCCCGATCCGTTCCAGCGGACGCGGATGAGCAGGCCGGACTCGAGGCGGCGCGCGCCATTGCCGAGGCTCTCAATACCAAGGCGGTTGCACTGGCGCGGCTTGGACGACACCAGGATGCGGTGCGCGAAGTGGAGCAAAGTGTCGCGGCAGCCGAGGCCGCCGGCCTTCTCAATGTGGCCTGCCGCGGTTACACCAATCTCAGCGTGCTCTACACGATTGTCGACCCGGCGCAAGCCATGGAGGTCTGTCGGCGCGGACTGGACGTCGCCCATCGTATTGGCGATCTCGGGTTCCAGGCGCGTCTTCTCGCCAATTTTGCCGTTGCCTGTTGCACCTTTACGGACAAATGCACCGACGAAGGCGTGCCGGCTGCCGAAAAGGCAATCGAGATCGACCGTGCGCTCGACCAGCGCGAGCACCTCCCCGTGCCCCTGATCGTGCTCGGGCAAATCCATCAATGCCATTTCCGGCCCGATCAGGCCGCCCGCTGCTACAATGAGGCGATCAAGGTCGCCAGCGAAACCGGCGAGCCGCAGCAGCTTTTTCCATGCTATGATGGTCTGGCGACGCTGAACCTTGATCGCGGCGACATGCCCGAGGCCGAGCGGTATTTCGCGCTGGCCGATGACGTCTGCACCAGGTACGGGCTTGATCCCGCCGGACTGATTGTACTGCCATTTCTTGACTAGGTCATGTGAAGGAGTTCAACCATGTCAGAACGTCATGTCGATGGACCGCTGCAACCGGGTGATCGCGCACCGAACATCGTGCTGGATGCCATCACCCGCGAAGGGAAGATCGCGCTTGATGATTTTCGCGGGCAAAGTCCGATATTGGTCGGCCTGTTTCGAGGCCTGCACTGCCCGTTCTGCCGCCGCCATATCGCGGCCCAGGCGCAGCTTGACGCGGCCCTGCGCGACAAGGGCGTCGAAAGTCTGACGGTGGTCAATACGCCGATCGAGCGCGCTCGGCTCTACTTCCGTTATCACCCGTTGCCCAATCTGCTTGCCGCGTCCGATCCCGAGCGGGTCTCGCACCGCGCGTTCGGCCTGCCCAATCTCGAATTCACCGAGAAGGAAACCGAGTGGCCGCGCAAGGTGGGCATGGATGTCGTCATGAGCATGCAAGTGGACATTCCCGGAGAATTGTCCGGGCCGATGAATCGTTTGGCGGCCGCCGAGCAGCTCAACAACAAGGATGGCTACGAGATGATGGAGGCCGATCAGCGCATGGCTGCAACCGGCCAGGGCCAGCTATTCGGCCAGTTCCTGCTCGATCGGGAAGGGGTCGTGCGCTGGAGCTTTACAGAAGTTCCGGAAGGCGGCCAGCGCATGTTCGGGATGCCGAGCCCGGGTGAGTTGATGTCGGCAGCCTCGCAGGTGGCGAGCTAGACATCGTCGCGCGGGCGTGGTGCCCTTGACCGCAGAGGGCACGACTCGGTGCGCTCGAGGTGGTGCCGCCGTTTCCGCGACCACGCCTGCGCGTGACGAACGATTAATCCGAGCGCACATTAGTCCGAGCGCACAATGACCGACATTCAGGAAAGGCTCCTCGAAAGCAAGATGGCCGAGATCGAGCGGGCCCGATCCTGGAGCCCCCGCGTGATCTCCAAATTCGAAACGCTCATCGGGAGTGGTGACGATCTATCGCTTCCGGGCATGCGATCGCAGTGTTTGAAGCTCCTCTTCGCGCGCTGAGGGAAATGCCGGCGTGCATCGTGTCGTGCCCGGGGTGGACCCTTACGTCCCTTGCCGGGGCAGCTTCTTTGCCAGCGCGGCTGCCATCGCCGAGATCAGCGGCCGCATGAAATAGGCTTCATCGGCCGGCGAGACGTCCGTCCGCAGTCCATGCGCAGCAAGCTCACCCGAAACCGCCGGGCCCACCGACGCAATCAGCGTCCGGTCGAAGCCGGCACGCAGCTTCGCCTCGCTGCCATGCGCCTTCGCGGCCTCGATCAGGCGGCGGACCTGGCCGAGATTGGTGAGCGCGACCGAATCGATCCGCCCCGCGGCCATGTCGTCGATGGCGGTGACGATGTTGGCATCCGCCGCCTTGGAATCGTAGGCATAGGGCAACACGGCGTCGATTTCGGCGCCTTGCGCGGCAAGGGCGCCGATCAGCGCGCCATGGTCCTTGTCGGGATAGAGCTGAAGGCCAAGGCGCCGGCCCTTCAGGTCGAGCTTGCCCAACATCTCGATCACGCCCTCCGTGGTCGGCTTCTCCGTGGTCTGCTGCGCCTCGAGGCCGATCTCACGCAGCGCCTTGCCGGGCTTCGGCCCGCGCGTGAATTTTCGCGATCCGGCGAGGGCCGCGACAAACGCGCCGTCGAGCCCACGCGCCCGCGCGAGCTTCATGATCCGCCGAAGGCCTTCGCCGGTCATCAGCACAAGGTCGTCAAGGGGCCTGTCGATGGCGCGGCGGATCCAGGCCTCGATCGGGGCAGGGTCCGGTGCATCCTGGATGGTAAACATCGGGCATTGCACGACATCGGCGCCTTGCTCGGCCAGAAGCTTCGAGAACTGCGCCTCCTCGCGCGTTTCCAGGATCAGGATGCGGTAGCCGTTCAAGCGCTCGGCCATGGGCGTACTCCGGTCAGTCAAAGCAATCGTCCGTTCATCCTGACTCCGCGCTTCAGGTCGAAGCAAGTCTTGGGATTGGCGCAAGGGGACGTCGGTGATAGAGCAGGGCGCAAATCGTGGGCCGTTCCGCCTCATTTGCCCAAACCTTCATCAAGAGCCAAGCCTGTTCATCAACATGCCCGATCATCAATATGTCCTGACCCTGTCCTGTCCGGATCGTCCCGGCATCGTCTCGGCGGTGTCGACGTTTCTCGCCCACAACGGACAGAACATTCTCGATGCTCAGCAGTTCGACGACATCGAGACCAAGAAGTTCTTCATGCGCGTGGTGTTCACCGCGGCCGATCTAGCCGTGGAACTGTCGGCACTGCAGACCGGCTTTGCCGCGATCGCCGAGCGTTTCGGCATGGACTGGCAGATGCGCGACCGGGCTGCACATCGCAAGGTGATGCTGCTGGTGTCGAAGTCGGACCACTGCCTGGTCGACATCCTCTATCGCTGGCGCACCGGCGAACTGCCGATGACGCTTGCCGCCATCGTCTCCAACCATCCGCGCGAAGTCTATGGCGGGCTCGATTTCGGCGGCATTCCGTTCCACCATCTGCCTGTGACCAAGGAGACCAAGCGCGAGCAGGAGGCACAGATCCTCGACCTCGTCGCCAAGACCAGGACCGATCTGGTCGTGCTCGCCCGCTACATGCAGATCCTGTCGGACGATCTGTCGGCGCAGCTTTCGGGGCGCTGCATCAACATCCATCACTCGTTCCTGCCGGGCTTCAAGGGCGCAAAGCCCTATCACCAGGCCCATGAGCGCGGCGTCAAGCTGATCGGCGCCACCGCGCATTACGTCACGCGCGATCTCGACGAAGGTCCGATCATCGACCAGGACGTCGAGCGCATCAGCCATCGCGACATGCCTGAGGATCTCGTCCGCAAGGGCCGCGACATCGAGCGTCGCGTGCTGGCCCGCGCGATCCGCTACCACCTCGACGACCGCGTCATTCTCAACGGCCGCAAGACCGTGGTGTTTGTGGATTAGCGAATAGGGAGTGGCGAGTAGCGAATAGAAGGGGTGGCTATATTCGGCACTCCCTATTCGCCATTCGCTCCCTTAGCGCACCGCGCCAGCCGGCGCGGTCCCGGTCGTGCCCTTCTGCGCCTGCTCTTCCTTCTCGCGATCCGCCGCCGGCAGCAGCCGCTTGCGTTCGCGCTCCTTCATGTAGGCGTCGTATTGCGGCGTGCCCGCTCGCGGCGGGGCATCGGCCGGCAGCCCGCCGGCCCATTGCGGGATGGAGTCGCCCATGCCGGCGGAGAGTCTTTCGTTGACGGTGCCGCAGCCGGCAAGGTTGGAAGCCAGCAAGGCAACGACGGCAGCGATTGAAGGCAAACGGATACGCATGAGCATCTTCTGGGTCGAGCTGGACCGGCGCGGATGACCGGCGCCCGATGGGCGCCAGCGGCGCACTCTAGTCCTCAACAAGTAAAATTGGCCTATTCGGCGACGGATTTCTTTGTATACAGAATGGTAGAATAATACGCGATTTTAGGCGTTGATTGGGTATCTCTAGGTGGTACGGTATACAGTCCGTATTTTCGGCAGGGGCAATCGAAGTTGGGAATTTCGATCTCGTCGTCCGGCTTATGTTCGAATTCTGCAAAGTGGCGGCGGATTTCTCCAGCCACGTCCCCGCCGGGCGCTCTTACCGTGCAGTATCAACCCGGAGGGACTCGGCTCGCACAGCGAAAGGCTTTCTTGTTGACAGGGCCATTTTATTTGTACAATCGTACAAATATCTCCTCCGCCGTCGATCCGATCGCGCGGCTTGCGCCGAATGGTCGCCCAACGTCCGATTGACAACGGGGTTGCAGAGGACGCCATGTGGCCGCGCGGCATGGCTTGTCCGTAGGTTAGAGCGCGGCAAGGACCGGGTACTCGGTCTGGCGCACAACAGGTCAGGAATGAAGGGGAGGGACATCTGATGTTCGAACGCAGAATTTTTTCACGCACCGTAGCAGCAGCCGCCATCGCGGGCGTTGCAGGCCTTGCGTCTGCCAAGGCCGAGGACAGCGTCAAGGTCGGCCTGATCCTGCCGATGACCGGCGGCCAGGCTTCGACCGGCAAGCAGATCGAGAACGCGATCAAGCTCTACATGCAGCAGAAGGGCGACACCGTCGCCGGCAAGAAGATCGAGATCATCCTCAAGGACGACGCCGCGATCCCGGACAAGACCAAGACCGCCGCGCAGGAGCTGATCGTCAACGACAAGGTCAACTTCATCGCCGGCTTCGGCGTGACGCCGGCCGCGCTGGCGGCCGCGCCGCTGGCGACGCAAGCCAAGATCCCGGAAGTCGTGATGGCGGCCGGCACCTCCATCATCACCGAGCGCTCGCCCTATATCGTGCGCACCAGCTTCACGCTGGCGCAGTCCTCGACCATCATCGGCGACTGGGCCGTGAAGAACGGCATCAAGAAGGTGGCGACGCTCACCTCCGACTACGCGCCGGGCAATGACGCGCTCAACTTCTTCAAGCAGAATTTCACCGCCGGCGGGGGCGAGGTGGTCGAAGAAGTCAAAACGCCGCTCGCCAATCCCGACTTCGCGCCGTTCCTGCAGCGCATGAAGGATGCCAAGCCGGACGCGATCTTCGTGTTCGTGCCGGCTGGCCAGGGCGGCAACTTCATGAAGCAATATGCCGAGCGTGGCCTCGACAAGGCCGGCATCAAGGTGATCGGGCCGGGCGATGTCACCGACGACGACCTGCTCAACAACATGGGCGACGCCGTGCTCGGCACGGTCACCGCGCATCTCTACTCCGCGGCGCACCCCTCGCAGATGAACAAGGATTTCGTCGCAGCCTACAAGAAGGCGTTCGGCAATCGTCCGGGCTTCATGGCGGTGAGCGGGTATGACGGCATCCACCTGATTTACGAGGCGCTCAAGAAGACGAATGGCGACACCGACGGCACCAAGCTGATCGAGGCCATGAAGGGCCAGAAGTGGGAGAGCCCGCGCGGCCCGATCTCGATCGACCCCGAGACCCGCGACATCGTGCAGAACATCTACATCCGCAAGGTCGAGAAGGTCGACGGCGAGCTCTACAACGTCGAGTTCGCGACCTTCGAAGCCGTCAAGGATCTCGGCAAGACCAAGAAGTGACGCGCGCAAGCGCGTCATCCCGGGCTCTCGCCGCACGCTCTGCTCACCTCTCCCGCTTGCGGGGGAGGTCGGCGCGAAGCGCCGGGTGGGGGCTCTCTCCAAATTGGGGGCGTTCATTGCGGAGGCACCCCCACCCCAGCCCTCCCCCGCAAGCGGGAGAGGGAGCGCAGCATAGCCCTCGGTTACACTTGAGATGATTATCGACGCGCGATGACCTCTATCCTCACCAACCTGTTCGATGGCGTTGCCTACGGCATGCTGCTGTTCGTGCTCGCCTGCGGGCTTGCGGTCACGCTCGGATTGATGAACTTCGTCAATCTCGCCCATGGCGCCTTCGCCATGGCCGGCGGCTATGTCTGCATGGTGCTGGTCAACCGGATGGGCTGGCCGTTCTTCGCAGCGCTGCCGCTCGCTTTCGTCTCCTCCGCCGCGATCGGCATCGCGCTCGAACGGACGCTGTACCGCCACCTCTATGCACGCAGCCATCTCGATCAGGTGCTGTTCACCATCGGCCTGACCTTCATGTCGGTCGCCGCCGTCGACTATATCCAGGGGTCATCACGGGTCTTCATCAACCTGCCGGCGGCGCTTCAGGGGCAGTTCGACCTGTTCGGCGTCGGCATCGGCCGTTACCGGCTGATGATCATCGTGATCTGCGGCCTGCTCACCATCGCGCTTCAGATGGTGCTGGCGAAGACCCGTTTCGGCAGCCGCTTGCGCGCCGCCGTCGACGATCCCCGCGCCGCCAGCGGCCTCGGCATCAACGTGCCGCAGGTGTTCGCCTTCACTTTCGCATTTGGATGCGGGCTCGCCGGCCTCGGCGGCGCGCTCAGCGCCGAGATCCTCGGCCTCGATCCGTACTTCCCGCTGAAGTTCATGATCTACTTCCTGATCGTGGTCACCGTCGGCGGCTCGTCCTCGATCACCGGCCCGTTCCTCGCCTCGCTCCTGCTCGGTATCGGCGACGTCGCCGGCAAATATTACGTGCCGAAGATGGGCCCCTTCGTGATCTACACCATGATGATCGTGATCCTGATCTGGCGTCCGAACGGCCTGTTCGGCCGCACGGCCGCGCGTTGAGTTCGCCGATGAGCGCTTCCTCCGACGTCGGTCATCACGCCCAGCGCCACGCGCGATGGCACTACGGCGAAGTCGCCTTCTGGCTGATCGTGCTGGCCTGCGGCTTTGCATTTCCCACGCGCTATCTGATCATGACCGACATCCTGCGGCTGGCGCTGTTTGCGATGTCGCTCGATCTCATTCTCGGTTATGCCGGCATCGTCTCGCTCGGGCATGCCGCCTTCTTCGGCGTCGGCGCCTATGCCGCGGGGCTTCTCGCGCTTCAAGGTATCGTGAACGAGCCCGTGCTGGCGCTGATCGTCGCTGGCCTTGCCGCGATGGTGCTCGGCTTTGCCACCAGTTTCCTGGTGATCCGCGGCGTCGATCTGACGCGCCTGATGGTGACGCTCGGCATCGCGCTGCTGCTGGAAGCGCTCGCCGAGCGCTTCTCCAATGTCACCGGCGGTACCGACGGCCTGCAGGGCATCGAGATGCAGTCGATCTTCGGCCAGATTCCCTTCGATATGTTCGGCAAGGCCGGCTTCTTCTATTCACTGGCTGTCCTGTTCCTGCTCTTCCTGTTCGCCCGCCGCGTGGTGCATTCGCCGTTCGGCCTGTCGCTGCGCGCGATCAAGAACAATCCGCTGCGCGCCGCCGCGATCGGCATCCCCGTCAACCGCCGCCTGATCGCGATCTACACGCTCGCGGCGTTCTATGCTGGCGTCGCGGGCGCGCTGTTCACCCAGACCACGGCGATCGCCTCGCTCGATGTGTTTGCCTTCGAGCGCTCCGCCGACCTGATGCTCGTGCTCGTCATCGGTGGCACCGGTTACCTCTACGGCGGACTGGTTGGCGCGGTGATCTTCCGCATGCTCCAGGAAGTGTTCTCCACCATCACCCCGCAATACTGGCAGTTCTGGATCGGCCTCGTGCTGGTCGTGATCGTGCTGGTCGGCCGTCAGCGCCTGCACCGCTGGGTGCTGTACGTGCCCAATCTGGTCATCAGGCAGATTGCGGGACGCAAGGCCGTCGTCGCCGTGCCGGAGAGCGACGCATGACCATCGTGCTCGAAACCCAAAATCTCGAAAAGCAGTTCGGCGGCCTGCGCGTCACCCGCGATCTGTCCCTGAAGATCGAGCAGGGCGCCCGCCACGCGCTGATCGGCCCGAACGGCGCCGGCAAGACCACGGTCATCAACCAGCTCACCGGCGTGCTCAAGCCGAATTCGGGCCGTATCCTGCTCGAAGGCCAGGACATCACCGATCTTCCCGTGCACAAGCGTGTGCTGCGCGGCCTGTCGCGCACCTTCCAGATCAACCAGCTCTATCCTGACCTGACGCCGCTCGAGACCATCGGCCTTGCCGTTTCCGAGCGGCTCGGCCATGGCGGCGACTGGTGGCGGCGGATGGGGACGCGCAGCGACGTCAACGGCGAGATCGCCGATCTGCTCGCGCGCTTCCATCTGCTCGACGTCATGAACGAACAGACCGTGACACTGCCCTACGGCAAGCAGCGCCTGCTCGAGATCGCGGTCGCGATCGCCGCCAAGCCGCGCGTGCTGCTGCTCGATGAGCCCGCCGCCGGCGTGCCCGAGAGCGAGCGCCACGACATCCTCGCGGTCGTCGGCAGCCTGCCGCGCGACGTCACCGTGCTCTTGATCGAGCACGACATGGACCTCGTGTTCTCCTTCGCCGACCGCATCTCCGTGCTGGTTTCGGGCGCGCTGCTCACCGAGGGGCCGCCCGAGCAGGTGGCGCGCGATCCGCAGGTCAAGGCCGTCTATCTCGGCGAGGAGGCGGTCAATGTCTGACCTGCTCGCGATCGAGGCGTTGCGCGCCGGCTATGGCGAGGCGGTGGTGCTGCCCAACATGTCCCTGCGCCTCGCCGAGGGCCAGGTGCTGGCGCTGCTGGGCCGCAACGGCACCGGCAAGACCACGCTGATCAATTCGATCGTCGGCGTCACCCGTCGCTTCTCAGGCAGCGTGGCGCTCGCCGGCACCGATGTCACCTCGCTCCGGCCCGACCAACGGGCGCGCGCCGGCATCGGCTGGGTGCCGCAGGAGCGCAACATCTTTCGCTCGCTCACCGTGGAAGAAAACATGACCGCGGTGGCGCAGCCCGGTCCCTGGACGGTCGAGAAGGTCTACGAGATGTTCCCGCGGCTGAAGGAGCGACGGAGCAATTTTGGCAACCAGCTCTCCGGCGGCGAGCAGCAGATGCTGGCGATCGGCCGGGCGCTGACCCTCAACCCGAAAGTGCTGCTGCTGGACGAGCCGACCGAGGGCCTTGCCCCCATCATCGTCGAGGAGCTCTTGAAAGCGATCGGCAGCATCACGCGGGCCGGCGGCATCTGCTCGATCATCGTCGAACAGAACGCCCAAAAGATTCTGGGGCTGGCCGACCGCGTTGTGATATTGGAGCGCGGGACGATAGTCCACGACGCTCCGAGCGCCGCGCTGAAAACCGACCCCTCGGTCCTGGAACGCCATCTCGGCGTCGCCGGGGCGGCAGCTCACTAAACTAAAATGTCCAGGGAGTAAGACATGCAGCGAACCAAAGCCCCCTTCCGCGCCGACGAGGTCGGCAGCCTCCTGCGTCCGGCCAAGATCAAGGAAGCCCGCAGCCGTCTCGAGAAGGGCGAGATCTCGGCCGACGATCTGCGCAAGATCGAGGACATGGAGATCGAGAAGGTCGTGCACAAGCAGGCCTCGATCGGTCTCAAGCTCGCGACCGACGGCGAATTCCGCCGCTCCTGGTGGCATTTCGACTTCCTCGCCAAGCTCACCGGCTGCGAGCTGTTTCATCCTGACGCCGGCATCCAGTTCGCAGGCGTGCAGACCCGCCACGACGCGGTACGGGTGATCGACAAGCTCGACTTCCCCGACAACCACCCGATGCTCGACCACTTCCGTTTCCTGAAGAAGGTCGCCGACCAGGCCCACGTCACCGCCAAGATGACGATCCCTTCGCCGGCGGTGCTGCACTTCCGCGGCGGCCGCAAGTCGATTTCCAAGGACATCTATCCCGATCTCGAGGCCTTCTATGAAGACCTCGGCAAGACCTACCGGAAAGCCGTCAAGGCATTCTACGACGCCGGCTGCCGTTATCTCCAGTTCGACGACACCGTGTGGGCCTATCTTTGCTCGCAGGATGAACTGCAGAAGGCGCGCGAGCGCGGCGACAATCCGGACGGTCTCCAGCAGATCTATGCCCGCATCATCAACTACGCGCTGGCCGAGAAGCCCGCCGACATGGTGGTGACGACGCATGTCTGCCGCGGCAATTTCCGTTCGACCTGGATTTCTTCGGGCGGCTATGAGCCGGTCGCGGAGACCATGCTCGCCGGCACCAATTACGACGGCTACTTCCTCGAATATGACAGCGACCGTGCCGGCGGCTTCGAGCCGCTGCGTTTCCTGCCCAAGGGCAACAAGGTCGTGGTGGTCGGCGTCATCACCTCCAAGTTCGGCGAGCTCGAGAAGAAGGACGACATCAAGCGCCGTCTGGAAGAAGCCGCCAAGTTCGCCCCGCTGGAGCAGCTCGCGCTGTCGCCGCAATGCGGCTTTGCCTCGACGGAAGAGGGCAACGTTCTCTCCGAGGAAGAGCAGTGGGCGAAGCTGAGCCTTGCGGTCGAGATCGCGAAGGAAGTGTGGGGCAACTGAGATACCAAGTGGCTGCTGTCATTCTCCGCGAAAGCGGGGAATCCAGTACGCTGCGGCTTCTCCGTATCCCACGACAGTCTCTGGAATACCGGATCGCCCGGGCAAGCCGGGCGATGACACCTGAGTGTTGGGCGAACAGCGCGTTGTTCAAAACCAGCGCGCAAGCCCACCCTCACTTCTCCGCCAGATAGACCTCGCCCAGCAGCGACGAGTTCGACCACGGCACCTGCTTGTTCTTGGTGCTCGAGACCACCTCCGCCCGCACCCGCGTCAGCATCTGCTGCACCTCCAACCCCGGGGTGCCGAGATGGCGAGACAGCGCGGCGGAGAACGGCGAATTCGCGCCTTCGCCGTCGAGCGCGACCTGGCCCGGCGCGGTCGCGAATGCGATCAGCGTGCCGGCCCCTAACGTCGCGCCGCTGCCGAGGCTCGTCGGTGCAGCGAGACCCGAAGCGCCCTCGATGCCGCGACTGCTGCCGGCGGATGCGACCTGCTGCGCCATGGGATTGTTGCGGCAGGCATCGAAGATCAGGATGTTGGTGCGAACCTGGTCGTCGAGGCCCGCCATGATCGTGTCCATGTCGATCATCGCCTCGGTCATATCAGTGCCGGGCTTGAGTTCGACGTCGACGGGAATGAGGTAGTTGCGGCCGTCGACCTGGACGCCATGGCCGGCATAATAGACCACCGCAACCTGCGCCCGCGCGGCCTCCCGCAAGAAGTCGCGCGTCATCTTCTGCATCGCGGCGCGGTCGAGATCGACGCCCTCGGACACGGTGAAGCCGATGTCGCGCAGGCTCTTGGCGACAGCGCGTGCATCGCTGGCCGGATTGGGCAGTGCCTTGACATGCGCATAGGCGCCGTTGCCGATGATGAGCGCCATGCGTGCACCGCGAGCGGGCGAGGGGATCTGCGCTGCGCCCGTCTTTTGCTGCGGGACGGGCGCCGGTGTCGGCTGCGTCGCCGGCGAGGGCGCATCGCGGGGGATCGGGGCGCTCGTATCCGTCACCAGCGACAGCCGCACCTTTGCGGTGGCTTGGCTGGCCTTGCTGCCGGCGTCCGACGCCACGATCGCGAGCGCCGCCTTGTAGTTCTCGCGCGCGCTTGCGTAGTCGCCCTTCGCTTCATAGGCCAGCGCGCGATGGGTGTAGCCGGAGATCAGCACGCTGTTCGGCGGTGTCATGATGTTGGCCGGCGGCTTGTCCCTGGCGAGCCGGATCGCCTCGCTGCCGTCGGCGATGGCGCGATCGAGATCGCCCTTGGCGCGCCAGATCGCGGTGCGGTTGATCAGCGGCTGGGGCAGCGAGGGGTCTAAGCGGATCGCCTGGTTGATGTCGGCGAGCGCGCCGTCGTAATCGCCGAGCGCCTCCTTCGAGATGCCGCGGTTCTGGAATGAGAACGCGGATTTCGGATCGGCCTTGATCACGGCGTCATAGTCGGCGATCGCCCTGGCGTAGTTGCCCTTGCCGCGCCAGGCGTTGCCGCGATTGTGGAAGATGATGCCGCTGGGCGGTCCGAGTTTCAGCGCGTCGTCGAAATCGGCGATCGCGATATCGTAGTCGCCCTTGTCGTAATAGGCCGAGCCCCTGAGATTATAGGCCGCCTGGCTCGGCTGCAGCCGGATGGCCTCGGTGACGTCGGCGATGACCTTGCTGTAGTCGCCCTTCTTGTTCCAGCCGACCGCGCGCCAGAAATAGATCGTCGCGAGTTGCGGGCCCTTGAACACCTTCAGCGCGACGATCTTGTTGCAGGCGTCGATCATCTGATCCGCCGGCGTGGTGTCGGTGGTGCAGAGCGGCCCAAGCTGGTTGCGCGCCTGCGCGACAGCGGGCGCGGACCACAGGGTTACGGCGAGCAGGCTGAGCGCGACGAGCAGGCGGCGCATGGCGATGGCCCCATCGGAGAGAAGCGCCTGTTTGTTGCCCGGCGGGGTGCAGGGGTTCACGCCTAGCGGCGGCGCGAACGGTGGGGAGACGCCTTGATCCTCTATTCCCTTAGTGGGCAGATTTTGCTAGGAGGCGAAGCCCAACTTTTCTGCCCACCGCGTCCCACCCATGAAAAACGACGAAATTCTGAGCCAAATCACCGAGTTCTGCCGCAAGGCGGACATGGCGGAATCGACGTTCGGCCGGCGCGCGGTGAACGATGGGAAGCTGGTGCATCGCCTGCGCGAGGGCAAGCGCATCACCATCGATACGCTGGACCGGATCCAGGCCTATATGGCGGCATCGATGGCCGGCGGCGTGCCGCCGCCGCGCGGGCTTCAGGTGCCGCCCGAAAAGCGCGATCCACGCGGCAATTTCCGTTTCTTCGAGAATCGCCAGAAGTACCTGCTGTTCGTCCACACCTGCAGCGAGAAGCGGGTGGTCGCCGACAGGGTCGCACTGGAGCTTTCCTCCATCCATCCGCGCCCGCCGGCCTTGCGCGTGTTCGACGCCGGCGTCGGCGACGGCACGGTGCTGGCGCGGGTGCTGCGCGCGACGCATCAGCGCTACCCGCACATGCCGTTCTACGTCGCCGGCAAGGAGCTCAGCCTCGAGGACCTGCGCCTGACGCTGGAGAAGGTGCCGGACCGCATTTTCGAGCATCCGGCGTCGGTTTTCGTCTTCACCAACATGTTCTACTCGGAGGCGCCCTGGCTCACGCCGTCATCGCCTGCGGCGGCGGCTGCGACCGTCTGGCACGAGGTCCCGCTGCGGGGCGCCTCTTCAGGTGAGTTCGAGCAGCAGATCGCGGAGCTGAGACCGTTCCTGGAGCAGAACTGGCGCGCCGCGATCAGCCCACGCACCGCCATGCCGCTGTACGAACGGCCGGTCGTCCTAGTGCTCTATCGCGAGGACCACAGATTTCTGCTGGATTCGACCATTCCGCGGCCGGGCCAGACCGAGGCCAATTTCGACCTCGTCATCGCATCCCAGCCCTACCGGGCCCTGTCCTCGGTCAACTTCCGGGCCAAGCGGATCATCGCCCCTCTGGCGCGGGCGCTTCGGCCGGGAGGCCGGCTGATCGGAATCCACTCCCATGGCCAGGATCCGGGCATGGAAATGATCCAGGCAATCTGGCCCGGAGAAAATCCTTTCGCTGTGAGCCGTCATGAGCTATTGCGCGCCGTTAAGTATGAACTTGGTTCGTTGGGCCGCGACTTAAATTTTAATGCATATGCGGATAACCGCTCGATCTTCAGGTATGATATGGAAGCGCTGCCCAACGAGGTAACCGGCACCATCGGAACCTCGACAGCCTTTGCAGCGTGGAATGCGGCGGTGTATGTCGCTCAGATTGAGGACGACCGGTTGACAGAAATGACTCAAAACGGCCGCACTCTGGATGCCGCCAGGGACGTGCTGCGGAAGTACAATGGGCTCTGGTTTCTCGACGAATCCTACGTCATCTCGCGCCGGCGTGATTGACACCATCCACAGGTAAACATCGCAAACGCCCGCCGGTTTAGCGGCGGAACAAGGGGTTACTGATGCGCGCGTCCTATCTCTTCACCAGCGAGTCCGTGTCCGAGGGCCATCCGGACAAGGTGTGCGACCGGATCTCCGACGAGATCGTCGATCTGTTCTACCGCGAAGGGCCCAAGGCCGGCATCGACCCCTGGCAGATCCGCGCCGCCTGCGAGACCCTGGCGACCACCAACAAGGTGGTGATCGCCGGTGAGACCCGCGGTCCGAAGTCGGTGACCAACGAGCAGATCGAGGGCGTCGTCCGGGGTGCGATCAAGGACATCGGCTACGAGCAGGAAGGCTTCCACTGGAAGACCTGCGACATCGAGATCCTGCTGCATCCGCAGTCGGCCGACATCGCCCAGGGCGTCGATGCGCTTCAGCCGGGCGAGGTCAAGGAAGAGGGCGCGGGCGACCAGGGCATCATGTTCGGTTACGCCACCAACGAGACGCCCGATCTGATGCCGGCGCCGATCTTCTACGCCCACAAGATCCTGCGCCTGATCTCCGAAGCCCGTCACTCCGGCAAGGAGAAGGTGCTCGGTCCGGACTCCAAGAGCCAGGTCACCGTGCAGTACGAGAACGGCAAGCCGGTCGGCGTGCGCGAGATCGTGGTCTCGCATCAGCACCTGGTCGAGGACATCTCGTCCAAGCAGATCCGCGACATCGTCGAGCCCTATGTGCGCGAGGCGCTGCCGAAGGACTGGATCACGCCGAAGACGATCTGGCACATCAACCCGACCGGCAAGTTCTTCATCGGTGGTCCCGACGGCGACTCCGGCCTGACCGGCCGCAAGATCATCGTCGACACCTATGGTGGCGCGGCCCCGCATGGCGGCGGCGCGTTCTCCGGCAAGGATCCGACCAAGGTCGACCGCTCGGCGGCTTATGCCGCGCGCTACGTCGCCAAGAACATCGTTGCCGCCGGCCTTGCCGACCGCTGCACGCTCCAGCTCGCCTACGCCATCGGCGTGGCGCGTCCGCTGTCGATCTACATCGACACCCACGGCACCGGTAAGGTGCCGGAGGAGCAGCTCGAGAAGGCGGCGGCGCAGGCGATGGATCTGACGCCCCGCGGCATCCGCAGCCATCTCGACCTCAACCGCCCGATCTACGCGCGCACCTCGGCCTACGGCCATTTCGGCCGCACGCCCGACAACGAGGGCGGCTTCTCCTGGGAGAAGACCGACCTCGTCGAGCAGCTCAAGCGCGCACTCTAAGTCACTTGCGTCATTCCGGGGCGCCGCAACAGCGGCGAACCCGGAATCTCGAACTGCTGGTTTCCGGGTTCGCTCGTTTCACGAGCGTCCCGGAATGACGAGCCAAACAAACAGGAACCCACTATGAACGCGAAGCCCGGCTTCACCGATTACATCGTCAAGGACATTTCGCTCGCCGATTTCGGCCGCAAGGAGCTCTCGCTGGCCGAGACCGAGATGCCCGGCCTGATGGCCACCCGCGAGGAGTACGGCCCGAAGCAGCCGCTGAAGGGCGCGCGCATCGCCGGCTCGCTGCACATGACGATCCAGACCGGCGTGCTGATCGAGACGCTGGCGGCGCTCGGCGCCGACATTCGCTGGGTCTCCTGCAACATCTATTCGACCCAGGACCACGCCGCCGCGGCGATCGCAGCCGCCGGCATTCCCGTCTTCGCCGTCAAGGGCGAGACGCTGAAAGACTACTGGGACTACACCGCCAAGCTGTTTGACTGGCACGGCGGCGGTCACCCGAACATGATCCTCGATGACGGCGGCGATGCCACCATGTACGTCCATCTCGGTCTGCGCGCCGAGAACGGCGACACCGCCTTCCTCGACAAGCCCGGCTCCGAGGAAGAGGAAGTCTTCTTCGCGCTGCTGAAGAAGCAGCTCAAGGAGAAGCCGAAGGGCTACTTCGCCGCCATTGCCAAGAGCATCCAGGGCGTTTCCGAAGAGACCACCACGGGCGTGCATCGCCTCTATGACATGCAGAAGGCCGGCACGCTGCTGTGGCCCGCCATCAACGTCAACGACAGCGTCACCAAGTCGAAGTTCGACAACCTCTATGGCTGCCGTGAATCGCTGGTCGACGGCATCCGCCGCGGCACCGACGTGATGATGTCGGGCAAGGTGGCGATGGTCGCGGGCTTCGGCGACGTCGGCAAGGGTTCGGCGGCCTCGCTGCGCCAGGCCGGCTGCCGCGTCATGGTGTCGGAAGTCGATCCCATCTGCGCGCTGCAAGCGGCGATGGAGGGCTACGAGGTCGTGACGATGGAAGACGCCGCTCCCCGCGCCGACATCTTCGTCACCGCCACCGGCAATAAGGACATCATCACCATCGAGCACATGCGCGCGATGAAGGATCGCGCCATCGTCTGCAACATCGGTCACTTCGACAACGAGATCCAGATCGCGGGTCTGCGTAACCTGAAGTGGACCAACATCAAGCCGCAGGTCGACGAGATCGAATTCCCCGACAAGCACCGCATCATCATGCTGTCGGAAGGCCGCCTCGTGAACCTCGGCAACGCGATGGGCCATCCGTCCTTCGTGATGTCGGCGTCCTTCACCAACCAGACGCTGGCGCAGATCGAGCTGTTCGCCAACAACAAGGACGGCAAGTACAAGAAGGAAGTCTACGTGCTGCCGAAGTCGCTCGACGAGAAGGTCGCGCGCTTGCACCTCGCCAAGATCGGCGTCAAGCTCACCGAGCTGCGCAAGGACCAGGCCGACTACATCGGCGTCAAGCAGGAAGGTCCGTACAAGTCGGACCACTACCGCTACTGATCTGCCGGTTCGACCGAGCATCGACGCAAAGCCCCGGAGTGATCCGGGGCTTTGTTGTTTCGGCGCATGGAATTCAACTCGCTTTGCAGTTGCTGCACGGCCGATTGCCAATTGACGGCCAGCGGCGACGGTCCGACAATCCTCGCCGGCGGAGGAAACCATGCAACAAGAACATTTCGACGTCCTCATCGTCGGTGCCGGGTTATCCGGCATCGGCGCCGGCTATCATCTGCAGAGCAAGTGCCCGGCCAAGAGCTACGTCATCCTGGAGGGGCGCGACTGCATCGGCGGGACCTGGGACCTGTTTCGCTATCCCGGCGTCCGCTCCGACAGCGACATGTTCACGCTCGGCTATTCGTTCAAGCCGTGGACCGATCCGAAGGCGATCGCCGACGGGCCGCAGATCCTGAACTATGTGCGCGAGACAGCAAGCGAGAACGGCATCGAGAAGCACATCCGTTTCCGCCATCGCGTCAAGCGCGCGTCGTGGTCGACGCCGGACGCGCGCTGGACCATCGAGGCCGAGCGCATCACGGGCGAGGGCGCGACCGAGCTGGTGCGCTTCACCTGCAATTTCCTGTTCATGTGCTCGGGCTATTACAAATACGAGGCGGGCTATACGCCGGAGTTCAAGGGCGCCGCTGATTTCGCCGGCCGCATCGTCCATCCGCAGAAATGGGCCGAGGACATCGACTACGCGGGCAAGCGCGTCGTGGTGATCGGCTCGGGCGCGACCGCGGTGACGCTGGTGCCGGAGCTCGCCAAGAAGGCGGCGCAGGTCACCATGCTGCAGCGCTCTCCGACCTACGTGGTGTCGCGCCCTGCGCAGGATCCGGTCGCCAACAAGATCCGCCGTAACCTGCCGACGCGGCTTGCCTATCATGTCATCCGCTGGCGCAACGTGATGTGGGGGATGTTCTTCTTCCAGCTCAGCCGGCGCCGCCCTGCGAAGGTCAAGGAGCTGGTCCTCAAGGGCGTGCAGATGGCGCTTGGCCCCGACTACGACGTCGCCACCCATTTCACGCCGCGCTACAATCCCTGGGACCAGCGGCTGTGCCTGGTGCCTGACGGCGACCTGTTCAAGGCGATCCGCGAGCAGCGCGCCTCCGTCGTCACGAGCGAGATCGACACGTTCACGCGCGACGGCATTCGCCTGAAGGACGGCAGCGAGCTTGCAGCCGACATCATCGTGACGGCGACCGGGCTGGTGCTCCAGGTCGTCGGCGGTCTCGACGTCAGTGTCGACGGCCGTGCCGTGGATTTCGCCAACACGCTGACCTACAAGGGCATGATGTATGCCGACGTGCCCAACATGGCCTCGGCCTTCGGCTACACCAATGCGTCCTGGACGCTGAAATGCGATCTCACCTGCGAATATGTCTGTCGTCTCATCAATTACATGGACCGGCACAATTTCCGCCAGTGCATGCCGCACAACGACGACCCCGAGATCACCGCGCAGCCGTCGCTGGACTTCACCTCGGGATACGTGCAGCGCTCGGTTGCCAAGATGCCGAAGCAGGGCTCGAAGCAGCCGTGGCGGCTGTACCAGAACTACGCGCTCGACATCGTCTCCTTGCGCTTCGGCCGGATCGACGACGGCGTGATGCGATATTCCTGATCACGCCGCGGGCTGCATCTATGCCTTGCGCGTAGTGAGCGCGAGGCCAAGGTCGATCGCCAGTGCCAGCACCACCGCCGCACCGCCGAGTCCGAACAGGACCAGATAGTCGCCACCGGTCTGCGCATAGATCCACGAGAACCCGTAGGCCGCTGCCGCCTGGAACAGCGCAAAGCTCGTAGTGGCGTGGCTCCAGGTCGCGCGCTGTTGTTCGGCCGAATGTGGCACGAGCTCGTGGATGCGCCCGAGCACCAGGGGCACGATGCCCGGCGTGAAGCCGCCGACCACAACACTCGATACGATCAGCGAAACCGGCGCGGTGCTGACGGTCGGCAGCAGCACAGCGGCCGCCTCGATCAGGAAGGCCGCGCGCAATGCCGGTCCAAACCCGGACCGGTCACCGAGATGGCCGGTGACGAGCGGACCGACGATCGCGCCAAGGCCGTAAAGCACCCAGTAGTGCGATCCCGCGGCAATTCCCTGGCCAAGGCCGCGCGCCACGAAGTCGACGATGAAAACCATGTGCGGCACCAGCGCCACCGCGTTGAGACCGTACTGGACCAGCAGCGCACGGGCGGCGGGCGAGGCTCGATGGGGCTTTGCCTGATGCGAAGGAGCCGCATTGCCCTTGGCGTCAGTAGGCCAGTTCCACCAGCTCGCGAACGTGAGGACGGCCGAGAGCGCGCCGAGGCCATACCAGCTCTGCCGCAGGCCCTGTTGCAACAAGAGAGGCACCAGCGTGCCCGATGCTGCGACGCCGAGGCCGACGCCGGCGAAGATCACGCCGCCGACGATGCCGCGCCGTGCGGGTGAGGTGTGAGGCAGAATGACGGAAGCCGCCAGCACCATGATGATGCCGCCGGTGAGACCTGACAGAAAGCGCCAGGCGAAGAACCAAGTGAACGATACCGGCGATGAGCTGGCGAACAAGGAGAGGGTGGCCAGCAGCATCATCGTTCGCAGCGCAGGGACCGCGCCGATGTGCGAAGCGACAGCCCGCGCGGCGAGCGCGCCGGCGAGATAGCCGGCAAGGTTCGCCGCACCGAGATAGACGACGTCTGATGCGCTGAACCATTTTGCCGCGATCAGGGCCGGGATCAGCGGGGTATAGGAAAAGCGGGCGAGGCCAAGGCCGACCAGTGATGCGGACAATCCTGCCACGGCATATCGCCAGGTTCTTTGGGACGTTGACCCTGAGTTTGATCCCGGCTGCGGGTGCAGCCGGGTCTCGACCTGTTGCTTCATATCTGCGTTGGTCATGTCATCCTCCTGCGCTCAATGGCGCGCGGATCATCCGGTCTGGGCGCGGCGCCGCCGGAATTCCGGCACGGGCAGGCCGCCCCAGCCCCAATTGTCGGTGTCGACTTCCTCGATCACGACGAAGGTCGAATCGAGCGGCTTGCCGAGCACGTCGAGCAGCAGCTGGCTCGATCCCTTGATCAGCGCGGCTTTCTCCTCCGCGGTGAGCGACGCCGCTCGCGGCGTCGTTCCTTCGCGGGTCACCTGGATTGTGACGATGGGCATTGTGGCCTTCCTCTCACGCTCAGTGGCCGGCGCTCTGGCCGCCGTCGACATGCAGGATCTCGCCGGTGACGAAGGAGGCGCCCTCGAGATAAAGGACGGCACCGACGATGTCGGACATCTCGCCCATGTGGCCCACGGGGTGCAGTGCGTTGAGCTGGGCATGTGTCGCGGCCGGGTGCATCGGCGACTTGATGATCCCTGGCGAGACCGCGTTCACGCGAATGCCGCGCCTGGCGTATTCGATCGCCAGCGACTTGGTCGCGGCGTTCAGGCCTCCCTTGCTCAGCGAGGCCAGCACCGAGGGGACGTTGGAATTGGCCTGATCGGTCAGCGTGGTCGTGATCTGGACGACGTGACCCGAACCCTGCTTCTCCATCTCGGCGATGGCGAGCTGCGTGATGTGGAAGAAGCCCGCGACGTTGGTGCCCATCACCGCCGCGTAATCCTCGGCCGTGTACTGCGTGAACGGCTTTGCGACAAAGATGCCGGCATTGTTGACCAGCGTGTCGACGCGCCCGAAGCGGGCGACGGCCTGCGAAACCACACGCTCGGCGGTGCTCCGGTCGGCGATATCGCCCGCCACGGCGAGGACGTCGTCGTCACCCGACGGCTTGATGGAGCGTGCGGTTGCGACGACGCGGTAGTTGCGATCGCGAAAACCCTGGACCAGGGCGGCGCCGATGCCCTGCGAAGCACCGGTGATGATGGCGACTTTCTGCTCGATACCCATGACGGGCTCCTGTTGTTGACCTTCAGAACCTGCGCCAGCACTCAGCTGGCTTGCGTCATGAGGTACGCCGCGGTAGCCCGGCCGCGAAGACACGCCGTCCGGCAGACACTCTTTCGCGGCGCGTACGAATGCCGGGTCGGCGCCTGGCGACGGTTGTCGCCGCGGAGGGGAACGCCTAGCCTGCGGCCGGAATCTGAAAGGGGCGGCGGGTAGGCATGGATCGTCTGGATGCGATGAAAGTGTTCGTCCTTGCGGTGGACGAGGGCAGCTTGGCTGCCGCCGGCCGCAAGCTCGGCCGCTCGCCGGCGGCGGTGAGCCGCGCCATCGCCTTTCTCGAGGATCGGGTCGGCGCCGAGCTGCTGCATCGGACGACGCGCTCGATCAAGCTCAGTGAGGAGGGGGAGCGCTATGTCGTGATCTGCCGCCGCGTGCTCACCGAGCTGGAGGAGGCCGACGACATCGCGGCCGGACCGCGCTCGGCGCCGCGCGGCCTGCTCACGATCACCGCTCCCGTGGTGTCGGGCGAGATGGTGTTGCGGCCGATTCTGGATGCGTTTCTCGATGCCTGTCCGACGGTGTCAGCCAAGCTGTTGCTGTTCGATCGCGCGGTCAATCTGATCGAGGAGGGCATCGACATCGCGCTTCGCATCGGTCCCCTCGCGGATTCGGCGATGGTGGCAATGCGGGTCGGCGAGATCAGCCGTGTGGTCGTGGCAGCCCCACGCTATCTGAAGCAGCATCCCCGCCTCAATGAGCCCGGCGATCTCGCCAAGCATCAGATCGTGGCGATGGCGCATCTGCCCAATTCCTGGACCTTCGCGCCGCAGGCTGATGGCTCGGTGCCGCGTACGGTCCAGTTCACGCCGCGTCTCATCGTCAACAGCACCTACGCGGCCGTAGCCTCCGCCGTTGCCGGCCGCGGCGTCGCGCGGATGTATTCGTACCAGGTGGCCGAGCAGGTTGCGCGCGGCGAGCTCGAGATCGTTCTGGCCGGCGAGAAGGATCCGGAGATGCCGGCGCACCTGATTTGCCCGCAGGGCCGGCTCTCCGTGCCGAAGGTGCGGGCCTTCACCGACTTTGCCGTGCCGCGGCTGAAAAAGCACTTTGCGCAGCTCAAGAAGAGCGTCGCTGCACGCTGAGCATCGCGGCCGCCAATGCGTTGTTTTGCGTATTCGGTCATCGGGGTGAATCGGCCACTCTGTCCAAACGGTTAACGTCGGATTAACCGCGGACTCCTAGCCTGTCTCGGCCGGGGTTACTCGCAAGGCCGAGGTGAGCCCAATGGAAGCCCAGAAGATCGCGGTCGACGCCCTCGTCGCGCTGACCGATTGCGACCGCAACGCTGTCGTTGCCTTTATCCGCCAGCTCTATCTCGCCGGGGTGACCGACCCCAAGCGTTTGACCTTCAAGGGTCTGCAGGCGCTGTCGCGGGCGTGAGCGGCTGGGTTTCGGCGGGCCATCCCTGTGCTCTCGCCAGTGTGACCGCAACGCAGCGGTGAATATATTGCCGCTCGGCCTGGCTCAAGGTAGATGACGTCCTCAGCTAAGTCTCTGGGGAACGGGGGTATGCTGAAGCAGCTTTTTGCACCGCAACTTGTCGTCCTTTATGTGCTTGCGGCCTCGACGATTTACGTTCACTTCCGCGGCAAGCAGCGACTGCGCTTTGCGCGCCAGCTCGGCGATCACTCGACCTACCTCGCGCCCTACAATGTGCTGATGTATGCGGGCTCGGCGGTGCCGAACAAGCCGGTAATCCCGGTCGAGCAATTTCCGGAGTTGAAGCCGCTCAGTGCGAACTGGGAGACGATCCGCGACGAGGCCGTGCGCCTGTTCGACGAAGGCTTCATCCGCGCGGCCGCGAAGAACAACGACTGGGGCTTCTACTCGTTCTTCAAGAGCGGCTGGAAGCGCTTTTACCTGAAATGGTATGACGACTTCCTGCCCTCGGCGCGGACGCTGTGCCCGAAGACGGTGGAGCTGCTCAATGCGATCCCGAGCGTGCACGGCGCGATGTTCGCGATGCTGCCGCCGGGCGGCAAGTTAGGGGCGCACCGCGATCCCTTCGCCGGCTCGCTGCGCTACCACCTCGGGCTGGTCACGCCGAACTCCAGCAAGTGCCGCATCCTGGTCGACGGCGTCGAATGCGTCTGGCGCGACGGCGAGGCCTTCATGTTCGACGAGACCTTCATCCACAGCGCCGAGAACGCGACCGACGTCAACCGCATCATCCTGTTCTGCGACGTCGAGCGCCCGATGAAGTACGGCTTCATGACCGCGGTCAACCGCTGGGTCAGCCGTCACATCGTCAAGGCGTCGGCGACCCAGAACGTCGACGGCGAGAATGTCGGTATGCTCAACAAGGTGTTCGGCAAGCTCTATGAGATCCATCTCGCCAGCCGAAAGGTCAAGGCATGGAATCGCAACGTCTATTACACGCTGAAATACTCGCTGACCGCGCTGGTCCTCGGCTTGATCGTGTTGTCGGCGTTGTGGTGACGTAGATGCGTGGGGTGGATTAGCGAAAGCCTAATCCACCATTCGGTGCATCGGCAATTGACGCCACGTGATGTGGCGCGATGCGTTGGCGGATTGCGCTCCGCTGATTAGCGGATTGCAGCGAAGCAGGCTGTCAGCACCGTCTAGTGATGGTGTTTGTGCCCTGCAGAGCTATCAGGGCGCTGGTAGCCTCGCAGCTCTGCGTATCGTTGCATTTGGCTCTGATCGAGCAAGGCCGCGGTCGATAAATGATACTTGAGGTGGCTCTCGCGGAGCCGGCCCTGCGTTTCCGAAATGGCAACGATGGTTGCCTTGAGCGACTCCGGCGTCACGGCGCGGGCGGAGAACAGGTTGTCCAACTCCCTCTCTTGCTCGACGAGCTTGTTGCCCAGCGGGACCGTCTCTTGCTTCATCGAATCGAAGAGGTGCTGAATCTCGGCGCGCTGATCCGCGGTCAGCTCGAGGCGATCACCGAGCTCGAGAACGTGGCTGGGGCCGGGATATCCATTGAGCTCAGCGGCAAGCGCGAGGCCCATACCGCGTCCGCTCTGGAGATCGTCGATCTGCTGGTGCGACAACGCCTTGACGGGACGCTGCTCGAGGCCCGCATAGGGTTTGCTGGACTGCGCGCTGGCAGCGTTGCAGGTGACCACAAGCGTGGCCGCAAGCAGGAGAAGGCGTCTCATGAGTCTGGCTCCATGAAATCAGGCCGGCTGGTCGATCGATCTCCACCGGGGGGCTCTCGTGGTCCACATCTTGCTGGAAGGTCTCTCCCATGGCAACAAAGCTTGCCGTGATCGAGGTGCCGAAGATGGAGCAGGTGATGGCCCTCTTGCCGACCGCCGACAGCGAGACGAAGCAATTCTTCCTGGCGTGGCTGGAGACCTTCGCCGGCTACGTCCGCGAGGTCGACTACGCCTCGGCGCGGCCGCTCTTCCATCCGGATGTGCTTGCCTTCGGCACGCATAACGATGTCATCCCTGGCCTCGACCAATGGGTCACAACGCAATGGGACAACGTCTGGCCGAAGACGAGCGACTTCCGTTTCGTCGTCGACCAGACCTCGATTCTGGCATCTCCCGACGGCACGATGGCAACCGTGATCGCGCCGTGGACGAGCACGGGCTATCATCCCGATGGCAGCGCGTTTGCGCGGCCCGGGCGAGCGACCATGATCTTTTCGAGGGATGGCAATGGCTGGCTATGTGTGCATTCGCACATGTCGCTCAATCGCGGTGTGCCGCAGGCAAGCCACGCCAACCGGCCGGTGAAGGCCTGGTAGATGCGATCCGAATAGAAAAGGCCCCGGACACGTCCGGGGCCTTTCGATTTCGGGATGTGGCGCAGCTTACTCGGGCTGGCCGATCGACACCTTCAGCGTGCCGACACCGTCGACGCCGCATTCGAGCTTGTCGCCGGGCTGGAGCTGCGACACGCCGGCCGGGGTGCCCGTCATGATGATGTCGCCGGCGGCGAGCTTCACCTGCTGCGAGAGCTGCCAGATGATCTCGGGCACGTTCCAGATCAGCTCGGTGAGATCGCCCTTCTGGGCCTCCTTGCCGTTGACCGTGAGCCAGATCTTGCCCTTGGCGGGATGACCGATCTTCGAGGCCGGCTGGATCGCGGAGCACGGAGCGGAGCCGTCGAACGACTTGCCGATCTCCCAGGGGCGCTCCTTCTTGCGCGAGGCGATCTGGAGGTCGCGGCGGGTGAGGTCGATGCCGACGGCATAGCCGTAGACGTGATCCAGCGCCTTCTCGGCGGGAATGTTCAGGCCGCCGCTCTTCATCGCGACGATCAGCTCGACCTCGTGATGCAAATCCTTGGTCAGCGGCGGATAGGGAATGGTGGCGCCGTCGGGCACCAGCATGTCGGCGTGCTTGGCGAAGAAGAACGGCGGGGCACGCTCGTCATTGCCCATCTCGCGGATGTGCTCGAGATAGTTGCGGCCGACGCACCAGATGCGGCGCACCGGATAGCGGCCGCTTTCGCCGACGACGGGAAGCGAAGCCTGGGGCGGAAGCGGGATGACGTAGGAGGCGGCGTTCATGCGGGTCTCGCTGCTCTTGAGGTGAAGGAAATTCTATGCGGTTGCGCTGATCGGCGCCAGAGCGCCGGCATCGTGGTGTTGCAGGCGGAAGAACGAGGCATAGCGGCCGCCGCGGCGGAGCAACTCGTCATGCCGGCCCTGCTCGACGATTTCGCCGCCCTCGATTACCAGGATGCTGTCGGCGTGCATGATGGTGTGCAGGCGATGCGCGATCACGATGGTGGTGCGGTTGTGGCAGAGATGCTCGATCGCTTCCTGCACCTGCCTCTCGGATTCGGAATCGAGCGCGGCGGTGGCTTCATCAAGCAGGATGATCGGTGCGTTCTTGATCAGCGCGCGCGCCACGGCGATGCGCTGGCGCTGGCCGCCTGAAAGCTGCGTGCCGTGCTCGCCGACCGGCGTGTCGTAGCCGAGCGGGAAGCCCATGATGAAATCATGCGCGCAAGCCGCCTTCGCCGCCTCGGTGATCTCGTCCGCGCTCGCGCCGGGCCGGCCGAAGGCGATGTTGCTCCGGATGGTGTCGCGGAACAGATAGACGTCCTGCCCGACATAGGCGGTCTGCGCCCGCAGCGATTTGCGTGAGATTGCGCCGATCGACTGGCCGTCGATCACGATGTCGCCTTGCGTCACCTCATAGAAGCGCAGCAGCAGCGCCAGCACGGTCGACTTGCCGCCGCCGGAGGGCCCGACCAGCGCGGTGACTTTGCCGGGCTCGGCGACGAAGCTCATGCGGTTGAGCACGGTCTCATTGGCGCGATAGGAGAAGCTGACATCGCGCAGCTCGATCCGGGCGTCGGAGAGCTTCAGCGCCGGCTTGTCGTCGTCGGAGTGCTCGCTCGCCGGGCTGTCCACCACTTCGAGCAGCATGCGCGCGCCGACGAGCTGGCTGTTCAAGTCGATGTTGAGCCGCGCCAGCCGCTTGGCGGGCTCGGTCGCCATCAGGAACGCGGTCATGAAGGAGAAGAACGCGCCCGGCGTGGCGTTGAGCGCGACCACGCTGTAGCCGCCATAGAGCAGGCAGCCGGCGACCGCGAAGCCGCCGAGCATTTCCATCAGTGGGTTGGAGCGGTTGGCGACGCGCGCCATCTTGTTGGCGTTGCGCTCGACGATGGCGATATTCTCGTCGATGCGCTTCTGCATCGTGTCTTCGAGCGTGAACGCCTTCACCGTGCGGATGCCTTGCAGCGATTCCTGCATGGTCTCCATGATGTCGGCGGTTCCGGTGAACTGGTTGTAGGCGAGGCCCTTGATGCGCTTGACCAGCTTGCGCAGCACCAGCATCGCCGGCGGCACCACGACGAGGCCGATGAACGACATCACCGGGTCCTGCCACACCATCACGCCGATCATGGCGAGCAGCATCATGAGGTCGCGCCCGACGGCGTTGACCAGCATGTTGAGCACGTCCGTAATCGACTTGGCGCCGGCCGTCAGCCGCGCCAGAAATTCGGACGAATGCCGCTCGGAGAAGAAGCCGACGCTCTCGCGCATCAATTTTGCGAACAGCTGGCGCTGGTTGGTGGCGAGGATGGCGTTGCTGATCTTGGTCAGGATCACCATGTGGCCGTAGGTCGCCACGCCCTTGATGAACAGCAGGATCACCGTGATCCCGGAAAACATCGCGATGCCCGGGATGTTCTTGTCGACATAGGCCTGGTTGATGACCTGGCCGAGCACATAGGTCGCGCCTGCCGTTGCGCCCGCGGCGACCGCCATCAGCGCGAAGGCGACGAGGTAGCGCCGCCAGTAGACGACCCCCTGTTCCGTGACGAGGCGGCGAATCAGGACCGCTGCCGCATAGGGATCGTCGGTGATTTTCTTTGGAAACTGGGCCATCCGGTGTCCATTGACGGCGCAGGACAAAGCCTGCCCGCGCGTCAGGGATCGAGTGGCCTCTGTGCCCGCTCAAGCGGGGTTTTTCAAGCCCAATTAAGGGCTTGCGCTCAGATGGAATCTAGGCCGAGGCGGCGTGACGGAGCTCGCCGTGGCGCTCGTGGAACAGCTTGTCCTCCCACGCCAAAGCGTGGGCCGCGATGGTCTCGAGGTCGTCGTATTGCGGCTTCCAGTCGAGCAGGCCGCGGATGCGGCTGGTGTCGGCGACCATGGTCATGATGTCGCCGGGCCGGCGCGGGGCGTATTGCACGGCGAAGCTGCGGCCCGACACCCGGCGCACCGCGTCGATCGTCTCCAGCACCGAATAGCCGCGGCCATAGCCGCAATTGAGCGTCGTTGAGGCGCCGCCGTTGCGCAAATAGGCCAGCGCCGAACGATGCGCCTGCGAGAGGTCCGTGACGTGGATGAAGTCGCGGATGCAGCTGCCGTCGGGGGTCGGATAGTCGGTGCCGAACACGTCGATCTTGGCGCGCTGGCCGGTCGCGGCCTCGACCGCGATCTTGAGCAGATGCGTGGCGCCGACGGTGGCAAGCCCGATGCGCGCCTGCGGATCGGCGCCGGCGACGTTGAAATAGCGCAGGGTCACGTACTGCATGCCGTAGGCGGCGGCGACGTCGTGGAGCATGATCTCGGTCATCAGCTTCGACGAGCCATAGGGCGACAGCGGCCGCGTCGGCGCGTGCTCGGGCACCGGCACCTGGTCCGGATTGCCGTAGACGGCGGCGGTCGAGGAGAAGATGAAGCGGCCGATGCCGCGCTTGACGGCGACATTGAGCAGGTTGCGCGCCGTCGTGAAATTGTTGCGGTAGTAGCCGAGCGGATCGCGCATCGAATCCGGCACGACGACGGAGCCGGCGAAATGAATGATGCTCTCGACGTTGTGCTGCGCGATCACGCCTTCGAGCAGGTTCTCGTCGCCGGCATCGCCGATGAACAGCGGCACGCCCTCGGGCAGATACGCGGAGAAACCGGTCGAGAGATCGTCGATCACGACGACGTCCTCGCCGGCTTCCGCCAGCGCGAGGACCGTGTGACTTCCGATATAGCCGGCGCCGCCGGTGACAAGCACAGTCATGATCTCACCCGTCTTCGATCAACGCGCCAAGTTAACGTTTGCGCGGTGAAGAGGGGGTTTCGGCGCGGCTGAACTGGTCACTATGCTTAATGTTGCGTATAGGGACTTTGCGAAACGGAGCATGACGTGGCGAATTTTCCCGGCGATCTCGAAGTGATCGTGCCAAATCTGCACAGGCGCTATTCCGGGGTCACCGCGACCAACCGGATGGTGGCGCCGCGGCTGGCCAGACTGTATCGCGCGGCGTGGTTCGGATCTGATGCGCCCGCGGGGATCGCGCGGCTGAGCGGTGCGGATTTCCTCAAGCTATGGCGCCGCAAGGCGCCGCTGATCTGGCATGCGCGGCGCAACAACGAGATGATCGCGGGCGTCGCGCTGCGCGCGCTCGGCTGGCCGTTGAAGCTCGTCTTCACCTCGGCGGCGCAGCGGCATCATAGCTGGATCACGCGCTGGCTGATCCGGCGCATGGACGCGATCATCGCGACGTCAGATCTTTCGGCCTCGTTCCTGAAGGTGAAGGCGACCGTGATCCCGCATGGCGTCGACACCGACGTCTATGCGCCGCCGCAGGACCGCGCTGCGGCGTTCGCGGAGGCCGCACTGCCGGGCCGCTACGCCATCGGCTGCTTCGGCCGCGTGCGTGCGCAGAAGGGCACCGATGTGTTCGTCGATGCGATGTGCCGCCTGCTGCCGCGCTATCCCGATTTCACCGCCGTGATCGTCGGCCAGGTCACGGCCGAGCAGACGTCTTTTGCCAATGACCTGAAAAAGCGGATCGAAGCGGCCGGCCTGCAATCGCGCATCGTCATCACCGGCGAGCTGCCGATCGAAGCGGTGCAGCGCTGGTATCAGCGGCTGACGATCTACGCCTTCACCTCGCGCAATGAGGGTTTTGGGCTGACGCTGATCGAGGCGATGGCGGCCGGCAGCGCGCTCGTCGCCGCACGCGCCGGTGCAGCCGAGCTCGTGGTCGAGGATGGTGTGAGCGGCGTGCTGATCCCGACGGGTGATGCGGATGCGCTGGCCGCGGCGCTGGAGCCGCTGATGCGCGATGTGGATGCTGCCACAGTGATGGGCGAGCGGGGGCGGGCACGGGTGCTGGCAAAGTTCAGCCTCGACGCGGAAGCGGCGCGGATCGGGGAGGTCTATCGACCCCTGCTGTGAGACAAAATTTGCGAAAACAACCCCATGCACAGTAGGCGATACGAGCAGAATCAATGGCTTGGAGGCCTGTGTGGCGAATTGCGGGATTTTACGAATCTCATTTGACGCGTCGGCAGGCGAAAGTTTAGTTCCCGTTTTGGGAATTTGAATTGATCCGGGCGTCTGAAATTTTGAATCGCGTCCGTCCCCTGACGCTGGAAATGATCCGGGCCATCAGCAAGGAATGGAACATTCCAGTCGGTGCTCTGACAGCTCCCTATGAGCTGGCGCGTGCACAGGCTTGGCCTCATCGGCCGCTCTCTTGCGACGATGCGGGCCGCGCCCGCGGGCGACGGCTAGTCCCCCGCCCGCGCAGCTTCACCCAGCACCCTCTCCGCAATCCCCACTACCTCGCTCGCTGCGATATTCCGCATGCAGCGATGATCGTTCATCTTGCAGATCGTGCTCTGGCAGGGCTGGCAGGACAGCTTTTCCTTGTCCTGCACCACGGTCGCGGCAAGGCCATTCAGCGGCGCCCAGAGATAGGGGCTGGTCGGGCCGAAGATGCCCATGGTGGGCGTGCCCAGCGCTGCTGCGATGTGCATCAGGCCGGAATCGTTGGAGATGGCGACGCCGGCCGCCGCCATCGCCAGCACGCCGTTGCGCAAATCGTTGCCGGTGAGGTCGCGGACCCCCGGGCCGCCAGCGGTCCCCGAGCCGCCCGCCGCGACGATCTCCTGGGCTAGGCCCTTTTCCGCGGGGCCGCCGACCACCCAGACCTCCAGCCCGCGCTCGACCAGCAGCCGGGCGGCCTCCGGATAGTAGGTCCATCGCTTTGAGGCGCCGACCGAGCCGGGGGCGAGCGCCACCGCGGCGCCGGCACTGAGGCCGTTGGCCTGGCGCCAGCGGACGATGTCCTCGGCCGGGACCCGCAATTGCGGCACCGGCCATTCCACCGGCAGCGGGGCGCCGTCGGGCTGGGCCAGGGCGGCGTTCTTGTCGATGAAGCGCGGCAGCTTCTTCTCGCCCCAGCGCCAGCGGTTGAGCAGGCCGAACCGGAATTCGCCGACGAAGCCGATCCGTTCAGGGATACCGGCGAGGGCGGGCGCAATGGCCGCCTTCCAGGTTCGGGGCAGCACCAGGGCCGTGCCGTAGTTCCGCTCGCGCAGCAGCTTCCCCAGGGCGAACTGGCGGGCGACGGCCAGGCGGCCGCGCGGCAGGTCCCAGACGATTCCCTCGCGCACGCCGGGCATGTAATCGACCAGCGGGGCGCACAGGGAGGTGGTGAGGAGATCGACCGGCCGGCTCGGCCAGCGCTCCTTCAGGACCCGGACGACAGTGTGATTCCGGACGAAATCGCCGATCCACATGTAGGGAATAATCAGAATCGGGCGGGTGTCGCTCCGATCTGCAGCTCCGCTAAGTTGCGAATCTTTGTTCATTCGTTGATGGGGCCGGGCAATCTGATTGTGGCGGTTCGGTAGCCGCTCCGGGCCGGCAGGTAAAGCGGGCAGACCGCTCAATCCCAAAACCGCTTACACTTTGGCGGCTCATGCGCTACGGCAGGGCCGGGCCGCAAAGATCGGGCAGGGATTTCGGAATGTTGCTGGTGACCGGCGGGGCCGGTTTTATCGGGTCGAATGTCGTGGCTGCGCTCAATGACGCGGGCCGCAGCGACGTCGTGGTTTGCGATTTCCTGGGTAACGAGGGCAAGTGGCGGAACCTCGCCAAGCGCCAGCTTGTGGATGTCGTCCCGCCCGCCGAGCTGATGGACTGGCTGAAGGGTCGCAAGCTCGATGCCGTGATCCATCTCGGGGCGATTTCCGCGACCACTGCGACCGACGGCGACCTCGTGTTCGAGACCAATTTCCGCTTGTCGATGCGCCTCTTGGACTGGTGCACGATGAACGCGGTGCCGTTCATCTACGCCTCCTCGGCGGCGACTTATGGCGACGGCGAGGCGGGTTTTGACGACGACGACTCGCTGCCGGCGCTGAAGAAACTGCGGCCGATGAATCTCTACGGCTGGAGCAAGCACATGTTCGATCTCGCGGTCGCCGAACGTGCCGCGCGCGGCGAGAAGCTCCCGCCGCAATGGGCGGGTCTGAAATTCTTCAACGTGTTCGGCCCCAACGAATACCACAAGGGCTCGATGATGAGCGTGCTGGCGCGCCGCTTCGACGACGTCAAGGCCGGCCGCGTCGTGCAATTGTTCAAGTCGCATCGCGAGGGCATCGCCGACGGCGATCAGCGCCGCGATTTCATCTATGTCGACGACGTCGTGCGTGTCGTGACGTGGCTGCTGGCGACGCCGTTGGTGTCCGGCATCTTCAATGTCGGAACCGGCAAGGCGCGCAGCTTCAGGGATCTGATGTTGGCTGCCTATGCGGCGCTCGGCGCCAGGCCCAACATCGAGTACATCGACATGCCCGAGCAGATCCGCGATAGCTACCAGTATTTCACCCAGAGCGAGGTCGATCGTCTCCACCGCGCCGGCTATAACGGCGGCTTCACGACGCTCGAGGACGCGGTGAAGGCCTATGTCGGGGATTACCTCGACCGGCCCGACCGCTTCCGCTGAGGCTCCAGGGATCTGAGGCTCCAGGACAATGCCGACGTCCATTCTCGACTTTGACGCCCTCGCGCAGGCCATCTCGGGCCGCACGGTACTGTGCATCGGCGACATCATGCTGGACGAGTTCGTCTATGGCGAGGTGTCGCGGATCTCGCCGGAAGCGCCGGCGCCCGTCATCGCGGCGCAGCGCAGCGAAATCCATATCGGTGGCGCCGGCAACGTCGCGCGCAACGTCGCTTCTCTCGGCGCGCGCTGCATCTTCGTCGGGCTCGTCGGCGAGGACGATGCCGGTGCACGGCTCAAGGTGGCGCTGGATGAGCACGCTGCAATCGAAAACGTGCTGGTGTGTGATCCCTCGCGTCCGACCACGCGAAAAGTCCGCTTCGTCTCCGAGCATTTTTCCACGCACATGCTGCGCGCGGATTGGGAGCAGGCGGCGCCTGCTTCCGATGGCATCGAGACGAAGCTGATCGAGGCGATCCTGCCGCAGATCGCGCGCGCCGACATCGTGCTGCTCTCGGACTACGCCAAGGGCGTGCTGACGGCGCGCGTCATCCGCCACACCATCGACGCCGCGCGAAAGCTCGGCAAGCCCGTGATCGTCGATCCCAAGAGCCTGAACTGGGCGATCTATCGCGGCGCCACGCTGCTGACGCCCAACCGCAAGGAATTCTCTGAAGCCACCCGCAGCCGCGCCGAGACGGTGCAGAGCATCGTCGAGGCCAGCGAGGACGTGATGCGGCTCGCCGATTGCGAGGCGATCCTGGTCACCCAGGGCGAGCATGGCATGACCCTGGTGCCGCGCAACGGCTCGGCGGTTCACGTTCCGGCCTTTCCGGTCAAAGTGCGCGACGTCTCCGGCGCCGGTGACACCGTCGCCGCCGCGCTCGCGGTGTCGCTTGCGACAGGCGCGGACTGGGACACGGCGCTGCGCATCGCCAATGCCGCTGCCGCCGTCGCCGTCGGCAAGCAAGGCACTGCCAGCGTGAGTGCGGCCGAGCTGCGCCGGAAGATCCTGCCGCATGCCACGCTCGCCGCCGAGGAGAAGATCGTGCTCGAGCCGGCCGCACTCGAGGCGCAGCTCGCCGAATGGAAAAGGCAGGGCCAGCGCGTCGGCTTCACCAATGGCTGCTTCGACATCCTGCATCCCGGCCACGTCAAGGTGCTGACCGCGGCGCGCGCCGCCTGCGACCGCCTGATCGTGGGCCTCAACAGCGACGCGTCAGTGCGGCGGCTCAAGGGCGCCGAGCGGCCGGTCCAGGACGAGCGCGCGCGTGCCGAGGTGCTCGCCGCGCTCGAGGCCGTCGATCTCGTCGTCATCTTCGATGAGGACACGCCGATCGACCTGATCACCCGGATCAAGCCCGGCGTGCTGGTGAAGGGCGGCGACTATACCCGCGAGCAGGTGGTCGGCCATGAGGTCGTCGAGGAAGCCGGCGGCACGGTCGTGCTTGTCGACATCCTCCAGGGCTTCAGCACCACGGCGCTGGTGCATCGCGCGCGGGGAGGGGGCAAGTGACGGCGTTGGCACGCGAGACGACCGGCGAAATGCTGCTGCGCCGCCTGCGCAGCCCGGCCGCCTGGCGCGAGACCGTCGATATATTTGCGGTGCTGACCGCGGCCTCGCTGCCCTGGTCGACCTCGCTGGCGGGGATCTTCAACGCACTGATGCTGCTCTGCATGGTGCCGTTCCTCGACGTCCGTGCGTTCCTGCAATCCCTGAAGCGTCCGATCTGCATTGCGCCGATCGCGCTGGTCCTGCTCGCGCTGGTGGGGACACTGTGGTCGGACGCGACCTGGGGCGCCCGCTTCTATGCGGTCAATCCGACCGTCAAGCTGCTGGTGCTGCCGGTCCTGCTCTATCATTTCGAGCGCTCGCCGCGCGGCCGCTGGATCTTCATCGCCTTCCTGGTGTCCTGCGCCCTGTTGTCGGTGATGTCCTGGCTGGTCGCCTTCTACCCGAACCTCGCGCTCAAGAACGATCCGGCCGAGCGTGGCATCTTCGTCAAGAATTACATCGACCAGAGTCAGGAATTCGCGCTTTGCGCGGTCGCGCTCGCCTATCCGATCGTGCTGCTGCTGCGCGAGAAGCGATACTGGTTCGCCGGGCTGCTGACGGCGCTGGCGCTGAGCTTCTTCGTCAACATGACCTTCGTGGTGGTGTCACGCACCGCGCTGGTCACCGTTCCGATCATGTTCGGTGTGTTCGCGCTGCTTCATCTCAAATGGCGTAGCATCGGGCTCATCTCCGCCGCTTTGCTCGTCGGCGCCGTTCTTGCCTGGCAGGCCTCGCCGCATTTGCGCCATACCGCCGAGAGGTTTTCCGACGACTACACGCGTTATGTGGAAAAGGGCGAGCCGACCTCGCTCGGCCTGCGCCTCGAATTCTGGCGGAAGTCGCTTGGCTTCTTCGCGGAGGCGCCGATCAAGGGGCACGGCACCGGCTCGACGCGCGGATTGTTCGAACGCGTCGCGACGCCCGGCGGACTGTACCAGGCCTCCGCCGAGGTGATCGGCAACCCGCATAACCAGACGCTCAACGTTGCCGTGCAATGGGGCGTGATCGGCATCGCCGTTCTCTACGCGATCTGGATCCTGCACTTGCGGCTGTTTCGCGGCGACGGCCTCGCCAACTGGATCGGGCTCCTGGTGGTGGTGCAGAACGTCTTCACCTCGCTGTTCAACTCCCATCTGTTCGACTTCCACGAGGGCTGGATGTACGTCATCGGCGTCGGCGTTGCCGGCGGCATGGTGATCCGGGCGCAACAGGCCGAGGCGAAGACGGGGGAAGCCGGTTCCTGAAAGGCCGCCCGTCCGGCAAATGTTGCGGGTAAGTCTTGCGGGCAAGTCCTGTGCTGGGAAGTCCCGTGCTGGGAAGTCTTGTGCTGGCAAGTCCTGTCCAGATGGGCTATCAGCGCGGTCAGGTTGCATCTAACTGGGTTTTCATCGGTCGGCGGATGACGCGTCTTTCGCATCTCACCTTGCGCAATTTCCTGATCGCGCTCCACGACCTGCTGGCGACCGCGGCGGCGCTTTTTGCCGCCTTCTATCTGCGATTCGAGGGTGGCGACGGCTTCTTCGACCGCCTGCCGCTGCTGTTCCAGATCCTGCCCTACTTCCTCGCCTTCAGCGTGGTCGTGTTCTTCATCTTCAACCTGACCACGACGAAATGGCGCTTCATTTCGCTGCCTGACGCGCTGAACATCATCCGCGTCGCGACCGTGCTCACGGTCGCCCTGCTCGTGCTCGACTACATCTTCGTCGCCCCCAACGTCCGCGGCGCCTTCTTCCTCGGCAAGGTGACGATCGTCCTCTACTGGTTCCTCGAGATCTCCTTCCTCAGCGCGCTGCGCATGACCTACCGCTATTTCCGCTATACGCGGGTGCGGCGTCACGCCAGGGGCGAGGAGGCCGCGCCGACGCTGCTGATCGGCCGCGCCGCGGATGCCGAGGTGCTCCTGCGCGGCATCGAGAGCGGGGCGATCAAGCGCATCTGGCCTGTCGGCGTGCTGTCGCCGTCGAGCTCGGACCGGGGCCAGTTCATTCGCAACGTGCCGGTGCTGGGCGGCATCGACGACGTCGAGGACGTCATTGCCGATTTCGCCAAGCGCAACAAGGCGATCGCGCGCCTCATCATGACGCCGTCGGCATTCGAGCCGGAAGCGCGCCCGGAATCGATCCTGATGCGGGCGCGCAAGCTGGGTGTGATCGTCAACAGGATGCCCTCGCTCGAGAGCGGCGATACGCCGCGACTCACGGCCGTCGCGGTCGAGGACCTCCTGCTGCGGCCGAGCGAGACGATCGACTATGCGCGCCTGGAGGCGCTGATCAACGGCAAGGCGGTGATCGTCACCGGCGGCGGCGGCTCGATCGGGTCCGAGATCTGCGAGCGTGTCGTCGCCTTCGGCGCCGCGCGGCTCCTGATCGTGGAAAACTCCGAGCCCGCGCTCTACGCCATCACGGAAGCGCTCGCCGCGCGAGGCGCGGCCGCCGAGATCGAAGGGCGCATCGCCGACATCCGCGACCGCGAGCGCATCATGCGCCTGATGGCCGGATTCAAGCCGGACATCGTGTTCCACGCCGCCGCGCTCAAGCACGTGCCGATCCTCGAACGTGACTGGAGCGAGGGCGTCAAGACCAACATCTTCGGCTCCATCAACGTCGCGGATGCCGCCGTTGCCGCCGGCGCCGAAGCCATGGTGATGATTTCGACCGACAAGGCGATCGAGCCGGTATCGATGCTCGGCCTGACCAAGCGCTTTGCGGAGATGTACTGCCAGGCGCTGGATCACGACCTCGCAGCCGGGGCGCACGGCGCCAGGCCGCCGATGCGGCTGATCTCGGTCCGGTTCGGCAACGTGCTGGCCTCGAACGGCTCGGTGGTTCCGAAATTCAAGGCCCAGATCGAGGCCGGTGGCCCGGTGACGGTGACGCATCCCGACATGGTCCGCTACTTCATGACCATCCGCGAGGCCTGTGATCTCGTCATCACCGCGGCCACGCATGCGCTCGGAACGCACCGTCCCGACGTCTCGGTCTACGTGCTCAACATGGGCCAGCCGGTGAAGATCGTCGACCTCGCCGAGCGCATGATCCGCCTTTCCGGACTGCAACCCGGCTACGACATCGAGATCGTGTTCACGGGCATGCGGCCGGGCGAACGCCTGCACGAGATCCTGTTCGCCACCGAGGAGCCGACCCGCGAGATCGGCGTTGCCGGCATCATGGCCGCGCAGCCGAACGAGCCGCCAATGCAGACGCTGCGCAAATGGATCGCGGCGCTGGAACAGGCGATCGCGCGCGACGATCGCGCCACCATCAGGACCATCCTGAAGGATGCGGTGCCCGAATTCGGGTCGACCGCAGCCTGACCATGCAGCCTCGAGGCAAGATCGTCGTCGCGAGCCAGCATTATCCGCCGGATACGAGCACGACGGCTGCGATCATGGCCGAGATCGCCTGCCATCTTGCTGCCGAGCACGAGGTGGTCGTGCTCTCCGGCTGGCCGGGCGCATTGCCGGACTTGCAGACCGGTCCGGGCAAGCCGCGCGTCGTCGCGATCAAGAACCGCATGGCGGGCAAGGCGGCGCTGGTGCGGCGCGGGGCCTCGGAATTGCTGTTCGCGGCGCGCACGTTCTTCGCATTGATGCGGGAGCTTAAGGCAGGGGACGTCGTGCTCACCGTCACCGCCCCATTCATGCTGCCTTATGCGGTGGCGGCGGCAGCCAGGCTCAAGGGCGCACGCTCGGCGCTGATCATGCACGACCTCTTTCCCGACGTGCTGGTGATGGCGGGTCTGCTGAAGCCGGGCTCGCTCGTGACGCGGACGATGCGCGCCGCCAACAGCCTGATGTTCCGCGCGCTCAATGCCGTCATCACCATCGGCCGCGACGCAGAGCGGCCGCTGCTGAGCTATTCCGGAATGAGGCGGAACAAGATCCGCTTCATCCCGAACTGGGCGACGCTCGTGCCCGCGCCGCGGCCGGTCAATTCGGACAACCCGTTCCGCAAGGCGCTTTCGGCGCGCTTCATCGTCGGCCTGTCGGGCAATCTCGGCTTCACCCACGATCCGGAGATCGTGTTCGAGGCGGCGCGGCTTCTGAAGGACGAGGCCGACATTCACTTCCTGCTGTCCGGCTGGGGCATCGGCTTCGAACGGCTGAAGCAGTTGCAGGCGGCGGCGAACCTGCCCAATGTCTCCTTTGTCGGGCGGGTCGAGGATGCCGAGCTCGAGGCGTTCCTCGCCTCCGCCGATCTCTGGATCATTCCGTACCGGAAGGACGTTGCGGGCGTGTCGGTACCGAGCCGGTTCTATAATCTGCTGGCGGTCGGCCGTCCCGTTGTGCTGGTGTCCGAGCCGGAGGCCGAGGCCGCCTTGACGGTGGTGGAGAGCGGGCTCGGCTGGGTCGTGACGCCGGGCCGCCCGGACCAACTCGCCGCGGCAATCCGCGCGGCGTCCCGCTCCAACGACGATGCGATGACGGAGCGCGCGGTGAAGACGGCATTGCGATTCGACCGGACGACGGCGATGAACGCCTATGCCGGTGTGATCGACGAATTGTTGCGCACCCCGGACCTTTCGGAGCAACGATGAGCGAGAAGAAACCGGTCGTGCTGGTGACGGGAGCGAGCGGGTTCGTCGGCCATCATGTCGTGCCGGCGCTCCGGCGCGAGGGATGGTCGGTTCGCCGCGCGGTCCGCCGCGCGGAAGGTGCCGACGACGAAGTCGTGATCGAAACGATCGGTCCCGAGACCGATTGGCAGGCCGCGCTGGAAGGCGTCGACGCCGTCGTCCATCTCGCCGCGCGCGTGCATCACAAGCACGAGGAACATGCGGTCCAGCTCTACCGCAACGTCAACATCGCCGGCACGCTGCATCTGGCGCGCTGCGCGGCGACGGCCGGCGTGCGCCAGTTCGTCTTCGTCAGCACCGTGCTGGTGCACGGCCGCAGCAACGAGGGCCGCGCCCCGTTCAACGAGAGCGACATCCTGACGCCGCGCGGCCTCTACGGCATGTCCAAGGCTGCGGCCGAGGCGGGCTTGAGAACGCTGGCGCGCGACAACGACATGAAGATCTCGGTGATCCGGCCGCCGCTGGTCTATGGCGCGGGCGCCAAGGGCAATTTCGCGCTGCTGACGCGCGCGGTCCATCTCGGGCTGCCGCTGCCGTTTGCCGCGATCCGCAACCAGCGCGCCTTCCTTGCCGTGCAGAACCTGTCGTCGTTCATCCTGCGCCGGCTCGGCCATCCCGATCCCGCCAGCAATTTCGAGATATTCCTCGTCGCCGACAGGGAGCAGGTCTCGACGCCCGAATTCATCACTCGTCTGGCCGAAGCATCCGGCAAGAACCTGCGGCTGTTCGGCGTGCCGCCGGGTCTGCTCAGCACGCTGCTCAGCGTCATGGGCCGGCAGGATACGCATGACAGCCTGATCGGCTCGCTCGAGCTCAACATCTCCAAGGCGCTGGCGACCGGCTGGCAGCCGCAGGTCTCGCTCGACGAGGGGTTGAGGCTGGCGCTGTCGGCTCAGGATGCCTGAGGGCGGGAGAACCGCCGCAGCACGAAGGCGACCGCGACCACACCTGCGATCAGGGAGACGATCGTGACCGTTGTCGAGCCGGTGCGAACGACGACGACGGCAAGCAATGCCAGCACGAGATTGAGCGCGAACACCTCGCCGATCACCTGCTTGACCGTGAAGCCGTTGTCGGTGGCGCGCTGATAGAAGTGCGTGCGGTGCGCCGACCAGAATGGTTCGCGCCGCGCGATGCGCCGAAACAGCGTGATGGTGGAATCCGCAAGATAATAGGCGGGCAGCAGCAGCGCCGCGGCGGGCTGTCCGCGCCAGGCGAGCTCCAGCAGGCACCAGCCGAGCAAGAGACCGATCGGCAGGCTGCCGACATCGCCCAGGAAGACCTTTGCGGCTGGTCGGTTGAACGGCGCAAAGCCGAGCATGGCCCCGCACAGCGCCGTGGCGAGCAGCGCGGCGGACGGCGAGAGGTCGCCATACCATCCGAGCAATCCGAGCACGGCGGTGACAGGCACCACCTCCGCCACCGTCATGAGGTCGAGCCCGTCCATGAAATTGACGAGGTTCACGAACCAGATTCCGGCGAGCAGGATGAGGCCGCGCTCCAGCGCCAGCGGCAGGGCCGGCACGATGCGCGCGGTCTCCGGTGTCGTGAACACGACGGCCGCCACGGCTCCCGCCTGCAGCACGAGGCGGAGCAGCACGGGCAGGGGCCTGATGTCATCGACGAGCCCGACCATCGCGATCAGGACGGCGGCGCCGATCAGAGGCAAGGGAATCGCGCCGTACGTCCAGGCCGCCCAGGACGCAGCCACCAGCAGCGTGGCCGCGACAACCGCGATGCCCGCACCTTGCGGAGTCGGAATCTTGTGTGACGAGCGAGCGTTCGGACGCGCCAGTGCATAACGCTGCAGCAGCGGCATGCTGCACCAGGTGATGCAGGCGGAGATCAGCGCAGCCAGAACGGCCGGCGCAAGCGCGAACAGCACCAGTCCGGCCGCAAGGCCCGGACCCGCGACGAGGGTCGTCACTCCGGCACTCCGATCGGCGCCGACCCCTGCGCGGCTTTCTCCGCGCTGAGGATCCAGACCAGGCCGCCGAACGCGCCGACGATGAAGGACACGGCGCCGAACAGCAGCGAGACGTTGACGCCTTCGTTGGCGGCAAGTCCGGCGAAGCCGAACGCCAGGCCCATCGTGGCTTCGCGCACGCCCCAGCCGGCGATCGAGATCGGCATCATCGTGATCAGCATCACGGGCGGCACCAGCAGGAAGACGTCGCTGAAGCGAACCGGGGCCGCAATCGACTGCACGACGCACCAGGCGATGACGACGGCGAGCACGTGAACGAGCACCGACAGGATTGCGATGATCGGTCCGCGGCTGCGGCTGAAGATCACGCGGTTCGCGATCACGGCACAGGCGTGAATGTGATGCGTGGCCCACCAGGTCTTCAGCCAGCGCCATTTCAGCGCGCCGAAAACCAGGAAGCCGAGGCCGCCGGCGAGTGCCAGGAAATCGATCAGCAGCAGCGCCGAGCGCCCGTGCGGATCGGTGATGAGGGTGTAGCTCCAGGGCAGGCTCGCGACGATGAGAATCGCGAGCGCGATCAAGCCGATCGCACGGTCGACGAAGATCGAGTAGGTCGCCGCACGCCAGCCGGCGCCGGCGCGCGCGACCAACCACAGCCGGACCGCGTCGCCGCCGATCGCCGACGGCAGGGTCTGATTGAAGAAGGAGCCGATCACGTTGTAGCGCATGGCGCGGCCGAGCTCGAGCGGCGCGCCGCAGACGGCGCTGATCTCGCGCCAGCGCAGCACACCGACGAAGATCTGCAGGAAGGTGATCGCGATCGCAGCGCCGATCCAGAACAGGCTGGTCACGGTGAAGCGCGAAAACAGTTCGGACAGATCGACCTTGCGCAGCGCCAGATAGAGCAGCGCCGCGGAAATCAGGATTTTGGCCGTCGACAGCAGGATTCGGCGCATCTCGCCCGCATGAACAGGGTTTGCGAAGATTTGAGGCAACCCGACGCGAGCGCCGAATTCGGCCGCTTTGGTATGGTTTTGGCGCCGATCTTGCAATAGCCCTCGTGAACCCCTCGTGAACCCCTCGTGAGCCTCTCGTGGAGGGCCGTTATGGAGCGCGTGAGCCACGGCGGGCCTATTGCGATCACCTTGAGGTGGCGGCTAAACAGGATCGGGCTAGGGATCCCCAGGGAACAGGATGACGGATCAGGCGATTTTGGTCACCGGGGCTGCCGGCTTCATCGGCTTTCACGTCGCCCGGCAGCTCCTGGGCGAAGGCCGGTCCGTCGTCGGGCTCGACAATCTCAACAGCTATTACGATCCGGCGCTGAAGCGGGCGCGCCTGGCGCTGTTGCAGAGCGACCCCCGCTTCTCCTTCGTCGAGGCCGATCTTGCCGACCGCGAGACGATGGCGGCGCTGTTTGCGCAACATCGTTTTACGGAGGTCGTGCATCTCGCGGCGCAGGCCGGCGTGCGCTACTCGATCGAGCAGCCGCACGCCTATGCCGATTCCAATCTGGTTGGCTTTCTCAACGTGCTCGAGGGCTGCCGCAACAACGGCTGTCGTCATCTCGTCTACGCCTCGTCATCCTCCGTTTACGGCGCCAACACAAAATTGCCATTTGCGGTTGCGGACCGGACCGATCATCCCGTGAGCTTCTACGCTGCGACCAAGAAGGCGAACGAGGTGATGGCGCAGTCCTACAGCCATCTCTATCGCCTGCCGGTCACGGGCCTGCGCTTCTTTACCATCTACGGGCCATGGGGACGGCCCGACATGGCCATGTTTCTGTTCGTAAACGCCATCATGGCGGGCAAGCCGATCCGGCTGTTTAACCATGGCCGAATGCGTCGCGACTTCACCTATGTTGATGATGTCACACGTGTAGTATCCAAGCTGATCGATCTTGTGCCTGCGGACGATCCGGCTGCCGCAAATGCGCCGTTTAAGCTCTACAATGTCGGCAATCACCATCCGGAGGAACTGATGCACGTCGTCGGTCTTCTGGAGCGGGAGCTGGGCCGGACGGCGATCAAAGAATTGCTGCCGATGCAGCCGGGAGATGTGCTGGAAACGTTCGCGGATGTCGAGGATCTGATGCGCGACACCGGCTTTGCACCGTCAACGCCGATCGAGCATGGGGTCCATAATTTTGTCACCTGGTATCGGGACTACTTCAAGGTTTGAGATGACGATGGACAAACGCATTATCCCCCTGATCATGTGCGGCGGCGCCGGCACGCGGCTGTGGCCGGCTTCGCGCGAGGTGCGGCCAAAACAGTTCCTGCCGCTGTTCGGCACCCGCTCGACCTTCCAGGACACGCTGCTGCGCGTCTCCGATCCCTCCCTGTTCGATCGTCCGATCGTCATCACCAATGCGTCCTATCGCTTCATGGTGCTGGAGCAGCTCGCCGAGATCGGCATCGAGGCCGACGTGATCCTCGAGCCGATGCGGCGCGATTCCGGACCTGCGATCGCAGCCGGCGCCGTGTTCGCGCAGAACCGCGCCAGTGAAGCCATCGTGCTCGCGCTCGCCGCCGATCACGTCGTGCAGGACAATGCCGCTTTCGTCGCCGCCTGCCGCGAGGGCCGTAACGCCGCAAGCACCGGGCGCATCGTCACCTTCGGCGTCAAGCCGGAGCGGCCGGCGACCGAATACGGCTATATCAACCCGGGCGAGGTCATCTCCGGCGAGGTGCATGCGGTCGCGCGCTTCGTCGAGAAGCCGGACGCGGTGAAGGCCTCCGACTACGTCAATTCGGGCTATCTCTGGAACAGCGGCAATTTCATGTTTCCGGCCAGCGTGCTGCTCGACGAATATCGCAGGGTCGATGCGGGAAGCGTCGAGGCCGTCACCAGCGCCGTCAACAATGCCGGCCGCGATCTCGGCTTCGTGACGCTGGAGCCGGAGGCGTTCGGCGCGGCCAAGGCGATCTCGATCGACTATGCCGTGATGGAGAAGACCTCGCGCGCCGCGGTGGTGCCGGTGTCGTGCGGCTGGTCCGACGTCGGCTCCTGGCACGCGGTGTGGGAGCTCTCCGACAAGGACGCGCAAGGCAATGCGTCGCACGGCGCTGCGGTGTTCGAGGATTCCCGCAACTGCAACGTCACGACCGATTCCGCGTTGGTCGCGCTCGAAGGCGTCGACGATCTCGTCGTGGTCGCGACCGCCGATGCGGTGCTGGTCTCGCGCCAGAAGGATGCCAACGGCTTGAAGCGTCTCGTCACGAAGCTGAAGGCGGTCGCGCCGAAGGTCACCGAGGAGCATCTCAAGGTGCATCGGCCCTGGGGCAGCTATCAGTCGGTCGACAATGGCGAGCGCCACCAGGTCAAGCGCATCGTGGTGAAGCCGGGCGGGCGGCTGTCGCTGCAGAAGCACCATCATCGCGCCGAGCACTGGATCGTGGTTCGCGGCGCCGCCCGCGTCACCGTCAACGAAACCGTGAAGACCGTGCACGAGAACGAGTCGATCTACATCCCGATGGGCGCCGTGCACCGGATGGAGAACCCCGGTAAAATCATGCTGGAACTGATCGAGGTCCAGACTGGCAGCTATCTCGGGGAAGACGACATCATCCGGATTGAAGACGACTATCAAAGGTCGTAATCAGCAAACTCCGAATCACGCGACCCGGGCCAAATAGGCGATATTTTCGGCTTAAGGCCCGGGGAACGTGTAACTTTTTGAATCAAATCGTGTCCGGGCCGCCAAGGCGGCATTCGCCACAAATGTGGCGTCCGTGCTAGAAGCGCGCCGGGGATTTGCGTTGAATCGGGGTTTGCTCAAATGAGTTCCAAAGGATCTGCACCGGCAAAGGCCGGCTTGCGCGTTGGCGTCATTGGCGCCGGCGTGATGGGCAGCAACCATGCGCGCGTGCTGGCGGGTCTTCCCGGCGTCAGCCTCGTCGGCGTCGTCGATCCTTCGCCGGCCCATCGCACACGCGCGACCGAGCTTGCCAATTGCGCGAGTTTCGAGACGCTCGACCAGCTCTTCGCCGAAGGCATCGATGCCGTCACCATCGCAGCTCCCACCCACCTGCATCACGAGGTCGCGCTCGCCTGCATCGCCAAGAACATTCATGTTCTGGTCGAGAAGCCGATCGCATCCACGGTGGAGGAGGGCCGCGAGATCGTCGCTGCCGCGCAAAAGGCCGGCGTCACGCTGATGGTCGGCCACGTCGAGCGCTTCAATCCGGCGGTCGCCGCCGTCAAGCAGGCGATCGCTGGCGAAGACATTCTTTCCATCGCGATCACCCGCGTCGGTCCGTTCCCGCCGCGCATGTCCAATGTCGGCGTCGTCATCGACCTCGCCGTGCACGACATCGATCTGATCCGCTGGTTCACCGAATCCGACATCGTCGAGGTGCAACCGCAATTGTCGAGCGCGATCGCCGAGCGCGAAGACATCGCGCTGCTGCAGTTCCGCACCGCCAACGGCGTGCTCGCCCACATCAACACCAACTGGCTGACGCCGTTCAAGGCGCGCAGCGTCACGGTCGCGACCCGCGGCAAATACGTGATGGGCGATCTCTTGACGCGCCAGGTCACCGAGTGCTTCGGCTTCAAGCCCGACGGCAGCTATTCGATGCGGCATCTGCCGGTTGGACATGACGAGCCGCTCCGCGCCGAGCTGATCGCGTTCCTCAAGGCCGTGCGTCACGGCGAGACGCCGGCGGTCACCGGTGACGAGGGCGTTGCCAGCCTCGAGATCGCGACGCAGTGCCTGGAGACGCCGTCACGGCCCGCGGCCAAATCGCCCGCCCTCAAGGGCCCGCGCCGCGTCGCCGGCTGAACCCTCTCCATGCCGACCACTCAAGAAGGCGCCAAGAACCAGACCATGAACCAGCATCTGCGTTCCGATCCCATTCCCTTCATCGACGTCGCCTCGCAGCGCCGCCGGCTCGGCGCCTCGCTCGATGCCGCGGTCAAGCGCGTGATGGACCACTGCCAGTTCGTCAATGGCCCTGAAGTCGCCGAGCTCGAGAAGCAGCTCGCGGCCTACAGCGGTGCCAAGCATGTGATCGGCTGCGCCAGCGGCACCGACGCGCTTCTCATGGTGCTGATGGCAAAGAACGTCGGGCCCGGCGATGCCGTGCTGTGTCCATCGTTCACCTTCATCGCGACCGCGTCGCCGGCGGCACGGATGGGCGCGACCCCCGTCTACGTCGATGTCGACGAGACGACCTTCAACATGAGCCCGGAGTCTCTGAAGCGCGGCATCGCGACCGCCCGCAAGGCAGGCCTGAGGCCGGTTGCGGTCATTCCGGTCGATCTGTTCGGCCAGCCCGCCGACCACGATGCCATCGCCGAGATCGCCCGGGCCGAAGGCCTGTTCGTGATCGACGACGCCGCGCAAGGTTTTGGCGCAAGCTACAAGGGCCGCAAGCTCGGCACCTTCGGGCTCGTCACCACGACCAGCTTCTTCCCCGCAAAGCCGCTCGGCTGCTTCGGCGACGGCGGCGCGATCTTCACCGATGACGACGAGCTCGCGGCCATCTTGCGCAGCATCCGCGTGCACGGGCAGGGCGTCGACAAGTACGACAACGTCCGCCTCGGCCTGACCGGTCGGCTCGACACCATGCAGGCCGCGATCCTGATCGAGAAGCTGAAGATCTTCGACGACGAGATCGCCGCCCGCAACAAGGTCGCGGAACGCTACGCGCGCGGCCTGTCCAACGTGGTCACCGTGCCGCGCCTGGCGCCCGGTAACACCTCGGTCTGGGCGCAATACACCATCCGCCTACCTGAGGGCACCGACCGCGACGGCTTTGCTGCCGCGCTAAAAGCCCAGGGCGTGCCGACCGCGATCTATTACGGCAAGTCGATGCATCAGCAGACCGCCTACAAGCAATATCCGGTCGCCGAGGGCGGCCTGCCCGCTTGCGAAAGTCTGTCGCAGGACGTCATCAGCCTGCCGATGCACGCCTATTTGACCGAAGCCGATCAGGAGCGAATCGTCGCCGCCGTCCGCGGCGCGCTTGCGGCCTGATTTCGCTGAAGGCGCGGGTGAGGGCTCTCTCCTCACGGGGGTTCTCGCGTGGGGAGACACCCTCTCCCCAACCCTGCCCCGCAGGCGGGGGAGGGGGCGGACCTTCGCCGCGGTTTGCACCTAGACCTATTCCCGGCATGCTCTAGAACAGTCCGCATGCTCGGACGCATCTTCACAGTCGGCGGATACACGCTGCTCTCGCGGCTGACGGGATTTGCCCGCGACATCATGCTCGCGGCGATCCTCGGCGCCGGCCCCGTGGCTGACGCCTTTTTCGTGGCGCTGCGGCTGCCCAATCATTTCCGCGCGATCTTCGCCGAGGGCGCCTTCAACGCTGCCTGGGTGCCGGCCTATGCGCATGTCCATGGCGAGAAGGGCGAGGAGGCAGCGCATTTGTTCGCCGACCGCATCTTCACGCTGCTCCTGGCCTCGCAGGTAGTGCTGCTCATCGTCGCCTGGCTCTTCATGCCGCAGGCCATGCGCATTCTGGCGCCGGGCTTCAGTGACGACGCCGAGCAGCGCAAGCTCGCGATCGAGCTGACCCGAATCACCTTTCCCTATCTGCTCCTGATCACGCTGGTGACGCTCTATGGCGGCATGCTCAACGTGATGCAGCGCTTTGCCAGTGCCGCGGCCGCCTCGATCTTCCTCAACGTTTCGATGATGATGACATTGGCGGTCGCCGTCTGGTTTCCGAGCGCGGGCCATGCCGCGGCCTGGGGCGTCCTGATCTCCGGTTTCCTGCAATATTTCCTGCTCGCCGGCGATCTCGCCCGCCATGGCGGCCTGCCGCGCTTTGCGCCGCTGAAACTCGACGAAGACGTTCGTAGCTTCTTCAAGGCGCTGGGCCCGGCGACGCTGGGCTCGATGGGCACGCAGGTCGCGCTGTTCGCCGACACCATCATCGCGACCTTCCTGCCCGCCGGCGCGCTGTCGGCGCTCTATTATGCCGACCGGCTCAACCAGCTCCCGATCGGCGTGATCGGCATCGCCATCGGCACGGTCCTGCTGCCGGAGATGTCGCGGCGGATCACGGCCAACGACCATGACGGCGCCATGAAGGCGCAGCGCCGCGCCTTCGATTTCACGCTGCTGTTCTCGATCCCGTTCGTTGCGGCCTTTCTCACCGTGCCCGACGCGATCATGCGCGCTCTGTTCGCCCGCGGCGCGTTCTCCAAGGCCGATGCGGCCGCCGCCGGCGCCACGCTCGCGGCCTATGCCATCGGCCTCATTCCCTTCGTGCTGATCCGCAGCGCGGTTGCGACCTTCTATGCCCGCAAGGATACGGCAACGCCGGTGCGGGCGTCGCTGACGGGCATTGCGGTCAATGTCGCGCTGAAGGTCGCCTTGATGGGATCGCTGGCCCAGATCGGACTTGCGCTCGCAACCGCCGTCGGCGTCTGGACCAATCTGTTGCTGGTGCTGTTCTTCGCCGTGCGGCGCGGCTTTCTCGTGCTGGACCGCGTCTGGCTGATGTCGCTGGCCAAATTCCTGCTGACAGGGATCATTCTCGCCGCCGCCTTCTGGCTGATCGCGCGCTTCAGTGGATCTGCGCTGGGCGTGATGCATTTCCGGGACGAGGTGACGCTGGTTCTGCTCGCGGTCGGGGGCACGATCGTCTACGCGCTTGCGATCCTCATCCTGTTCGGCCGCAGCTGGCTGGTTTCGCTGGTGCGCGGCTAGGCGTGTGCCGAAAGCCAGCACGCCTAGCCCGCCGTCGCCGCGCCGAAGAATCGCTTTGAACGCGGCCAACGCCGTGAGCGGATGGACCGTTTGTTGGGTCTCCGAGGCAGCAGGGGTCTCCAGCGCCTCATGCCCCGCCGGGCGGCCTTCATGCGGTTCGCCAATCGTGATACGATCTCGACATTCAGGTGCCGTCCTCAGATGGCAACGCGATGAGGCAGTGACCATGTCGTTTCGCTCTCCCTGGTCCACATCTCGGATCGATCAGTTCGCCACCGGCAATGCCGACCTGTTGATCCTGATCGGCCGCATCCTGCTTGCATGGGTGTTTGTTGGAAGCGCGTATGGAGCACTTGGCAACTTCAGTGGCTCAGTGGGTTATTTTCGTTCGCTCAACCTTCCAGCGCCGCAGCTGTTCACGACGACCACCGTCATCCTGGAAATACTGATATCGGTTGGTTTGATACTCGGCGTTGGTACGCGCTACTGCGCAATTTTGATTTTTCTATTTGTATTGTCGGCTACTGCAATCGCACATCGTTACTGGGAATATCCCGCCGGTCCGCAGCAGATCGGGCAGTACAATAATTTCCTGAAGAACATCTCGATATCAGGAGGCGCTCTGTTGATCCTGGTCACCGGAGGGGGCCGGTTCTCCCTCGATCGGAGGCTGGCAGGCTAGCAGCGTTGTTCGTTTCAGTCGCTTGTTCAGCCTGATAGCCAATAACTTGAGCTTGCTTCGAGTGAGCATCGTCGGCCCCAGCAGAGTTGCGAGAGGTTGCAGCCGCACGATGTGCCGCTTGGTCCGTTCGTCTTGACGCCATCAACGCGACGCGCAGCTCTGCCAGCTCGGCAGCTGCCAAGCCGTGCCTTTGCGACCGTTACTACGTCACTTCGTCTTGTGCCTGAAAGCAACCTCGAGCAGATGGCTGACGAGATTCGAGAGCGGCTTCAGGCGCTCGCTTATTATCCTGAAGGAAAGCATCAGCCACGTCGCGAGCGCGGCACACCACAACAGGATTTCCAATGTTTCGGGCATGAGGACACCCATTAAAGCATTACTTGAAATCCGAGCAGTGTTGCCGATCTGAACCCACCCGACAAGTCCTCCTAAAAGTGGCAACATGCTGAAACACTCGGAAGAACCCTTAGCTCGCCATGACAATCGCCTAAGCACGGCGTCGGAGCGTACGCCGGGAAGCTGGACCATTCTGCTGCTGGTGCTCTTCTTTGCCGCGCGGCACGGCTTTCTCGTGCTTGACCGTGCCTGGCTGATGTCGCTGGGCAAATTCCTGCTGACCGGGATCATCCTCGCCGCAGCGTTCTGGCTGATCGCGCCTCACCGCTTCAGCTCTCGCCTCGATGCGCTTCCACGACGAGTTGGCGCTGGTTCTGCTCGCGGTTGGGGGCACGATCGTCTACGCGCTTGCGATCCTCATCCTGTTCGGCCGCAGCTGGCTGGTTTCGCTGGTGCGCGGCTAGGCGAGATCAACAGGTTCGTCACATCCGCCTTGCCTGCGCTTGTATCGGAGCAGTGCTCTACTCGAAGGTACGTTTCTCATTCGTGATGCGCTCGTAGATATCGCCGGAAATCATGTGGCCAATGCCGCCTAGATCGCCGGGACTGCCGATATACCGGCGGCCCACGAGATGTGTGCCACCGGATACGTCCCAAAGCCGAAACTCGACTTTGATGCGATCATCGGGCTGACGGGTGATACGTCCGGCGAGCAACACCTGTGTGCTGGTTCTGCGCCAATCGGTAAATTCAGGCGGCACCTCGACATTCACGCTCTTTGTCAGGAATGCGACCTGATCAACCAAGGCGAACGCGCCACTTTGCTCGAGGTCAGAAGCAATGATCCGCGAGAGCGATTGGGTGAGCGCAATCTCCGAAGGGCCGGCTGCGGCAAAGTCAGGCAACGCTATCCGCACCGGCGGGCTCATTCTAAGAACCAGGTGCTGACGCCAAGGTTCGGCGCCCGCAGGCATACTGACCGCGATAACAACGGCGGCAGCGATGGTTCGAAAGCTGATCATGAAGCCCCGGAAGACAAGCTCCACGAGTGGAGGTGAGCATTCGGGCAGAATTTGGGGCATGTCCGCATAGCCTCGGAAAGTGCCTGCGCGCGAGAGGTTCGCCCCCAGGATGCACCCGACATTCGCACATCTCTTGATTTTGTGCGATCGCCGTGATAGGAAGCGCTCATGACTAAATGCTCGCGCACCATCAACCGCAACCACATGACCCGCTTCGGCTGGGCCGTGGAAGGAGTCGTGCGCTAGGATTTCGACGACGACATCTTTTCCACCAGGCCCCGCCGGCATCGGACGGGGCCTTTTGTTTGGCCACGCTCCCTGCCGGCTCAACAGCAGGAGCATCCGATGCCACCCCAACAGACGAACATCACATCCGCGACGGAGCGCGATGCCGCAGGGCTTCGCCTCGACTTCTCCATCGTCCTGAGCCTGCTCAGGCGCTACTGGCGTGCGTTTCAAGAGTGGCGGCCGCGCGCGCGGCTCACCTTGCGGGACCTGAGCGACAGGGAGCTGATGGACATCGGTCTGACGCGCGGCGAGATCGACGCCATCGCGCCTGAACGTGCCATCGAGAGGTTGAGAGATAGCACGAGGACTCTGTGGGGCCGCGGTGGGATGTGACAGGCCACCAATTCCTGCCGACCATTGCTGCGACAAGGAAAGGAGGCGATCATGATATCGCATGCTGCCCGCCCTCAGGCGGACGTGGAAATCCGACGATTGACGGTCGATGATCTCGACCTGTTTCGCGACATTCGCGCGGAAGCGCTTCGGACGCACCCTCAAACGTTCGGTTCTCCTGAAGAGGATGAGGGCGGGGAAGCGATGTTAGCGGCCTATCGCCGTTGGCTGGATGGAATGGTCCTCGGCGCATTCGAATGCGGGGGCTTAATGGGCGTCGCGGGCTTCTATGTCTCGCCAGATCGGCGATCGCAGCACAGGGGCCACATCTTCACGGTTTACGTGAGGGAGGAGGGCCGAGGTAAAGGGGTCGGAGATCGGCTCATCAAGGAGCTTCTTGCCCATGCCGAGGCACGCGTCGAGCAGGTGCATCTCGCCGTCCTGCTCGAATCGACCGCTGCAATCAACACCTACAAGCGTAACGGCTTTGAAATCTACGGTACCGATCCCGCCGCCGTCCGCATGGGAGAGGCCACCTACGACAAGTACTTTATGGTCAGGAAACTCAGCCGCTAACGCCATCCCGCGCGGCTGTCCGGCCCCTGGTCGCGCCAGAACCGTCGGGGGTGACTTCGAGTCATGGGCCTCAATGGGGGAACGGCCCGCCGGAAACCCGTTTGCCTTGCCAGTTTTTCCACGGCAATATGCCGGCAAAACAACCATAGGACGGGACAAGAAAAAATGGCGGCTCCCATCAAGTTCGGCGTTGGCCAAAGTGTGCTGCGCAAGGAGGATGACGCGCTCATCCGCGGCAAGGGCCGCTATACCGACGATTATGCGCCGCAGGCCGCGCTGCGCTGCCTGATGCTGCGCTCCCCGCATGCGCATGCCAAATACGCCATCGATGCGGGCCGCGCCCGCGGCCTGCCCGGCGTCGCGCTGATTCTGACCGCCGACGATGTCAAGGATCTCGGCAACCTGCCCTGCCTGTTCAATCTCGAGACCGATCCGTTCACCGGCCCGCCATACCCGATCCTCGCTGCGGGCGAGGTGCGCCATGTCGGCGATGCCGTCGCCTTCGTCGTCGCCGAGACCATCGACCAGGCCCGCGACGCGATCGAGGCGATCGACGTCAAATGGTCGCCCCTGCCGGCAGTGACCGGCGTCGTCAATGCCGTCAAGAAGGGCGCGCCGCAGGTGTGGCCCGACAAGGCCGGCAATGTGCTGTTCGACGTCTCGATCGGCGACAAGGCCGCAACCGAAGCCGCCTTCGCCAAGGCGCATGCGGTCGCCGAAATCTCCATCGTCAATCCGCGCGTGGTCGCGAGCTTCATGGAGACGCGCGCGGCCGTTTGCGAATACGACGCCAAGCGCGACCATCTGACGCTGACCGTCGGCAGCCAGGGCAGCCATCGCCTGCGCGACATCCTGTGCCAGAACGTGCTCAACATCCCGACCGACAAGATGCGGGTGATCTGCCCCGATGTCGGCGGCGGCTTTGGCACAAAGCTGTTTCCGTATCGGGAATATGCCCTCATGGCGGTCGCCGCGCGAAAACTGAAAAAGGCCGTGAAATGGGCGGCGGACCGCTCCGAGCATTTCCTTGGCGATGCGCAGGGCCGCGACAACGTCACCACCGCGAAGATGGCGCTGGCTGAGGACGGCAAGTTCCTCGCGATGGATTGCGACCTGATGGGCGACATGGGTGCGTATCTGTCGACCTTCGGCCCCTACATTCCCCATGGCGGCGCCGGCATGCTGCCGGGCCTCTACGACATCCAGGCCTTCCACTGCCGGGTGCGCACCATCTTCACCAACAGCGTGCCGGTCGATGCCTATCGCGGCGCGGGCCGGCCCGAAGCTGCCTATGTCATCGAACGTCTGGTCGACGCGTGCGCGCGAAAGCTCGACATGACGCCGGACGCCATCCGCCGCAAGAACTTCATTCCGCCGAAGGCGCTGCCCTACAAGACGGCCACGGGCAAGGTCTACGATTCCGGCGATTTCGCCGCGCATCTGAAGCGCGCGATGGAGATCGCGGAGTGGAAGGAGTTTTCCAAGCGCGCCAAGGCTGCCAAGAAGAGCGGCCTGATCCGCGGCATCGGGCTCGCGAGCTATGTCGAGATTTGCGGCGTGATGGGTGAGGAGACGGCCAATGTTCGCCTCGATCCCAATGGCGATGTCACTGTCCTCATCGGCACACAGTCGAGCGGGCAGGGCCACCAGACCGCCTATGCGCAGATCGTCGCCGAGCAGTTCGGCGTGGCGCCGGAGCGCGTCCACGTCCGCCAGGGCGACACCGACGAGATCGCCACCGGCCTCGGCACCGGCGGCTCGGCCTCGATTCCCTCGGGCGGCGTCAGCGTCGAGCGGGCGACGCGCGAGCTCGGCTCGAAGCTGAAGGAGATCGCGGCGCAGGCGCTGGAGGCCGGCGCCGGCGACCTCGAGATCTCGGAAGGCGTGGTGCGCATCGCCGGGACCGACCGTTCGATCTCGTTCGCCGATCTTGCCAAGCGCGCAAGCGCCGATCCGTCGAAGCTCAACGGCAGCGCGACCTTCGCCAGCGCCGACGGCACCTATCCCAACGGCACGCATGTGGCGGAGGTCGAGATCGATCCGGCCACCGGCATCATCAAGATCGTCAACTACGTGATCGTCGATGATTTCGGCAAGACGCTCAACCCGCTGCTGCTGGCCGGCCAGGTGCATGGCGGCGCCATGCAGGGCATCGGCCAGGCGCTGATGGAGCAGGTGGTCTATGGGCCCAATGACGGCCAGCTGATCACCGCGACCTTCATGGACTACGCGCTGCCGCGCGCGGCGGACGGTCCGGCTTTCGTGTTCGAGACCGCCAACGTCCCCTGCAAGACCAATCCGATGGGCGTGAAGGGGGCAGGCGAGGCCGGCGCGATCGGCTCCTGTCCGGCCATCGTCAACGCCATCGTCGATGCGCTGTGGCGCGAGTACAAGATCGACCACATCGACATGCCGGCAACGCCTGAGCGGGTGTGGATCGCCATCAGCGAGCACCATCGCCGTCACAGCCTCTAGGCGGCGATTCTTCCGCGGCGGGAATAAACGCTCGCTGCGGGGTTTCTATCCATGAATGGGCCCATCCTCACCTCTGCGAGCCGGAGACATTAGCAATGAAGCGAACGATGATTGTCGCGGGGACCATCCTGCTGGGTGCGGGCGCCGTGATGGCGCAGCAGGAGATCGCCGTTCAGCAGGACAATCTGATGCGCGGGATCGCCAAGAACCAGTACGGCATCATCCAGAAGATGACGAAGGGCGACATCCCCTATGACCAGAAAGCGGTTGATCAGGCCATCGCCAGCATGGAGGTCGATGTTGGCAAGATCGCCAAGACCTTCGAGGTCAATCCCAAGCAGGACGTGGTGAACGCGACCTATGGCGCCTCGCAAAAGGTCTGGCAGAACAAGGCCGATTTCGACTCCAAGATCCCGCCCGTGCAGAAGGCGATCGCCGATGTCAAGGGCAAGATCAAGGATGTCGCCAGCCTGAAGGCGGCCTATACCGCAATCAATGACCGCTGCAGCGATTGCCATGAGACATATCGGGTCAAGCTGAAATAGCGAGGCGCAATTCTCGCTCCATCCGGGCTACGGCGCCGATAAGGAATCGAAAAAGGCGGTTGCGAAAGCAGCCGCTTTTTTGCGCCGGCGCGAAGCGCGGCAGGAATTTATGTCCGCAAGGCCTGACGGATCGCTGTGAGAGCAGCTATCTTGGCTGCAGTCGCCGCGGCATTGACGTGAGCTGTTGGAAATTGGCGCATCTCGCTCCCGACGGCCTCATCAGGAGTCCATGGCGCGGCTTCAAGCAGAACAGCGAGACAGGCCATGGCAAAACCGTTTCCGTCGAAGACCCACATCGGCAACCATATGCTGCATCCCGAAACCTTGATGCTGACCTATGGCTATGATCCGCAGCTGTCGGAAGGCGCCATCAAGCCGCCGGTCTTCCTGACCTCCACCTTCGTGTTCAGGACCGCCGATGACGGGCAGGACTTTTTCGATTTCGTCGCCGGCCGGCGCGAGCCGCCGGAAGGCATGGGCGCGGGCCTGGTCTATTCGCGCTTCAATCATCCCAACAGCGAGATCGTCGAGGACAGGCTCTCGATCTACGAGCGCACCGAGAGCTGCGCGCTGTTCTCCTCCGGCATGGCGGCCATCGCCACCACGATCCTGGCTTTCGTTCGCCCGGGCGACGTCATTCTGCACTCCCAGCCGCTCTATGGCGGGACGGAAACGCTGCTGACGAACACGCTGGCCCGCCTGTCGATCGGCGCCGTCGGCTTCGCCGATGGGATCGACGAAGCCGCCGTCAAGCAGGCCTCGGAGGAGGCCATGGGCAAGGGCCGCGTTTCGATGATCCTGATCGAAACCCCGGCCAACCCGACCAACGGCCTGGTCGATGTCGCCATGATCCGCCGCATTGCCGATTCCATCGGAAAGGCCCAGGGACACACGCCGATCATCGCCTGCGACAACACGCTGCTCGGACCGGTATTTCAGCGGCCGATCGAGCACGGCGCCGACATTTCCCTATACTCGCTCACGAAATATGTCGGCGGTCATTCCGATCTGATCGCGGGCGCCGCGCTCGGCTCGAAGGTGCTGATGAAAGGCATCAAGGCGCTCCGCGGCGCCATCGGCACCCAGCTCGATCCGCATTCCTGCTGGATGATCAACCGCTCGCTCGAGACGCTGAGCCTGCGCATGGAAAAAGCCGATGCCAATGCGCGCCTCGTGGCGGATTATCTGCGCGATCACCCCAAGGTCGCCAAGGTCCACTATCTCGGTCATCACGAGGAGGCCTCGCCGGCCGGGCGTGTGTTCGCGCGGCAATGCCTGGGGGCGGGATCCACCTTCTCGTTCGACATCGTCGGCGGCAAGGACGCTGCGGTCAAATTCCTCAACGCGCTGCAGATCCTCAAGCTGGCGGTGAGTCTCGGCGGCACGGAATCGCTCGCGAGCCTGCCCGCGACCATGACCCACTCCGGCGTTCCGGCCGACATCCGCCGGAAAATCGGCGTGCTCGATTCCACGATCCGGCTCTCGATCGGCATCGAGAACCCCTCCGATCTGATCGCCGACCTCACGCAGGCGCTGAACGCGGCTTAAAGCATGATCCGGAAAAGTGCGCAGCGGTTTTCCGAAAAGATCATGCTTAAACAACAACCTAAAGCGCGATGACGATTCATCCTGATCGCATCGCGCTTTAGGCGCGGCCAGAATCGAAAAGGCCGGACGCCCCTCCTGCGCCCGGCCTTCACGCAACGAAGCAGCGTCGCGGCTTACTTCGTCACCTGACCGCGGATCTCGCCGCCCGGATTGGCCGCGGTGTGGATGTTGACGTAGAGTTTGCCGCCGAGCAGATCGGCAGCCTGCGCGTCGGTCAGCGTCGCTTCGCCCTTCACGGGGCTGGCGGTCGCATTCGGGATCGCGAGGGCGACGCCGGCGTTCTTGCCGGCCTCCGCGGGGCCGTGGAAATGGGCGGCGGTGGCGGGGCCGGACAGCCCGGAATAGGTAACCGTCCAGGACAGCTTCTTGCTGGCGGCATCATAGTCCAGATCGGCGGTTCCGGTGCCGCTGCTGGTCGTTGCCGGCACCTCGGACTTGCCGTCGAGCGTTGCTTTCAGCTTTTCGGCGCTGGCCGGACCTGCAAAAGCAACGGCACCGAGCGCTAAGGCGGCAATGACGGTCTTATTCATGACATTCTCCCTGCTGAACCCGTTCGGGCTGCCAGACTTTCCAACAGCCGGCATTTCAGTTTATTCCCGTTTCCGGCCAGGGCGGGCTAAATTCTTCGTGGCTGGAGCCGCGGCGACATCGGTCTTAGGTTCGCCGCGTCGAGTGAATGGATACCCATGTTGCAACGAACAATTCTCGCGGGGCTGCTCGCCGCGCTCGCTGCCGGCGTCGTCTATTGGTGGCTCAGCGCGCCGGTGGTGGCGGCTGTGGGCAACGCGCCGGCCCATGTGGCAAACCTTGCCAATGGCGAGGCGATGTTCAATGCCGGGGGCTGCGCGTCGTGCCACGCCACGCCCAACCAGCCCGACCGTGTCAGGCTCGGGGGCGGCGTCGCGATCAAGTCGCCGTTCGGAACGTTCTACGCGCCGAACATCTCCCCCGATCCGAACGACGGCATCGGCAAATGGACCGACGCCGACTTCGTCAACGCGGTGATGCACGGGGTTTCGCCAGGCGGGCAGCATTATTTTCCCGCCTTCCCCTATACGTCCTATCAGCACGCAAGGCGCGAGGACGTGCTCGATCTCTTTGCCTATCTGAAGACGCTGCCGCCTGTGGCCGGCAAGGTGCGCGACCACGACGTCGGCTTTCCCTTCAACATCCGCCGCAACATCGGCGTCTGGAAATTCCTGTTTCTGCACGACAAGCCGCTCGTTGCCGACGGCACCAAGTCGCCGCAATTCAATCGCGGCGCCTATCTCGTCAACAGCTTTGGCCATTGCGCCGAATGCCACAGCCCGCGCAACGCGCTCGGCGGCATCATCGCAGGCCAGCGCTTTGCCGGCGGGCCCAATCCGGAAGGCGAGGGCTGGGTGCCCAACATCACCCAGAAGCGCCTCGGCGAGTGGAGCGCGAAGGATCTTGCCTATTTCCTCAAAACCGGCGAATTGCCCGACGGCGACAGCGTCGGCGGCGCGATGAGGCGTGTGATCAAGAACACCTCGCAATTGTCCGACGCGGATATTGCGGCGATGGCGGACTATCTCAAATCGCTGCCGCCGGTCGATGGTCCGCCGCGGCCCAAGCGCAAGGAAGCTGGTTAGCTCAGCTGGCGCCGAACGCCTTGAAGGTGATGATGGTGAGGGTGTCCTGGATGCCCGGCAGCACCTGCACCTTCTCGTTGACGAAGTGGCCGATGTCGGTGTCCTTGTCGACGTAGAACTTCACCAGGAGGTCGTATTGGCCGGCCGTGGAGTAGATCTCGGAAGCGATCTCGGCTTCGGCAAGCGCATTGGCGACCGTATAGGACTGGCCGAGCTTGCATTTGATCTGGACGAAAAAAGGAACCATCGCGGGCACTCCGAAAGCGTATCTGGCGGCTAATAGGCCAAACCCGGCACCATTTAGCAAGCGGACTTGCCGGCCACCAGATGCCGGTCCGGCGCCTCAGGTGGCCACGACCGCCGCGGCGAATGCGTCTCTGAGCCGCTGGGCGAGCTCGACCTTGCGATAGGGCTTGGTCAGCACGATCGCCTGCGCATGCGCGTGGCCCTGCTCGACCAGGGTCTCCAGTGCGTAGCCCGAGGTGAACAGGACCGGCAGGCCGGGACGAATCCGCCGCGCCTGGTCGGCGAGCTCCCAGCCGCTCATGCCGCCGGGCATCACGATGTCGGTGAACAGCATGTCGATACCGGGATCGGTGCGCAGCTGCTGCAAGGCCTCCTTGCCGTTGACCGCGGCAACGACGCGATATCCGAGAGCTTCCACCCTGCGAATGGCGGAGGAGCGAACGAACGGATCGTCCTCGGCGATCAGGATCGTCTCGTATCCTCGCGGCGCCGCGTCCTCGCCGTCGGAAAGCTCGGTGTGCGATGATCCGATGTCCGCGCGCGGCAGATAGATCCGGACCGTCGTCCCAAGGCCTGGCTCGCTGTAGATCGTGACATGGCCATTGGATTGCTTGGCGAAGCCATAGACCATGCTGAGGCCGAGGCCCGAGCCCTTGCCGACCTCCTTGGTGGTGAAGAACGGCTCGAAGGCGCGCCGGGTGACCTCCGGCGTCATGCCTTCGCCGTCGTCGGTGATCGAGATCAACACGTAAGCCCCGGATGCGACTTCGGGGTGAAGGGCGCGATAGTCGTCGTCGAGCGCGGTCAACTCCGTGCTCAAGGACAGGTGACCACCGGCCGGCATCGCATCCTGCGCATTGAGCGCAAGGTTGAGCACCGCGGATTCGAGCTGGGCGCGATCCGCAAAGGCCACGATCGTGCCGGCCCCGGAGGCCGTCCTGATCTCGATGTCTTCGCGCAAGGTGCGCTTGAGCAGCTTGAACATGGACTCGAGCAGGCCCCGGCAATCGATCGTCTGGGGCTGCAGCAACTGCCGGCGACTGAACGCGAGCAGTCGCTGCGTCAGCTCGGCACCCCGCTCGCCCGACTGGCAGATGTCGTCGGAAAAGCGGCGCAGGTCTGGCCTGGCCTTGAGCTGCTCGCTCAGATGCTCGGCGTTGCCGATGATGACGGTGAGCAGATTGTTGAAGTCGTGGGCGATGCCGCCGGAGAGCTGACCGACCGTCTCCATCTTCTGCGCCTGCTGGAGCTGCTGCTCGGTCAGCTTGCGTGTGGTCAGGTCGTGGACGATGCCGACGAAGATCAATTCGCCGTCCTGCCGGGTCCGGCCGACCGACACGTCCATCGGAAAGGTCGATCCGTCCTTGCGCAGGCCGATGGCCTCGCCGGCGGTCGCCAAATGCCTTGCGTGGCTGTCGGGCGCGGTGCCCGCCTCGGGCATCAGCATCCTGACGTTCCGGCCCATCACCTCGTCGGCGGAGTAGCCGAACAAGCGCTCGCAGGCCGGATTGAACAGCAGGATATGGTGCTGCGCGTCGAACAGGATGACCCCGTCGACCGCGGTCTCGACGATCGCGGTGAGGCGCGCCACGCTCTCGCGCATCGCGCGCTGGGCGTCGCTGACCTGTTGGAGCAGCAGCGTCGCGTCCCGGCTCTTGATTTCCTCCTCCTCGAGCGCGGCCTGGACCTGCCGCAACTCGAACGGCGAGGGGATCGTCAGGATCTTCGGCAGCAGCGGCCAGAGCGCGCCCGCCGTGACCACGGACGCCACCGCGGTCGCCGCCTTGACCATGCCCTCGATGCCATAGACCGGGACCCAGAGCGTGTAGATCGACAGCACATGGGTCAGGCCGCACGCCATGATGAAGATCGCGAAGGCCCAGTAGACCCAGCCGAACTTGAGGTCGCGCCGCTTGGTGACCAGGATCGCAAGGGCAAACGGAATCGAAAAATAGGCGGCGGCGATGCAGGCGTCGGAAACGACGTGAAGCCAGATCAGCTCAGGCTCCCACAACAGGCAGATGCCGTGCGGCGACAGCATGGACGAGTCGAGGAGACGTTCAAAAAAGGCCCACATCATTCCACCCCAAGATTCCGTTCCAGGCGGCTTGCGGGCCGGGCGCCCGCAACATGGGTGTCGCTGGACAGTTCCACTCTGACGTCTCGCTCATCGGCGAAGCACGTGAGGTTCGAGACTATACCAAGGGTCCGGCGCGGTTGCATTTTCAAGTCCGCACGATTGCGGGGCGTGCCGGCCCGCTGTTTGCCTGATTCGCAGGGAGCACACGGCGTCGCGAATCACCGTCGGACACGGCTCGGCGGCGCTTGCCGGTGTTCCACGGCCGCGCTAGGACAGGCCATGGCGGTGTCCTTATCCAGCAAATGTGCCCGGCGATGACGACCCCGGTCGCACTCACCATTGCCGGCTCCGATTCGAGCGGCGGCGCCGGCATCCAGGCCGACCTGAAGACCTTTGCCGCGCTCGGCGTCTATGGCGCCTCCGCCATCACCGCGCTGACGGCGCAGAACACGCGCGGCGTCACCGGCATTCATGCGGTGCCGGCCGAATTCGTCACCGCGCAGATCGATGCGGTGTTCTCCGATCTCGACATTGGTGCGGTGAAGATCGGCATGGTGGCCCAGGCCGCCAGCATCGATGCGATCGCGGCCGCGCTGTCGCGCTGGGCGCCCGGACATGTCGTGCTCGACCCCGTGATGGTGGCGACCTCCGGCGACCGCCTGCTGGCAGCCGAGGCCGTCGACGCCCTGCGCACGAAACTGATACCGCTGGCGTCGGTGATCACGCCCAATCTGCCGGAGGCCGCGGCTCTCCTCGACGAGCCGGTCGCGGCAAGCGAGGCCGAGATCGAAAGCCAGGGGCATCGCCTGCTGGCGCTGGGCTGCCGTGCGGTCCTGATCAAGGGCGGGCACGGCGAGGGCGCCGAGAGCACCGATTATCTGGTCACATCCGAAAGCACGATCACGCTTGCGGCGCCGCGGGTTGCCACACGCAACACCCACGGCACCGGCTGTTCATTGTCCTCGGCGGTCGCGGCGGGACTCGCCAAGGGCGAGGATCTGGAAAGCGCCGTGCGCAACGCCAAGGCCTGGATCAGCGCGGCGATCGCGGCCGCCGACCGCTTCAGCGTCGGGCACGGCCACGGCCCGATCCATCATTTCCATAGGTTTTACTGACCCGCAGTGAACGGTGCGCCAGCTTGTTTCCGCAACAGGCTGCGGCCGTCAGGACGAGGTCCATGCGAGGGCGATCATCTCAGGACACGTCCATCATCAAGGGGATGGATGCCAGGACCATGAGCGCCGCCGTGACACCATGAATGCCGAACGCGGTTCTCTTGGAGCCGTTGGCCGCAAGAATGAGCAGCATGTCGCCAATTGGGATGACGGCTTCAACAAACAGAACGATGCCGACCCCGCGGGGGAAGCCCCATGCCATCAACGCCAAGACGGTAAGTCCCGACGCGATGTCGCGAACGCCCTTGAGACGAAGCCACCAGGCGACGTTGGGGCCGTCTTCTGGCAGCGGTAGACCGAAACTGTGTGTCGCGGTCCGCGGGCTCAGGATATAGCCGCTGCCGATCACGATGATCGCAAGCGCCACAAGCAGTGCAGTCCCAAGCGAAAGCCAATGCATTTCAACTCATCCATTCCACCTCTTCAAAATATCTAGCATTGCTAGATTATCAAGTAACGATATTGTGGACAGTGTTGGGCATCTGTTCCGGGAGATCGAAGCTTGGGGATTGCTGAGCGAAAAGACAGGCAAAGGGCGGAACGCGAGAACCGTATCATCGCCGCAGCCCGCGCGGTCGCCGAGCGTGAGGGATGGAGTGCTGTTACGATCCGTCGCCTGGCTGACGAGATCGAACATAGTCAGCCCGTGCTCTATTCGCATTTCGAAAACAGGGATGCGATCGTTGCTGCAGTTGCGGTCGAAGGCTTCCGGGAGATCACGACGGCTCTGCGGGAAGCGGCGAGCGGATCGTCCGGACAAAACCCAATAAAGAATGTTGCGCTGGCCTATCTCGCCTTCGCACGACGTCATCCTGCACTCTATGAGGCCATGTTCGTCCTTCCGACGAATTTGCGGTTCGCCGAAGCTGGAAGCAGGCCGGAACTGCACGGCGCCTTTCAGGCCCTTGCCGCGGTCGTCATGCCATTTTGCGTCGACGTCGCTCTCGTGACCGAGACATTTTGGGCGGCCCTGCACGGGCTCGCTGAACTCGAAGGTTCGAACCGAATTAGGCCCGGCGCGCGCGACGAGCGCATCGCACTGGTGGTTCGGGCCATCGTCGGTGCCCCAAACGGCAAACCTGCCCGCGGATCACGTCGACCGGTTGAATGACTGTCTTGGCCCATCGTTCAACGGGCTTTTGAGGTCCGATCCCGGTCGTTTGCCGCGCCGGGCCTCTTGCGCGATCCCGCTGCGGCGTCATGTCGCCTGATTGTCGCATGCGACTGATATTCGCGGGGAGGGCGAGGCAAGGCGTGATTCGTATTTGAAGGTGCCTCGAAGGTTCAATTGGTCATCCCCCTGTCACGGGACATTGTTACAGGCTGGCGCGCATGGGAAGCTACGATGTGAGTGACGAGAGCCCGGAGCGGCGCTTTCGCACGTTGTTCATCTCCGACGTTCATCTTGGAGCCCGCGGTTCTCAAGCCGATCTTCTGCTCGACTTCCTGCGTTACCATGATGCCGACACGATCTATCTCGTCGGCGACATCGTCGACGGATGGGCGCTGAAATCGAGCTGGAACTGGCCGCAATCCCACAACGACCTCGTGCAGAAGCTGCTGCGCAAGGCGCGCAAGGGCGCCAAGGTCGTCTACATCCCCGGCAATCACGACGAGTTCCTGCGCAACTATTACGGCACGCATTTCGGCGGCATCGACGTGGTCGAGAACACCGTCCACACCGGCGTGGACGGCAAGCGTTATCTCGTCATCCACGGCGACATCTTCGACCTCGTGGTGCAGAACGCGCGCTGGCTCGCCCATCTCGGCGACAAGGCCTACGACTTCGCGATCCAGATGAATCGCTTCGTCAACTTCTTCCGCCGCCTGTTCAAGGTGCCCTATTGGTCGCTGTCGCAATGGGCCAAGCAGAAGGTCAAGAACGCCGTCAATTACATCGGCGCGTTCGAGCAGGCGCTCGCCGCCGAGGCGCGACGCCACGACGCCGACGGCGTGATCTGCGGCCACATCCATTACGCCGTGATCCGCGACGAGGGCGGCATTCGCTACATGAATTGTGGCGACTGGGTCGAGAGCTGCACGGCGCTCGTCGAGCACGACGACGGCCATTTCGAGATCATCACCTGGGCGGATCATTTGCAGAAGCCGGCAGCCGTCCCGCAGGTCGCAGCTCGAGCTGCATAACAGAGGTCGCCTGATGCGCATCCTGGTCGCGACCGACGCCTGGCACCCGCAAGTCAATGGGGTGGTTCGGACGCTGACCAAGCTAGCCGACGCCGCGGAGGCGCTCGGCGTCGAATTCAAATTCCTGACGCCGCAATCCTTCCGCACCTTTGCGATGCCGAGCTATCGCGACGTGCGGCTGGCGATGCCCCGTCCCGCACGCATCGCAAAGCTGATCGAGGAGGCGCGCCCCGACAGCATCCACATTGCGACCGAAGGGCCGATCGGCCTGATGGTCCGTCGCTATTGCCGCCAGCGCAGGCTACCGTTCACGACCAGCTTCCACACCCGCTTTCCCGAATATGTCCGCGCCCGCGTGCCGGTGCCGGGCTCGCTGATCTGGCGGGCGCTGCGCCGCTTCCATGCACCCAGCCGCGCCGTGATGGCGGCAACGCCTGCGCTCGCCCGCGAGCTGACCGAGCGTGGTTTCGACAATGTCGTGCTGTGGCCGCGCGGCGTCGACACCCATCTGTTCCACCCCCGCGCCATCGACCTTTGCCTGCCGGCACCGGTGTTCCTGTCGGTCGGCCGCGTCGCGGTGGAGAAGAATCTAGAGGCCTTCCTCGATCTCGAGCTGCCCGGGACCAAGGTCATCGTTGGTGACGGCCCCGCGCGCGCCTTGCTCGAAGAGGCCTATCCCGACGCGATCTTCCTCGGCGAGAAGCACGGCGAGGCGCTGGCGGACATCTATGCGGCCGCCGACGTCTTCGTGTTCCCGAGCAAGACCGACACGTTCGGCCTGGTGCTGCTGGAAGCGCTCGCAAGCGGCCTGCCGGTGGCCGCCTTCCCGGTGAAGGGCCCCCGCGACGTGATCGGCGATGCCCCGGTCGGCGCGCTCGATCACGACCTGCGCAGCGCCTGCTTCGCGGCGCTGGACATTTCCCGGCAGGACTGCGTCGCGTTCGCCGCCAATTACACCTGGGAAGCCTCGGCGAGGGCCTTTGTGGCCAGCATTGAGGCGGTCGGCGCGGTGCTGCCGGGCCGGAACGCGGCGGAACAGCCACGCTTCGTCGCCTGAAGAGAAAAATCCTCGCGCGGAGGTGTCTTGCCCGCGCTGCGGTGGCCGCGATAAGGTCTGATATGACCGAACAGCTCCTCCCGATCGGCCCTGCCGATATCGACGCCGCAGCGCGCGTGATCGCGCCTTACGCCATCCGCACCCCGCTGTTGTCCTTTCCCGTGCTCAACGAGCGCGTCGGCGCCAAGGTCTTCCTGAAGCCGGAGATGCTCCAGCGCACCGGCTCGTTCAAGTTCCGCGGCGCCTTCAACAAGGTGTTCTCGATCCCGCAGGACAAGCGCGCCGGCGGTGTCGTCGCGTTCTCCTCCGGCAACCACGCCCAGGGTGTGGCGGCGGCGGCAAAGATCCTCGACATGCAGGCGACCATCGTGATGCCGGCGGATGCGCCGCTGTCGAAGCGCGAGCGTACCAAATCCTACGGCGCCGAGGTCGTGCTCTATGATCGCGACAAGGACGACCGTGAGGCGATCTCGCGCGGCATCGCCGAGAAGCGCGGCGCGACGCTGGTCAGGCCTTACGACGATCCCTTCGTGATCGCAGGGCAGGGCACCGCCGGCCGCGAGATCGCGGAGGACATGGCAACGCTCGGTCTCAGCCCCGACATCGTGGTGGCGCCGGCGTCCGGCGGCGGCCTGATCGCGGGCGTCGCAACCGCCGTGAAGGCGCGCTATCCGCTCGCCGAAATCGTGGTGGCCGAGCCCGAGGCGTTCGACGATCACGGCCTTTCGCTGACGGCGGGCCATCGCGAGCCGCATGGGCCCGCGGGCCGCACCATCTGCGACGCACTGATGGCGCTGATCCCCGGCGAGATGACCTTTGCGATCAACAGCAAGCTGCTGGCGCGCGGCGTCACGGCGTCGGACAAGGAAGTCGGCGCCGCCGTCGCGTTCGCCTATCGCGAGCTGAAGCTCGTGGTCGAGCCCGGCGGTGCCGTCGGCCTCGCCGCACTGCTTGCGGGACGTCTTGATGTGGCCGGCAAGAACGTCGTCATCGTGCTCTCAGGCGGCAATGTCGATGCGGATTTGTTTGCGGAGCTGGTGGCCTAGCCGCCATTCCGGGGCTCGCCAAGCGAGAGCCCGAAACGAGCAAGAACCGACATGAAGAAGGGGCAGAGCGTTTCCGCTCTGCCCCTTTGTCGTTTCGCTGATCGCGATCAGTGCATGAAGCCGCGGTGGTTGTTGCCGCCATTGTTCATGCTTGGCGCCTGGTTCATCGACTGGCGGAAGTTGTTGCCGCCGTTGCTGACGTTGCGGTTCGTGGTGTTGAACTGCGGACGGTTGTTGTTCTGGACCTGCACCTTGTTCACCGGGTTGTTGTTGGGCTTCACGATACCGATGTTGCCGTTGTTGACGCGGATCGGGTTGTTCTGCGTCTGGACGTTGACCGGCTTCGCCTCGACCTTCGTGCCGCCCTTGCCGACATTCACCGGCATGCTGACGATCTTGCCGGGGGTGCCGTTGCCGGCGTCCGGCTTGTTGTTGCCCGCGGGCAGGGTCACGATCTTGCCGATGCCGCCATTGTTGGTGGTCGTGTTGGTCGGCGCAGGCAGGGTGACGATCTTGCCCGGCGTCTGCGACGGCGTGCCGTTCGGCTGGTTGTTGCCTGAGGGCAAATTGCCGATCTGGCCGCCATTGCCGAGCTTGCCGATGACATTGCCGTCGACCGGCTTCTGCACGATCGGCAGATTGCCGTTGATCTGACCACCGCCATTACCCTGCTGCAGCGGCATATACTTCGGCTGGCCGAGACTGCCGATCTTGAAGGTCGGAGCAATGTTCTGCGGCGCCAGGAACTTGGTCGCCTGCATCAAGGGGATCTGCTTCGGCTGCGTCTGAAGCTTCAGCGCCATTTGCGCATAAGGGCTGGTGCCGTAGCTGTCGTAGAAGCTCTTGTAGGCAACCGGCGAATTCACCAGCACCGCCTTGTGCCAGGCCTGCGAGAGCAGGATGTTGTTGAGCAGCCAACGGACGTGGTCGCACAGCGGGTCGTGCGGATACATCTGGATGAACTCCTGATAATATTCCGGCCGGCCCTCGGACACGACGTAGTCATAGGCCTGACGCGTCGAGCGGCTCGGCAGGTTGGAGGCCATCTGCACCACCGGCGTATTGACGGGCGCGCGGTTGGCGGCAACCGCGGTGTCGCCGAAGAAGGTGAAGTCCGAGGTCAGCGAGGAGCTCTCCCACGGGATCTGCGCGCCGCTGGTGGATTGGTTCACCTGCAGGCGGACCCGCTTGAACAGCTGCTCGATCGGCACGTTGGGTTCGCGCGCGACGTTCAGGAACGCCTGCGTATACGGGCTGTGGCCGCCGGTGCCGTCGAGCGCTTCAGCGCCCGGCGCGGTCGAGTAACCGACGATCGAGCCGTTCGGCGCATCGACGATGGCAAGGCCGCGACCGGCGTCATTGACGGTCGGGAACGGGTTGTTGCGGCAGGCATCGAGAATGACGATGCGCATGCGGCTCGGGATCGTCTCCAGCGTCGACATCACGTCGACGAGACGCACCGAATTGTTGACGAGCTCGGTCTGGCTCGAAACCTTGGCATCGACGGGAACGAGATAGTTCTCGCCGGCGAGCTGCACGCCGTGACCGGCGTAATAGACCATCGCCACCGTGTTCGGACCGCGCGCGGACACTTTTGCGGAAAAGTCCTGGACCACACGGAGCATGTCGTTCTGGGTCAGGTCGGTCGCGGCAACCACCTCGAAGCCGGCGGAGTTCAGGAACTGCGCCATCGATTGCGCGTCATTGTCGGGATTGGCGAGTTGCGGCGCGTTCTGGTAGTTCGAATTGCCGATCACCAGCGCCACCCGCTGCTCCGGGCCCTGCAGCGCAGTGGGGGCGGGCTCGACCGGGGCAACTTGCGCGGAAACGGGGCCGCAGGCGAAGCCGAACAGGCTTCCCACAAGGCTGGCCGTCATCAGGAAAGGTCTTAGGCGGAACATGGCGTGCTCCTTTGGCACTGATCTCGATGCGAGATTGGTTGCGGGGGAGCCTCGCCGCGTTCGAGCTTGAAGTCCGTGATCCCTCTCACCATGGTGGCCCTGCGTGATCTGAATCACGCTCGGAACCTGCTATGGTGAGCGATCGATGAGAGGAACCGCCGTCACATGCTGAAGTCGATCGATCCGATCCTGACGCCCGACCTGCTCTGGCTGCTGGCCTCCATGGGCCACGGCGACGATCTCGTGGTCGTCGACGCCAACCACCCGGCCACGCACATCGCCCGCAGCACGTCGTCGCAGCGCCTGATCCAGCTGCCGGGCATGACGATGGAGACGGCCGTCCGCGCCATCATGACGCTCTATCCGCTCGACGATTTCGATCCCGATCCGGTGCGCGTGATGGCGCCGGTCGACGATCCCGACCGCGTCCCAGACGTGCAGCGGGCCGTGCTGGCCGAGATCGAGCGCGCGGTCGGACGCGCCGTTGCTCCCGGCAAGCTCTCGCGTCCGGATTTCTACCGCGCGGCGGCGACGGGCTTCGGCGTGGTGCAAGTCGGCGACAGCCGAGGCTATGGCTGCTTCCTGATCAGGAAGGGTGTGATCAGCTAGCTGACGCTGCGATACGGTGACGCGGGGACGTCTCAGGCGTGCTCGAAGGGTCCGACTTCGCGGATCACCTTGCAGATCTGCAGGAAGCCGCTGGCATAGAACTCGGCATGTCCACGCTTCATCGTCTCGACGTGCTCCGGATGCGTGCGCCAGGCTTCGAGCGCTTCCTCCGAGTCAAATCGGAACACGGTGAGTTCCTCGCCGTCCTCGGCCTTGAAGGACTTCAGCGACAGAAAGCCCGGCATGCGGCTGACGATGTCGTACATGCGCCCGCCCAATCGGTCGTGCTCGTCGACGGAGGCGCCGTCCCGCAGCTTCAGGTCACCCATCACAATCACTTCGCCGATCATGTTTCCCCTCGTGGTTGATCGCATTCTTGCCGTTCGATCTCCTGTTCGTTCGCGTGATGGCTTTTGTTACGTCGCGACCCGGTTTCGATCAAATTTGCACTCGAAATTGAATGGTCATCGCGCGATCGACTGTCTATGGTCGATCCATGTCTCGCCTTGTGTGTCTGTTTGTTGCTCTCATCGTGTCGCTGCCGTCCGCAGCTCCGGCGGAATCCCTCAAGAAGCGGCCGGCGCCGGTCTGGCGCGGCTACGGTTTCCTGCCGGGCTATCGGCAGCCGCTGAGCAACAGCATTCCGCTCTACAAGCAGAAGGACGCGATGCGCCGAATGTCGCGCGCCGACCGGCGCCATTGGTACATCGACCCTGTGCCGCAATATTACCGCTGGGACGGCGAGTGGCACTATTTCGGCCGCCCCGGCTTCAACGGCGGCCGCTACAACGGCGGCAGTTTTGGTCCGTGCTGGACCCGCACGCCGATCGGTGCGGTGTGGAATTGCGGGTGATTGCGTGACGCTCGCAATGACGATGTAGAGAGAGTGTGCACCTCTTCCCCGCTCTCGTGTCCCGGACGCAGCGCAGCGCTTCTTCAGCGGTGCGCTGCTGAGCCGGGGCCCATGTAGCAGCGGCGAGCATGGTCTCTGGGTCCCGGCGCTACGCTGCATCGCTTGCGCGTTGCAGCTTGTCCGGGACATGAGGTGATTGAGCCTTACGAGAAGAACGCGATCTTCTCGGCCTGGGTCATGCGGCGGATCGGGGCGAGGGGATCGTTGGCCGGCGCGCGGGGCTTTTGCAGAATGCCGCTGGCCAGGATGGTGGCGCCGAGCGAGGTCTCGGGCAAGGCAGCAGACAAGGGCGTGGGCGTCGGCAGCGACGTTGTCGGCGCTGCGGCGAGATTCGCCGTCGCAGCCATGGCCGGGGCCTGCTGCTCCATCACCTCGGCGGCGGCCTCCGCGATGGCGTCGGTGAGGCGCGCGAGCGAGTCCATCGCGATCGGCGCGTGGGCGGGCTCTTCCACCATTGGAGCGGCGACCGGCTGAGGCGCGATCGGCTCGGCAAGCTCTGCGGCAATTGGCGCTGCGGCCTCCGCCACCATCGGCTCCGGAATGACCGCGTCCATCTCGACCGGCGCGATGATCTCGTCGAAATCAGGATCGGGCGCGGCCATCTCCAGCGCGATGGCCTCCAGCACCGCGTCGTCCTCGGCCTGCGCGGCTGCATCGAGCGCGAACGCGTCAGCGACTTCCGCGAAGCCGACGGTGTCCGTGGCTGGCTCCTCAAACGAGACGGCTTCGGGCGCGACGTCTTCAGGCGCGACTTGGTCCAGCGCGGCACTCTCGACAGCCATCTGGCTCTCGGCCGCAATCTTCGGCGCAACAGCCGCGTCCATTGCCTGTTCCGCCTCGGCGAACGCTTCGGTGGCGACGGTCGCGTCAGCGGCTGCTTCGGGCTCGGCGGCCGCGGCGACATCCTGCGGCGGCTCCGTAAAAGCCACGGGTGCTTCGCTCGCCATCGCAGCGGGCGCGGTCTCGGCAGGCGGAGCTTCGGCGGCGGATGACGGCGCCTCCTGCACCGGAGCGGACGCGGGAGACGCCGCCTGCGGCGTTGCGCCGCCGTCGGTCTGCTCCACCCGATCCCTCAAGAGATCGAATGCGGCTTTGAGCTCGACGCGGGGGTCGATGGTCGAAATCTGTCCGCAGGCGGCCTCGATCGAGGCGAGCTGCGAATCAATGAGGTCGCAGATTCGCCCGTCGGCGCCGATCTCGCGCCAGCGCCAGGAGATCTCCTTGATGATGCGCACGCCGCGCGGGATCGCGGCGAGGCTCGTCTCGATCGCAGCGGGATCGAAGGCGGCGACGGCGATCGTCTCGGCCTCGCGGATCGCGCGGCGGATCTCGACCAGGGCTTCGGGCAGGCGGTCCTCGACGACGGGTTGCCGCTGCGCCGCAAGGGTTTCTTCGATTTTCGCGACCGCGTCGAGCACCATGCTCGTGTCGGCGTTGCGGTTGCGCTTGGCGTATTCGCCGAGGAACCAGCGGCCGCGCGCCGTCTCCATGAAGGCTTCGCGGATCGCGTCGTAATCCTGCTCGTTCGGCTCGGCCGCGCGGGCAGACATGGGCGAAAGGGCGAATGCTTCGTTGGCCATTGCGATCTCGTCGCGCAAATCACCGCGCGTTACAGTAACGATCACCACGATATCGACCGAATCGCAATTGGTTTGATGGCACCCGAATCACAAATCCCCACGCCAGCATCGGCGAAACGGCGATTCGCCGTCAGCCTCGCCCTGTTCTATTCGGCTGTCTTCGCGGTCTCGGGCACGCATCTGCCGTTCTTTCCGGTGTGGCTGAAGGCGATCGGCGTCGACGCGGGCTGGATCGGGCTCATCAACGCGCTGCCGGCGATCACGCGCTTCACCACGCTGCCGCAAGTGACCGCCTTCGCCGAAAAGCGACATGCCATTCGCGCCGGCATGATGGTGTCGGTGCTGGCGACCGCGATCGGCTTTACGGCGGTCGGCCTGCAGCAGCAGCCGCTGGCGCTGTTCCTGATCTACGCGCTGACCTGCATGATGTGGACGCCGACGATGCCGCTGACCGATGCCTATGCGCTGCGCGGCGTCGCCCGTTATGGCCTCGATTACGGACCCTTGCGGCTGTGGGGCTCGGCGGCCTTCGCCGCCGGCTCGCTCGCCTGCGGCTATCTCGTCGACAGCATCGCCGCGCGTGATCTGATCTGGGTCATCGTCGCATGGGCCGTCGTTGCGGTCGCAGCCGGCCTGCTGCTTCGGCCGCTGGACGATGTCAGGCGCAAGACCACGGAGAGACATGCCGGCAAGGCGCTGCTGCGCGATGCCGGCTTCTGGGCCGTCATCGTCTCGGCCGCGCTGATTCAGGGCAGCCACGTCGCCTACTACACCTTCTCGGCCATCAACTGGCAACTCCATGGGATCAGCGGGCTCACGATCGCGGGCCTGTGGACGCTGGGCGTGATCGCGGAGATCGTGGTGTTCGCGCTGTCGCCGCGCTTCTCGCTGCATCCATCCACGATGATCGCGATCGGAGGCTCGAGCGCCGTGCTGCGCTGGATCGTCACTGCCAATGAGCCGCCGCTCGCGCTGCTCGCGATCGTGCAGCTCGGCCACGGCCTCAGCTTCGGCATGACCGTCGTCGGCACGATGAATCTCCTGGTGCAGCGCGTGCCCTCGCATCAGATCGCGCGGGGGCAGGGCTACCACGCCGCGTGCAGCGGACTGCTCAGCGCTGCGACCTCGATCGCGTCAGGCGCGATCTACGCCCGCATCGGCGACGGCTTGTATTACGTGATGGCTGCGATGGCCGCGGCCGGCGCGCTTCTGATCTGGTCGGCGCGGCACCGGCTCAATTCTCAGCCCCAGAGCGAAGCGTCCGGCGGATAGACCAGGCTGTCGTCATAACGCAGGCCGTGATCGCGATCGCGCGCCAGCAGCAAGGGGCCATCGAGATCGACGAAGCGCGCCTGCGGCGTCACCAGCATCGCGGGGGCCATCGACAGCGAGGTCGCGACCATGCAGCCGATCATGATCTCGAAGCCGAGCGCCTGCGCGGCGTCCGCCATCGCGAGGGCCTCGGTGAGGCCGCCGGTCTTGTCGAGCTTGATGTTCACCGCGTCGTAGCGGTCGCGCAAGGGGGCCAGCGACGAGCGGTCATGCACGCTCTCGTCGGCGCAGACCGCGAGCGGCCGCTTGATCCGCGCCAGCGCCTCGTCCTTGCCCGCGGGCAGTGGTTGCTCCACGAGGGTGACGCCAGCCGCGTCGCAGGCGGCGAGATTGTGCGCCAGATTGGCCTCGGTCCAGGCCTCGTTGGCATCGACGATCAGCTCGGATTCGGGAGCGGCCTTGCGCACCGCGGCGATCCGCTCGGGATCGCCGTCGCCGCCGAGCTTGATCTTGAGCAGCGGCCGGTGCGCCGCCTTGGCGGTGGCGGCGGCCATGGCCTCGGGGGTCCCTAACGAGATCGTGTACGCCGTGGTGCGCTCGCCCGGCACCGGGCGACCCAGCAGGTTCCAGGCCCGCCGGCCCGCCGCCTTGGCCTCGAGATCAATCAGGGCGCAGTCCAGGGCGTTTCGGGCCGCACCGGGCGCCATGGCGGCCTGGAGGGCTTGCCGCGTCAGCCCGTCCGCGACGGCCTGTTGCATCGCCTGGATGGCAGCAAGCGTCGCCTCGGGCGTCTCGCCATAGCGGGGATAGGGCACGCACTCGCCGCGGCCGGTCAGCCCGTCCCGGCGGACCTCCGCCACGACAGTCACAGCCTCGGTTTTGGCCCCCCGGCTGATGGTAAAGCTGCCCGCGATCGGGAAGCGCTCGATTCGCGCCGCCAGGGCAGCAAATTTCATGGAAGTCATTTTGAACTCTGGCGAAATCTGAACCTGCTAGTTACCTCTAGCAACTAACATTAACCACTTGGGGATACCTTCTCTGGGTAAGGGCGCGTGCGCAACTATCTGATTTTCTCCGCCCCGGCACGGGAGCGGACATCTTGAACAGCGATCCGAAGCTGGAACGGATTGCCAAGGGCAACGCGCTGGCACTCTGCGCCACCGGGACCTGGACCGCGAGCTTCGCGCCGGTCCTGGAGCGGATGGTGGCCGACGCCGAGAAGCTCGCCGGCGGTCCGCAAAGCATCTTCATCGACGTCTCCGAGGTCGCCAAGCTCGACACCTTTGGCGCCTGGCTGATCGAGCGGCTGCGCCGCAGCCTGACCCAGGGCGCCGTCGAGGCGCAGATCGCGGGTCTCTCGGCCAATTATTCCAGCCTCGTGGACGAGGTGCGGCGGGTCAGGGCGACGGCCGTGGTCGATAGCGGCACGGTGACCATCACCGGCATGCTGGAGCAGATCGGCCGGGCCGTGGCCGGCGTCGGCGGCACGGTCGCGGGTCTCGTCGACATGCTCGGCGCCGTGCTCGCGGCAGGATTTCGCGTCCTGATCCATCCGCGCTCGTTGCGCCTGACCTCGACCGTGCATCACATGGAGCAGGTCTGCTGGCGCGCGGTGCCGATCATCGTGCTGATCACCTTCCTGATCGGCTGCATCATCGCCCAACAGGGCATCTTCCATTTCCGCCGGTTCGGCGCCGACATCTTCGTCGTCGACATGCTGGGCGTCCTGGTGCTGCGCGAGATCGGCGTGCTCCTGGTCGCGATCATGGTCGCGGGCCGCTCGGGCAGCGCCTATACCGCCGAGCTCGGCTCGATGAAGATGCGGGAAGAAATCGACGCGCTGCGCACCATGGGCTTCGATCCGATCGAGGTGCTGGTGCTGCCGCGCATGATGGCGCTGGTGCTGGCGTTGCCGATCCTGGCCTTCCTCGGCGCGATGGCCGCGCTCTATGGCGGCGGGCTCGTCGCCTGGCTTTATGGCGGGGTCGAGCCCGAGGCCTTCCTGCTGCGCTTGCGCGACGCCATCTCGATCGACCATTTCATCGTCGGCATCGTCAAGGCGCCGGTCATGGCGGCCGTGATCGGCATTGTCGCCTGCGTCGAGGGCCTCGCCGTGCAGGGCAGCGCGGAATCGCTCGGGCAGCACACGACGTCGTCCGTCGTGAAAGGCATCTTCTTCGTCATCGTGATGGACGGCGTGTTCGCCATCTTCTTCGCCGCGATCGGGATGTGACGATGGTGCAGGAAGCTCAGAACGGTATCCAAAATCCCATCATCCGCGTTCGCGACATCACCGTGCAGTTCGGCGCCACGCGCGTGCTCGACGGCCTCAACCTCGACGTCAAGCGCGGCGAGATCTTGGGCTTTGTCGGTCCTTCCGGCGCGGGCAAGTCGGTGCTGACGCGCACCATCATCGGCCTCGTGCCGAAGGTCGCAGGCTCCATCGAGGTGTTCGGCGTCGACCTCGATTCCTCCAACACGTCGCAGCGCCGCAACGTGGAGCGGCGCTGGGGCGTGTTGTTCCAGCAGGGCGCGCTGTTCTCCTCACTGACCGTGCGGCAGAACATCCAATTTCCGATGCGCGAATATCTGCGCGTCTCGCAGCGGCTGATGGACGAGATCACCATGGCCAAGCTCACCATGGTCGGCCTCAAGCCCGAGGTTGCCGAGCGCTTCCCGTCCGAGCTGTCCGGCGGCATGATCAAGCGCGTGGCGCTGGCGCGCGCGCTGTCGCTCGATCCGGACCTCGTCTTCCTGGACGAGCCGACCTCGGGCCTCGATCCGATCGGCGCCGGCGATTTCGACGAGCTGGTCAGGACGCTCCAGCGCACTTTGGGGCTGACCGTTTTCATGGTAACCCACGACCTCGACAGCCTTTACACAGCGTGTGACCGCATCGCCGTTTTAGGGAACGGTAAGATCATAGCGGCAGGGTCGATCGCCGACATGCAGGCCTCGCAGCATCCCTGGCTGAGGCAATATTTCCATGGCAAGCGCGCCCGCGCGGTCATGGGTTGAGTGGCTGGGTTGAGTAGCTGTGATGAGTAGCCGGAGCACCTGATGGAAACGCGGGCAAACTACGTCTTGATCGGGTCGTTCACGCTTGCGGTGATCGCCGCGGCGATCGGCTTCGTGCTCTGGTTCCAGTCGCTGCACACGACCAAGCAGCGCAGCCCGCTGCGCGTCGTGTTCGAGGGCCCGGCGGCGGGCCTGCGCAACGGCGGCAGCGTCAATTTCAACGGTATCCGGGTGGGCGAGGTGGTCTCGGTGAAGCTCGACAACCCGCGGCGGGTTGTCGCACTCGCCATGATCGAGAACAACGCCCCGATCCGCAAGGACACCCTGGTCGGCCTCGAATTCCAGGGTCTCACCGGCGTCGCCGCCATCTCGCTCAAGGGCGGTGACGAGGCCGCGGCCCCGCCGCCGCTCGACCAGGACGGCATCCCGACTTTGACGGCCGACCCCAACAAGCTGCAGGACGTCACCGAAGCGATCCGCGGCACGCTGCAGAACATCAACAAGATCGTCGCCGACAATCAGGAATCGGTGAAGAACTCGCTGAAGAATTTGGAGACCTTCACCAACTCGCTCGCGCGCAATTCCGAGAAGATCGACGGCGTCATGGCCAAGGTCGATGGCGTCATGCTCAAGGCCGACAACCTCATGCTCGGCCTCAACACGCTCGCCGGCGGCAAGGACGGCGGCGAGCTGTTCCAGGCGGTGAAGTCGATCCGCGAACTCGCCGACGATTTCGACAAGCGCTCCGGCGCGTTGATGAGCGACGGCCGCCGCACCCTCGGCGACATCAGCCGCGCCGTGAACAATTTCGACCGCAACCCCACACGCGTGCTGTTCGGCGCCAGCAACAGCAGCGCCCCACCGCCTCCGCCGCCCGAGCCGCCGAGGCCGGCCGCGCCGGAGCGCAGGCGCCAGTAGGTATCGCCGCTCACGGCCGTGTCCCGGACAAGCTGCAACGCGCGAGCGTTGCGGCGCAGAGCCGGGACCCAGGAGGCAACACGGTACAATGTCGCGACATGGGCCCCGGCTCTGCAGCGCACCGCGAAGGGGCGCTGCGCCGCGTCCGGGGCACGAGAGGGCGTCTGGGCCCGCTCCCAATCCGTCATCCCCGCGCGACGGCGAAGCCGTCGTCGCTGGGGGGGCGAGCCGTGCGACGCAACGCGGCGCGCGGGAAGCCTCTAAGGATGCACGGTCCGGAAGCAGCCGGGCTGTCGCCCTTTGAGGCTGACTCAACGGCGCGGTTGCGCCGCTGAGTGCGCACCTCACTCAGGGTGACGGGTTAGACCTCTCTTCGCAATGACAGGGCCGATACGAAAGTATGGGGGTCTGGCCGAGCCAAGGTAGGGGGAGGGGCTGGCCGTCATTGTCCGCTATATCGCGCTCAAGTCGCGCTCACGAAAAAGCGCGTCGACTTCACTCACAGGGGAGGAGAGCGCGTGGTACGCCTGTTGCTGTTGTTGCCGTTCATCGGCCTGATGATCGTGCCGTTCTACAATATCGGGGAGCCGCATCTGTTCGGCTTTCCTTTCTTCTACTGGTATCAGCTCGCCTGGGTGCCGCTGACCTCACTCCTCACCTACATCGTTTACAGGAGCGCGCGCCGTGCTGACTAATGTGGATAGCGCGGCATTCGCCGTATTCCTCGCTCTGTTCGTCCTCGTCACCGGCATGGGCTTCGTCGCCTCGCGATGGCGCAAGCCGGAGACGCTCGCCCATCTCGACGAGTGGGGCCTCGGCGGCCGCAAGTTCGGGACCTGGATCACCTGGTTCCTGGTCGGCGGCGACTTCTACACCGCCTACACCGTGATCGCCGTTCCCGCGCTGGTCTACGCGGTCGGCGCCTACGGCTTCTTCGCGCTTCCCTACACCATCATCGTCTATCCCTTCGTGTTCGCGGTGATGCCGGTGTTGTGGAAGGTCGCCAAGGAGCGCGGCTACGTCACCGCCGGCGACGTGGTGCGCGGCGCCTACGGATCGCGCGGGCTCGAGCTTGCCGTTGCCGCCACCGGCGTGCTGGCGACGATGCCCTACATCGCGCTCCAGCTCATCGGCATGGAGGTCGCGATCAAGGCGCTGGGCCTGCACGGCGAGGTGCCGCTCGTTCTCGCCTTCCTGGTGCTGGCGCTCTACACCTATTCGTCGGGCCTGCGCGCACCGGCGCTGATCGCCTTCGTCAAGGATATCATGATCTACATCGTGGTCATCGCCGCGATCGCGATCGTGCCGTCCAAGCTCGGCGGCTACGGTGCGATCTTCACCGCGGCGGATGCGGCCTTTGCCAAGAAGGGTTCGGGCGGCATCCTGCTGTCGCCGGCGCAGATCGTGCCCTATGCCTCGCTGGCGCTGGGCTCGGCGCTCGCCGCCTTCATGTACCCGCACACGCTGACCGGCATCTTCGCCTCGTCCGGCGGCAACACCATCCGCAAGAATGCGATGCTGTTGCCGGCCTACACGCTGCTGCTCGGCCTGCTCGCGCTGCTGGGCTACATGGGCCATGCTGCGGGCCTCAAGCTCGCCAGCAACAACGACGTCGTGCCCGAGCTGTTCAAGATGCTGTTCCCGAGCTGGTTCGCGGGCTTTGCCTTCGCCGCGATTGCGATCGGCGCACTGGTGCCGGCCGCAGTCATGAGCATTGGCGCGGCCAATCTGTTCACCCGCAACTTCTGGAAAGTGTGGGTCGATCCGAAGGTGACGCCGGCAGGTGAGGCGAAGGTCGCCAAGATCACCTCCATGCTGGTGAAGGTCGGCGCGCTGCTCGCCATCCTCCTGATGCCGACGCAGTTCGCGCTCGACCTGCAGCTGCTCGGAGGCCTCTGGATCCTGCAGACGCTGCCGGCGCTGGTGTTCGGTCTCTATCTGAACTGGTTCTCGAGCACGGCGCTGCTGGCCGGCTGGGCCTTCGGCCTTGCAGGCGGATCCTGGCTCGCCTGGTCGGACGGCTTGAAGCCGCTGCACAGCATTGACATCGGTGCTGGCCCGGTCGCGATCTACACCGGTCTGCTGGCGCTCGCGCTCAACATCGTGGTGGCCGTCGCGGTCAATTTGGTGCTCAAGCGCACGCCGCAGGAGCGGCTCTCCCGCGAGGCGGCCTGAGGTGGCCTGCGAGCGGCGGCCGGCGATCCTCCGGCCGCCGCTCTCGTTCGGAATCAATAGTCTTTCATGCGATTGAAAACGTTTTAGTATCCGCCCTTGCTCCGACCCCGCTCGTCGCGGGCGGATCGGACGGTCTCGGGTGAGGATGTCTTGCAGGCGTGGTTCGTTCTTGCGGTCGCAGCCGGCTATGTGACCACGCTGTTCCTGGTGGCCTGGTGGGGCGACCGGCGGAGCGCCGGTGGGCCGCTGGTCTCGCCAAACTCCTGGACGGCCGCGATCAGCTATTGTCTGACGCTTGCGGTCTATAACACCTCGTGGAGCTTTTACGGATCGGTCGGGCGTGCCGCCACCAGCGGGCTGGACTTCGCCACGATCTATATCGGCCCGACGCTGGTGCTGCTGTTCGGCCAGAGGCTCCTGTCCAAGGTGATCGCGATCGCCAAGGCGCAGAACGTCACCTCGATCTCGGACTTCATCGCCGCGCGTTACGGCAAGAGCCAGGTGCTCGCGGCCTTCGTGACCCTCGCATCGCTGCTTGGCGTGCTTCCCTATATCGCGCTCCAGCTCAAGGCCGTCGGCAAGAGCTTCGACTATCTGATCCTCCAGCCTGAGCGCGCAGGCGGCGAGGCCTTGCGGTTCTGGCAGGATTCGGCGTTCGGCGTGGCGGCGTCGATGGCGTTGTTTGCGATCGTGTTCGGCGTCCGGCACGTCCATGCCAGCGAGCATCATCGCGGCCTGATGCTCGCGATCGCCTTCGAGAGCGTCGTCAAGCTGCTCGCCTTCCTGATCGTCGCGCTGTTCGTGCTGTTCGGACTATCGGGCGGGCCGGCCGCACTGCTGGCGCAATTTCAATCCGAGCCGCAACTGGCGGGGATTCTGAGCTTCGATCCGACGCAGCCGGTGTGGCCAGCGACGATCATCATCTCCGCCATCGCCTTTCTGTGCCTGCCGCAGGCGTTCCATGTCGCCGTCGTCGAGAACGAGAGCCCGAGCCACACGCGCACCGCAGCGTGGCTTTATCCAGCCTATCTTGCGCTGTTCAGCCTGCTGATCCTGCCGATCGCTGCGACCGGGCTGACCCGGTTCGGCGCAATGATGGACCCCGACACCTACGTCATCTCGCTGCCGATCGCGGCGGATGCGAGCACCGTCAGCCTGATCGCCTTCCTCGGCGGTCTGTCGGCCGCAACCGGCATGGTGATCATGACGTCCGTCGCGCTCAGCACCATGCTCTGCAACGACGTCATCATGCCGCTGCTGCTGCGCTCGCGCGTCTTCGGCCTGCGCGCGCAGAGCCGGCCGATGACCTCGGTTCTGGTCGCGGCGCGCCGGTTCTCGATCCTCGGTATCCTGCTGCTCGCCTATCTGATGCATCGTCTGGTCAACCAGTCCTATCCGCTCACCGTGATCGGTCTGCTGTCGTTCGTCGCGGTCGCGCAATTCGGCCCGGCATTCGTCGGAGGGCTGTTCTGGCCGCGGGCCAACAAGGCCGGCGCCTCGCTCGGGATCGCGGCGGGTTTCTGCATCTGGGCCTATACGCTGCTGCTGCCCTCGGCCGCGCCGCTCTGGCCTGGGATCGCGGAGATCGTTCGCAACGGCCCCTGGCAACTCGGCTGGCTCAAGCCGAACGCGCTGTTCGGTCTCGAAGGTATCGATCCGATCTCGCACGCCACGCTCTGGAGTCTCGGTGCCAATCTCGTCTTCTTCCTGGTGTTTTCGGCACTCGGACGGCAATCGACCGTCGAGCGCAACCAGGCTGCCGCGTTCGCCGACGGTGTCGTTCGCGAAACGATCCCAAAGCTGTCCTCGCGCGTGCTGGTCCGTCTCGACGATCTCCGGGCGCTGGCGCTGCGTTTTGTCGGCGCCGAGCGCGGTGCGGCATCCTTTGACAGCTATCTTGCCGCTCGTGTCTCCGGCACCGGGCCGCGCCTTGATCCGTCGGGGCTGGTTGATCTCGACTCGATCCGGTTCACCGAAAACCTGCTTGCCGGCGCGATCGGTGCGGCATCGGCGCGGGTGGTGATCGCGGCGTCGCTCGAAGGGCACTCGCTGTCGCGGCGGGAGGCGATGGCGATGCTCGACGAAGCCTCGGAGGCGCTGCGTTTCAACCGCAGCCTCTTGCAGAGCACGCTCGAGAGCGTGCCGCAGGGCATTTGCGCGTTCGACGCCGATTTCAACATCACGGCCTGGAACGGCCGTTTCATCGCGCTCTTGGACCTGCCGCCGGATTTCGTGCGCGTGGGGCTTCCGCTGGCGGAGCTGATCGCCTTCAACGTCGAGCGCGGCGAATATGCCGCCTCCGAATTCGCAGCGCTCCTGGTCAATCGTGATGTCGCCAGGCAGATCTGGCCCTATCTCTACGAGCGCAAGCGTCCGGACGGCACGGTGCTCGAAATCGTCTATGACCGCACCGCCGAGGGCGGCTATGTCTCGACCTATACCGACGTGACCGAGCGCCACCGGGCCGCCGAAGCCCTGCGACGCGCCAATGAGGGGCTCGAGCTGCGCGTCCGCGAGCGGACCGAGGCGCTCGAACAGGCCAAGGCAGAGGCCGAGCAGGCCAATCTCGGCAAGACCCGTTTCCTGGCCGCGGCCAGCCACGATCTGCTGCAGCCGCTGAACGCGGCCCGTCTGTTCCTGTCCGCGCTCGACGAGAGCCTGAGTGTTTCGTTGCGCACGGCTGACGCCGACAAGGAGCGCGCCCTGGCGAGCAGCGCGGTCACGGCGCTGCGCTCCACCGAGCATGTGCTCGACAGGCTGCTCGACATCTCCTCCTACGATGCCGGTGCCGTTCGCGCCGAGGTCTTCGACTTCCCGATCGCCGATCTCTTCGTGCAGTTGAACGTCGAGTTCTCGGCGATGGCACGTGAACGCGGGCTCGTCCTTCGCGTCGTCGATTGCGGCCTCGCCGTGCGCAGTGATCCGCATCTGTTGCGCCGGATCTTGCAAAACCTGCTGTCCAATGCGCTTCGCTACACGCCGAGGGGGCGCATCCTGCTCGGCTGCCGCAGGCGCGGCGGCGCGCTGCGCATCGAGATCTGGGATACCGGCGTCGGGATCGCGGCGGAGGACCAGAAGCGCATCTTCGAGGAGTTCCAGCGCCTCGCGCCCGGATCGGAGAAGGGATTGGGGCTGGGGCTTGCCATTGTCGATCGCGTGTCGCGGCTGCTGGGCCATGCGGTCGATGTCCGTTCGCGTCCGGGGCATGGTTCCTGCTTTGCCGTCACGGTGCCGCTTGCGCGCGGAGCGGGCACGCCGCTTCAACGCAGTCCGGCAATTGCCGCGCCGGTGGCGGCGGAGCGGCCTCTGACGATCCTGTGCCTGGACAATGACGCGGCCATCCTCGACGGCCTTTCGGCGCTGCTCGGCGGCTGGGGACATCGCGTGCTGGTCGCAGCAGACGCCGCCGGGGCGATGGAAGCGGCCGCGACCGTCCCGCCCGACGTCGTGCTGCTCGATTATCATCTCGATGGCGGCCGCAGCGGTTTGGACTTTCTCGACGATCTCAGGCAGAAGGCGGGTCGCGAGGTGCGCGCCCTGGTCGTCACCGGTGATCGCGGAGAGGCGGTCCGCCAGGAGGCGAGGGCGCGCGGCTGCGAGATCCTGTCGAAGCCGGTCAAGCCGGCGGCGTTGCGGCGCTTTCTCGGCGGCGAAGCCTTGAGCCGGCAGCTCGGGACGAAACCGGAGACCCTCTGACGATGCGCATCCTGATCGGCGACGACCACCCGCTGGTGCAGGCTGCACTCCGTAGTGCGCTGTCGACCGTGCTGCCAGATCTCGACATCGTCGCCTGCCAGTCCCTAGACGAGGCGATCGGCGTCCTGACGGCACAGTCGGGCGAGATCGACCTGATCCTCTGGGACCTGACCATGCCGGGCATCCAGGGATTTGCCGCACTGTTCATCCTGTCGGCGCAATTCCCGACGGTGCCGGTGGCGATCATCTCGGCCCGGCAGGATGCGGCCACGATCCGCCGCGCCATCGCCTATGGCGCATCCGGCTACATCCCGAAATCGCTCGGCCTGCCCGAGATGGCCGAGGCGATCACCAGGATCCTCGCCGGCGAAATCTGGATGCCGCCCAATGTCGGCGGCCGCGGCTCGATCCAGAGCGACGACATCGAGCTCGCCGCGCGCATGGCCTCGCTGTCGGCGCAGCAGCTGCGCATTCTCGCGATGATCGTGGAGGGCAAGCTCAACAAGCAGATCGCGGGCGAGCTCGACATCGCCGAGCAGACCGTGAAGGGCCACGTCTCGACCATCCTGCGCAAGCTCGGCGTCGGCTCGCGCACCCAGGCCGCCGTCCTCGCCGAGCGGCTGTCATTCGGCCAGCCCAACGCGACCTGAGCTCTTCCCGCAAAACAAAACGGAGGCCGTGAGGCCTCCGTTTTTCGTCGTGCGATTGGCGAGCCTTGTCGCTTACCCCAGCCGTCCCGCCGCGTGCGCGAGCAGCGTGTACACCAGCCCCGTCTCCGAAGTCAGGTGGCTGCGCAGCTCCTGCGGGCCGCGGCCGTCGCGGGCGACTTCGTCGAGCAGGCGTTCGAACTCGGCGACATAGCGGTCCACCGTGCCCTTGAAGTTGCGGTCGGCGCGGTACTTGCGGGCGACCTCGTCGAAGGCCTTCTGGCCGGCGGGCGTGTAGAGGCGCTTGGTGAAGGCCTTGTTCTCGCCGCGCTGGTAGCGGTCCCACATCTCGGCGGCGAGGTTGCGGTCCATCAGCCGGCCGATGTCGAGCGACAGCGATTCCAGCGGATTGCCGCCGCCTTGCGGCGCCTGCGGCTGCGGCGCGGGTGCGGCGCGGCCACGCGGAGCCTCACGGCCGGTCGGGGCGCCCTGGTTGGCGTCGGTGCGGTTGAGGAGATCCGAAAGCCAGCCGTCACGTCCCTGGTCGTTACCGGCAGGCGCGACCGGCGGTGCTTCGGTGCGGCGCGCGGCCGGCATGCCGAGGTCCGGCGGCGGCAGCGTGGAAGCGCTGCCGGTGTCGCGCATGCGGGTTTCGGCGCTACGTCCGCCCGCAGCTGCCATGATCGGCTCTTCCTGGCGCTGGACGGCGACGGACGCGCGGCCCGTCGTGGTGACGTCGAGGCCGCGGCCATGCTGGGCCACGATGCGGTTGAGCTCGGCGAGGGCCTCGATCTGGTCGACGATCACCTTGCGCATCTGCGCAGTGCTCTCGGCGGCCTCCTGCGGCATCTCGAGCACGCCGCGGCGCAGCTCGTTGCGGGTGGCCTCGAGCTCGTTGTGCATCTCGAAGGCCATCTGCTTCATGCTGGAGACGAGGTTGGTGAACTTCTCGGTCGACTGCTTGAACATCGTATCCGCCTCGTCCGTGGTCTGGCGATAGATGTCGTGCATGGCCTCGATGGTCTGCCGGTGCTCCTCCTCGGATGCGACGCGCACCGCCTCGAACTGGCGGGTGATCGCCGCGGAGCCTGCGCCGGCGGTCTCGGCGACGACGCGGGCGATGTCGCGGGCGCGCTCTTCGGCAGCCGCCAGCGATTCATCGAGCAGGCCGGTGAAGCGCGACAGGCGCTGGTCGAGATCGGCCGTGCGCAGGTCGATCGTGGTGACGAGCGATTCCAGCGCCTGCTTGCGCTCGGCGAGCGAGGCGGTGGTGTTCTTGTTGCTCTGCTCGACGACCTGCGCGGCGTCGACCAGGGCCTTGCCGTGCGCGTCGAACTGGGTCGACAGCTCGCCGAGATCCTGCAGCGCCTTCGTGGTCTTGCTGTTGAAGACGTTGAGCTGCTCTTCCAGGTTCTGCGTCGCCGCGCCGTTGCGCGAGGTGACGTCGTTCATCGCCGAGACGAAGTCGGCAACGCGCGTCACCAGAGCCCGCTCGAGCGAGTTGAGGTTGTCGTGCGCACCGGTCAGCACCTCCTGAAGCAGGATGTTGCCTTCGCGCAGACGCTCGAACAGCGCCACCGTGTCGGTTCGCAGGATCTTGCTGGTCTCCTGCATCTCGGTGACGGCCGCGATCGAGACCTGGCGAGACTGGTCGATTGCGGAACGCGAGGCCTGCTCGAGGTCCTTGAGCGACTTGCCGACCGCGCTGGTGGCGATCTCGCTCGCCGCGTTGATGGTGCGGGCGACTTCCGAGCCGTTGCCCATCATGGTCTGCGAGAAGGCCTGGCCGCGCGTCTCGATCGACTTCAGCGCGTCCGAGGTGACGCGGTCGATGTCGAGCGTGAGCTGGCTGGTCTTGGAGCCGATCGCGTCCACGAGCGAGCCGCGCTTGGCGTCGATCATGTTCGAGAGGCGGTCGGCCTGCTGCTGCACGTAGGTGACGATCTCGTCGGTCTTGCCGGTCATGGCCTGGCCGAAGCTGGAGCTGGCGGCGAGCACCGAACGCTCGACGTCGGACGAGCTTGACTTGACCCGCGAGCTCGCCTCGTTGGAGGCTGAGATCAGCGCGTTCTGGGCGTTGAGCGCGCTGGTCTGGATGTCGTTGGTCGCGTTCGCGGTGGCCGCGCTCAGCGTCCGCTCGATCTCGGTCGAGATCGTGCGGATCTGGCTCGCGGCGTCCGCCGAGGTCGAGGTCAGCGAGGTCTGGGCCTCACGCGCGCTGTTGAGGATGGTCGAGGCGGTGTCGGCGCCGACCGCGGTCAGCGTGCGCTCGATATCCGTGGTCAGCGACTTGATCTGGCTGGCCGCGTCGGTCGAGGCGGAGATCAGCGAGCCCTGGGCCTCGCGCACGCCGCTGGTGAGCGCCTCGATGGTGGCGCCGCCGGCGGTCGCCAGCGCGCGCTGCATCTCGGCCGCGAGCGAACGGACCTGGCTGGTCTGCTCGGCCGAGACTGAGAGCAGGGTGCTCTGGGCGTCGCGGGCGCTGGTGGTGATCGTCTCGGCGGTCGACTGGCCGACCTGCGAGAGCGAACGGTGCACTTCGGCCGCCAGCGACTTGACCTGGCTCGCCGCCTCGGAGGACGCCGTGACCAGCATGTTCTGCGCCTCGCGAGCGCCGGCGGTGATGGTTTCGGCGGTCGAGGTGCCGGCCATCGAGAGCGAGCGCTGCACATCGGCGGTGAGCGACTTGACCTGGGCCGCCGCATCCGAGGACCCGGCAACCAGGGTGTTCTGCGCCTCGCGCGCGCCGCTGGTGAGGATCTCGGCGGTCGAGGTGCCGGCCATCGTGAGCGAGCGCTGTACGTCGGAGGACAGCGCCTTGATCTGGTTGGCGGTCTCGCTCGAGGCCGCGATCAACGCGCTCTGCGCATCGCGGGCGCCGGCGGTGATCGATTCCGCCGTGGTGGAGCCGGCCAGCGACAGCGAACGCTGCACGTCGGCGGTGAGCGTCTTGACGTGGTTGGCCGCGTCCGAGGACGCCGTGACGAGGGTGGTCTGCACCTCGCGGGCGCCGGCCAGGATCGAGGCTGCGGTGGCGGAGCCTGCCGCCGACAGCGTACGCTCGACGTCGGCTGCGAGCCCCTTGATCTGGTTGGAGGCTTCGCCCGAGGCTGCGACCAGCGTCGACTGCGCCTCGCGGGCGCTGCTCAGGATCGAGTTCGCCGAACCGGTGCCGACCGCGGTCAGCGCGCGCTCGACCTCGGCGGAGGTCATCTTGAGCTGGGCGTTGACGTCGGAGGAGACCGTCATCAGCGACTGCTGGGCGGTGCGGGCGCCGGTCTGGATCGTCTCGCTGGTGTTGACGACAAGGTTGGTGAGCGAGCGCTCGGCGTCCTCGACATGCGAGCGGATCGCGGTCGAGATCATCTCGGCCCGGGACATCATGTCTTCGCTGGCCTGGCGGCCGCTGCTTTCGATGCGGCCGGCGACGGCCTCGACGCGCGAGCCGAGCAGGTCCTCGAACTGCGCCACGCGCACGTCGATGTCGCTGGCGACCGAGCCGACCCGGGTCTCGATGACCTGATGGATCTCCTGGAAGCGCGCCGTGACCGTGTCGGTCAGGTGCGTGCTGCGGCCGTCGATGATCTCGGTGACGCCGGTGATGCGGCGGTCGACCGCCTCGATCGCCTGGGCGGTGCCGTCCGTCAGGGTGGAGGTCAGGAGGGTCAGGCGCGTGTCGATCGACTGCACGGCCTGCGAGGCGCCGTTGGTGACCGCGGTGGTCAGGTAGGTGAGGCGGGAGTCGATCGACTCGAGCGCCTGCGTCGCACCGCCGGTGAGCGTCGTGGTGAGATGGGTCAGCCGCGTATCGATCGACTGGATGGTCTGCGAGGCGCCATCGGTCAGCGAGCTCGTGAGGTGGTTGAGGCGCGCATCGATGGTTTCGATGGCCTGAGATGCGCCGCCGGTCAGCGACGTCGTGAGGTGGGTGAGGCGGGAGTCGATCGACTGGATCGCCTGCGCGGCGCCGTCCGTCAGCGAGGTCGCGAGCGTGTTGATGCGCCCGTCGATGGTCTCGGTCATGGACTTCGCGCGGCTGTCGAACGACTGTTCGAGCGCGGCGACGCGGCCGACGAGCTGCTCGTCGAAGGTCTTGATGTGGCCATCGATCGTGCCGTCGAGGCTGGCGATCTTGCCGTTCAGCGAGGCGTCGAGGTGGCCGACGCGTTCGCCGATCGTGGTCTCGAACTGCACCAGGCGCTGGTCGAGCACGGCCGTGATCTCGCCGCCATTCGCGGTGAAGCGGGTGTCGAAATTGTCGACATAGGTCTTCAGCGAGTCATGGATGTCCTGCGTGCGCTGGCCCATGCGCTCGACGATCTCGCCGCCGAAGGTCTTCACGGTGCGATCGAACTCGGAGATGTGGCGCGTGATCAGCGCGCCCAGCGTGCCGGAGTCGCGGGCGAACTTCTCGACCAGCTCGGTGCCCTGGTTCCGGACCAGCTCGTCGAACGCGCTCATCTGCAGCGACAGCGAGTCGTGCGCGGTCTCGGTCTGGCTGACGACCTTGGCGACGAGGGTGTTGACGGTGGCGTCGAGCGCCTCGCTCGCCTTGTCGCCGCTCGTCAGGATCTGACCGGCCAGGCGGTTGCCGGCGTCGTCGATCTTGGCGGACAGATCGTTGGAGCGCAGCTCGAGCTCGAGCAGCAGCGAGTCCGAGGAATTCTTCAAGCTGTCGTGCACCTGCTCGGTGCGCTCGGAGATGCCGTCGACGATCGCGGCGGAGCGCTGCTCGAACTCGCCGGTGATGCGGTCGATGCGCTCGTTCAGCATCTCGTGGACGCGGTCGGCGAGGTCGACGAACTCGTCGTGGACGTGGCCGGTCTTGAAGTTGAGGCTGGTGGTCAGCCGCTCGCTGGCATCGAGCACGGCGCGCGTGGTCTCGTTGCTGGCTTCCTCGAGACGGTCGAGCAGGTCGCCGCCGCGCTCGCCGAGCGCCAGGATCATGTTGTCGCCGGCATTGCTCAGCGCGCTGGTGATGTGGGCGCCGCGCTCTTCGAGAGCGCCGGTGATGGACTTGGCGACCTCGTCGACGCGCGAGGCGATGGCATCCGAGATCAGCGCGATGTCGTGGCGCAAATCGATCTGCACGCCGGAGATGGCGCTGCGGACCTGCTCGGCCTGGCCGACCAGATTGTCGCGCTGATGGGCGATGTCCTGGAGCAGGGCGCGGATGCGCACTTCGTTGTCGGAATAGGCGCGTTCGAGCGCGGCGACCTCGTTGGCGACCAGTGTCTCGAGCTCGCCGGCGCGCGCGATGGCGCGCTCGATGCCGTCGCCCATCGCCGCGACCTCGCGGCGGATGGCCTGGCCGACGGTGACCATGGAATCGGAGGCCGAGCCCTCGGGCTCGGAGAAGCGGATCGCGACCTGCGCCATCGCCTGCGCGATCATGCGCATTTCCTGGCCGCGCCAGACGAGGCTGGCAAGGAAGTAGAACAGCATGATCGGCGCGAAGAACATCGCGATCAGGCCGGCGATGACGAGCACGCCGCCGCTCTGGCCCATGGCGGCCTGGATCGAGGGCAGGAAGCCGACGGTCAGCGCGGCGCAGGCGGCGAGCCAGACGCCGGCGAAGATGGTGGCGAAGGTGTAGACGCTGCGGGCAGGGCGGCCCTTCTGAAGGGCCTGGAGCAGCTGGCCGATGGTCTCGCGGTCGTCATTGGCGGCGCGGCGGGACGCGCGCGGCTCCTCGACCGGATCGAACACGGTCGACCGTTCGTTGGCGGCGGGGCGCGGCTCGAAGCTCGGCTCGTCGAAGATCGGGGGCGGCGGCGCCACCGAAGGCGCGGTTTCGTTGCGCATCGCGGCGTTGCGGCTGGTGTCGGCAGCCGTGTCGCTGATGTTCAGGGCTTCCTGGATCGCAGAAAGCGCAACTTCTGTGGGGTCTTTGACCTTTTTCGGAGTGTTCGCCATGTTCAGTCCGAGCCCTCGTTACTTGTACGCGTCCCCCCGCGAGCCCTGCGCGCTACGCAAGCCCACAGACCGGATCATGCCGCTTGCGCGGATCTCCCGAGCCATCCCCACCCGGATGGCTTGTCCGCCAATTTCCGCAACATCCTATTGGCAGAGCGTCGCGAATGAAATGCCCGCGATTAAGACAATCTTAATCATCGTTAACAGGATCGGGCCGTAACGCCTTAGCAATAAATGCAATTCTCCACCGGACTCGGCCGATTGCGGCAACTTTTCGTCAATAACCGGGCGGATTTGCGTTCAGCGCCCCCAACATTTCGTTAACCATTTCCATGCTTGGGTGAGGCGAACTCACCGCCAAACCGGCGGAACCGTCGCGCGATGCCGGGGCCTGCGCCATGACGCCTGAACTGCAACGGATGGACTGGATGCCCTCGCCCCCGCTTGCACCCATCGACAGCCCGCTCGACCTCGACCATCTCTCCCGGATGACGCTCGGCGATGCGGATCTGGAACAGGAAGTGCTGGCCATGTTTGCCGAGCAGGCGGTCCGCCTGATCGCGGCGATGGCGGCGCTGCCGGCCGAGGCCGGCGCATTGGCCCACAAGCTCAAGGGCTCGGCCCGCGGGGTCGGCGCCTTTGCGGTGGCTGATGCCGCAGCAAGCTTGGAGACCGCGATCCAGACCGGGCATAACCAGCGCCACGCCCTCGCCGCGCTGAAGGAGGCGGTGACCGAGGCCCGCGCTGCCATCGAGGCGATGCTGAAGCCTTGAGGCCACGCGGCCGAGCCGGATTCTAGTCGCTTGTTTTGACGCATTTTCTTGCCGCAAAGCGGGATTCACTTCGCAGCAAAACCCTATGGCGCCGGGCTGATCGACCCGTTATAGGACAGCCCGGACCCTCCTTCATTCCCAGCACCGCGGCAGCACGAGCACACATGGCCAAGATTCACTTTGTCGACCACAAGGGCGAAACCCGCACGGTGGAAATCGAGAACGGCGCGACCGTGATGGAAGCCGCGATCCGCAACAGCGTTCCCGGCGTCGAGGCCGAATGCGGCGGCGCCTGCGCCTGCGCGACCTGCCATGTCTATGTCGACGAAGCCTGGCGCGAGAAGGTCGGCAGCCCGACGCCGATGGAAGAGGACATGCTCGATTTCGGCTTCGACGTGCGCCCCAATTCGCGCCTGTCCTGCCAGATCAAGGTCTCCGACGATCTCGACGGCCTCGTCGTGACGACGCCGGAACGCCAGGCCTGATCTTTCAAGCCTGCTCCTTCTTGCGATTTACGAAGCGCTCGGCGGCGCGACTTCGATGCCGCGCTTGTGCCAGGGTCTGAATTTCTCGATCACCTCCGCGGTCAGCGGGGCCGGCCGGCGCGTCGCCTCGTCGAGCAAGACGCCGACTGAAATCGCCGAGGCGATGCATTTTCCCTCCGAGAACACGACCTGCTCGAAGGTCACGGACGTCCGTCCAAGCTTCACCACACCGAGGCCGAGTTCGATCGTATTCGGCCAGTGCAGTTCGGCGCGGAAATGCATGTCGAGCCGCACCATGATCCAGGCGAGGCCCGGCGGGGTCAGACCGTACTGGGGAAGCTTCATCAGCGTGACGCGGCCGGTCTCGAAATAGGTGGCGTAGACCGCGTTGTTAACGTGCTGGTTGGGGTCGAGATCGCCAAAGCGGACATTGTCGCTGAGGCGGAAGGGGAAGTCCTCCAGACGCGGCGTCGTGTCGAGGCGGCTTGGTGCGTTCACCGATTGATCTCCGTCATATCCATCCTCGTTACAACCCAGTTATCCTGACCCGGCAAGTGGGCGCGGCTGCGGGGCGCTCCCGCTTTTATGCCTTCCCTGATCCATCCCCGTTGGCTAGACAGGCAGGGTCACCTCTGCCCGCTGGGCGCCGTCCAACCGACAACGATCGATAAAGAGACGACATGAGCGACGTGATCAAAACCGATGTGCTGATTATTGGCGCCGGCCCGTGCGGTCTGTTCGCCGCCTTCGAGCTTGGCCTTCTCGACATGAAGACGCATTTCGTCGACATCCTCGACAAGGTCGGCGGCCAGTGCGCCGAGCTCTATCCGGAAAAGCCGATCTACGACATTCCCGGCATTCCCCAGGTTTCGGGGCAAGGCCTCACCGACGCGCTGATGGAGCAGATCAAGCCGTTCCATCCGACCTTCCATCTCGGCGAGATGGTGGAGACCGTGGAGAAGATCGGCGATCCCTTGTTTCGCTGCACCACCGACGCGGGCAAGGTGTTCGAATGCAAGGTGCTGGTGATCGCGGCCGGCGGCGGTTCGTTCCAGCCCAAGCGTCCGCCGGTGCCGGGCATCGAAGCCTATGAAGGCACCTCCGTGCATTACGCCGTGCGCAAGATGGAGACGTTCCGCGACAAGAACGTGCTGGTCGTCGGCGGCGGCGACTCCGCGCTCGACTGGACGCTCAATCTGCATCCGATCGCGAAGCGCATCACGCTGTTGCACCGGCGCGACGAATTTCGCGCCGCGCCCCACAGCGTCGAGCAGATGCGCGCGCTGGTCGCCGGCGGCAAGATGGATCTCCGGCTCGGCCAGGTCACCGCTCTCTCAGGCACCGAGGGCAAGCTCACCGGCGCTACCATCAAGGGCAACGACAACAGCGTCACGGAAGTCGCCTGCGACACCATGCTGCCGTTCTTCGGGCTGACCATGAAACTCGGCCCGGTCGCCAACTGGGGCATTGCGCTGGAGAACAATCTGGTGCCGGTCGAGACGTCCGCATTCGAGACCAATGTTCCCGGCATCTTCGCGATCGGCGACATCAACACCTATCCCGGCAAGATCAAGCTGATCCTGTGCGGCTTCCACGAGGGCGCGCTGATGTCGCAAAAAGCCCATCGCTACGTCTATCCGGAGAAGCGGCTCGTGTTCCAGTACACGACCTCGTCCTCCAGCCTGCAAAAGAAGCTTGGTGTCAACTGACGAAGGCAGGCCGGGAGGGCGATGCCCCATGTTTCTGGTGCTGGAACCGTTCGCGAAATCGCCGTAGTCTGCGGCCATTCCGGTCGTGGAATAACAAGGTGATCTAATGCGGATTTCTTCCAGCTCTCGGCTGCTCCCCTTCCTCGCGCTCGCATTGTCGCTCGCGACGGTGACGCCGTCTGCGGCACAAATCGCCGAGCCCACGGCGGCGGGCCTCTGGCAGAAGGTCGAGGACGGCAAGACGGTCGGATGGTTCCTCTTCATCGACCATAACGGCATCTTCGAAGGCGTGATCGCAAAGACCTTCCCGCGGCCCGGCGACGATCCGAACGAGATCTGCGCCAAGTGCACCGACGATCGCAAGAACGCGCCGGTGCTCGGCATCTCCTTCGTCCGCAACATGAAGCGCGACGGATTGAAGTACGAAGGCGGCAACGTTCTCAATCCGCGCGACGGCCAGATCTGGAAGGCTAATATGAAGGTCAGTCCTGATGGCCAGACCTTGACCCTGCGCGGCTATCTCGGCATCGCGCTGCTCGGCAAGGACGAAGCCTGGACGCGCCTGCCTGACACCAACATCGCCCAGGTCGATCCCGCCATCGTCGCAAAATATCTGCCCGCGCAGGCTGCGGCCACCAAGCCGCCGGCACCCGCGGCGAAGAAGGGCGGCGGCATGATGATGGCGCCGGCGCCCAAGCAGTAAGGCTGTCCGTCGCGCGCTGGGCCGCCTGATCGGCAGTAGCTCCACACATCGTCGTCATCCTCGCGCAGGCGGGAAGACGGAGAGTCGGCGGCGGCCATATCCGCCGAAAGACCAATGCGCCGCGGGGGCGCTCCAGTAGTTGCCCGGAATGCACGCTGGCGCCGGATTTGCATAGCTATCCGCAGAGCTGCTGGGGGAATGAGTCGCTGCCCTCCGCGCCTTTCGCACAAGCTGCGGAAGGCGGGCGGCGTGCGTTGTCCCACGCGGCGATCATCTCGACCCGCGGAGACGATATGCGACCTCCAAGATTGCGACTTCCAAGATTACGACCTGCAAGATTGCGACCTGCAGGATTGTATGCGGCGCCCTTGCTGGGCCTGGCCGCGCTCGTGACGACATCGGCGCAGGCGCGCGATGACGGACGTTACGCCAACTCGCCGTTAAAGCCCTGGTTCGAGAGCCTGCATAGCGAATACGGGCAATGCTGCACGGATGCGGACGGCTACGTCATTGCCGACGTCGATTGGGAGTCCGATCGCGGCCGCTTCCGCGTCCGCATCGACAACGAGTGGGTCGTGGTGCCCGACGGTGCCGTCATCACCGTGCCGAACAAGATCGGTCGCACCATGGTGTGGAAGCACTATATCGACGGCCATCCGCGGGTACGCTGTTTCATGCCGGGCAGCATGACCTGAAAACGCTGACGGCGCCCGCATCAGATGCAGGCGCCGCAAGCGAAGGGGAGGCTTAGCGCGCTTCGCTTTCCGAGCCGGCGCTCGCAAGCCGCTTCACGCGCGGCGACAACACCGAAACCTGCGCGGGCGAGGCGGGCATGCCGGCGACGGTCATCGCCGGCGCGGTCGACTGCTCCTCCACGCCGGCGCCGCCGAGCACCTGCACCTGCATCGCCGAGATCGGCAGCGACTTCACTTCATAAGAGGGAAGCTCACTGGCGAAAGCACCGGTCGAGCTCGCAATCGCGGCACTGGCGACGGCAATCATTGTGAGAACACGCATTGGAAAATCTCCGTTGAAGATGTCAATCGGAGGTTTGGTCGTGGCGATGCACAAAGAGGTTCGCTCGTGTGCGAACATTCGTGTGTCCGTGGACGAATCTATTCGGTTGCGTGATGCGACAGGACGAAACGATGACGAAGCTTTCGGCGTCAATGTTTCCGGACGGTTTCGCGGCATCGATCGAAGCAGCTCGCAGCTAGCTTGTCTGCAACTCCAGCTGCGCAGATATGGTCGGCGCGGCGGTCACCGGAAAACGCAGGCTCATGCTCGTGCCGCGGCCGGGTGACGACGAGATGATCAGCTCGCCGCCGTGGGCGGCCATGATCTCGCGGACGATCGACAAGCCGAGGCCCGCGCCGTCGCCGGCGGTGTTGCCGGTCTGAAACGGCTCGAGCAGTTTGTGTTCCGCGCCATCGGGCAGGCCCGCGCCGTCGTCGTCAACCGAGATGCCGTCGCGGCGGACGGTGGCGACGATGCGTCGCGCGCCATGGGCGTGGATGAGCGCGTTGCCGACGAGATTGGCGAGCGCGCTGCGAACCGCGGCATCCACGCCCTGCACCAGGAGCGGACCTTTCTCGGCCTGTTCCAGCGCGAGCTCGATGCCGGCGTCCAGTGCCGAGGGGCCGAAATCGGCCAGCACGTCCAGAGTGATCTGGGCGAGATCGATCGGCCGTTTTTCGATCGCATGATTTTGCAGCCGAGCCAGGTCGAGCATGGCGGACACCAGCGACGTCAGGCGCCTGATGTCACGCACCAGTTCGGCCTTCAGAGCAGGCTCAGGCACGTCCTCGACCTTCGCGCGCAGCAGCGTCAGCGGCGTGCGTAGCTGATGGGCGGCATTGCCGAGAAAGCGGCGCTGCATCCTGATATAGGCATCGATCTCGCCGAAGGCGCGGTTCAGCGCCTCGACCAGCGGCTTCAATTCGCGAGGGACCTCGGACAGGGAGATCAGACCTTGCGGTGCCGACGGGTCGATCGCGAGCGCGCGAAGCGCCACCCGTTCGATCCCGCGCGAGACGAAACGTGCAGCAAGCGCTGAACCGATGGCGACGGTCGCCGCAAAGGCCAGCGCCACCAGGATGATCGAAAAAATCCTGTTGACGAGGAAGTTCCCGGCCATTCGTCCGAAGCGGACCTGAGGCTCGCCGACCATCATCGCGAGCTGCAATGAGCCCCTTTGCGCGACGGCGAGGCAGAAGGTGCTCTTCTGGTCGAGTGTGTTGAAGACCGATGAGCCGACAGGCCCGTGATAGGGAAAGGCGAAGGGGAGGGCCGGCCGGCGTTCGCTGCCGTACTCGCTGACCATGTCGCCTGCGGACACGACGTACCAGAGGTTCGGGCTGTCGGCCTTCAATTCCGCGAGTGCGGAAGTCGGGCGTACTGTCAGGTTTTGCCCATCGATCTCGGTAGCGCGATCGAGAACAGCGGCGACGACCCGGCAGGCCCGGAACTCGCGTTCCTCCAGCGGGTACCTCGAGACGAAGATCGCGACCATGATCAGGAAGATCATTGTGGCGGCGATGCCGAGCGAGATCGCGAACGTCCGGGCGATCGACGTCATCGCGGCGTTGCCAGCCGCAGGATGTAGCCGATGCCTCGCATGCTGCGGATCTCGACATCGCCGCCGAGCTCGAGCAATTTCTTCCTCAGCCGCGAGACCTGAGCTTCCAGCGTGTTGGATTCGATCTCGTCGTCGAAGCCATAGATCTCTTCGATCAGGGCGGCGCGGGTGATGACGCGGTCGCGCCGCATCAGGAGCGCCCCCAAGATCAGCGCCTCGCGCCGCCGCAGCAGGATTTTTGTGTCGGCAACCACCGCCTCGTTGCTGCCGAGATGCAGCTCCACATTGCCGAGCGACAGCACCGAAGGGGCGAGCAGCCGGGGTCGCCGCAGCACCGCGCGCACCCGCGCGATCAGCTCCTGCGGCTCGAACGGCTTGCCGAGATAATCGTCGGCGCCGCTGTTGAGGCCATCGACGACATCCTCCTTGGCGTCCTTGGAGGTCAACATGATGATGGCGGGGCGTTCCGGCGATCGGCTCAGCGCCGTGACGACCTGGAGCGCATCGCCGTCGGGCAGCATGCGGTCGATGATCGCGAGATCGTATTTGAAATTGTCCAGCGCCTGGCGGGCGTCGGCAATCGAGCCGACGAGATCGACGATTCCGTGCAACTGTCCGAGCAGGCGGCTGACATAGGCGCCGATCTGCGGTTCGTCTTCGATCACGAGGGAGCGCACGCGGGTCGTCCTTGACTGTGCTGGGGCCATAGAACCCCGACTTGACGCTTCCTGGCCGAAGTCCGGCGTTTCGGTTCGTGCGCGAGGTTCCCTTTAAGGCAGCGAGCTTGGCGAATAAAAGGCAGCGGTGGCGGCGCTGGCCGGCACCGGCGGTCAAAGTTTGGCGGCGTGAGCGCCGCGCGGCAATGTTCGGGCAATGTTGGTTCGGTGGCCGTCGCCAGCTGCGCGCCGGGAGCATGGTGGGGCGGCGGTTCTCGCCTTGCAATCTTGGGGCAATTTTGCCGGACCACATACTGTGGCTCCTAACCACACAAGTCGACCAGGCCAGCAAGGCCGGTCCGGGGCCCCGTAATGAAGCATTTTGACGAAGCCGCTCTCGATCGTGAGGCGGGCGCGCAGCAGACCTTGCTGACCGCCTTCCTCGCCGCACTCGGCGCGATCATGGCGATCCCTCAATCCGCGTCGGCGCAGACCGCGTTCACGCTGCCGGCGCCGCCATTCGAGCTGCCGATGCTGCCTTCGCCCTCCGGCAACTGGACGGTCATGGTCGGCATCGGTGGCGAGTACACACCGGATTTCGTCGGATCCAAGAACGGCAAGCTCATGCCGATCCCGATCTTCTCCATCCGCCGCGCCGGATCGATCGACCAGTTTCGCGGGCCGCGCGACAGCGCCAGCATCGCGCTGCTCGACGTCGGCAATTTTCGCGCAGGGCCTGCGTTCAAATACGTCGCCTCGCGCAAGGCCGACAAATATGCCGAGCTGACCGGCCTTGGCGACGTCAAGGCCGCCTACGAGCTTGGCGGCTTCGTCGAATACTATCCGGTCGACTGGCTCCGCCTGCGCAGCGAATTGCGCCAGGGCGTGGGCGGCCATACCGGCACCGTCGCCGACATCTCTGCCGACGTCATCGTGCCGCTGATTCAGAGGTTGACGATCTCGGCCGGCCCGCGCTTCACCTGGAAAAGCACCAAGGCGACCGCTCCCTATTTCGGCGTCGACGCCGCGCAGACGCTGGCGTCGGGATTGCCGTCATACAACGCCAGGGGCGGCGCGCACTCGGTCGGCTTCGGCAGCCAGGTCTCCTATCGCATCAATCCGCAGTGGGAGGTCCATGCCTATGTCGAATACGAGAAGCTGCTCGGCGATGCCGCGGACAGTCCGCTCGTGAAGCTGCGGGGATCGTCGAACCAGACCACCGTTGGCCTCGGCGCATCCTATTCGTTCGATTTCAGGATTCGATAGATCACCATGCGTCGCACTGCTTTTCTATGGATTGGCCTCGCAGCCGCTTGCGTCGCTCTCGGCGCCGCCGCGGCGTTCGAGACGCGCGCGAGCCGGCTCCAGGCGATCAAGACGGTGGGCATCGTCTCCGCCATGGGCGAAGAGATGAGCCTTTCACAGATAGGCCTTACCAAGCCCGGCTCCACCGGGCAAAGCGCCTCGATCAGTGCATGGGGACTGGACGAGCTGATCGTCCAGCATGCGTCCAGGCTACTGGGTGCACGCTATCGCGTTCAGGCCGTCAACTACACCCGCGCCGCCTTCGCTGCCGTCAGGGATTCGGCGGTCACGCCCGTCAATCTGCTGCGGAGCGATCCGTTCAAGGAGCTGGTTCGCACCGATGTCACGCCCCAGGGACTGGATGCGTACATCGTCATTACCCGCGCGAGATCGAAACTCGGAAACGGTCGTAACGTCGAGGGGGTCGGGATCGCCGAATATCGGACGCTGCTTGCGGACTACGGCCTGATCCATGCGCTGTACGAAGTCCGCGTCATCGACGGCAAGACGTTCGACGTGATCGAGAAGAGGGCGGCCGCGCCGCTCGACAACACCGGGACCATAGGGATCGCCGGCCCGAGCGGGCCGGTGGACGGGACGTTTGACGGTCCGGCTTCGAGCGAACGGCTGCGCGCGGCGATTGCGGATCTCATCACGCGCAGCCTGCCCGTCACGCTGGATGACATGCACCTGATCGGTGGTCAGTGAAGCCGGCTGGCGGCCTCAGGTCACCGGCGCGGGGTTGAACAGCGTCAGATCGTTGTGGATGCCCCAGCGGTCCGACCATGGCTTGGTGCGGCCGGAGGCGACATCGAGGATCAGGCGGAACAGGTCCCAACCGGTCTCCTCGATGGTCTTCTCGCCGGTGGCGATGCGGCCTGCGTCGAAATCGATCAGGTCCTTCCAGCGCCGCGCCAGCTCGCTGCGGGTCGCGACCTTGATGACGGGCGCGGCCGCAAGGCCGTAGGGCGTGCCGCGGCCGGTGGTGAACACCTGCAGCGTCATGCCGGAGGCGAGCTGGAGCGTGCCGCAGATGAAGTCGGAGGCGGGGGTTGCCGCGAACAGCATGCCCTTCTGCGTCGCCTTCTCGCCGGGCGAGAGCACGCCGGTGATCGCAGACGAGCCGGACTTGACGATCGAGCCCAGCGACTTCTCGACGATGTTGGCGAGGCCGCCCTTCTTGTTGCCGGGCGTGGTGTTGGCGCTGCGATCGGCGCCGCCGCGGGCAAGATAGGAATCGTACCAGGCCATCTCGCGCACCAGTGCGCGGCCGACGTCCTCGTTGATGGCGCGTCGCGTGAGCAGCTGGATGGCGTCGCGCACCTCGGTCACTTCCGAGAACATCACGGTGGCGCCGGCACGCACCAGCAGGTCCGCGGCGAAGCCGACGGCGGGATTGGCGGTGACGCCGGAGAAGGCGTCGCTGCCGCCGCATTGCAGGCCGATGACGAGATCGGCGGCCGGGCAGGTCTCGCGCGTGCGTTTGTTGAGGATCTTCAGGCGGGCCTCGGCCTGGGTCATGATCGCATCGACGATGGCGCCGAAGCCGTCGAAGGCTTCGTCCTGCATGCGTACGATGGCGTTATCGATGCCTTCCGGCACCAGTCGCTCCGGTGCGAGCTTCTCGCAGCCGAGGCCGACGACGAGGATCTCGCCGCCGAAATTCGGGTTGAGCGCGATGTTCTGCAGGGTGCGGATCGGAATCACCGCGTCGGGCGCAGTGATGGCGACGCCGCAGCCGTAGGCATGGGTCAGCGGCACGACGTCGTCGACATTCGGGTACTTCGGCAGCAGCTCGGCGCGGATGCGCTTGACTGCATATTCCATCGTGCCCTTGACGCATTGCACGGAGGAGGAGATGCCGAGGATGTTCTTGGTGCCGACCGAGCCGTCCGGATTGCGATAGCCTTCGAAGGTAAAGCCTTCGAGCGGCGGCAGCGGCGCAGGGACTGCGGTCGAGATTTCGAGCTTGTCGAGGTCGGGGGCATCCGGCATGCGAATGCGCGCCTCGTCGACCCATTCGCCGGCCAGGATCGGCGACAGCGCGTAGCCGATGATCTCGCCATAGCGGACGATCGGCTGATCTTGCGCGATGTCGACCAGTGCCGTCTTGTGCCCCTGCGGCACGAAGGCGCGCAGTGTCAGGCCGCTGGCAAAGCGGGAGCCGGCGGGAAGCCCGAAATCATTGACCACGATCGCGACATTGTCGCGCTCGTTGAGCTTGATGTAGCGGGGCTGCTCTTTCGCTGCGACGTCCTGGTCCATGGGAGGACTCCGAAGTGTAGGGTGGGTTAGCGTAGCGTAACCCACCAATGTCTGCATCCGTCGAACCGGAAGAGGTGGGTTACGCCGGCGGACTGCGCTTCGCGCAGCCGCGGGCTAACCCACCCTACGATGTCAGCACATCACCCGGGAAAGGTATAAGCCGTCTTCACCGTCGTGTAGAACTCGCGCGCGTAGGAGCCCTGCTCGCGGGCGCCGTAGCTCGAGCCCTTCCGGCCGCCGAACGGCACGTGATAGTCGACGCCGGCGGTCGGCAGATTGACCATCACCATGCCGGACTCGCTGTTGCGCTTGTAGTGCGAGGCGTATTTCAGGCTGGTGGTGCAGATGCCCGAAGCGAGGCCGAACTCGGTGTCGTTGGAGATCGCCAGCGCCTCTTCGTAGTTCTTGGCGCGGATGACGGCGGCGACGGGCCCGAAGATTTCCTCGCGCGCGATGCGCATGTTGTTGTTGGCTTCGGTGAACAGCGCCGGCTGCAGGTAGTGGCCGGGGTTCTCGCGCTTGAGCAGTTCGCCGCCGAAGGCGAGCTTGGCGCCCTCGTCCTGGCCGATCTTGATGTAGCGCAGATCCTGGTCGAGCTGGCTCTGGTCGACCACCGGGCCGATATGCACGCCGGCCTTGAGCGCGTCGTCGACCGACAGGCCGTTCAGGCGCTCGGCCACCGCCGCGACGAAGCGGTCATGGATGCCTTCGGTGACGATCAGGCGGGAGGAGGCGGTGCAGCGCTGGCCGGTCGAGAAATAGGCGCCGTTGACGGCGACCTCGACGGCGGTCTTGAGGTCGGCGTCGTCGAGCACGACCAGAGGATTCTTGCCGCCCATCTCGAGCTGGAACTTCTTCATCGGGTTGGAGAGCACGCAGGCCTGCGCGATCTTGCGTCCCGTCTGCACCGAGCCGGTGAAGGAGATTGCCGCGACGTCAGGGTGGTCGAGCAGGGTCTGGCCGACCACCGAGCCGGAGCCGACCACGAGGTTGAACACGCCGGCGGGAATGCCGGAGCGGGTGATGATCTCGGCCAGCGCATGTCCGGAGCCGGGCACGAGCTCAGCCGGCTTGAACACCACGGTGTTGCCGTAGCAGAGCGCCGGCGCGATCTTCCAGGCCGGGATCGCGATCGGGAAATTCCAGGGCGTGATCATGCCGATGACGCCGACCGGCTCGCGGGTGAGCTCGACGTCGAGGCCGGGACGCACCGAGGCGCCCTTCTCGCCGATCAGGCGCAGCGCCTCGCCGGCGAAGAATGCAAAGATCTGGCCGGCACGCGCGACCTCGCCGATGCCCTCGGGCAGCGTCTTGCCTTCCTCGCGCGCGAGCAGGCGGCCGAGCTCTTCCTTGCGGGCGAGGATCTCGAGGGAAATCTTGTTCAGCGCGTCGAAGCGCACCTGCGGCGTCGACTGCGACCAGGCGGGGAAGGCTGCCTTGGCGGCGGCAATCGCCTTTTCGGTCTGCGCCTTGTCGGCCTTGGCGTATTCGCCGACGACGTCGTTGGTGTTGGAGGGGTTGATGTTCCTGGTGACGCCGGAGCCGTCGACCCATTCGCCGCCGATGAAGTTCTTCAGGATCGCAGTCATCTCATTCCTCCAAGTCATTTAAGGGGCATGATCCTTATCGGAAAACCGGTGCCCACTTTTCCGGGATCATGCCTAACGCACGAGGCACGGACGCTTGTCGTCAAAGGTCCAGCCGGGGATCAGGTCCTGCATGGCAATAGCGTCATCGCGGGCACCGAGTCCATGCTGCTTGTAGAGGTCATGCGCCGCGTCGATGGCGGCCCTGTCGATTTCGATGCCCAGGCCCGGGCTATCAGGGACGGCAATCTTGCCGCCCTTGATCTGGAGCGGCTCTTTGGTGAGCGCCTGGCCGTCCTGCCAGATCCAGTGGGTGTCGATCGCGGTGACCTTGCCGGGGGCGGCGGCGCCGACATGGGTGAACATGGCCAGCGAAATGTCGAAATGGTTGTTGGAGTGCGAGCCCCAGGTCAGGCCATTGTCGCGGCAGGTCTGGGCGACGCGCACCGAGCCCTGCATGGTCCAGAAATGGGGATCGGCCAGCGGAATGTCCACCGCGCCAAGGCGCAGCGCATGGGAGAGCTGCCGCCAATCGGTCGCGATCATGTTGGTTGCGGTCGGCATGCCGGTGGCGCGGCGGAACTCGGCCATGATCTCGCGGCCGGAGAAGCCGGCTTCCGCGCCGCAGGGGTCCTCGGCATAGGCGAGGATGCCGTGCATGCCTTTGCACAGGCTGATCGCCTCGTCGAGCGACCAGGCGCCGTTGGGATCGAGCGTCACGCGCGCGTTCGGGAAGCGCTTTGCGATGGCGGTGACGGCCTCGATCTCCTGCTCGCCGCGCAGAACGCCGCCCTTCAGCTTGAAATCGGCGAAGCCGTAATGGTCGTGGGTGGCCTCCGCGAGCCGCACCACCGTCTCGGGCGTCATCGCCTGCTGATGGCGAAGGTTGAACCATTCCGCCTTGCCGGTCTCGCCCTGGACGTAATTGAGCTTCGACTTGCGCCGGTCTCCGACGAAGAAGAGATAGCCGAGCGTCTCGACGCTGTTACGCTGCTGGCCTTCGCCGAGCAGCGCGGCGACCGGCAGGCTCAGATGCTGACCCAGCAGATCGAGCAGCGCGGACTCGATCGCGGTGACCGCGTGGATCATCACGCGAAGATCAAACGTCTGCTTGCCGCGGCCGCCGGCGTCGCGGTCGGCAAACGCCGTGCGGACGTCGGCGAGGATGTTGTTCATCGCGCCGACGGTCTTGCCGATCACGAGGTCGCGGGCGTCCTGCAGCGTCTGCCAGATCTTCTGCCCGCCCGGCACCTCGCCGACGCCGGTGTGGCCGGCATTGTCGGTGAGGATGACGATGTTGCGGGTGAAGAACGGCGCGTGCGCGCCGCTGAGGTTGAGGAGCATGCTGTCGCGGCCCGCGACCGGAATCACCTGCATCGCTGTCACGACCGGTGCGCCAGAAATCTCGGTCAGGGCCATCCTACGCTCCTCGCTGTTGTTGTCCGTTATTCTGCCGCCTGTTGTGTCGATCGGATGGCGGGCAGGTTCTTCACCAGCGCGGTCACCTCGGCGATTTCCTGCTCGGTGAGGTCGGTGAGCGGCGGGCGGACCGGGCCGGAGTCGCGGCCGATCACCTTCATGCCGGCCTTGATGATCGAGACGGCATAGCCCTTCTTGCGGTTGCGGATCGCGATCAGCGGCAGGATGAAGTCCTTCAGCCCGGCCTGAATCGTGGCGTGGTCGCGCTTGCGCACGGCCGCGTAGAAGTTGGTGGCGAATTCCGGCACGAAGTTGAACACGGCGGAGGAATAGGTGGTCACGCCCATGTCGAGATAGGGCAGCGCGAAGGTCTCCGCGGTCGGCAGGCCGCCGACATAGGTCAGGCGGTCGCCGAGCTTGGTGTAGACGCGGGTCATCAGCTCGATGTCGCCGATGCCGTCCTTGTAGCCGACGAGGTTCGGGCAGCGCTCGGCAAGGCGCGCCAGCGTGTCGGGCTGCAGGATCGCGTTGTCGCGGTTGTAGACGATGACGCCGATCTTGACGGCGGCGCAGACCGCCTCGACATGGGCGGCAAGGCCGTCCTGCTCGGCATGGGTGAGATAGGGCGGCAGCAGCAGCAGGCCGTCGGCGCCGGCCTTTTCCGCGCCGATCGCGATCTCGCGGGCGATCGCGGTGCCGTAGCCGGTGCCGGCGAGCACGGGCACGCGGCCCTTGGTCTCGTCGACCGCGACCCTGACGACTTCAGGAACCTCGGTCGGCGTCAGCGAGAAGAACTCGCCGGTGCCGCCGGCGGCGAACAGGCCGGCGACGTCATAGCCGCACAGCCAGTCCATGTTGGCGCGGTAGGTCGCTTCGTCGAAGGAATAGTCCGCCTTGAACGGCGTGACGGGAAAGGACAGGAGGCCGGATCCGATCTTCTGGGCCATTTCCTGCGGGGTCATCTTGCTCACGGGCGCTGCTCCCTTATTGCGTGTTGTGGAGGACGCGAGCCTTGAGGCCTGCGCGTCCATGCGCCGTGGTTTAGGAGACCGTTCGATGCGGGTCCAAGCCAAAGCCTATATCGACCGATGCGAAATCAGCATCAATCTTCCGATGGCTCCGCAGAGGCCAGTTCGCCGGCGATTTTGACGAGCGCCGACAGCAGCGGATTCTCGTCGTCGCGGCGCCAGACCATGAACAGCTCGACCGGAACGCGCGTGCGCAGCTTCAGCGGGCGCAGGCGTACGTCGGAGATCTTCAGGCTCGCAGCCGCCGCCGGCACGATGGCAAGGCCGAGGCCGGCGCGCACCATGGCGAGGATCGAGTGGATCTGGCTCAGATGCTGGACGTAACGCGGCAGCACGTCGGCACGGGTGAACAGCGCCACCAGGAGATCGTGGAAGTAGCGGCTCTCATAGGGCGAATACATCACGAAGGGCTGGTCGTCGAAATCCTTGATGGTGATGCTGTCGGCATTGGCGAGCGGATGCTTCTTCGGGATCGCGGCGAGCAGGGGCTCGGCGACGACGCGGCGGCTGGTGAGCTCGGGGCGCGCGATCGGCGGCCTGAGCAGGCCGGCGTCGATCTGGCCCGAGGTCAGCGCCTCGAACTGGTCGCCGGACACCATCTCCTTCAGCGAGAAGTCGACCTCGGGCAGCTTGGCGCGGCAGGCGGCGACAAGCTCGGGCAGGAAGCCATAGGCCGCTGCCGCGGTGAAGCCGATCTTCAGCGAGCCGGTCTTGCCGAGCGCGATGCGACGGGCGACCTGCGAGGCGCTTTCGGCAAGCTTGAGGATGCGCCGCGCCTCCGGCAGGAAGCTGCGTCCCGCGGGGGTGAGACGGACCGAGCGGCTGGTACGTTCGAGCAGGGGCGCATCGATGATGTGCTCGAGCACCTGGATCTGCCGGGACAGCGGCGGCTGGGTCATGTTCAGCCGCGTCGCGGCGCGGCCGAAATGCAATTCCTCCGCCACCGTGACGAAACAGCGGAGCTGGTTGAGGTCGAACATCGATACATGCCTTAGATGGATAAGGCGTTTCCCCGGTACTTCTAGCATCGATCATCCCCAAAACAAAGACGGCGGCTTTTGGGCCGCCGTTGAGTTGCCTGGTCAAGCTCCCATGGGAGCCCTCAGGAGGAACGTTTGAGCGTCACCCGCTCGATCTTGCCGACGATGACGAGATAGGCGAACGCCGCCACCAGCGCGTTGAGGCCCACGAACACCAGCGCGCCGTTGAACGAGCCGGTCGCGGCCAGGATGTAGCCGATCACGATCGGCGTGGTGATCGAGGAGAGATTGCCGAAGGTATTGAACAGGCCGCCGGAGACGCCGCCGGCTTCCTTTGGCGAGGTGTCGGAGACGACCGCCCAGCCGAGCGCACCGATGCCCTTGCCGAAGAAGGCGAGCGCCATGAAGCCGACCACCAGCGCCTGTCCGTCGACATAGTTGCAGGCGATGATCGACATCGACAGCAGCATGCCGCCGACGATCGGAATCTTGCGCGCCATGGTCAGCGAGCCGGTCCGGCGCAAGATTGCATCGGAGATGATGCCGCCGAGCACGCCGCCGATGAAGCCGCACAGCGCCGGCAGCGTCGCGACGAAGCCGGCCTGCAGGATCGACAGGCCGCGCTCCTTGACGAGGTAGACCGGGAACCAGGTCAGGAAGAAATAGGTCAGCGTGTTGATGCAATACTGGCCGAGATAGACGCCGAGCATCATGCGGTTGGAGAGCAGCTGGCGGATGTGGTCCCAGCCAGAGCCGGCCTCGGGCGCACGCGCGCGCGGCAGATCATCCTTGGGCGCGTCGAGATCGACCAACGCGCCGCCTTCCTTGATGTAGTCGAACTCGGCCTCGTTGATCGAAGGATGCTCTTTCGGGCCGTAGATGGTCTTGAGCCAGACAAGGCCCATGACGATACCGAGCGCGCCCATCACGAAGAACACGAAGCGCCAGCCGTAGGCGTGCGCGATCCAGCCCATCAGCGGCGCGAAGATCACGGTGGCGAAATACTGCCCCGAGTTGAAGAAGGCCGACGCGGTGCCGCGCTCATTGCCCGGAAACCAGGCCGCGACGATGCGGGCGTTGGCGGGGAAAGACGGCGCTTCCGCGACGCCGACCAGGAGGCGAAGCGTGAACAGCACGACGACGGCCGTGCCGGCGCTGAGGAAGCCGACCCAGCCCTGCATCAGCGTGAACAGCGACCAGATGACGATGCTGAAGGCATAGACGAGGCGCGAGCCATAACGGTCGAGCAGCCAGCCGCCCGGGACCTGCGCCGCGACATAGGACCAGCCGAACGCCGAGAAGATCCAGCCCATGGCGACGGGATCGAGATGCAGCTCTTTCGAGAGCGCGGGACCGGCGATCGACAGCGTGGCGCGGTCGGCATAATTGACGGTGGTGACCAGGAACAACATGGTCACGATGAACAGCCTGACGCGAGACCTCCTCACGTCCGCTGCGGACACCACTGCGCTCATCAGGCGCCTCCTTGAACTTGAAACGTTTCCTCGATCCGACTCCTAGAGGCGCGCGCGGCGAAGTGTCCAAGTTCAAGGGGGTATCGATCGATGCCGTTTTTGGATTGATGGAACGGCAGGCGAGGGGAACGATGGTAACGGAGTGAGATTGCGCGAGTGCAGTTTGGGGCAGCGCGCTACACCACGCACTCCGCCGTCATTCTCCGCGACCCGGCTACGCCAAGGCTTCGCCGTGGTTGAGGTCGTGGGGCGCCGAAGCTTTAGCGTAGGCGGCAGGCGGAGAATCCAGTACGCCGAGGCGTCTCGATTAAATCACTGCCGTCACGGCGTACTGGATCGCGCTTCTACTGCTTTGCGCTCGGCAACAGCTGCGGCAGAAATCCCCGCGTCACGCCCGGCGGCACCGCATCGAGGCCGAGCACGGTGCTTGCGGCTGGCAGCGCCGCATCCGCCATCGCCGCATGCCCTTCCGCGCTCGGATGGACCGCGCCGCCATAGACGGCGGAAAGCACGCCCCAGGTCGCATCATGGATGTCGGTCGGCTGGCTCGCCGCCGGCAATCCCTGCGGATAGGTCATCGCAGCAAAATAGCTGTCGTTGGCGTCGCGGATCCAGCGCGCGCGGGGCAAATAGGCGCGGTATTCCGAAGCGCCGCGGCCGCACAGCATCGGCTGGCTCGCCGCGCTCACGATGTCCGGGTTGAAGCTCTGGCCGTTCTCGGCAAAGCAGGCGCGATCGAATTCGGGGTCGCTGCCGGAATGCGCGCAGAAGCCGTGATCGCCGAACGCGGCCTGATGCGCATCGACGAAGGTCATGCGGTCGGCCTCGGGATCGCGGCACAGCGCGCCGCGTGTGCAGGTGGCGAGGCCCTTCAGCTGCGGCAGGAATTCGGTGTCGACGAAGGTCGAGACGCGGGCAAGGCGCTGCGGATCGGCGTTGAAGGCCGGATGGATGTCGAAGCCGGCCCGGCCGCCGCGGCAGGGCACGCCGCCATCGGCGAGCGCAGGATTGGCGTAGGAGACGTAGACGATATGCGAGAGGTCGCCGCCGACCAGCGGCTTCAGCCCCTCGCGCAGCTTGACGAAATTCTGCGGCAGCTCGCGCACCAGCGCGTCACGGGAATCATCGACGCTCGCCATCACGCCGGAGCGACGGAACAGCGCCCGTTCGGTCGCGGTGTCGACGATCACGTCGGCGACGAGGCCGGAGAAATAGACGTCGTTGGCGCCGACCGAGAGCAGCACGAGATCGAGCGTGCGGTCGGGTTGGCGCTTCTTCGCCGCGGTGAGCGCCTCGCGCAGCTCGGCGACTTGCGCGTTCACGCTGGTGTTGCAGACGCCGGTCTTGCCGGGCGGGCATTCGCGGGCGCGCTGCGAGCCGAGCAGGCCGTCGCCGATGCTGGCGCCGGTGCAGGCGAGCGGCAGATAGGTCACGGCGATGTGGGTGTAGCGCACCGCGAGCGCGAGCGCGGTGCGCGTCTGGTAGCTGTAAAGCGAGCGGTGGCACGGTGAATTGAACCAGAGCGCGCTGTAGCGCTGCCAGTTCGCGAGCGTGTCCGGCGCCTCGCAGGCACGGCCGCCCTTGAAGCCGTGGCGGCTCGGCCGGTAATACTGGCCGCCGGCGGCGGTGCCGAGATAGGAGCGGAAGCAGAATCCTTCGTCGGACAGCGCCAGCGGCCGGTCCGGATTGCCTTCGCCGGAGGCGATGCTGTCCCCGAGGCCGGCGACGAAGATGTCGCGCACCTGGATCTCGGTCTGGACCCGCTGGGTCGGGTCGGAGCCGGAGGAGACGTCGACGGTCGCGACCGTCTGCTTGCCGTAGCGGACGCGTAAGTTGATCGGCTCGGCGCAGTCGAAGGTCGATTGCTGCGGCCCGTCGCCGTCGTCGAACGACCAGGCGCAGGTGGCGCCGACCGGCACCGCGCCAATGAGGCGCACGGTGACGGGGTGATCGATCGGTGTGAGGTAGTTTTCCTTGGTGTTGTCGCGGGTACAGGGCTGGTTGACCCGGCCCTGGAGGTCGATGCAGAGCCGGTTGACCATGTTGCGGGCCCAGCCGCGGCCTTCGCTCTGGAGCTCCAGCGATTGCTCGGCGGCCAGGATGCTGCGGTTGCGCGCATTCTCGACATGGAGCAGGAAGTCGCGCTCCTCGCGGAACAGCCGGAAGCGGTTACGCACCTCCCAATTGATCTGCAGGGCGCCGGCGTCCTGAGCGCTAGCGCGCTCGGGCGGCATGGCGGTCAGAATCCCGGCAAGCAACAGGGCGCCTGCGGAGAGGGTACGAAGGAATAAAGGGATCATGGCCCGCGTCTTCAACGGCAAAGTTGAGGCGGAAATAAGAGAGCATTGCTCTGCCGGCCGCAACCCCTTCGGGTCCAGATCGCAGTCTACCGCTTGTTGGCTTGCCGCAGCATCCGCTCGCGCTCCATCGGCGTCACCTGCTTGGGCAGATTGGCCTGCGCGCAGGCCTCCGCCAGCCGCCGCCGCTCCTGCCAGGGCTCGACCACGTTCATCCAGAGCTCGCGCGTGCCCATGATGGAGATGGCGAGGCCGAACGGGATCACGAAATAGAGGATGCGGAACACCAGCAGCGTCGCCAGGAGCTGCTCGCGGCCGAATTCGGGCAGCGCCAGCAGCATGGCGGCATCGAACACGCCGATCGAGCCGGGGGCATGGCTGGCGAAGCCGAGCAGCGTCGCCAGGATGAACACCACCGCGAGCGACAGGAAGTCGATCGGCGGATTGGCCGGCATCAGCAGGTACATCGCGGTAGCGCAGAAGCCGAGATCGACCACGCCGATCAGGATCTGGACCAGCGTCAGCGGCGCCGAGGGCAGCACCACCTTCCAGCCCTTCTGGCCAAGCTCGCGCCGCTTCTCGCCCATGACGAGCCAAACGAGATAGGCCCCGATCGAGGCGAGCCCGCCGAGCGCGATCAGCCGGTTGAGCGACGACGGCAGCTGATCCATCGAGGATGCCGCATCCGGGTGGATCGCCATGCCGATCGAGAGCACGAAGATGTTACCGAGCCAGAAGGTCAGGCCCGACAGGAAGCAGATCTTGGCGACGTCGATCGCGTTCAGCCCGTAGTCCGAATAGATCCGGAAACGGATCGCCCCGCCGGTGAAGACGGTGGCGCCGATATTGTGGCCGATCGAATAGGACGTGAAGCTGGAAAGCGCCGCGATGCGGTACGGCACGTGCTTCTTGCCGATCGTTCGCAGTGCAAAAAAGTCGTAGAACGTCAGCGTACAGAACGCAAAGAACACGCAGATCGCCGCCAGCCCGATGCTCCCGCGGGGAATCTCGGTCAACGCCGTCAGGATGACGCCGGTATCGATGCCCTTGAGGGTTCGCACCAGCGAGGTGATCGCGAAGGCGATGATGAAGATGCTTGCGGCAACTCCGAGCCGTCGCCAGCCGATCCATCTCTTGAAGCCGCGCTTCAGCGCGGTCAGCAGTCCGTGCATTCATCCTCCCGGCGGGGGGCAAGACCGACCGGGCCAGGCATTGGGCCGGTCGGGTGCGATCACGGCCAAAAGCAGGCATCGATCGCAGGTATGATCCAGCTCATTTAAGGCAAAAACACCGGCTTGTGCAGCCCTTGACAACAATAGGTTCTGCGGCGGACCGGTCACTTTTGTCATACGCGGTTCACATCCGAGGCGCGTTAAGCATATGAGTCGTGAAACCGGCTCGGCTCGGGCGTTTCGTATGTCGCCATGATTTCAGATGTCGGCGCTGTCCGCATTGTTCCAGCGCAAGCCATCCGGGTCTTTTTGGAACGTCGATGCCGCGTGTCCGTTGTGGCCCCATCAGCAACCGAACATGGCGGAATAAAGCGGCTTTTCGTCCAAGCCGCTGCCTTCGTGTTCCAGAAATCGAAAGAGGACGGAACGATGGGACTGTTCACAAAAGACATCAAGACCATGAACGATCTGTTCGTGCACCAGCTCCAGGACATCTATTACGCCGAGCAGCAGCTGACCAAGGCGCTGCCGAAAATGGCAGATAAGGCTACCGATCCGCAGCTGAAGCAGGGCTTTTTGACGCACCTCGAGGAAACCCGGCAGCACATCACGCGGCTCGAGGAAGTGTTCAAGATGCATGGCGTCGCCGTGAAGGCGGTCGACTGCCCGGCGATCGACGGCATCATCGAGGAAGCCGACGAGACGATCGGCGAAGTTGCCGACAAGGCGGTGCTCGACGCCGCGCTGATCAATGCGGCCCAGGCCGCCGAACATTACGAGATCGTACGCTACGGCAGCCTGATCGCCTGGGCCAAGCAGCTCGGCCGCAACGATTGCGCCAGCGTGCTCGCCAAGACGCTGGAGGAGGAGAAGGCGACCGACAAGAAGCTGACGACACTCGCCGAGAGCAAGGTGAATCTGCGCGCGGCGAGCTAAGCGGGCGCGGCAAGGAAAACGCCGTGCGTCGACGCACGGCGTTTCTTCTTGGCTCGTCGTCATGCCCCGCCTGCGCGGGCGATGACACCGCGTAAAAGATGGGTGTGTCGGCTATGATCATACTTCGATCATTGTCGAATCATGACGGCGCGCCGGCCGCCTATATTCCGCATGGGGCTGCAATCAAGGCGGCAGCATGCGCGTAAACACCATCAAATATGAGACCTTCGACGACAGGGCCGGCGCAGCGCCTGCCGGTTCGCGCCTTGCGACCTCGCTCACGCTGGCCGCGATGAGCCTCGGTTACGGCGTGGTGCAGCTCGACGTCACCATCGTCAACACCGCGCTCGATGCGATGGGCCGGACGCTCGGCGGCGGCGTTGCCGAGCTGCAATGGGTGGTCAGCGCCTACACGATCGCGTTTGCCGCCTTCATCCTGACATCAGGCGCGCTCGGCGACCGCATCGGCGCCAAGCGCGTCTTCATGGCGGGGTTCGCCATCTTCACCGCGGCTTCGCTCGCCTGCGCGCTGTCGCCCAATGCCGCCGTGCTGATCGGCGCGCGGCTGGTGCAGGGGCTGGCGGCGGCGATCCTGGTGCCGAATTCCCTCGCGCTGCTCAATCATGCCTATCCGGACGACCGCGCGCGCGGCCGTGCCGTCGCGGTCTGGGCTGCCGGCGCGAGCCTTGCGCTCACCGCCGGCCCCTTCGTCGGCGGCGCGCTGATCACCCTGGTCGGCTGGCGCGCGATCTTCCTGGTCAATCTGCCGATCGGGCTCGCCGGCCTGTGGCTGAGCTGGCGCTACGCCAGCGAGACCACGCGGGCCCCCACGCGCGAGATCGATCTGCCCGGCCAGCTTGCCGCGATCGGTGCGCTGGGGGCGCTGGCCGGCGCGATCATCGAAGGCGGTGCGCTCGGGTGGGATCATCCGGCCGTGATCGCAGCTTTTGTCGGCGCCGGCGTTCTCGCCGCGCTCTTCATCTGGCGCGAGCGGCGCGCGGCGCAGCCGATGCTGCCGCTGTCGCTGTTTGGCCAGAGGCTGTTCGCGCTGACCTCGCTGGTCGGCCTGCTCGTCAATATCGCGATCTACGGCCTGATCTTCGTGCTCAGCCTGTACTTCCAGCGGATCAACGGGCTGTCGGCGTGGTGGACCGGGCTCGCTTTCGTGCCGATGATGGCGGCGGTGCTGCCGGTCAATCTGCTGGCGCCGCGCCTCGCCGAGCGCATCGGCCCATGCCCGACCATCGTGGTCGGTGCCAGCGTGTCGGCGCTCGGTTGTCTCGGCCTGCTGTGGATCGAAGCCGACACCAGCTATTGGGCGATCTTCGCGCAGATGATCGCGATCAGTGGCGGACTTGGGCTGCTGGTTCCGCCGCTGACCTCGACCTTGCTGGGCAGCGTCGACAAGGCGCGGTCCGGCATCGCGGCGGGCGTCCTGAACGCAACGCGGCAGACCGGCAGCGTGCTCGGCGTCGCGCTGTTCGGCTCACTGGTGGCCGCGGAGGGGGCGTTCATGGCGGGGCTGCATCTAGCGCTGGTCGTGTCCGCGTCCGTCCTGCTGCTCGCCGCCGTCGTGATCGGCCTCGGTGCGCCGGCGCGAGGATGAACAATCCGAGTGAATGAACACATCTTCCGTTCACCATTGCCGCAACAGGCGCGTAGCCGGTTACCACCTGTCCATATTGATCGGGTCAAGTGCGGGTCCATCAGAGGCCTGCGATGCATCAAATTCTCTACTGTCTCACCGAAGAGCACGATTGGCGGCTCGTCGCGCTTGGCGGCGCGGTGTGTCTGCTCGCCAGCGCGGCGGCTATCAGCCTGTTCCACCGGGCGCGCGCGACGCAAGGCGTCGGCCGTCTGGCCTGGCTCGGCCTCGACGCCGCCGTCAGCGGCTGCGGCATCTGGGCGACGCATTTCATCGCGATGCTGGCCTACGGACCGGGAGGCGCGGGCGCCTACAACATCCCGGTGACGATCCTGTCGTTGGTCTTTGCGATCTCCGTGACCTTCGTGGGGCTGAGCATCGCCGTGTCGTCCTCGCGGGCCGTCGGGATCGTCCTCGGCGGCGCCATCGTCGGCACCGGTGTCGCGGCGATGCATTACACCGGCATGGCGGCGCTGGAGATACCGGCGCGCGTGGACTGGATCGGAAGCACGGTCGCCGCCTCGGTGCTGTCAGGAATCGTCTTTGCGGCATTTGCACTGTTCGTGGCCGCGCGGCGCGACGACCTCTTCCATGCACTGACGGCGACGGTCCTGCTGACCGTCGCTATCGTCGCGCATCATTTCACCGCAATGGGCGCGGTGCTGCTGACGCCGGATCCGACGCTCGCGATCGGCGGTCTGTCGATCCCGCCGGCCTCGCTGTCCTTCCTCACGGCCAGTGCGGCGGTTGCGATCATCGCGATCGCGCTCGTGGCCGCGCTGCTCGACCGCCGCGCCAGGAGTGAATTGGGCGCCCAGCAAATGGTGCTGGATACGGCGCTCGAGAACATGTCGCAGGGTCTGTGCATGTTCGACGCGGACGGCAAGGTCATTCTGTTCAACGAGCGTTATGCGGCGATGCTCCGTCGCACCGACATCGCGCTGACCGGCCGCCTGCTGGTCGACGTACTCAGGGACGAGCAGGCCAAGGGCCAGTGGCAGGGCGACGCGGATGAATTCTTCGCCCGCCTTGTGGCCGACGCGCGCGAGGGACGCACCACGACCGACATCGTCAGCCGGTTCGGTCGCTCCATCCGGGTCGTCAACCAGCCGATGCAGGGCGGCGGCTGGGTCGCGACCTTCGAGGACATCACAGAATGGCTGGAGGCGCAGGCCAAGATCTCGCACATGGCGCGCCATGACGCGCTGACCAGCCTGCCGAACCGCGTGCTGTTCCACGAGCAGCTCGAGCAGGGACTGCGCCGGACCAGGTCGGGCGATCAGCTCGCGGTGCTTTGTCTCGATCTCGACCACTTCAAGGACATCAACGACTCGCTCGGGCATCCCATCGGCGACGCGCTGTTGAGGGCGGTCGGCCGCAGGCTGAAGGCGACGGTCGGCGAGAGCGACACGGTGGCGCGACTGGGCGGCGACGAGTTCGCCGTGGTCCAGATCGGTCGTTCCGAGGAAACCGCTGCGAGATCGCTTGCCGGCCGCCTCGTCGAGGTCATCTCGGCGCCCTACGAGATCGACGACCATCAGATCGTGATCGGCGTCTCGATCGGCATCTCGCTGTCGCCGCAGGACGGCAGCGATCCGAGCGAACTGCTGAAGAACGCCGACCTCGCGCTCTACCGTGCCAAGGCGGACGGCCGCAGCACCTATCGCTTCTTCGAGACCGGCATGGATGCCCGTGCGCAGGCGCGGCGCCTCCTGGAAATGGACCTGCGCGCGGCGCTGCAGCGCGACGAGTTCGAGGCGTATTATCAGCCGATCCGCGACGTCGCCAGCGGCCGCGTCGTCGCCTTCGAGGCGCTGCTGCGCTGGAACCATCCGCAGCGTGGCCTGATCGCACCCATCGACTTCATTCCGCTGGCCGAGGAGACCGGACTGATCGTCCAGCTCGGCGAATTCGTGCTGCGCTCGGCTTGCACGGATGCGGCCACCTGGCCGGACGATGTCGATCTCGCCGTCAACCTGTCGCCGGTGCAGTTCAAGAATCCGAACCTGATCGCATCCGTGATCGCGGCGCTCGCCGCCTCGGGACTTGACGCGCGCCGTCTCGAGCTCGAGATCACCGAATCCGTGCTGCTGCAGAACAGCGAGGCGACGCTGACCACGCTGCATGATCTGCGCGCCATGGGCGTGCGCATCTCGCTGGACGATTTCGGCACCGGCTATTCGTCGCTGAGCTATCTGCGCAGCTTTCCGTTCGACAAGATCAAGATCGACCGCTCCTTCGTGTCGGAGCTGGCGACGCGCGAGGACTCCATGGCGATCATCCGCGCCGTGACCGGTCTCGGCCGCAGCCTCGGCATCGTCACCACCGCGGAAGGCGTCGAGAACGACGCGCAGCTCGAGCTGCTCAGGCGCGAGGGCTGCACCCAGGCGCAGGGCTATTTGTTCAGCAAGCCGCGGCCGGCCTCCGACGTGGCGATCATGCTGGGCCGCCCGCGGCTGCTTGCGTCGGCTTGAGGTTCAGCCGCGGCGCAGGGCGAAATGGGCGCCGCAGAATGCCATGACGGCGCCGAGGCACAGCGCGGCGAGCCCGGCCAGCACGCCCGAGACGGTCGGGACCGGGCTCGGCGCCGAGGCCACCTGGCCCGCGCCGGCGAGCAGCAGCACGCCGACCGCGATCAGGAACTGCCGCATCCGTTGCGGGATCTGGCCGTCGGCGGCGCTCTGCATCAGCGTCGCCGTGAAATAGCCGCCGGAGAAGCCGACCGTCGCGATCAGCCACCACGCGATCGCCGCGCCCGCCGGTATGAACTCATGCGTGTCGGAGCGCCAGAGACCGCCGAGGTCGAGCCCGTAGCGCGCGCCCAGCATGTGCACCGCGAGCGCGAGCAGCACGCCTGATATCACGGCGGCGCCGAGAATCAGGCGGCGCGGAAAAAAGATCGTCTCAGCCATGCCTCGCTTGTAGGATGGGCGAGGGCGATCGCGCAAGCGGATCGCAGACGGGGATTGATGATCGAGATGCAGGTTTCGGAAGCTGAGGCCACGCCGGTCACGAGCTATGCCTACAAGGCGTCGCTGATCGGCTCGGCGCATCGCTTCGAGCTGACGGAGCAGGGGCTGTCCTGGCACATCGGCGGCCGCACCTCGCTGTGGCCTTATGACGAGATCAGCGCGATCCGGCTGTCGTTCCGCCCGGTGTCGATGCAGCAGCACCGCTTTCGCGCCGATGTCAGTCACAGCAGCGGCCGCCGCATCGCGATCCTGTCGACGAGCTGGCAGACCGCGGCGCTGATGGCGCCGCAGGACAACGGCTTTCGCGCGTTCATGCTCGCGCTGCACGCCCGGATGGCGAAGGCGGGCAGCCGCGCGGTGCTGACGGCGGGGCTTGGCCGCACGGCCTATGCGGCGGTGCTGGCGTTCCTGGCGGTGCTCACGGTGGCAATGGTCGGCCTGTTGATCCGCGCCCTCGTGAGCGGCGAGTTCGCCGGCGCGCTGTTTATCCTCGGCTTTGCCGCGCTGTTCGCCTGGCAGGTCGGCGGCTTCGTGCGGCGCAACCAGCCGCAGAGCTATCGCTTCGATCAGGTGCCGAAAGCCCTGCTGCCCTAGACCGATCGCTACGACCAACCGCTACTCCGTGGAGTCGAAATCCTCTTCCTTGGTGCCGAGCAGCGAGACGAGCGTGCGCAGGCCGGAATCGAGCTGCTCGAAGGTGGGCGGCGCGAGCGCGAGGCGCACCGCATTCGGTGCATGGCCGTGGGCGATCGCGAAGGTGGAGGAGGGCGTCAGCGCGATGCCGCGCCTCGCTGCTGCTCCGACGAAGGTCTGCGAGCGCCAGTGTGAGGGCAGCGTCAGCCAGAGATGATAGGAGCGCGGATCGGCCGCGTGCTGGTAGCCGGACAGCAGCCTTGCGGCGGTCTGCTGCCGCCGCGCGGCGTCGATGCGCTTCAGCCGCGTCAGCTCGGCGACGGTGCCGTCGGCCATCAGCCGCTGCCCGGCCGCCAGCGCATGGCCGGAGGCGATCCAGCCGCCGGTGCGCACCGCGCTCATCACGCTCTCGCGCAAGTGAGGCGGCGCCACGAGGATGCCGAGCGCAAGGCCCGGCGCGACCTTCTTGGACAGGCTGTCGATCACGATGCAGCGGTCCGGGCCGAGCGCGGCGAGCGGCGTGTCGTCGGCGAGGAAGCCGTAGACGGTGTCCTCGATGATGGTGAGGTCGAGCTTTTCGGCGACACGCATGATGTCGGCGCGCCGCGTCGCGTTCATGGTGACGCCGAGCGGGTTCTGGATGATGGGCTGCAGATACAGCGCCGACAGATGCGCCTCGCGATGCGCTTTCTGGATCGCATCGGGACGCGCGCCGAATTCGTCCATTGGAATCGGGACCAGCGTGATGCCGAGCCGTGCCGCGATGCTCTTGACGTAAGGGTAGGTCAGCGCCTCGACGCCGCAGCGGCCGCCGGTGGGGACGAGCGCCGCGAGCGCGGCCGCGAGCGATTGCTTGCCGTTGGCGGTGAACACGATCTGCTCGGCCTGCGGCGCGAAATCCTTGCGCGCGAGATAGGCGGCGGCGGCATTGCGCGCGCTCTTGGTGCCGGTGCTGGTCGAGACGCGCAGGGCGGATTCGAGCGCCTCGACGCGCTCGAGCCCTGCAAGGCTCTTGGCGATCATCGCCCATTGCTGCGGCAATAGTGGATAATTGACCTCGAAATCGATCCGCGCATCGCGCGGCTCGCTCAAGGCCTCGACCTCGCGCCTGATGTCGCCGGAGATGAAGGTGCCGCGGCCGACCTCGCCGACGACGAGGCCGCGACGCAGCAACTCCGTATAAACCCGGCTCGCGGTCGAGACCGCGATACCACGGTCATAGGCAAAATTGCGCTGCGGCGGCAGCCGATCGCCGGGCCTTAACGTGCCGTTAGAGATATCCGAGGCAATGGCATCGGCAAGCTTCACGTACTCGAACTTGGACATTATTGCACCGAGAGCAATGTTTTACTTGCTCCGAGCAGTGTACTGGAGCATTTAAGTTCCATCAAGTTCCACGATTGAGCCGAGGTGAGCGAGAGCAATCCGACGGCAAATGAGGTGCAGACGCTGACGGCGTCGGCGCCAACGGCACCTGCTTCGCCGCGCGGGACAACAGGCCGGAGAAGAAACATGACCACGATCTCGCAAACTGCCGGGCGGAGTTTACGCCCATCCTCGACGGGCGGATTTTTTGCAACGCTCGCCCATGGCGCCTATGCGCTGTTCAACCGCCTCGAGCGCCGCTCGGCCGTCAAGACGCTGAACGAGCTCGACGACCGCGCCCTGCGCGACATCGGGATCACGCGCAGCCAGATCGAGGACGCCGTCTACGGGCAGGTCAAGGCCGAGCTGACGCGGTATCTGTGAGGCGAACTCTCTCGTGTCCCGGACGCGCTGCAACGCGTAAGCGTTGCTGCGCAGAGCCGGGACCCAGAGGGCCACAACGCGTGCTGCCACATGGGCCCCGGCCCTGCAGCGCACCGCTGAAGAAGCGCTGCGCAGCGTCCGGGGCACGAGACCTTTGTTCGATAGACATGGTTTGTCATCCTCGCGGCGCATCTCGCCCGAGCTTTGCTTGATCGCCTCACCCTCAATTGAAAGAGGGCGCAGGGAAGACCGGGCGCCGGCTGGCACCCGCGGTCCACTGTGCGAAAGGCAGTAGCGAAATCTGCACAGCGGCATACAGGTGTAGCCAGGACATCCGGCCTTCCCTGCGCAGTGGCTTTACGGCTTATGTCGTGCTCTCCCCGGGGAGCGTTGCACTATTGCCCCCGTCGCCTTGCGGATGGCTGACGCGCGGACCCGGTTGGGCCGCCACATCACCGCAACACTTGACGCACAGACCCCGGGCGTCAGGACCACACGATTTTGCCGTACGCGGATCACACCGGTCGTGTGCGCGAGGTCTTCGCTCACGGTTGCCCGCCCTGCAAAACCCTTCGCGCCGATGTGACCCACGTCCACCGCCGCCCGACCCGCGTTCGTGACGATCGCGATACGCCCCTCTTCCTTGGGCCGGGTTGTCGCGACACATACGTGATTTCCGAATTTCGGTAAAGTGGAATGTTTTTGGCGGCGTGGATTGACCTGCTGCTTGGTGTTTTGCCCGACGGGCAACGCAAGGGCTTGTTGTAGATGCGTAGGGTGGATTAGCCGAAGGCGTAATCCACCTCTTCTGCTTCCGCGGAGAGAGACAGTGGTGGGTTACGCCTTCGGCTAACCCACCCTACAAGACCGGACGCGACGCTCAATGCCTCACCACCAGCACCGAGCACTTGGCGTAGCGCACCACATGTCCGGCGTTGGAGCCGAGGAAATAGGTGCGCATTGCCGGCCGGTGCGAGGTCATCACGATCAGATCGGCCTTCATGTGCACGGCTTCTTCCAGGATCTCGTGGTAGATGCCGCCCTGGCGTACCACGCTGGAGATGCGGCTCGGCTCGATGCCGGATTCGCGCGCGACGATGGCGAGGGCTTCTTCCGAGGTCTGGCGCTGCTGCTCGTCGAAATCGGCCGGCACGTATTCGGCCAGCATCACCGGCGTCATCGGCAGCACGTTGAGCAGGCGCACCGCGCCACTCCAGGTCTGCGACAGCGTTGCCGCGGTCGCGATCGCCGGCTTGGCGAGATCGGTGTCGGCGAGGTCGATGGGCACGAGGATGGACTTGAACATCTGCGCCTCCAAATCTTCCAGTCAGCACGTTTTGCCGGCCGTCGGGATCATCCCGATCGAAGCAGCTTGGGACTGGTGAACAGCACCAGCTTGCCGCGGCGGTAGGCCACGTCTCCCCAATCCTTGACGTCAAAGTCGAAGATCGCAAGCCCCGCGGTGGGCAGATTATCGGCGAGCGCCCTGGCGCCGGCCGGATCGCCGCCGCCCATCAGCATCAAGGCGGCCTCGTGCATGCCGGGATTGTGGGCGACCAGCAGCAATTGCTTCGGGTCGGCCGGGGCGGTTGCGGTGCGAATGGAATCCAGGATCTGCGCAGGATCGGCGCCGTAGAGTTCCGGCAGGATCTCGACCTGCGGCGTCGGGACGCGGTCCTTCATCGCCTCCCAGGCGATGTCCCAGGTCTGCCGGGCCCGGACAGCGTGCGACACCAGCACGGTATCGGGGAAGGGCGGATGGGTGGCGATCCAGTCGCCGATCCGGGCGGCATCCTTGTGGCCGCGATCGTCGAGCCGTCGGTCCTGGTCACGGCCGCTCGGAGCGTCAGTCTCGGTCTTGGCGTGACGCAGCAGCATCAAACGGCGCATGGCATTCTCGAATCGTTACGGTCGCGGATAATGTACAGACGTGGGTGAGGACAAGGTGACAAGCGCCTGGTTGGTATAAACTAGAACGAATCGTCATCGCGCTTAAGGTTGTTATTTCGACCATGATCTGTTCGGAAAACCGCTGCACAGCTTTCCGGATCATGCTCTAAGAAAACGACATGAGCGAGACTTTCACAAGCGTGTCCCAGGAAGAAGCCGGCTTTCGCGACCGCGTGCGGCTGTCGTTCGATCTCGACGCCGACATCTGCGTCATCGGTGCCGGGCTTGCCGGGCTCTCCATCGCGCTGGAGGCGGCCCGGCTCGGGGCCAGTGTCGCGGTGCTCGAGGGCCGTCATATCGGCTGGAACGCCTCCGGCAACCAGCTCGGCACCGTGATGCCGGGCTTTGCGCTGCCGCTCACCGACCTGATCGAGCGCATCGGCTTCGAGGACGCGCGTGAATTGTGGACGCTGTCCAAGGAGGGGGCCGAGTTCGTCCGCGCCAACGCCACGGAAGAGAACATGCCGGGGATCGCCCCGAGCAACGGCGTGCTGGAGGTCTCCAACGTCGACGCCGGCGACCGTCTGATCAGCCGGTTGCAGATGCTGAACGAGGATTTCGACACCGAGGTCGAAGGCTGGCAGGTCGATCGCGTCCGCGAGGTGCTCAGGACCGATCGCTATTTCCACGGCGTGTATTATCCCAAAGCGTTCCAGGTCGACGGCCGCAAATATGTGCACGGCCTTGCGGCGCTGGCGCGGCGGGCAGGCGCCCGCATCTTCGAGGACACGCCGGTCGTCAGCATCGATCATTCCGGCATCCGCAAACGCATCGTCACGCCGTCGGCGCGTATGCGCGCGACCCACATCGTGCTCGCGGGCAACATCCATCTCGGCGCGCCGTTGCGGCGCCTGTCGGAGACGCTGCTGCCGGTCTGGCGCTATGCCGGGATCACCGCGCCGCTCGGCGAGCGCGTGCACGAGATCATCGCCTTCAAGGGAGCGGTGATGGATTCCGACGGCGTCGACCATTTCCGCATCGTCGACGGCGACCGGCTGATGTGGGAGAGCCCTGAGACCACCTGGGCCGCGCGTCCGCAGCGCTTTGCAGGCAGCGTCAGGCGGCGGATCCGCACGATCTTTCCGGAGCTCGGCAATGTCGAGGTCACTGATATGTTCGGCGGCGCCACCGGCCAGACCGTGCACGGCATGCCGCAGATCGGCCAGTTGCGCAAAGGCCTGTGGGTGGCGAGCGGGTTCGGCCGCCAGGGCATGAACACCTCCGCCATGGCCGGGCAGATGATCGCGCGCAGCATCCTGTGGGGCGATGAGCGCTGGAAGCTGTTCTCGCCGTTCGAGCTGGTCTGGGCGGGCGGCGCCACGGGGCGGGTCGCGGGCCAGCTGGTCGGGATCTGGGGCAGGGCGAGTTCCGCCGCCGCGGGCTCGCTCGCCCGCTACCGCGAACGTGCCAGGGTCAAGGACAGGGAGCGCGAGGCGCGTCTCGCCGAAGCCAATCGGGCCGCCGGCACCGGTCCGCGCCGCCCACCGCCCGGTGTCCGGCCGCGGCCGGCCCCACCGCCGAAACCTGCGGCCCAAGGGGAACAACAGGCCGCGGAACCGGCCTCGCATGATGGCGCCACCTCCCAATAAGTTGAGAGAAATTCCGCCCGGGAGTGTAACGTCGGCCGACAGAGCCCGTATCTCAGGGCGTGGAGCTCCCGCACGGAGAATGAGATGTTTGACCGCCGCATCCTGTTGACGACTGCCGCCGGCCTGTTCGGCCTTGGGGCCTTCCGCTGGCTGAGAGGAACGCCTGCCGAGGCTGGCGAGAAAGCCGCAGAGAAGTTCGAGATCACGAAGACGGAGGCTGAATGGCGCGCCCAGCTCACGCCGCAGCAATATGAGATCCTGCGCAACCACGGCACCGAGCGGCCGGGCTCCAGCCCGCTGCTGAAGGAGCACCGCAAGGGCACCTTCGCCTGCGCCGGCTGCGACCTGCCGCTGTTTGCCTCCGAGACCAAATTCGAGAGCGGCACCGGCTGGCCGAGCTTCTACCAGCCGATCGAGGGCAATGTCGGCAAGACCGAGGACCGGGCCTACGGCATGGTGCGCACCGAGGTGCATTGCCGGCGCTGCGGCGGCCATCTCGGCCACGTCTTCGACGACGGTCCGAAGCCGACCGGATTGCGCTATTGCATCGACGGTTTCGGTCTGGTCTTCCGCCCGGCCGCCGCGTCCGCGACGTAAGGAAGGCCCGGCAATAAATGCCGGTCCCGGCAATTGTGCCCCGGTCATCGGACCGGGGCTTTTTCATTAAGTCATTGATTTTCTGAGAATACCCGCATTGGCACAGCCCTTGCGACTGTCCCTTCCGACTGCGGCCATGGTCGACCGGCCGCCGAGATCGGATCTGGAGACAAAGTTATGGGTATCTTCGATGCAATGAACACCTCGGTGGGTGGCCTGCAGGCGCAGTCCTACGCGCTTCAGAACATCTCGGGTAACATCGCGAACTCATCCACCACCGGCTACAAGGGCATCGGCACCAGCTTCGTCGATCTCATTCCGGACGCCTCGGTGCCGAGCAAGCAGGTCGCGGGCGGCGTGACGGCCAACGCGAAGGCCACCATCACGACGCAGGGCACGATCTCGGGCTCCAGCGTCGCCACCAACATGGCGATCACCGGCGACGGCTTCTTCTCGATCCAGAAGGCGACCGGCGTCGTCGACAACGTGCCGGTGTTCAGCGGCGTCACCTATTACACACGGCGTGGCGACTTCCAGCTCAATGCCAACGGCAATCTGGTCAACGGCGCGGGCTACTATCTGATGGGCGTCACGGTCGACCCGAAGACTGGCAACCCGACCGGCAATGTGTCGAACGTCCTGAAATTCCAGAACAACTTCATCCCGGCCCAGGCGACAACCTCGATCCAGTACGCCGCGAACCTGCCGTCCCAGCCGAATACGGCGGCGAGCTCGACCGCGGCGAGCAAGACGCTGCTGGCGGCCGGTGGCCTGAACCCGTCCGATTTCGCCGCCAACCCGCTGATCGTCGGAACGCCGCCGCCGCCCTATACGAATGCGACGGTCTCAGGCGCAGCCGCCACCGGCAATCTGCGCTCGGCCTATACGGCGACGACCGCGACCGGCACGGTGACGCTGCTGGACAGCGCTTCGGCGGCGGCGACTAGCAACACGTCGCTCGATTCCGCCGTGTCTCCGCATCTCAACACCAGCCTGCTCACCAACCTGGCCGGCAAGTCGCTGACGGTCAACGGACAAACAATCAACTTCGACAACACCGTCTCGGGCGTCTCGACGGCCGCTGGCCCCCCGGTCGTCACCACGATTGGTCTGCAATCGCCCACCGCCGCAAAGATGTCGGATGTCCTCAACGCGATCGCGTCTGGAGCCGGCGTCCCCGCCGCCAACGTGACTTTGACCGCCGGCGGTAACATCCAGATTACGTCCAGCACCACGGCCGACGTCACGATCGGCGGCACTGCGGCAAGCTTGCTCGGCGTCAGCAGCGTGACGCGCGGTGGTAACGTGCTGTCCACCCCTGCGATTACGAGTGGTACACAGCTCGGTGGCACCGCGCAGCCCGGCGGCGCGGAAGTCCTCTCGACGCCCTTCGTGGCCGGCAACACGATCCAGGTCAACGGCACGGGACCCGCCAATACGATCACCTTCGTGGCCTCCGGTGCTACTCCTCCGAACCAGATCAACATCACCGACGACATCGCGACTCTGCTCAACCAGATCGACCAACTCAGCGGCGCGAGCGGCTCTTCGATCAGCAACGGCGTGATCACCCTGAGCACCGGTATCGCCAATCCCACCTTGACGGTGACCAGCAACAACTCCAGCGCCTTCGCTGCGCTCGGTTTCACGTCGTCCATCTCCAAGAACCGCGGCGGCGGCGGCACGGCCGGCACCGGCGGCGTGATCGGCAACGACATCGCCACGTTCACCAAGGAATCGATCAGCGGCGGTGCGGTCACCGCCTACAACGCTGCGGGCACGCCGGTGAACCTGCAATTGCGCTGGGCCAAGACCGACAGCGCGTCGCTGGGCACGGGTCATTCCGACACCTGGAACCTGTTCTACCAGACCGATCCGAATGCGACCGGCACGACGGTCGGCTGGGTCAACACCGGCCAGGCCTTCACCTTCGCTGCCGACGGCTCGCTGACCTCGCCGGCCGGCTCGGGCATCACCATCAACAACGTCAGCGTCAGCGGCCAGTCGCTCGGCTCGGTCGCCTTCAACATCTCCTCGGGTGGGCTGACGCAATATGCCAGCACCAGCGGCGCGGTGACCATCAACACCATCACGCAGAACGGCTACGCCGCCGGTCAGCTCCGCTCCGTCGCCGTCAACAACAGCGGCCTCGTGGTCGGCACCTTCTCCAATGGCCAGAACCTCAACCTCGCCCAGGTGACGCTGTCGCACTTCAACGGCACCAATTACCTCAAGGCGATGGACGGCGGCGCCTACGCCGCGACCGAACAGTCGGGCCCAGCGATCGACGGCGCGTCGGGCAGCATCAGCGGCTCGTCGCTGGAAGGCTCCAACACCGACATCGCCGACGAGTTCACCAAGCTGATCGTGACCCAGCAGGCCTATTCGGCCAACACCAAGGTGATCACGACGGCGAATTCGATGGTGCAGGATCTCCTGAACGTGTTGCGCTGACGGCGCGTGACGTAACCAAAGGCGGCCAGTGATATGGGTTTGAGTTCAGCCCTCGCCAGTGCGATGAGCGGTCTGCGTGCCAACCAGGCCGCGCTCTCGATCGTCTCCTCGAACGTCGCGAATTCGCAGACGCCGGGTTACGTCGTCCAGACCCCGAACCAGATCGAGGTCACCACCGGCGACTTCGGCTCGACGGCGATGACGACCGGCGTCAGCCGGGAGCTCGACACCTATGTGCTGAATCAGCTGCGCACCGAGACCGGCGGCAGCGGCTACGCCGACCAGATGGCCAACATCCTGAAGCAGCTTCAGAATGTCTACGGCACCCCGGGCAACAGCGGCACGCTCGAAAGCGCGCTGAACAAGTTCACCACGGCGCTGCAGGCGCTGTCGACCAGCTCGGGCGCCTCGTCGGCGCAAACCGTTGCGCTCGGCGCGGCGCAGGCGCTGGCGACGCAGCTCAACGTCACCACCAAGGGCATCCAGTCGCTGCGCTCCAACGTCGAGCAGGATCTCGGCAATTCGGCGCAAGCGGCCAACGCGGCCATGAAGCAGGTCGCCGACATCAACACCAGGCTGCAGGGCCTGTCGGCCAACGACCCCTCGGCCGCGACGCTGATGGACCAGCGCGACCAGGCTATCAACACGCTGTCGAAATATGTCGACGTCCGCGTCACCACCGACGGTTCGAACCAGGCCAACATCTACACCACGACGGGCATCCAGCTCGTCGGCGCCGGGCTCGCCTCGCAATTCTCCTTTGCTTCCGCCGGTGCGCTGTCGGCGACCTCGCTCTACAACATCGATCCGGCCAAGTCCGGCGTCGGCGCGTTCAACATCGTGCTGCCGAACGGCTCGAAGGTCGACGTCGTCGCCAACAACGTGGTCTCGTCCGGCCAGATCGCGGCCGATCTGAAGCTGCGCGACCAGACGCTGGTGCAGGCGCAGAACCAGATCGACCAGCTCGCCGCGACGATGTCGAGCGCGCTGTCCGACAAGACCACGGCCGGCAGCACCGTGTCCGGCCCGCCGGCCGGCTTCGACATCGACCTTTCCGGCGCGCTGCCGGGCAATACCGCCACCTTCACCTACACGGACGTGGCGACCAATACGAAGCGCCAGGTCACGCTGGTCAACGTCACCGATCCGGCGGCGCTGCCGCTGCCGAACGCGACCAACGCCAACCCGATGCAGATCGGCGTTGATTTCGCCAGCGGCATGGGCACGATCGCCTCCGTGCTCAACACCGCGCTCTCGGGCTCGCATCTGGCCTTCTCCGCGGCCCCTCCGCCGGCGACCGCCACGACGCTGCGGATCACCGACGACAACAGCGGCCTTGCCAAGCTCAATTCGGCCTCGACGAGCAAGACGATCTCGTCGCTGACCTCGGGCAATCCGCAACTGCCGCTGTTCACCGACGGCGGACAGGCGCTCTACACCGGCGCGATCACCGGTTCGGGCTCGCAGATGACCGGCCTTGCCGGACGCATTGCCGTCAACACGCAGCTGGTCGCCGACCCCACCAGGATGTCGGTGTACAACACCTCGCCGGTGACGCCTTCGGGCGACACGGCGCGTTCGGACTATCTCTACTCGCAGCTCACCTCGGGAGTGTTCTCCTATTCGCCAACGAGCGGTCTCGGCTCGGCGAGCCAGCCCTTCACCGGCAGTGTTTCGAACTATCTGCAGCAGTTCCTGAGCGTCCAGGCCAATTCCGCGACCCAGGCCACCCAGCTGCAGCAGGGCCAGGGCGTCGTGGTCTCGACGCTGCAGGCCAAGTTCGACTCGACCTCCAAGGTCAACCTGGACTCGGAGATGTCGAACCTGATCCAGCTCCAGAATGCCTACGCCGCCAACGCCCACGTCATGTCGGTGGTGCAGAGCATGATGAATACGTTGCTCCAGGCTCAAGTGTAACAAGTAACAGGGCTCTGAACCATGTCGATCAGCAGCATCAACTACTCTTCGTCGGTTCTCGGCTCGCAGATCCGCAACATCAATCAGCAGCTCACCGACCTGTCGACGCAGCTCTCGACCGGCAAGCTGTCGCAGAACTATTCCGGGATGGGCACCAACGAGGGCTTTGCGATCGCCGGGCGCGCGCAACTCTCCAACATCGCCGCCTATACCGACACGATCACCAACGTCAATGTCAGCATCAACCTCGCCAACACCGCGCTGCAGTCGCTGACCAAGATCCGCAGCACGGTGCAGACGGGCTCGGCCAACACCGCGCAGGATCTCAACGTCAACGGCCAGACCATCGCGCAGAACACCGCCGCCGCCCAGTTCGGCTCGATGGTCGGCGTGCTCAACACGCAGACGGGCAACCGCTATCTGTTCTCCGGAACGGCCATCAGCACGCAGTCGGTTGCGAATGCCGGCGACATCATCAACGGCACCACGACGCAGGCGGGCTTCAAGACCGTGATGGCCGAGCGCCAGGCCGCCGATCTCGGCGCCAACGGCATGGGCCGCCTGGTGCAGTCGCAGCCGACGCCGAGTTCGGTGCAGGTCTCGGAAGACGCCGCCGGGTCGCCGTTCGGGCTCAAGCTCAAGGCAGTATCCTCGACCCTGACGGGCGCGACCGTCACCGGCCCGAGCGGCTCGCCGGTGTCGTTCTCGGTCGATCTCAACGGCGTCAACCCGAACAATGGCGACAAGCTGAGCGTGCAGTTCACGCTGCCGGACGGCTCGACCGAGCAGATCGACCTGACCGCGTCGACGGCGACGCCGACGCCGCTCGGCAGCTTCGCGATCGACGCCAGCACCCCCGTCAATCCGACCAACACCGCGAACAACCTCAACACGGCGCTGAACACGGCGATCACGAAACTCGCCAACACCTCGCTGGTGGCGGCATCCGCGATCGTCGCCGGCGACAATTTCTTCAACACCGCGAGCTCTGCGATCGGTGCTCCCAAGACCAGCCAGGCGGGCCCGACCGTGCCGATCAGCGGCGCAACGGCGTTGTCCGGTACCAGCCCCACGGACTCGATCGCGCCGGGCTTCGTCGCCGGCGACACCATCACCGTCAACGGCACCACGCTGACCTTCGTGGCCTCGGGCGCGACCGGCAACCAGCTCAACGTCGGCGACAGCATCCAGACCCTGCTGAGCAAGATCGACGGCATCACGGGGACGTCGAAGCCGTCGACGGCCCATGGCGGCTCGATCACGATCAACACCGACGATGCGGCCAGCCTGAACATCACGAGCCCGAACACGAGCGCGCTGGGCTCGCTCGGTTTCAGCACGACGCCTGTGACCGCCACCCAGCCGCCGCTGCGCGTCGGCTCTTCGCCCGCGAGCTCGGCGACGACGCTGGTCAACGGCTCGGCCACCACCGTGAAGTGGTATCTTGGCAATGACGGCCCCGGCTCGGCGCGCTCCACCGCGATGGCGCGGGTCGACGATTCCGTCACGGTGCAGTACGGCGCCCAGGCGAACGAGGACGCGATCCGCCGGCAGCTGCAGGCGATCGCGGTGTTCGGGACCTTCTCGACCTCGCCGACCGGACAGTATTCGGGCGGGCAGGTCGCCGCGCTGAGCCTGCGCACGACCCAGGCGCTGACCCAGCAGCCCGGCCAGCAGCGCATCGAGGACATCCAGACCGACATCGCGATGGCCCAGAACACGATGAAGGATGCGAGCACGCGCCAGACCCAGGCCAAGGCGCAGCTCCAGACCATCATCGACCAGGCGGAATCGGCCTCGCCGGACGAGGTCGCGAGCCAGCTCCTGGCGCTCCAGAACGCCCTCCAGGCGTCCTACCAGGTGACCTCGAACCTGGCGCAGCTCTCGCTCGTCAAGTTCCTGTAAGGAGGCGTTAAGGCGCCGTTAACCATGCCTCTTTACCTCTTGGTGAGGATTGGAGCGGGGCGGAGCTGTCGATGTCGGACAAGATGCAACTGGTGGTGGCAACGCCCTGCTTCGGCGGGCAGGTGTCGAGCATCTATGCGAGCTCGATCTTCGCGCTGCAGCGCGCCGTGCACGGCATGTCGAATCTCGAGCTCAAGGTGCTGCTGCGCGACGGCGACGCGCTGATCACCCGGGCGCGGGCCAATCTGGTCGCGATGTTCCTGGACGATCCCAGGGCGACGCATTTCCTGTTCATCGACGCCGATATCGGCTTCAAGCCGGAGCAGGTGTTCCGGCTGATCGAATGCGGGGCGGATGTCGTCGCCGGCTGCTATCCGATCAAGCGGATCAACTGGGACAAGGCCGCGCGTGCGATCCAGTCAGGTCGGGCCGACGTGCCGGCCGCCTCGCTCGATTACGTGCTCGAGATCGAGGATCCCGATCGCATCGTCGTGGTCAACGGCTTCACCCGCGTGCGCTACGCCGGCACCGGCTTCCTGATGATCCGGCGCCAGGCGCTGGAGGCGATGTGCCGCCATCCGGACTACGCGGGCTTGCAGTTCTTCCGTGAGCATTCCCACGACACGCTGGCGGCGAGCCAGAACCGGTTTGCGCTGTTCGAATGCATGATCGACCCGGCGACCGGCACGTATCTTTCCGAGGACTTCGCTTTCTGCAAGCGCTGGACCGATATCGGCGGCGAGATCTGGGCCGATATCCAGAGCTCGCTCGATCACGTCGGACCGTCGGTATTCCACGGCGACATCGCCTCGCAATTCGCGCCGGCGCCCGCGGCGGCGGCCGATGCGGCGTGAGCCTTCCGGGATGAGCGCGGGCGCATCCCGTCTGTCAGGTCAGGAGCGCGCCCCCGACGGCGGCTCGCGTTATCGCCTGCGCGATCTCTTCACACCCCTGGACACGCTGCTCGTCTCCGGCGGCGATCCGCGGCTGGCGCTCGACGCCAGCGATCGCGTCAACGGTTATGGCTGCGCGGCTTCGCCGGAGCCGGAGATCTGGAATTTCGCCTCCTCGACCGCATCGACGATCTCGCAAATGGCCTACGACCGTGCCGCGCTGGCGCGCGAAGAGCTGATGCACAAGTGCCTGCTCGACGAGGTCGAGATCGCCTTCGATGCGCGCTGCGAGGACATGCGGGACGAGCTGCGCGGCCATCTCCAGCTCTCGCCGCGCGTCGACGTCGTGTTCTCGCCCTCCGGCACGGACTCCCAGCTCCACGCCCTGTTCCTGGCGCGTGTGTTGCTCGGGGCGCCGCCGGTGACGATCGTGGTCGGCGCCGACCAGACCGGAAGCGGGACGACCCATACCGCCCGCGGGCACCATTTCAGCTCCATGACGGCGAGCGGCCTCGCGGTTCGCAAGGACGGTGCGGTTGCGGGGCTCGCCGGCGCCAGTGTTGCGCTGCCGCTGCTCGGAACCGCGCCGGGGATTGCGATGCGCGCCGACATCGATGTCGCGGTGCTGCATGCGATCGAGGCCACGATCGCGCAAGGCGCGCCCGTGTTGCTCCAGATCATGGATGCATCGAAGCTCGGCTGGCGCGCACCGAGCGCGGCCTGTCTCGACGAGATCGCGCGGCGCTGGCCGCGCAAGGTGCAGATCGTCGTCGACGCCTGCCAGGCCCGCCTCGGCCGCCGCCGGCTGCGCTCCTATCTCGACCGCGGCTACATGGTGCTGATGTCAGGCTCGAAATTCTTCGGTGGGCCCGCCTTCAGCGGTGCGGTGCTGGTGCCGAAGGGCCTTTCGCGGTCGCTCGACCGGGCCGAGGGGATTGCGCCTGGTATCTTCGACTATGCCGGCCGTTGTGATTGGCCGGTGGCCTGGACGGCGCTGCGTTCGCGCTTCGAACGCCGTCCGAATTTCGGTCAATGGCTGCGCTGGGAAGCGGCGCTGGCCGAGATCGGCCGCTACTACGCCGTATCAGGGGCTTTCCGCGCCGAGGTGCTCGCCGAGCTCGCCGCCGGCATCGACAGCATGATCGCGCTGTCGCCGTCGCTTCGCGCCGTTCCATCCATGATCGGGACCGCCGACGCGGATGATGAGGAATTTGCACAAACCACGATCTTTCCGTTCATCCTGCTGCGCGACGGCCGGCCGGTCTCGATCGCCGAGACCGGAGCCGTTCATCGCGCGCTCGCGCATGACATGAACGAGGCGATCGGCGGCAGCGCGGCGGACCGGCAGGTCGCCGTGCAGCGCTGCCTGGTCGGCCAGCCGGTCCGGCTGGAGCGGCAGGGCGAGGCGCCGCAGGCCGTGCTGCGGCTCTGCGTCGGCGCACGGCTCGTGACCGAGGTCTGGTCGCCGGACATGGCGCAGGCGCAACGCAACGTGCAGGAAATTCTCGATCGCATCGCCCATGTGCTGGTAAAGATCGAGCTGCTGCTCGACCGTGGCGCGGTCGCGGCCGTCCCGGTAAACTCCGCGTTCGAGGTGTGAGATGCAGCATCCGGTTTCCGCGCCGCTTCGCATGACCGCGGCTAACTATGCCGATCGCATCGGCTTTGCGCAGCTGACGCGCCAGGCCTTCGAGGGTGTCGACCTGCATCCGTTGCGCGACCAGCTGGTGGCGCGGATCGCGGCGGGGACCGCACTGGCGGGCGAAGGGCTGGATCTGTCGTTGATCACCCAGCTTCTCGGCGACAAGGATCAAGGGCTAGCGATCCAGTCGGAGGTGCTGGCCTTCCACCAATTGTTTCGCACGCCGAGCGCTGCCCTGAAGCCGGGCCTGCGCGTGCTCGCGCTGGCAGCCGACATCGACATGGGCGGCAACACGCCGATCGATTTTCTGCTCGAAGGCTCCGACATCGAGCTGTTGACGCTCTATGTGGTCAAGGGCGTCGGTCTGCCGGAGAATTTGCCCGAGCACGACGTTGCCATCGTGGTCGCCTCCGATTCCGAGGAATGCCGTGAGGCGCTCGCTTCGATCGAGAAGGCCGCGCCGCATTGGCCGCGGCCGCTGCTCAATCGTCCCGATCGTATCGGCAATCTCGATCGCGACAAGCTGTATCGGCTGCTGGCCGGCGTGCCGGGTCTCGACATTCCCGCGACCATCCACGCGACGCGCGCGCAATTGTCCGATCTTTCGCGAGGGCGGATCGCCTGCGAGGACATCGCGGGTGAATTGCGCTTTCCGATGATCGCGCGGCCGCGCGGCTCGCATGCCGGCGTCGGGCTCGCGAAGCTCGACGATGCCGCCGCGCTCGCTGCCTATCTTGCCGAACGTGATGAGCAGGATTTCTTCGTCGCGCGCTTCGTCGACTACGTGAGCCCCGACGGGCTCTACCGCAAATATCGTCTCGCGATGGTCGATGGCAAACCCTACGCCTGTCACATGGCAATCGCCGACCGCTGGGACATCTGGTATCTCAACGCCTACATGGCGTTCAGCGAGGAGAAGCGTGCAGAAGAGGCGATCTTCATGCACGACTTCGATCACGCCTTCGCGGCGCGCCACGGAAGCGCGCTCGACGAGATGAGCAAGCGCGTCGGCCTCGATTATTTCATCGTCGATTGCGCCGAGAACCAGAGCAGCGAGCTGCTGGTTTTCGAAGCCGACAACACCGCCGTCGTGCACAACATGGATTCGCCAGTCGTGTTTCCCTACAAGCCGCCACAGATGCGCAAGATCTTCGCGGCGTTCTCGGCGATGCTGTCGCGGCATGCAAGAGCAGGCGAGGGGAGCGCAACATGAACGAGATCATCCGCAACGCGCAAAGCTCTGTCGCGCGCACCTCGCTCGACCCGCAGGACTGGAGCGAATTTCGCGCGCTCGCCCATCGCATGCTCGACGATGCGATCGACGGCATCGCCAACGTTCGGGCGCGTCCGGTCTGGCAGCCGATCCCTGATGACGTCCGCTCGGCCTTCAAGGCCGACGTGCCGCGCGAGGCGAGCGACCTCGCCGAGGTCTATCGCGAATTTGCCGATCACGTCGCGCCATATGCGACCGGCAACGTCCATCCCGGCTTCATGGGCTGGGTGCATGGCGGCGGCACCGCGGTCGGCATGATCGCGGAGATGCTGGCAGCCGGACTCAACGCCAATCTCGGCGGACGCGACCACATGCCGATCGAGGTCGAGCGCCAGATCGTCGACTGGATGCGCCGCCTGTTCGCCTTCCCGGAATCTGCGAGCGGCATCTTCGTCACGGGCACGTCGATGGCCAATCTGATGGCGGTGCTGGTGGCGCGTAACGCTGCGCTCGGCACGCTGGCGCGGCAATACGGCATCGGCAATGACGGCGCGCTGCTCACGGCCTATACGTCGCAGGCCGCGCATGGCTGCGTCTCCAGGGCGATGGACATCGCCGGGCTCGGCACCGACGCGCTGCGCAAGATCGGCGTCGATGCCGATCATCGCATCGACGTAGCCGCGCTACGCGCGCAGATCACTGTCGATCGCGAGGTCGGCTTCAAGCCGTTCCTCGTCGTTGCCTCTGCCGGCACCGTCGACATCGGCGCGATCGACGACCTCAAGGCTATCGCGGAGCTGTGCCGCGAGGAGGGCATCTGGTTTCACGTCGATGGCGCTTTCGGCGCGCTCGCGATCTTCTCGCCCGAGCTCGCGCCGCTGCTCGGCGGCATCGAGCTCGCAGATTCCATTGCGCTCGACTTTCACAAATGGGGGCAGGTGCCCTACGACGCCGGCTTCCTGCTGGTGCGCGACGGCGAGCTGCATCGGCAGGCCTTCGTGCAGCCCGCGGCCTATCTGCGCCGCGAAGCGAGGGGGCTTGCGGCGGGCGCGGTCTGGCCCTGCGATCTCGGCCCCGATCTGTCGCGTGGCTTCCGTGCGCTGAAAACGTGGTTCACGCTGAAGACATTCGGTACCGATCGGCTGGGTGCGACGATCACGAGAAGCTGCGCGCTGGCAAAATATCTGGAGGCCCGCGTCCTGGCTGAACCGCGGCTGGAATTGCTGGCGCCGGTCAACCTCAACATCGTCTGCTTCCGTTATCGTGCCGATGATGCGGTCAATCGCGAAATCGTCGCCGACATCCAGGAGTCCGGCGTCGCAGCGCCCTCGAGCACGACGCTGGGCGGCAGGTTTGCGATCCGCGCCGCGATCGTCAATCACCGCACCGAGGAGGCGGATGTCGACGCGCTGGTCGCGGCCGTGCTGGAGTTCGGCGGCCGGCGGTGCGGCGACGGAATGATCGAGGTCGAGGCACCGCCGCTCGCAGCGCAATAGCACTGGTGCATGGCTGAAACGACAACGGCCCCGGAGACGATCCGGGGCCGTTGTCGTTTGCGGGACTGGGGCGCTCGCGTGGCGCGAACGCGCGCGGTCAGGCGGCGGAGCTCACGTCGTCCTTGTCCCCGTCCTTGGGGTGGGTGGCCTCGAACTGGCTCCGCAGCTTCTCTTCATAGGCGATCAGCTTGCGCGCATCCTTCAGCGCCCGGTAGAGGTCGCCGTTCAGGATGTTGTTGTTGATGCCCTCGATGATCGGCCAGGCGCTCGGCACCGCGGTGACGATATCGCGCACCAGGTTGAAATAGGTGCCGTGCTGGCTCTGCGGATCCGGCGAGATGTACATGAGCTGGACCGCCAGATAGACGAGCTTCGCCGGCGAATCCGCGGTCTCCGGCGTGAGGATGTCGCGCTCGCGCAGGATCGGCACGTTGTCGCCGTCGATCAGGAGGCGGGCGCGCTGGTCCGTGTTGGTAATCACGCAGTTACCGACGATGATGCGTTCGTGCGGTCTGAGCTCGACCTTAAGGGCCATTGCCTGTTCTCCATCAACGCTTTCGTAACCGAGCGTTCGTTGCGGCCTATTAAGACGTGATTCTCGCTCGCAATTAGTTAACGAGCTGTAAATTCCTGCTATTTGCGCGGGAAATCGCAATATTTTCAAGGTCCTACCCGTGCGGGCTGCGCGACGATCTGCGCGGCTTCCCCGGCCGAATCACGCGCGGCCCGGCAAAAGCGCGGGTTTCATTTCATGTTTCGTTAGAGGTCTCGGCGCCACGGTCCGCCGGTCGCTGGGTCAGCCTAGATCCAAGCAGACGAGTAACAGTAGCGTCGTTTACCAGAAAGGTAACAGAGTTATGTCAGGCATCGTCCTCTCCTCGTCGGTTCGTCAGAACCTCCTCTCCCTCCAGTCCACCGCTGATCTTCTCGCCACCACGCAGAACCGTCTGTCGACCGGCAAGAGCGTCAATTCGGCCCTGGACAATCCCACCAACTTCTTCACCGCACAGTCGCTCGACAACCGCGCCAGCGACATCAACAACCTGCTCGATGGCATCGCCAACGGCGTGCAGGTGCTGCAGGCCGCCAACACCGGCATCACCTCGCTGCAGAAGCTGATCGACTCCGCGAAGTCGATCGCCAACCAGGCGCTGCAGACCACGGTCGGCTACTCCACCAAGTCGAACGTCTCCGCCACCATCGCCGGTGCGACGGCGGCCGACCTGCGCGGCACGACGAGCTTCGCCAGCGCGACCGCAAGCAGCAACGTTGTGTTTAGCGGCGCGGCCGGCGGCACCACGGCGGCGAGCGGCACCACGACCCTCGGCGCCACCATCGGTTCCTTCACGGGCACTGCGGGCACGGCCGGCGACGGCACCACGGCCCTGACCGGCGCCATCACCCTGATCGCGACCAACGGCACCACCGCCACCGGCCTGGCCAGCAACGCCCAGCCCGCCGACGGCGACACGCTGACCGTGAACGGCAAGACCATCACCTTCCGCTCGGGCTCTGCTCCGGCCTCGACTGGCGTTGCGTCCGGCTCGGGCGTCAGCGGCAACCTCGTCACCGACGGCAGCGGCAACACCACTGTCTATCTCGGCACGGCGGGCACGCCGGCTGCGACCGTCAGCGATCTGTTGACCGCGGTCGATCTGGCCAGCGGCGTCAAGACGGCATCCATCACCGCGGGTGCTGCGACGCTCGCCACCAGCTTCAACCAGACCGCTTCGAGCGTTGGTGCGGGCGCCGTCACGCTGAAGAGCTCGACGGGCGCGGATCTGAGCGTCACCGGCAAGGCTGACCTGCTCAAGTCTCTCGGCCTGACCTCGTCTGTGGGCGGCGGCAACGCCACCGTGAGCGTCAACCGGACCACGAGCTCGGGCTCGCTCGGTGCGACGATCACGGACGGCTCGACGCTGAACGTCGACGGTCACGTCATCACCTTCAAGAACGCGCCGATCCCGGGTTCGACCGGTGCTCCGAGCGTTCCGAGCGGGTATGGTGCGAACGGCAACGTTCTCACTGACGGCGCCGGCAACTCGACGGTCTACCTGCAGGGCGGCACGATCAACGACGTGCTGAAGGCGATCGACCTTGCCACCGGCGTGCAGACCGCGACGGTCAATGCCAACGGCACCGCGACGCTTGCGACCGCCACCGGCCAGACCAACTCGTCGATCAACGCCTCCGGCCAGCTCAAGCTCTCCACCGGCGTCAATGCTGACCTGTCCGTCACCGGCACCGGCAACGCGCTGAACGCGCTCGGCCTCGCCGGCAACACCGGGACTGCGACCGCCTTCACCGCGGCCCGCACCTCGGGCGTCGGCGGCATCAGCGGCAAGACCTTGACCTTCTCGTCCTTCAACGGCGGTACGGCGGTCAACGTCACCTTCGGCGACGGCACCAACGGCACGGTCAAGACGCTCGATCAGCTCAACACGAAGCTTCAGGCCAACAACCTGACGGCGACGATCGACGCCAACGGCCTGCTGACGGTCTCGACCACCAACGACTATGCGTCCTCGACGATCGGTTCGAGCGCCGCGGGTGGTGCGATCGGCGGCACGCTGACCTCGTCGCTGACGTTCTCGACGGCTTCCACCCCCGTCCAGGATACGGTTGCGCAGACCTCGCGCGCCAATCTGGTGTCTCAGTACAACAACATCCTGAACCAGATCGACACCACCTCGCAGGACTCCTCGTTCAACGGCGTCAACCTGTTGAACGGCGACCAGCTCAAGCTGGTGTTTGACGAGACCGGCAAGTCGAACCTCAGCATCACCGGCGTGACCTACAACTCCAAGGGTCTGGGTCTTGCCGCGTTGACCAGCGGTGTCGACTTCATCGACAACTCCGCGACCAACAAGGTGCTGTCGAACCTGAACGCCGCCTCGAGCACGCTGCGCTCGGAAGCCTCGAGCCTCGGTTCGAACCTCTCGGTGGTGCAGGTTCGTCAGGACTTCAACAAGAGCCTGATCAACGTGCTGCAGACCGGTTCGTCCAACCTCACGCTGGCCGACACCAACACCGAGGCGGCCAACAGCCAGGCGCTGTCGACTCGTCAGTCGATCGCGGTCTCCGCGCTGTCGCTGGCCAACCAGTCGCAGCAGAGCGTGCTGCAGCTGCTCCGCTAACAAGCGGACGACATCGCAAGCAAGATCCGGCGGCGGGGCCTCGGCCCCGCCGCTTTCTTTTTGGGTCGGCATCAGAACGCCGCTTGGCAAGTCGGGACGATGCGTTCGAGTGCAGCGAATTGCTCACTCTGAGTTATGGTTGACAAGTGGCAAACGCGTCGCCGCTGCACCAAAAAGCATCATGTGATCATGATGATACGACGAAGCGCGGTCCGGCTCCGATCGCGCACATGGTGAATCCGCGGAAGGACTGGAGCGACACGCTTCATGCTTTGTTAGCCGTCTGCGTTCACCGTCCCGGCATCGATTAATCCTAATCGAAGTTTGTTTGTTGCGTTGCGTACCAGAAGGGTAACACTCAATGTCCGGTATCGTCCTCTCTTCGTCGGTTCGTCAGAACCTGCTCTCCCTCCAGTCCACTGCTGATCTTCTCGCCACCACACAGAGCCGTCTGTCGACCGGCAAGAGCGTCAACTCGGCCCTGGACAATCCCACCAACTTCTTCACCGCACAGTCGCTCGACAACCGCGCCAGCGACATCAACAATCTGCTCGATGGCATCGCCAACGGCGTGCAGGTGCTGCAGGCTGCCAACACCGGCATCACCTCGCTGCAGAAGCTGATCGACTCCGCGAAGTCGATCGCCAACCAGGCGCTGCAGACCACGGTCGGCTACTCTACCAAGTCCAATGTCTCCACCAGCATCTCGGGCGCAACGGCGGCCGACCTGCGTGGCACGACTTCGTTCGCCAGCGCGACGGCGAGCAGCAACGTGGTGTATAACGGCGCGGCCGGCGGCACCACGGCGGCGAGCGGCACCACGACCCTCGGCGCCACCATCGGTTCCTTCACGGGCACTGCGGGCACGGCCGGCGACGGCACCACGGCCCTGACCGGCGCCATCACCCTGATCGCGACCAACGGCACCACCGCCACCGGCCTGGCCAGCAACGCCCAGCCCGCCGACGGCGACACGCTGACCGTGAACGGCAAGACCATCACCTTCCGCTCCGGCTCTGCTCCGGCCTCGACTGGCGTTGCGTCCGGCTCGGGCGTCAGCGGCAACCTCGTCACCGACGGCAGCGGCAACACCACTGTCTACCTCGGCACGGCGGGCACGCCGGCTGCGACCGTCAGCGATCTGTTGACCGCGGTCGATCTGGCCAGCGGCGTCAAGACGGCATCCATCACCGCGGGTGCTGCGACGCTCGCCACCAGCTTCAACCAGACCGCTTCGAGCGTTGGTGCGGGCGCCGTCACGCTGAAGAGCTCGACGGGTGCGGATCTGAGCGTCACCGGCAAGGCTGACCTGCTCAAGTCTCTCGGCCTGACCACGTCTGTGGGCGGCGGCAACGCCACCGTGAGCGTCAACCGGACCACGAGCTCGGGCTCGCTCGGTGCGACGATCGCGGACGGTTCGACGCTGAACGTCGACGGTCACGTCATCACCTTCAAGAACGCGCCGATCCCGGGTTCGACCGGTGCTCCGAGCGTTCCGAGCGGGTATGGTGCGAACGGCAACGTTCTCACTGACGGCGCCGGCAACTCGACGGTCTATCTGCAGGGCGGCACGATCAACGACGTGCTGAAGGCGATCGACCTTGCCACCGGCGTGCAGACCGCGACGGTCAATGCCAACGGCACCGCGACGCTTGCGACCGCCACCGGCCAGTCGAACTCGTTGATCAATGCTTCGGGTCAGCTCAAGATCTCGACCGGTGTCAATGCCGATCTGTCGATCACCGGCACCGGCAACGCGTTAAATGCGCTTGGCTTCGCCGGCAACACCGGGACCTCGACCGCCTTCACCGCGGCGCGCACCTCGGGCGTCGGCGGCATCACCGGCAAAACCTTGACCTTCTCGTCCTTCAACGGCGGCACGGCGGTCAGCGCCACCTTCGGCGACGGCACCAACGGCACGGTCAAGACGCTCGATCAGCTCAACACGAAGCTTCAGGCCAACAACCTGACGGCGACGATCGACGCCAACGGCCTGCTGACGGTCTCGACCACCAACGACTACGCGTCCTCGACCATCGGTTCGAACGCCGCGGGTGGTGCGATCGGCGGCACGCTGACCACGGCGCTGACGTTCTCGACGGCTTCCAGCCCCGTCCAGGATACGGTTGCGCAGACCTCGCGTGCGAATCTCGTCAACCAGTACAACAACATCCTCCAGCAGATCGATTCGACTGCTCAGGACTCCTCGTTCAACGGTGTCAACCTCTTGAACGGCGACCAGCTCAAGCTGGTGTTCGACGAGACCGCCAAGTCGAGCCTGAGCATCACGGGCGTGACCTACAACTCCAAGGGTCTGGGCCTCGCTGCGTTGACCAGCGGTGTCGACTTCATCGACAACGCTGCCACCAACAAGGTGCTCACGAACCTGAACTCCGCCTCGAGCACGCTCCGTTCGGAAGCCTCGGCTCTGGGCTCGAACCTGACCATCGTGCAGGTTCGTCAGGACTTCAACAAGAACCTGATCAACGTGCTGCAGACCGGTTCGTCCAACCTCACGCTGGCCGACACCAACGTCGAGGCGGCCAACAGCCAGGCGCTGTCGACTCGTCAGTCGATCGCGGTCTCCGCGCTGTCGCTGGCCAACCAGTCGCAGCAGAGCGTGCTGCAGCTGCTCCGCTAACAAGCGGACGACATCGCAAGACGTTAGGGCGGCGGGGCCTCGGCCCCGCCGCTTTTCTGTTGATCGCCCGAGGTTTTGAGAGGGCAGATGACGCTCCGAAAAGTAACCAGCGGTTATGGTTAATGGAGCGTAAGCGCAAAGAATTGCCAATGATTTCAGGCTGATTGCCATCTCGCTCCGCGCGTCCCGCCCGCTCATGGTGAACCGGCGCTTACGCAGGCGATGCTCGTTTCACCCTTTGTTAGCCATGTCGCGGCACGCTGGCCCCGTCACTCGATCCGAAGCGATCGAACGAAGACGCGTAAGCCAGAAGGGTAAGAGTCATGTCAGGTATTGTTCTCTCTGCGTCGGTTCGTCAGAACCTCCTCTCTCTCCAGTCCACCGCCGACCTCCTCGCCACCACACAGAACCGTCTGTCGACCGGCAAGAGCGTCAATTCGGCTCTGGACAATCCCACCAACTTCTTCACCGCACAGTCGCTCGACAACCGCGCCAGCGACATCAATAATCTGCTCGACGGCATCGCCAATGGCGTGCAGGTGCTGCAGGCCGCCAACACCGGCCTGACCTCGCTGCAGAAGCTGATCGACAGCGCCAAGTCGATCGCCAATCAGGCGCTGCAGACCACGGTCGGCTACTCCACCAAGTCCAACGTCTCCACCACCATCGCCGGCGCGACGGCGGCCGACCTGCGCGGCACGACGAGCTTCGCCAGCGCGACCGCGAGCAGCAACGTGCTGTATAACGGCACGGCCGGCGGCACCACGGCGGCGAACGGCACCACGACGCTCGGCGCCACCATCGGCACCTTCACGGGCACTGCGGGAACGGCCGGCGACGGCACCACGGCTCTGACCGGCGCCATCACCCTGATCGCCACCAACGGCACCACCGCCACCGGCCTGCTCGGCAACGCCCAGCCCGCCGACGGCGACACGCTGACCGTGAACGGCAAGACCATCACCTTCCGCTCCGGCTCTGCTCCGGCGTCGACTGGCGTTCCGTCCGGCTCGGGCGTCAGCGGCAACCTCGTCACCGACGGCAACGGCAACACCACGGTCTATCTCGGCACGGCGGGCACGCCGGCTGCGACCGTCAGCGATCTGTTGACCGCGGTCGATCTGGCCAGCGGCGTCAAGACGGCATCCATCACCGCGGGTGCTGCGACGCTCGCCACCAGCTTCAACCAGACCGCTTCGAGCGTTGGTGCGGGCGCCGTCACGCTGAAGAGCTCGACGGGTGCGGATCTGAGCGTCACCGGCAAGGCCGACCTGCTCAAGTCTCTCGGCCTGACCACATCTTCGGGTGCAGGCAATGCCAGCTTGAACGTCAACCGGACTACGACCGCGGGCTCGCTGGGTGCGACCATCGCGGATGGTTCGACGCTGAACGTCGACGGCCACGTCATCATCTTCAAGAACGCGCCGACCCCGGGCACGACCGGAGCTCCGAGCGTTCCGAGCGGGTATGGTGCGAACGGCAACGTCGTCACGGACGGCAACGGCAACTCGACGGTCTATCTGCAGGGCGGTACGGTCAATGACGTGCTGAAGGCGATCGACCTTGCCACAGGCGTGCAGACCGCGACGATCAACGCCAGCGGCGTCGCGGCGCTTTCGACCGCCACCGGCCAGTCGAACTCGACGATCAACACGTCCGGCCAGCTCAAGATCTCGACCGGCATCAACGCCGACCTGTCGATCACCGGCACCGGCAACGCGCTGAACGTGTTCGGCCTCGCCGGCAACACCGGAAACGCAACGGCCTTCTCCGCCGCCCGCACCTCCGGTATCGGCGGCCTCAGCGGCAAGACCTTGACCTTCTCCTCCTTCAATGGTGGCACGGCGGTCAACGTCACCTTCGGCGACGGTACCAACGGCACGGTCAAGACGCTCGATCAGCTCAACACGAAGCTTCAGGCCAACAACCTCGCGGCGACGATCGACGCCAACGGCCTGCTGACGATCACGGCGTCCAATGACTACGCCTCATCCACGCTCGGCTCCACGGCCGCCGGCGGTGCGATCGGCGGCACGCTCACTTCAGCGCTGACGTTCTCGACGGCTTCCACCCCCGTGCAGGATGCGGTCGCACAGACGGCGCGTGCCAATCTGGTGTCTCAGTACAACAACATCCTGAACCAGATCGACACGACCTCGCAGGACTCCTCGTTCAACGGCGTCAACCTCCTGAACGGCGACCAGCTCAAGCTGGTGTTCGACGAGACCGGCAAGTCGAGCCTGAACATCACCGGCGTGACCTACAACTCCAAGGGTCTTGGCCTCGCCGCGCTGACCGTCGGTGTCGACTTCATCGACAACGCGGCGTCCAACCGGGTGCTGACCAATCTGAACGCGGCGTCGAGCACGCTGCGCTCGGAAGCCTCGAGCCTCGGCTCGAACCTCTCGGTCGTGCAGATCCGTCAGGACTTCAACAAGAACCTGATCAACGTGCTGCAGACCGGCTCGTCCAACTTGACCCTGGCCGACACCAACGTCGAGGCGGCCAACAGCCAGGCGCTGTCGACCCGCCAGTCGATCGCGGTCTCCGCGCTGTCGCTGGCCAACACCTCGCAGCAGAGCGTGCTGCAGCTGCTCCGCTAACAAGCAGCTGAAATCACTAAGTAAATTGGGCGGCGGGGCTATCTGTCCCGCCGCTCTTTTTTGCGTCCGGAGACGGGCAGGGGCGTTCATCGGCCATTAACCCTGTCCCTTAAACCGGCGTTAACCATACTTTAAAGGAGACCGCCTAAGACTGGACAAAAGCCCGCTTTGCAGACCGCGCGGCCGATTCGTATCCGGTTCAAGAGGAAGACTCGCCAATGTCCAACATCGTTCTCTCGGCGTCCGTTCGCCAGAACCTGTTGTCGCTGCAGTCGACGGCCGACTTGCTGGCCACGACGCAGGAGCGGCTGTCGACCGGCAAGAAGGTCAATACCGCGCTCGACAATCCCACCAACTTCTTCACGGCGCAGGGGCTCGACAACCGGGCGAGCGACATCAGCAACCTGCTCGATGGCATCAACAACGGTGTCCAGGTGCTGCAGGCCGCCAACACCGGCATCACCTCGCTGCAAAAGCTGATCGACAGCGCGAAATCGATCGCCAACCAGGCGCTGCAGACCACGGTCGGCTACTCCACCAAGTCCAATGTCTCCACCACCATTCCCGGTGCGACGCCCGCCGACCTGCGCGGCACGACCTCCTATGCGAGCGCGACCGCCAAGAGCAACGTGCTCTATACCGGTGCTGCCGGTGGCACGACCCCGGTCACCGGGACTGCCGCGCTCGGCGCCTCGCTGGGTTCAAGCGCGGGTACGGTGGTCGGGTTCGCTGCGACGGCGGCCGACGGCACCACCGCACTCTCCGGCACCGCCACACTGGTCGGCACCACCGCATCCACCACATTCGGGAGTGCGCCTGCGGATGGCGACACCATCACGGTGAACGGCAAGACCATCACCTTCCGCACCGGCATCGCTCCGAGCACGCAACCGACCGGCTGGGGCCTCGACGCCAGCGGGCATATCGCCACCGACGGCAACGGCAATTCGATCGTCTATGAGGGAACGGCGGCTGCGCCCGGTGCGACCATCAACGACGTCCTCAGTGCGATCGACCTCGCCAGCGGCGTCAAGACCGCCACGATCAGCGCGAGCGCGGCGACCATCTCCATCAGCGGTTCGGCCGGTCCTGTCGGTACGCTTCAGGTGGCATCGTCCATCACGGCGGGCGCTGTTACGTTGAAGAGCTCGACCGGCGCTGATCTGAGCGTGACGGGCAAGGCCGACTTCCTCAACAAGCTCGGTCTGACCGCGGCGACCGGCGCAGGCAATGCGAGCGTGACCGCGAACCGATCGACGACCGCCGGCTCGCTCGGCTCCCTCGTTCAGGACGGCTCGACGCTCAATATCGACGGTCACACCATCACGTTCAAGAACGCGCAGACGCCGCAATCGGCGGCGAGCGTGGCCACCGGCTATGGCGTCAGCGGCAACATCGTCACCGACGGCAACGGCAACTCGACCGTCTACATCCAGAGCGCGACGCTGACCGACCTGCTCAACGCGGTCGACCTCGCCACGGGCGTCAAGACCGCGAGCATCTTCAACGGCGCGGCGGGGCTGTCGACCACTGCGGGCCAGATCCCGTCGTCGGTCAACAGCAGCGGTCAGCTTGCGCTCTCCACCGGCATCAACGCCGATCTCTCGATCACCGGCACGGGCAACGCGCTCAGCGCGTTCGGCCTCAGCGGCAACACGGGAACGGCAACCGCCTTCACGGCGGCGCGAACCTCCGGTGTCGGCGGTGTCAGCGGCAAGACCCTGACCTTCTCCTCCTTCAACGGCGGTACGCCGGTGAACGTCACCTTCGGTGACGGCACCAACGGCACCGTCAAGACGCTCGACCAGCTCAATGTCCAGCTCCAGGCCAACCACCTGACGGCGACGATCGACGCCAACGGCGTGCTGACGGTCACCACCGTCAACGAATATGCGTCCTCGACCCTTGGCTCGACTGCCGCGGGCGGCGCGGTCGGTGGTACGCTCACCGGCGTGCTCGCCTTCACCACCGCGCAGCCGCCGGTTCAGGATCCCGTCGCGCAGACGGCGCGTTCGAGCCTGGTCAGCCAGTTCAACAACATCCTGGCGCAGATCGACACAACGTCGCAGGACTCGTCCTTCAACGGCATCAACCTGCTCAACGGCGACACGCTGAAGCTGGTTTTCAACGAGACCGGCAGCTCCACGCTCGGCATCAACGGCGTCGTGTTCAACGCCGCCGGCCTCGGCCTCAGCAATCTCGTTCCCGGCACGGACTTCATCGACAACGGCGCAACCAACAAGGTGCTGGCCAGCCTGAACGCCGCCTCGAGCAGGCTGCGCTCGGAAGGATCCTCGCTCGGTTCGAACCTCTCGATCGTGCAGGTGCGTCAGGACTTCTCCAAGAACCTGATCAACGTGCTGCAGACCGGCTCGTCCAACCTGACGCTCGCCGACACCAACGAGGAAGCGGCCAACAGCCAGGCGCTGTCGACCCGCCAGTCGATCGCAGTGTCCGCGCTGTCGCTGGCCAACCAGTCGCAGCAGAGCGTGCTGCAGCTGCTCCGCTAATTTCGCAGCACAAGATCGCCACACGATATATCGCGGCGGGGCTAACGCTCCGCCGTTCTTTTGAGGGAGATCGCTAAGACAAGATTAGCTGAGATCGACACGCATCACGCGATGCGAGTTTACATCGTGCGTGCGTGGATCTAGCGTTGCGACGAAGAGCTCCGCGACCCGTAATTATCCGGAGTGCTTCCAAGCACACATGTAAGCAAATCTTAAGCGGTGCTGCCTAGGGTTGGGAAAGAAATCCTTAAGCGCTTACAACGCGCTAGGTAACCTCCAGGGTGTGATTGATGTCGAATTCCGCTGCCTCGGCTTATGCGCGTGTTGCAACGACCACCGCATCTCCTCGCGACATCGAGGCGCAGACTCTGCTCAAGGCCGCGAACAAGCTCCAGGATGCGGTGAACAACGCCGATCCGCTCAGCGAGCAGACCATGCAGGCCCTGATGTTCAATCGCAAGCTCTGGACCATCTTCCTGAGCGAGGCGATGCGCGACAACAATCCGCAGCCGATCGACGTCCGGCAGAAGATCGCCAACATCAGCGTGTTCGTGCTGAGCCAGACCGCCGCGCTGCAGATGAGCCCGCAGTTCGATCACTTCCGTCCGCTGATCGAGATCAACCGCAATATCGCTGCAGGCCTGTCCGGGCGGCCGTGACGGCGACCCGTGATGGCCGCATCACGAGAATCCCAGACTGATTGTCCTTCGGAAACACGAATTTCGCGCTGACCGGTGCCGGTCAGACGCAGAGCGTCGTCGCCGATCTCCTGATCGTCAGGCGCTGACGTCCGTGCTGAGCGGACGCGAGGGCTCGGACTTCATATCCAATGCATGGAAATAGGCTCGCCGGCGCAGCATCGCTTCGTCAGGGAACTGGTTGACCACCGCTTCGGTCTTGTCGTTGACGACCTGGAAGACCATGGACGCCGACGCCTGGTCGAACACGACCTGGCGCGAGACGTTCTCGTGGTTCGGCAGATCGTTGCGCACAGGCGCGCTCGTATCCGCCGCGGCGACCGTCTGGCTCACCGGAAGATCAGTCTGCACAGCCTCGTTCGCCGCCGCGCTGGACGTCGCTACGATCTGCATGGGGGCCGGGATCCCCACCGGCCTGATGCTGAAATCTGTACTCATGGCAGCCTCCTGGTTGCCTCACGTGAGTCAAATCCCAACCCCTCTAATAACGCAACCATGGAACACCAGGACTGAAGACCCGGTAAGGAAACGTGACTAACCGCGCGACGATTTCGCCGCGCGGTTTTTCGTAAAATTGTCGCTTGTTCTTGTGTGCGCTCAGAGCGAGCGGCTGACCGCGAGCGGCGTGATGTGACGCGGGCCCGGAGCTGCGCGACGACCTGCGGCCGTATAGGTGTTCGGCACGTTGCGCTTCTGGATCTCGGCGTTGACGCCGCGCACGACGCTTTCGGAGACCGCGTGCGCGGTCGCGAGCACGGTGAGATTGACCTGGAGCATCGCGCGGAACGCATCGTGGTGGCGGTGCAGCGTCGAGAGCAGCTCCGGCGCGGATTTCGCGAGCTGTGTCTGGTTGGCCTTCAATTGGCTGACGGCGCCGACATAGTTTCGCGACAGCTCCTGCTTCTTGCTCTCGAGCGTCATCGCCTCGCGGACCTTGCCGGCGCGAACGAGCTCGGTCTCGCGCTCGATCAGTCCGAGCAGGGCGCTCATCGCGTCCATCAGATCTTCGGCGAGCTTGCGCGCCTCGGCGCTGCCGGGCGCGGCGTTCGGGCGCTGATGCATCGGCTGACGTGAGGCGTTGAAATGGTTCATTTCGTTTGACCTTATGCCGTGCGGATCGTTTTCGCCTGCTGCATGATGAGGGTGCGGTAGACTTCGGTAGCGACGCCGACGCCGCCGGCCTTGGCGAAGTTCTTGGAATATTGCTCGGTCAGCATCGAGCGCCACACGCCGGTGCCGGGCGTGTCGCCGAACGGGCCTTCGCCCTTCAGGCCCGAGGTCATCTGCGAGAACATGCTGTTGAGGAACATCGCCTCGAAGTCGGTGGCGGTCTTCTGCGCCCTGGCCTGCTGCTTCGGCGAGACCTTTTGCAGCGCGGCGGCGAGCTCGAAATCGGGCCGGCCGTTGCGGCTCTCGACCGAGAAGGCCGAGGAGGTGGCGGCGCGCGGGGTGTTGATCGAGCCGGTCTGCATCACATCACCTCGATGTCGGCTTCGATCGCACCGGCGGCCTTGATCGCCTGAAGGATGCTGATCATGTCGCGCGGGCCGATGCCGAGGCCGTTGAGGCCGTCAACGAGCTGCTGGAGCGAGACACCGTCCTTGACGACGGCCAGCTTCTTGCCGTCCTCGGTGACCGTGACGCTGCTGCGCGGCGCGACCACTGTGCGGCCGCGCGACAGCGGATTGGGCTGGCTCACCTGCGGGCTCTCGGAGATGGTGACGGTGAGGTTGCCCTGCGCGACCGCGACGGTGGCGACACGGACGTCGCGCCCCATCACGATGATGCCGCTGCGTTCGTCGATGATGATCTTGGCGGCGAGATCCGGGTCGACCTGGAGCTGCTCGATCTCGGTGAGAAAGGCGACGACGTTGCCCTTGAACTCGGGCGGGACCGACAGCTGCACCGTGGAGGGGTCGATCGGCTCGGCGGTCTTGACGCCGAGATAGTCGTTGATCGCGGCCGCGATCCGTTTGGCGGTGGTGAAGTCGGCGTTGCGCAGCGCCAGGCGCACGTTCGGCAGCCGATTGAGCGCGAACTCGATCTCGCGCTCGATGATGGCGCCGTTGGCGATGCGTCCGACGGTCGGCACGCCGCGCACGATCTTGGCCGCCTCGCCCTCGGCCTGGAATCCGGAGATCGCGAGCGAGCCTTGCGCCACCGCGTAGACATTGCCGTCGGCACCTAGCAGGGGGGTGACGAGCAGGGTGCCGCCCTGGAGGTTCTTGGCATCGCCGAGCGCTGAGACGGTGACGTCCATGCGCGTGCCCTGGGTGGCGAAGGCCGGCAGATTGCCGGTGACCATCACGGCGGCGACGTTGCCGGTGCGGATGGTGGCGCCGCGGATGTTGACGCCCATGCGCTCGAGCATCGCCTGCAGCGATTGCTTGGTGAAGGGGATGTTGTTGAGCGTGTCGCCGGTGCCGTTGAGGCCGACGACGAGGCCATAGCCGATCAGCTGGTTCTGCCGCACGCCTTCGATATTGGCGAGGTCCTTGATGCGCGAGGTCGCAGCCGCCGGCGCGACCGACAGCGCCAGCGCAGACAGCGCCGCGCAGGCCACCCCAACAATCCTCACCCAACGAACGCTTGGCATCCTCTGCTCCCCAAGGATCCTCAAAAGGCTCCTCAAATCGGAAGGACCTGCACGACACTCCCATGACGAGCTGGTCTGACGCTTTCCTTGCGAGGGCTGTGCCAACCCCGGGCGGCAGGCATAGGCCGCTGAATAGGTTGAATAAATCTGTTTCGACCGGTGTCAGCGGGCGTTGTCCCTGAGGAGCGAAACTGCCGCCTGTCGGCAGATTTTGCCGGGCCGTTTACGCGCCGTTAACCATAAGACGGCGAAGGTGACCGTATCGATCACCCGGATTCCTTCCGATGCGCATCTACGGACCGAACGGCACGACGCTTGGAACGCCGGCCAACCAGGCCAGGCGGACCGGCTCCGGCACCTTCGTGTTGCCCGACACCTCGTCGGCGCAGGAGACCCGGAGCGCTGCCGCACCGAAGGCCGCCGCCAACATCGATGGGCTGCTGGCGCTGCAGGGCGTCGAGGAGGACCCGGTCGAACGCCGCAAGCGCTCGGTCGTCCGCGGCAGGACGGCGCTCGACGTGCTCGACGATCTCAAGATGGGCCTGTTGTCCGGCAATCTCGACGGCTCGACCGTGATGCGCCTGCGCGATGCTGCGGCGAACCTGAAATCATCCTCCGGCGACCCTGGTCTCGATGCGGTGCTCTCCGAGATCGAGCTGCGCGTCGAGGTCGAGCTCGCCAAGGCCGGACGGGCCTAGCAGGCTGTCGTCGCCCGGCTTGACCGGGCGACCCAGTATTCCAGAGACAGTCGTTTTCGAATCGAGAAGCCGCAGCGTACTGGATGCCCCGGTCGAGCCGGGGCATGACAGCGGAATTGAGAATGAGCGTGCGGCACTACCAAGAAAGCGCCCCTTACGCCGCTTCCTCCTTCTGCTGCCCGTCGTAGCGGCGCTGGGCGGCGAGAACGTCTTTCAGATTCTGCTCGGCCCAATCGCGCAGCGGATCGACCGCGCCGGCGAGCGTCAGCCCGAGCTGCGTGATCGAATACTCCACCGTGACGGGAACGGTCGCGATGGCGTGGCGCCTGATCAGGCCGTCGCGTTCAAGCGATTTGAGGACCTGGCTCAGCATCTTCTGCGAAATGCCTTCGATCGTGCGGCGCAAATGATTGAAGCGCATCGGCTCTTCGCGCAGCAGCAGCAGGATCAGCACCGCCCATTTGTCGCCGATGCGATCGAGGATCTGGCGGGTGGGGCAGTTCGCTGCATAGACGTCGGGTTTCATCGTCGGTCCTCGGAATCCGTTTTCGTCGCTCGCGGTGCGCGTGGCGGTTACCCTTGCGTAATCAGGTAAGCACAAAGTGCTCTCTTAACACCAGCATTCTTTACGATATCTAGTCACTGGTAGTTACCACATAAGCAAAGGAGCCTTCCATGAAAATCGCAGTTGCCGGTGCCTCGGGTCGGGCCGGATCGGAGATCACCAAGGAGCTGTCCCGCCGCGGCCATACGGTCACGGCCATCGCCCGGAACCCCGAGAAGATCGCGGCCCTGCCCAACGTCACGCCGGCTAAGGGCGACGTGCTGGATCAGGCGGGTCTTGCCAAGCTGTGGGCCGGGCACGACGTCGCCGTGAGTTCCGTGCACTTCCTCGCCAGCGACGCGCAGAAGCTGATCGGCGCGGCGAAGGACGCCAAGGTTGGTCGTTATCTCGTCGTCGGCGGTGCCGGCAGCCTCGAGGTCGCACCGGGCGTGAAACTGGTCACGACTCCCAATTTTCCGGCCCAATACAAGGCGGAAGCGGAGGCAGGCTCGGTCTTCCTCGACCTGCTGCGGCAGGAAAAGGATCTGAACTGGACCTTCATCTCGCCGTCGGCGCTGTTCGTCGAGGGGGAGCGCACGGGCAAGTTCCGGCTTGGCACCGATCAGCTTCTCGCAGATGCGAACGGGAAGAGCTGGATCACGTTCGCTGACTACGCTATTGCGCTCGCCGACGAGATCGAACGGCCGGCCCATGTGAGGCAGCGTTTCACGGTCGGCTACTAGGCCTTGGGCCGCCCCCGGGCCCTCCAGGATAAACCTTCCTGTGCAAGGGCTTGGGGGCGCTAACCGGTTGCTCAGGGAAACATTGTCTGTCACAGGTGGCCGCTATATAAGGCCCCGCTCAACGGACCCCGTTCCGTTTGCGAGTCGTTGATTAGACAGATAGGCCGCCCTTGGAAAAGTTGAAAAACTACCGACCGACCGAAAAAGAGCCTTTCATGAACGACCGGCAGAAGGAGTACTTCCGTTTGAAGCTCCTCGCCTGGAAGGATGAGATCCTCAAAGAGTCCAAGCTCACCCTGCAAGCCCTGCAGGAGGAGAACGTCAACCACCCCGATCTCGCCGATCGGGCATCGTCCGAAACCGACCGTGCCATCGAACTCCGCGCCCGCGACCGCCAGCGCAAGTTGATCGCCAAGATCGACGCCGCGCTCCAGCGGATCGAGGACAACACCTACGGCTATTGCGAGGACACCGGCGAGCCGATCTCGTTGAAGCGGCTCGAGGCCCGGCCCATCGCGACGCTCTCGGTGGAAGCGCAGGAGCGCCACGAGAAACGCGAGAAGGTCTATCGCGACGAATAGAGCCCGAGCCGCCGCGTGCGGCTCTTTTGTTTTGGGACGCAAGGCGCCGTTTCGCGCCGCGATCAGCATTTTGCCGCCCGAGAGCTGCGCGCTTCAACGCGCGACCGTGATCGCGAAAAGTGAATCGCAATCAACGGGCTAGAATCGATTCCTCCGAGCTCACGTGAGGTCGGATGAGAAACAGCCTTCACTTCAGGTGCGGGAGATTTTGCGAGTCGCATCAACGAGATCGACTCGGGTCTTGAGACGCTGATCCAGCTGCATCAAGCATCGCTGCAATGATGCTTCTTGCGCTGTCTGCAAGCGCTATGGGGCGCGTGCCTCCATAGAGCCTCCTCCCGCTCAATATTTCCTTAAGCGCGGGCAAGACGCCGTAATCACCCGGCCGGGCGCGCTTGTCAGGCCGGAGCGGGGATGCTGAAGTACCGCCTTCACTTGCGTAGCGTGGGAGGCGGCGCCTATGGACAAGATTCTCGAAGCCGCAAAGGCGATCGCGCTGGCGCGCCGCAACCATGCGCCGCTCGCGGCGCTGGAACGTCCCCCCATCGATGAGGCCGAGGGCTACCAGGTCCAGCGCGCGCTGCACGATCTGCTGCTGCCGCATGTCGGGCCGCTGGTCGGCTACAAGATCGGCTGCACCAGCCAGGTGATGCAGGACTATATTGGCATCCCGCATCCCTGCGGCGGCGGCGTGTTCCAGAAGGGCGTGCATGACAGCGGCGCCAAGCTCCCCGCTTCCAAATATGTCCACGTCGGCGTCGAATGCGAGATCGCGGTGCGGCTGAAGCGCGACTTGGCCGCCGGCGAGGCGCCGTTCACGGCCGAATGGGTCGGCGAGGCGGTCGAGGCCTATCATCCCGCGATCGAGATCGTCGACGACCGCTACGTGAAGTGGGAGACGATGGGCGCGCCGACGCTGATCGCCGACGATTTCTTCGCCGCCGGCTGCGTGCTGGCCCCGGCGGTTCCGCGCTCGTCGGTGCCGGACCTGAAGGCGGTCAAGGGGCGCGCCATCCTCAACGGCGAGGAGGTCAGCCACGGCACCGGCGCCGACGTGCTCGGTCATCCCCACAACGCGCTCGCCTGGCTCGCCAACCATCTCGCCGCCGAAGGCAAGGGTCTTCACGCGGGGCAGCTCGTGCTCACCGGCAGCCTGGTCAAGACGCTGTGGCTGAAGGCCGGCGACAAGGTGCGGATGGAACTGGACGGGCTGGGGGCGGTGGAGGTGGAGTTTACCTGAGGGGGCGTTGCGATCTCCGTGCCCCGGACGCAGCGCAGCGCCTCTTCGGCGGTGCGCTGCAGAGCCGGGGCCCATGCGGCGGCCTGCTGCGTGGCTCCTGGGTCCCGGCTCTGCGCCGCAGCGCTTGCGCGTTGCGGCTTGTCCGGGACACGAGAGAAAGCGTGTGGCATGAACAATTTCGCTCTGTCGCTGCACTCGCAGACACACCTCCGCGTCCTCGCGGCAGCTTCGCCCGAGTCTTGCAATCGTCTCGCCCTCCTGAAGATCAAGAAGGCGCAGGGAAGGCCGGGCGCCGGCTGGCACCCGCAATCCCGTGTGCGAAGGATACGCGCACGGGTGGATCACAGGTGACGCCGGGACATCCCGGCCTTCCCTGCGCGATGGTTTTCACGGTGTCCTTCGTGCTCTCCCCGGGGAGCGATGCACTATTGCCCCCGTCGCCTTGCGGATGATCGATGCGCGCGCCGGTCGGCGGCACATCACCACATGACTTGACGCACAGACCCCGGGCGTCAGGACCACACGACTTCTCCGTCCGCGCACATCTTCGCCGGCCCCTCGATGGCTGGCGTGCGCTCGCCATCGAGACCAAGCGTAAGACGCTGTCAGCGCCGTGTCGTATCGCGCCTGTCGCTGCTCACGGGTTTCCCCGCCCTGCAGCCAACCTCGCGCGCCGACGCCGTCGCGGCCACCGCATTCCATCCCGCGTTTCGTGACGATCGCGATCCGCCCTCTTGTGGAATGGAACGAAACGGGAACATAATGAGGTGGCCGGAGTGTGTCAACAACAATTTCTAAAATCCGAAAATTCTGAAATAGAAAATTGGTAACGAATATGGTACCAAGGATCAAGGTCGCGGAATACAGCAACGGTGGTCGCAGCCCGTTTCGGAACTGGCATGACGGGCTCGACGCGCAGGCAGCCGCGGCAGTCTCCGTTGCAATTGGACGGCTCGCCGATGGAAACACCTCGAACGTGAAGTCGATCGGCGAGGGCGCTGCCGAACTGAAGATCAATCGTGGCCCCGGTTATCGGGTCTACTTCGGATGGGACGGCAGCGTGCTGGTGATCCTGCTGGGTGGCGGTACCAAGCAGAGGCAGCAGACCGATATCAGTGTCGCGCTTCGCCGGTGGCGCGATTACAAGGTGCGCAAGCGGGAATGAGGAATAGGCGGATGCCATTGACCCATAGTTTTCAAGAGACCATTCGCGCGCGGGCCGAGCGCGATCCCGCCTTTCGCGAGGCGCTGTTTCAGGAGGCGATGCAGGGCTTGTTGCAGGGGGATGTCGACTATGGCCGCACCGCGCTGCGGACCTACATCAATGCCACCATCGGTTTCGAGCGGCTCAGCGAGGTGCTCGACCGTCCGCAAAAGAGCCTGATGCGGATGTTTGGGCCGCGCGGCAATCCTACGGCCGAGAACCTGATGGCGGTGATCCACGCGCTCCAGAAGGAGACCGGCGTGCATCTGGAAATACGCGCCGTCGCCGATGCGGCGTGAGGCGTAAGGCGGTCTCTCCGCCGTCAGACGCGCAGCTGCTTCCATCCCCAGAATACATGCGGCCCTCGCCAGGGGAGCTAGCGAGGGCCGCGTCGTACATCGTCGTTCGCGCCTTAAGTTCGCGAACACGATGTGGGAGCTCGGGAGATTCTTAGAAGGGCAGCAGCACGTCCATGACCTGTTGGCCGTAGCGCGGCTGCTGCACGTCCGTGATCTGGCCGCGGCCGCCATAGGCGATGCGGGCCTGTGCGATCTTGGTGGAGTCGATGGTGTTGTCGCTCTGGATGTCCTCGGGGCGGACGATGCCGGCGACCACGAGCTCGCGGATCTCGTAGTTGACGCGGATCTCCTGCTTGCCCTCGACCACGAGGTTGCCGTTCGGCAGCACCTGGGTGACGACCGCGGCGACGTTGGTCTGCAAGGCTTCCGTGCGGTTGACCGAACCCTTGCCGTCGCTGGAGGCGGTGGAGTCGGCGGTGAGGATGCGGCCGGGCAGGATCTTGTTCGCCTGCGTGATGGTCTTCGAGCCGATGAAGTCGGTAACCCCCGAGTCTTCCTTGTTGGTGCGGCTGCGCTGGGTCTCGTTGGCGATGTTGGCCTTGTCCGTGATGTTCACGGTCACGGTCAGGAGGTCGCCGACCTGGCGGGCGCGCTGGTCCTTGAAGAAGGCACGGCTGCCGTTGCGCCACAGCGAGTTCGGATTGTAGGAGGCGACTTCCGGCTTCGGCATCGGCATCTGCACCGGCTTGTAGCCTGGCTGCGTCGTCGGATTGTCGATCGCCGACAGCTTCGGTTGCTCGCCGATCTGCGACAGGCGGTCGATCGAGGAGCAGCCGCCCAGCGCGCTGGCTGCCAGCAGCAGGGCAGAGATCGCGATGCGACGAAGGCGGAAAGCCGAACTGAACGGGGACATGACGAACTCTTACTTGGCTTGAGCTTGCGAGACGCGAGCTTGCGGGATCTGGGCTTCTGCGATCTGGGCCGGCGACGCGGGGGCCTGCACCAGGTTCCGGAGGAGGGCTGCAGTGTCGACGGGGGCGGGCGCCTCATCGCGCTTGAGCGAGGAGGTCTGCTCGACCGCGGGCGCCATCGGCGCGGATTGGCTCGCGCCCTGGATCGTCACCTGGCCGCGGCCGGTGACGACACCGGTCAGCGTCCGCTTGGATTGCACATTGAGCACGCTGACGGTGTCGCCCTCGGCGCCGCTCTCGATCGCCTTGCCGCGCGAGGTGAGATAGAGGCCGGGCACCTGGTAGATGATGGTGACGTTCTGGTCACGCACCACGAAGTCGGGCTTGACGATGTCGGCGGCACGGAGCGGGGTGCCCGCGCGCATCGGCCGGCGCAGCTGCATGCCGACGCTGCGGTCGCGCGAGGCGGGCTCGCCGGTGACCTCGGCCTTCGGCCGGCGCTCCAGTGCGACGTCGGAGGACTTCAAGAGATCGAGACGCTCGATGTCGCGCGTCAGCACGGCCACTTCCACCGTCTCGATCGCGGTCCCGGTGAAGCGCAGCTTGGTCGGCGCCGGATTGCTGTCGTTGGCAATCTCGAAGGCGACGTCGAACCGGCCGCTGCGGGCGTCGTAGCGGGTTGCGACCGGCTGCAGCGCGCCGGAGTTGGAGGCGTCCAGCCGCATCTCGGCGACGCCGCGGTCGAAGGTGACGGTGATGTTGGCGGCGTCCCCGAGGCCGAACCGGCGCTCGAGCGCCGAGGCGACCGCGGTTTCGAGATCCTTGTTCGCCAGCGTGCGGGCGAGGCGGGTGACCTGGACCTCCTTGAGGTCGCCGGTCATCACGCCGATCACCTGCTTTGCGCGGAGCACCGACAGCACCTGCGCGACCGTCAGCGTGCCGGTGGTGCCGAGATCGGGCGAGCGGTAGACCGGGATCAGCGCGGCCGATCCGGCATTGTCGATGAGATCGCCGACCCTCACCACGTCCGAGGTCACGGTGACGCTCGCGCGCAGCGTCGGCGAGGCGATGAAATCGTCGGCGGCCGCTGCCGGCAGGGCCAGCGCGAGCAGGGCGGTGATGGTGGCGAAGGTGGTGCGGATCATCGTCATCACCTCAGCGGAACAGCGCCGTGGTCGATTGCATCATCTGGTCGGCGGCGCTGATCACCTTGGCGTTCATCTCGTAGGCGCGCTGGGCGGCGATCAGGTCGCTCATCTCCGAGACGACGTCGACATTGGCCTGCTCGAGGCTGCCCTGGGTGATCTTGCCGTAGCCCTCGGAGTTCGCGGTGCCGTCCTGCGGCGGGCCGGACGAGGGGGTCTCGGTGAACTGGTTGCTGCCGACCGGCTGCAGGCCCGCCTTGTTGATGAAGCGGGTCACGCCGATCTGGCCGACGATCGAGGAGGTCGACGAGCCCGGCAGCGTCACCGAGACCTGGCCCTGCTCGCTCACAGATATGCCGGACGCGTTGTTCGGGATCGTGATGGTCGGCTGCACCGGGTTGCCCTGGGCGGTGACGACGCGGCCCTGATTGTCCATCTGGAAGGTGCCGTCGCGAGTGTACTGGTAGGTGCCGTCGGGCATCAGGATCTTGAAAAAGCCTTCGCCGGACATCGCGAGGTCGAGATCGTTGCCGGTCTGCGACAGCGTGCCCTGCGTCATGCTGCGCGGCGTGCCGACGGTCTTGACGCCGCCGCCGATGTCGACGCCGACGGGCAGGATGGTGCCCTGGTCCGAGGCCTGCGCGCCGACGCGGCGCACGTGCTCGTAGATCAGGTCCTGGAACGCCGCGGTCTGCTTCTTGAAGCCGGTGGTGCGCAGGTTGGCGATGTTGTTGGAGATCACCTGAACGTTGAGTTCCTGTGCCGCCATTCCGGTCGCTGCGGTGTGAAGCGCCTGCATGTCAGTTCTCCCTCAATCAGGCCGGAACGTCGGCGAGCTTTTCGATCGCCGATTTGTGGAGGTCGCTCTGCTGCTGGAGCAGGTTGGCGATGGCGGTGTAGCTGCGCATGACTTCGACCATGCGGGTCATCTCGCCGACCGAATTCACGTTCGACTTCTCGACATAGCCCTGGCGCACGCTGGATTTGGCATCGGGCTGCTGGGTGGCGGAGCCGGCGGCATAGAGGTTGGCGCCGAGCTTGGTCAGCTTGGTCGGATCGTCGAACGAGGCCATGCGGATCTTGCCGCGGATCGAATCGGTCTTGGCGGTGCCCTCGAGCACCGTGATGGTGCCGTCGGGCGCGACGTTGATGTCGTGATCGGTCGGCTGGAAGGTGATCGGGCCGCCGGTGCCGAGCACCAGATTGCCGTCGGGGGTGACAAGCTGGCCGGTGCTGTTGAGCGAGAACTTGCCGTCGCGGGTGAACATCTCGCCGCCATTGGCCTGCACCGCGAAATAGGCGTTGCCGTCGATCGCCATGTCGAGCGGGTTGTTGGTCGGCTCCATCGGCCCCTGGCCGATGTCGCGGTAGGTGCCGCGGTCCTGCACATAGGAGACCCGGCGGTCCGCGCCGATGAAATTGTCCTCACGCGCGTTCGAGTTGAGGTACTCCTCGAACAGCGAATGGTCGGCCTTGAAGCCGTTGGTGTTGGCATTGGCGACGTTGTTGGCGATGACATCCATCTGCCGCTCCAACGTCATCTGCCGTGACAAGCCGATCAGAAGCGCGTTCTGCATCGGAAATCTCCCCTGAGCGGATCTGCCATTTCGCTCTCCCAAGCGCCTTGGCGGACCCCGTGAACGAGACCGTCGGGTTCTCCCAAACCGTTCGGTCTCGGTCCTCTCTCAGCGAAAGCCGTGCCAACCTGGAAAGTTGCGTGATTTCAATGTCTTGAGGATTTTTCGGGGGTGCGGGAGGGCGGCAGAAAGGTTCTGTTAGCCATGTCTGCCCGGCAGATTTTTCCTAGTGGAGGCCCAATCGAAAGGTTCCGTTAACCATTATTACCGTAGCGTTGCCATGAAGAGGAGCGCATTGCGCTGGGGCATTTGTATCGCGTCACTGTCTGCCAGGAGGCTTTGCTCTTTCGACCCCTTTGAGAAATGAACGAGCCCGGCAACCATGGCAGAGAATGAAGCGGAAGGCGGCGCAGCCGCCGAAGGCGCGGAAGCCGCTCCGCCGAAGAACAAGCTGAAGCTCATCATCATGGCCGTCGGCCTGCTCGCCGTTCTCGGCGGCGGTGCCGCGACCTGGTTCTTCTTCTTCCGTCACGGTGACGACGAGCATCATGCCGAGGCCGCGCCTCCGCCGAAGCCGCCGTCCTTCGTCGACGTCCCCGACATCATGGTCAACCTCGCCGGCGCGCCCGGCGAGCGCGTGCAATATCTGCGGCTGAAGATCGTGCTGGAGCTGAAGGAAGAGAAGCAGATCGAGGCGATCAAGCCGACGATGCCGCGCGTCACCGACATCTTCCAGACCTATGTGCGCGAGCTGCGCCCCTCCGACCTCAACGGGTCCGCCGGCATCTTCCGCCTCAAGGAGGAGCTGACCAAGCGCGTCAACGCGGCGGTCGCCCCGGTCCAGGTCAGCGCGGTGCTGTTCAAGGAAGTCGTGATCCAGTGAAGACGCTGCGGAAGGTAATGGGCTAGCGTCATGGCCGGCAACGAGCAAATGGACCAGGATGCGATTGCCGCCCAATGGGAGGCATCGCTCGATTCCGAGGATCCCGCCGAGGCCGCCAAGGCTGCGGCCGAGAACGAGCTGTCGGAGACCATGGCCCTGCAATGGGCCGCCATGGTCGAGGACGGCAGCCGCGATCTCGGCAGCGGCAAGAATTCCGGCGAGCGGGTGCTGTCACAGGAGGAGATCGACAATCTCCTCGGCTTCACCGTCGGCGACGTCACGCTCGACGACCATTCCGGCATTCGCGCGATCATCGATTCGGCGATGGTCTCCTACGAGCGTCTGCCGATGCTCGAAATCGTCTTCGACCGCCTGGTGCGGCTGATGACGACGTCCTTGCGCAATTTCACCTCCGACAACGTCGAAGTCTCGCTCGACCGCATCACCTCGGTGCGTTTCGGCGACTACATGAACTCGATCCCGCTGCCCGCCGTCCTCACCGTCTTCAAGGCCGAGGAGTGGGAAAACTTCGGCATGGCGACGGTCGATTCCAACCTGATCTATTCGATGATCGATGTGCTGCTCGGCGGCCGCCGCGGCACCAGCCAGCTCCGCATCGAGGGCCGGCCCTACACCACGATCGAGACCGAGCTGGTCAAGCGGCTGGTCGAGGTGGTGCTGGCCGACGCCGAGCAGGCGTTCCGGCCGCTGTCGCCGGTGACCTTCACGATCGACCGGCTCGAGACCAACCCGCGTTTCGCCGCGATCAGCCGTCCGGCCAATGCCGCGATCCTGGTGCGCCTGCGCATCGACATGGAAGACCGCGGCGGCAACGTCGAGCTGCTGCTGCCTTATGCGACCATCGAGCCGATCCGGGGCGTCCTGCTCCAGATGTTCATGGGCGAAAAGTTCGGCCGTGACACGGTCTGGGAAGGCCATTTCGCCACCGAGATCAACCAGGCCGAAATCGCCGTCGATGCCGTGCTCTACGAGGCCGACGTTCCGCTCAAGCAGCTGATGCGGCTCAAGGTCGGCGACACGCTGCCGCTGGACATGCGCGCCGACGCCAACGTCACCGTGCGCTGCGGCGACGTCACGCTGACCGAGGGGCGGATGGGCCGGGTCGGCGACCGCGTCGCGATCCGCGTGACGAAACCCTTGCGCAAGCCAAGTACGACACTTGCGATGTTCGAGAAGGTGGACGAGCAGAACAAGATGATGGAGGCCCCATGAACCACTCCCTGGGAATGGCGATCGAGACGCTGGTGGCTATCCTGCTGATGCTGACGATCGTTTATTGCGTCATGCTCAACAAGCGGCTGACCCGGCTGAAGGCGGACGAGCATTCGCTGAAGGCGGTGATCGGCGAGCTGATCACCGCGACCGAGATCGCCGAGCGCGCGATCGGCGGGCTGAAGCTGGCGGTGCGCGACGTCAACGAGAACCTCGGCAGCCAGCTCGCCGCGGCGACGCAGATGTCGGACCAGCTCTACAAGCAGCTCGGCGAAGCCGACAACGTGGTGCGGCGGCTCTCCAAGATCGCGATCGCGGCGCGCCCCATGACCGGTCCGGAAACGGTCGTCGCGCCCGCGGCCAAGCCATCGACGGCGAAGGCGGTGGCGGCTGCGGCCGAAGCCTTCTCCGAGCGCCGACGATCCAACGGCCTCGCCGCATGAAGTGTGGGTATGAAGTCCTTCCGTAACATCCGCGTCATCCCGGTCGTCCTGGTTGCCGTCGCAGGCCTCGCCACGCTGAAGGTGGCGGGCCTCGTGATCAATGGCGGCTACGTCTTCGACTACAAGCCGAACCAGACCAAGAAATCCTGGGCGCAGGAGAATCTGAACTTCCCGACCGGCCGCGAGGAGCCGGAGATCATCACCGGCTCGACCCATGGCGCGCCGAAGGAGGCGCCCAAGCCCGCCGCGCCCGAGACCAAGCCGGAGGGCACCGTGGTCAAGGTCGACGAGGCCCAGCCGCAGGTCTCGGCCTCCGAGCGCGCGATCCTCGAGCGGTTGCAGGCGCGCCGCCAGGAGATCGAGGCCCGCCAGCGTGAGATCGACATCCGCGAGAGCCTGCTCAAATCGGCCGAGAAGCGCATCGAAGGCAAGGTCGAGGAGATGAAGGCGGTGGAAACCCGCATCTCCGCGACGCAGGCCGAGCAGAAGGCCGCCGAAGCCCAGCGCATGAAGGGCCTCGTGACGATGTACGAGGGCATGAAGCCCAAGGATGCCGCACGGGTGTTCGACCGGCTGGAGATGGGCGTGCTGATCGAGATCGCCTCGGCGATCGCGCCGCGCAAGATGTCGGACATCATGGGACTGATGTCGCCGGAGGCCGCCGAGAAGCTGACGGTCGAGATGGCCCGCCGCGCCAATGGCGGCGGCGATCAGTCGGCCTCGGCCGGCGAGCTGCCGAAGATCGACGGCAAGCCGACGCAAAAGCCGAATTGAGGGCGCGAGGCGAAGAGGGCCATTGCGACCTGGCGCGTTGTCGCGTGGCCAGTTCGACCGGCGCCCAGCGAGAGGCCTTGCGGGTCTAGTTCGCGAAGACCTGTTGCACCCTGCGAACAGGCGGACGCAACTGCTTCTCGACCCGAGGAAGAGTATCGACCTGCTGCTTGATCAGCGCTGCCTTTGTGACGCGAGTCACGAGCTGCAGGGTGCTATGGCAACAGGAGCACTCATATATTTTCAGGGCATATCCTCTGGCGATCGGAACGATCGCTACGACCGCTCTTGCCCTGCTACACACAATGCAACCGGCTTCTCCGCTCATTGATTACCCCCAAAGCTAACCAATGCGATTCGCATCGCCGAGGTCACATCTGATTCAGAGTCGCGCGCGAACCGCAACGCTCCGAAGGTTGTGAGTGCGCGCGCTCAGCAACTCCTCAAAGCGGCAGATCAAGCTCCCGTGGCGGATGCAGTCGAAGCTGGCGGCATCTTCTGAGACTGCGATGAGTTGACGCGCGCAGGTGTGAAGTGGCGTACAGTGGCGCCCAAGGCCCGGTCCTACGCTTTGGCCAGTCGCAATCGGCAGCGCAGGAGGAGGCCATGAACTACTCGTCCGCAGCAGAACGCGTCATCGAGGCCATCAACCGGCTGCTCATAGCGGCGATGACATCGGCGTGGACATCCGCCCTCAGCCATCAGCATGCAGCGCCGCCAGAAGACAACGACGGCAACGATGATGAATCTTCTCTCGACGAAGACGGCTCCTCGGCACCGGAAGGCGCCGGCAAGCAACATTGAAGCCGCAATCGGCTTGATGCCGTCACACGATCAGATCGTGCGACACATGGCCGTGAACGGTACCTGCCGAGAAAGGTGGATCGACATCGGACGGCGATGTTTCAGGCATGAATGCCGGCTCGGATCCATGGAATTCCCCAGCGTGCTCGTGATGACCGACGAAGTCCGAGAGATGATCCAACATCGCGCTATGCAGTGAGCCCTGCGACGCGTCATCCCGGAACTGGAACGAGTCGCCGAGCTGCTGCGGATCGGCAGGCTTTGATCCAGATGCTCCCCCGGACGGGTTGTGCTGGTCCGCCCCGCTTGAGAGCGAATGGTTGGCACCGCCGGTCGATGACTTCAGAAGGCTTGGGTTGAGACTTGGGTTGAGAGAAGTGTCTGCCGCTTCATCGTTGGTATGACCGTGGGCATGAGCCGCCTGGGCGGCGCCTCTTGGTGACGAGACGCCATCATTCCCTGCATCGCTTCCGAGCGCAAGCCCGCTACCTGCGTGCTGTCCGGCAGCGCCGTGGGCAAAATTCAGCATGGCGACGTCGGGCACCTGACCGCTTGCGGCAATCGCGCCATTCTTGCCAGCCAATGAGGCTGCGTCGAACCCGGCCGGGTTGTTGAAGACAAAGCTGGCCTCGGTGAGGGGGGCCGCGTGCTGCACGATCGGAGACAGTCCGCCGGCTGAGGGAGCTACCGCGTCGCTGCGGGGCGTTTCGATCGCGAGCGTTTGCACTTCGTCTGAACGGGAGAAGCTGGAATATTCGGTCTGTCCGGTCTGGTCCCAGTTCGGATCGAGGCTGGTGGCCGCCTCGGTTGATTGGATGGTCGAACTCCCTGCAGCGAGAAGCGTGCCGTCGCCGCTGCCGGGGTCGGACAAGTCTCCGGAACTGGTCGTCATCACGGCGGTCGCGTCACCCTGCGGCGTTGCGATGAGGTCGAGCAGTTCGCTGGCAACCGCCATCACAGGTGCCGCTGCCGGCGCCATGATGAAGTCCGAGGCGTCGATGGTTGCAATCCCCTGCAGATGAATTTCGAGCAGACTGGAATCGCCGACGTGCAGGGTCTGGTCCGTTGGATTGACGTACACGATCGTTTCATTCGCCGCACTGTCATAGAGCCAAGCGATCGTATGTGCCGGCACGGCCGTGCTGGTGGAGCTCAAGGCCAGTATGACAAATCCAAGCGCGCCAAAAGCAGTCAAGTCGATCTTGTCCGCCCCAGAGGCAAAGTCGGTGATGGTGTCGAACTGGCCGGCGCGAGAATCGGCTACGAACAAATAAGCGAAACGGTCGTTCCCATTGCTGCCAGTGAGTTGATCCGCACCAAATCCACCGGTGATGGTGTCGCCGCCGTTGTTGCCGTTGATGGTATCGCTGCCCGAGCCGCCGTAGATGGCGTCATCCCCATCATTGCCTTTGATCGTGTCGTTGCCTGAGCCGCCATAGAGAACGTCGGCCTTGCCGGTCCCATTGACCGTGTCGCTGCTGGCCCCCGCGTAGATGATCTGACCTGTGTTGCCGCCACCGGCAATGGTTTCGCTCCCCGGCGTTCCATACACGTTGGGGGGATCGGAGATCACGGCAGATCCGGTGGCCAAATTATCAAAATCGTTCGGGTCTGCGTCGCTGGCACCATGAATGGCGACGGTTACCGTCTGCGTCGTACCGTCGATGGCAGTTATCGAGAAGGTGTCGGTCAAGGTGTCGCCGACCTCGAGCGCCTGAACCACGGTGTTGTTGTTATCGAGGGTGTAAGTCCATACGCCGGCTGCGGTCATCGTGAAGGTGCCGTATCCGCCGTCACTTGCAGCCGGCGAAGGGACTGCGGTGAACGTGTTCGGAGCGTTGTCGACGTCCGTATCGGTGAGCGTGCCGGTCGCGATGGGAACGCCCGGTGAGAAAGTTCCAGCCTCTGTCACCGAGCCGGTCGCGGTGCCGGAAATGAGGGCGGCGTCGTTGCTGCCCTGAATGGTGATCGTCACCACCTGCGGCGTACCGTCGAGGGCGTTGACAGTGAAACTGTCGGTGAGCGTGCCGCCGACATTGAGCGCCTGCACCGCGCCGCTGGCGTTGTCCAAGGTGTAGGTCCACACGCCGGCGGCGGTTATCGTAAAGGTGCCATAACCATTCGTGCTTGCCTTGGGCGAACTCACCGCGGTGAAGGTATTGGACGGATTGTCGACGTCGGCGGCAAACAGCGTGCCCGTAGCGCTCGGCGCGCCGGGTGTCGCGTTGGCAACGCCTCCGGCCTCGGTCACCGAGGCGGTCGTGGTGCCGGAAACGATGGCAGCATCGTTGGCGCCATGGATGGTGATCGTTACCACTTGGGCAGTTCCGTCCAGAGTGGTCACTGTGAACGTGTCGGTCAGTGTCTCGCCGGAATTGAGCCCCTGCACCGCGCCGTTGGCATTGTCGAGCGTGTAGGTCCACACGCCCGCTGCCGTCATGGTGAAGGTGCCATAGCCGGCGGCGCTCACCGTCGGCGAGCCGACGGCCGTGAAAGCATTGGCGGTCGTGTCGACGTCGGTGTCGTTGAGGGTGCCGGTCGCGGTGGGTGTGCCGGGGTTTGCATTGGCGACGTCGCCGGCCTCGATCACCTCGCCGGTCGTCGCCCCGGAAATGATCGCGGCGTCACTGGCTCCGAGGATGGTGATCGTCACGACTTGGGCGGTTCCTCCGATCGTAGTCACTGTGAACGTGTCGGTCAGCGTCTCGCCGGCATTGAGCGCCTGCACTGCGCCGTTGGCATTGTCCAAGGTGTAGGTCCACACGCCGGCCGCCGTCATCGTGAAGGTGCCATAGCCACGGGTGCTCGTTGTTGGCGAGCTTACGGTCGTGAACGTATTGGGCGGATCGTCGACGTCGGTGTCGGAAAGGGTGCCGGTCGCAATCGGCGTGCCGGGCGTTCCATTGGCTATGCCGCCAGCCTCGATGATCGAACCGGTCGTGGTGCCGGAGATGATTGCAGCGTCGTTGACACCGTTAATGGTGATCGTAAAGGTCTGAGCGACAGAGGTGAATCCGTCGGAGACGGTGACAACGAAAGCGTCGGTCGTGGGCGCCTTCAGCGCGTTGATTGCGGCATTGTCAGGCACGAACGTATAGGCGCCGCTCGTGCTGTTGACGTAGAGGATCCCGTAGGAGCTTGTCTTCGACAGATCGTACGTCACGCCATCCAGGACCGCATTGCCGGCGCTGGCCCCGATGATGCCGAAGGTCAGATTGCCTCCGCTGTTGGTGCTACTGGCACTGAAAGCTCCTCTCGTCGCAGTGAATGTGTCAAATATCACCGTGTCGCGTTCAGTTGGCCCCGCTCCCGTGCTGAGAGTCGGAGGCAGACGTCCCAGAGGCTCGGGGATGACGAAAGGCAACACAGTCGGCAAGGTCTGCAGCGTGGGCATGTCAGTTTGAATGAAATCGATCGGCTGCGCCCGCTCGGATTTGACGAAGGGAGGCGTGCTCGAGCCGCGCGGCCCTTGCCCTTCTGCGAAATTGGCGAGCACGTCCTGTTGGGCGGCGCGCAACTCGTCCATGCGAGCCGCCGTGTTCGCGACCTGATTGACGCTGATGGTGGATCCCACCTTCTTGATGATGATCGTCTCGCCGGGATCTTCGACGATGATGCGTCGCGGGACCGGCTCCTTAGTCACGAGCTCAAATGCACCGTGCGCAAGGTCCTTGTAAGTGATGGAGTCGTCATCCAGGAATGTGACATCCGGATCCGCGGCCTCGGCATTTTGCGCGGCCGAGAAAGTCAATGCTGCAAGCGTCAGCATCCCGAAACCGCCCGCGTGGCCCCGGGCGCGAATGCCTGCAATGGGCGTATTCAGCTGCAGTGCCCCGGTTTCCGCCAGCCGGCCCGGTACGAAACTGAAGCTCCCTCGGGTCACGTCGAACAAGGCTGCAGGTGGCATGCCTTGGACGTCAAAGACGAACTCGCTCAGCACAACGTGAGTGTCGCAGGCGATGTTGAAAAGAGTACCGTCGATGAAGCAAATTGTGATCTGTCCGTCGGCATCGGTCTCCAGCACGTCACCCCGGCAGATCGGCGCACCAGCTACCGCCCGTGTGGCGGCGCCGCTCGCTGGCGTAAGCGCACAGCAACCGATCACTCTATGAATATGGCCGATGAGTTCGACGGGCGGGGCCATGGCGGCCCCGTTGTCAACATGGATGCCGGATGCAACTGACATGGCTCGACCTCCGCCAAGGGACAAGCTTTCCTGGGCGCTGGCAGCCCGAAGGCTTGCCCGCCGAAATAATCAAGTCTGATCGAGAGAGACGCATTGCGCGGGGGACAGCGCCGCGTACCGCCATTCCCGCCGTGCCCCTCCCGCCAATGTGATTAAATTGACAAACGAGACGAATTTAAACTGTGGCGCTTGCGTAGCGCTGGATATAAATTAGGTTGATTAATAAAATTAAACAACAATTATATTTATTGTGGCGGCGCTATGCGGTTCAGGAAACGGGCCGCCGATAGCGACAGGATCTTCTCAGAAAGGGGGGATCATGTGCAGACCTACGATAGCTGCTTTTGCGACCGGCCTTGTTTTGGCGCTTGCCAATTTCTCGCCGAGCGCGGCTCGAGCGCAAACCGATTTCGCCAAGCCCGCCGTCGCGGCCTCCTCATCGAAACCGATTGGGAAGGTGGTGGTAGCCACAGGCTCGGTCACGATCGAACATGCGGGCGCCGTGGTCGTTCAGGCGAATGTCTCGAGTGACCCTGGTCGGACCAACATCGGTGATCCCGTATATCTTGGTGATGTGGTGCGGACCGGGGCAGACGGGCGTGTCGGCATCAACTTCACCGACGGCAGCTCGTTCAATTTATCGAGCAACGCCCGTATGGTGTTGGATCACTATGTGTATGAGCCGGCCGGCAAGTCCAATGCGACCCTGTTCAATCTCGCCAGGGGAACGTTCACTTTTGTTGCGGGCGGTGTCGCAAAGACCGGCGACATGAAGGTCGATACTCCCGTCGCCACGCTGGGGATCCGAGGCACGACGCCGCATGTCGAGATTTCGGATGATGGGTCGGTCAAGATTTCGACCCTGATCGAAGAGGGCAAGAGTAAGCTCTTGAAGAAACCGCCGACATCGGCGGCGCCGGAGCCCGATCGAACCAGCAATCGAAGGCTCAACATCTGTCGGGGATGCTGAGAAACTTGCTTGGCCCGAAGCCGCCGTGATGCCGCAGTGCCGGCCGGGTGGGGGGACCAGGATCGGCGCTTCGTTCGCTGTCGGTGTCGGACGCTTGGTGTGGAAATGATCGCAAGAGCCAGTTTCATCAAGGCCGTGATGCTCATTCTTGTCCTTGTGCTGTCCAGTTCGTCGGGCTGGGCGCAGAAGCCGAAGAAGGGCAGCTCCCTCAAGAACGTTGAACTGTGTAACGGCTCAGACCGCGTGTCACCCGAAGCTCGGATCGATGGCTGTACGGCGTTCATAGATGCGGGCGAGGGAGCGGTGAACGGCTTCGTTGTCGCCTACAATAACAGGGGGAATGCCTATAGCGCTAAAGCCGACTACGAACGCGCGATCAAGGATTTCGTCGAAGCGACCAGGCTTGATCCGAATTATGCGAAGGCGTTCAACAACCTCGGCGTGGCCTATCTGAGAACGGGGGCGCGCGATCTGGCGATCGGCGCCTTTGAGGAGGCGCTCAAGCTCAACCCGAACTATGGCGCGGCTTTTGCCAACCGTGCGGCAGCCTACCTGCAAGGGAACGCGTACGACCGTGCAGCGCGGGACTATGACGAGGCAATTCGCCTTGATCCGAAGCTGGAGGCGGTGCGGAGCGGACGCTGTTGGACCCGAGCCGTCCTTGGCGCTTTGCAGGCTGCGCTGGAAGACTGCGATATTGCACTTCGATCGGGAGCAAACAACGCGGCAACATACGACTCGCGCGCTCTCATAAATCTGAAAATGGGGCAATTCTCCGCGGCCATGGATGACTACAACTCAGCGCTGCGGTTCGCGCCCAGGCTTGCGAGCGCGCTCTACGGCCGAGGGATTGCCAGATTCAAGCTCGGCGACACAGATGGTGGCCGTAGCGATATCGAGGCGGCCAGAAGGATCGACGCTGGAATCGACGAAGCCTTTGTCCGCTATGGGGTGCCGGTGACGGGACTGCCCAGCCGCGACAGCACCCTTTTGCAGGTGTTAACGAATCCTTAACCATCGGCGTCTCACATTCAAATCCGGAGGATCCGCCCACGCTCGATGCGACACGGCGTGCTGCCTCCAAGGCAAATCAAGATATAGCATTAACAAGTCCTTAATTGGCGCGACCTACAGTCGACGGCATGGGCCGGCCAGAATGCCGGCATGGACCGCCGAACCGGAAGAAATGCCGCCAATGGCGCGAAAGGCTGCCGCTGGATTTGTGTCGCGAGCCCGCGCTCTGGCGCCGGAGCTGTCGCGTCATGTCCGCGTGCTGGCGGTCTGCCTGCTGATCGGTCTCGGTGCGCCTGCCCGGGCGGCCGATCCAATCAGGGGCGAGGCGAGCTTTTCGGCCGGCGGCGGCTTTGCCCGGCTCGTCATCAAGCTCGGCGAGGACGTTCCCTCCGAGGTGACGACCGCTGGCTCCATCCTCATCATTCGCTTCGACCGGGCGGTCGACGTTCCCGTCGACCGCGTTCCCGAAGGCGCGCCCGATTACGTCAACTCCGCGCGCCGCGATCCCGATGGCGGCGCCATCCGCCTGTCGCTGGCACGCCGCGTCACCGTCAACACCATGAATGCCGGCGAGCGCACCTTCGTCGACCTGTTGCCGGAGGGCTGGAAGGGGCCGCCGCCGAGCCTGCCGATGGACGTGGTCAAGGAGCTCGCCGAGCGCGCCCGCGTGGCCGAGCGCGCGCTGCGCGCCCAGCGCGCCGCGGCCGAGACCAAGAAGCGTCCGCAGATCCGCGTGCGGGCCTCGGTGCAGCCGACCTTCGTGCGCTTCGTGTTCGAGATGCCCGACGGCGTCGGCGTCTCCTCCGTGCTCAACGAGCAGAAGCTCACGCTCGCTTTCAACGCCAACCTCAATTTCGATCTGGCAGACGCGGTCGTCGCGGCGCCGCCGAACGTCGCCTCGATCAAGCAGAAGGCCGACATCGACCAGACCAATGTCGAGATCGCGCTGATCGGCGATTCCGACGTGCATTCGTTCCGCGACGAGAAGAACTACGTGGTCGACGTCTCTTTCCAGCCCGACAAGGGCAAGACGGCGGCAACGCCCGAGGCGGCGATCGCGCAGATGAAGCCTGCCGGTCACGGACCGGCGCCGTCACCCGACAAGCCCGCGGCCGAGAAGCCGAAGGACGCCCATCGCGAGATCGCGCCGCCGACCTCCGAGACGATCGCGCGCGAGGCCAAGATCGAGGTCAAGCCCGACGCCAAGCCCGAGGTGAAGCCGGAAGCGCCCGCCGCGATGCCGTCGGCTGAAGTGCCGAAGCCGGCGCCGGCTCCCGTGACTGAGGCCGCGCACGCTCCGGAAGCGTCCAAGGAGATTGCCAAGGAAGCTGCGAAGGAAGCTCCGAAGGAAATTGCGAAGCCCGCGCCGCCGGTTTCCGAAGCCGCGGCCGCGCCTGCCAAGCCGGTGCCTGCCGAAGCGCAGAAAGAGGCCGTGAAGGAGCCGGTCAAGGAAGCCGCCAAGGCTGCGCCGGCCGAGCCGGCCGCGCCACAGCCCACGATCGCCAGCGTCGATGCGCGCCGCGACAGCGACGGCCTGCGCGTGACGTTCCCGCTTCAGGTCGCAACACCGGCGGCGGCGTTCCGCCGCGGCGACACGGTGTGGCTGGTGTTCGATACGCCGAAGCCGATCGACGTCGAGCCGATCCGTGCCAAGGGCGGGGCGATGATCGGCGAGGTCGGCCGCATCCCGCTCGACAAGGGCCAGGCGGTGCGCATCCGTCTCACCCGCCCGCTGGTCTACTCGCTGGCGAGCGAGGAGGTCGGCAAGGAGACCAACTGGCTCCTGACGCTCGCCGACAAGATCCAGTCGACGCCGCTACCGCTGATGATGTCGCGCAACATCACCGACCCCGCGCTCGCCAACATCGCCATCCCCTTCGCCAATCCAGGCCTGCTGCACAAGCTCACCGATCCCGATGCCGGCGACACGCTCTATGTCGTCACCGCGCAGCGGCCGGTGCGCGGCTTCATCAAGCGGCAGGACCTCGTCGATCTCTCGCTGCTGGAGTCGGCGCACGGCATCGCGATCCGGCCGAATTCCGACGAGGTCGGCGTCGAGGTCGGCGCCGACAAGGTGATCCTGGGCAAGAAGGGCGGACTGACGCTGTCGCCGGTCGACATCTCGGCCGAGCGGGCGCCGACCGCGGTGCGTCCGGTGTTCAGCCCCGAAGGCTGGCGCAAGGGCCAGTCGGACAACTTCGTGGCACGCCAGAGCGAGCTGATGACGGCGATCTCGGCCGTCGAGCCCGCGCTGCGTTCCCTGCCGCGGCTCGATCTCGCGCAGTTCTACATGTCGCGCGCGATGTATCACGAGGCCAAGGCCGTGACCGAGCTGATGTTGAGCGATCCGCTCAACAAGGAGGAGAGCGGCGCGCTGATCATGCATGCGATCGCCAGCATCCTGATCGGCCGGCCGGCGCAGGGCCTGAAGGACCTCGCCAATCCCGTGATCGGCAACAGCCACGATTCCCAGCTCTGGAAGGCGCTCGCCTATGCGCGCCAGGGGAAATGGGCCGACGCGCGCGAGAAGTTCAAGAACGTCGAATTCGCCATCGCCTCGCTGCCGCTCGACATCCAGCGCATCGTGACGATGGACGCGATGCGCGCCTCGCTCGAGGTGAAGGACTATGCCGGCGCCTCCAAGCGACGCAGCGAGCTCGAGGTGGTCGGCGTCTCGCCCGAGGCCGCACCCGGCTTCGCCGTGCTGCGCGGCCGGCTCGCCGAGGCGCTCGGTCACGACAAGGACGCGCTCGACGACTACAAGTTCGCGGTCGCCTCGGCCGATCGGCCGGCTGCGGCCGAGGCCAAGCAGCTCGAGGTCGCGCTGCGGCAGAAGCGCGACGAGATCAGCAAGGAAGACGCGCTGCGCGAGCTCGAGACCCTGTCCATGACCTGGCGCGGCGACGCGATCGAGGTCAAGACGCTCCAGATGCTGTCGCAGATGTTCGCCGAGAACGGGCGCTACCGCGATGCGCTCACCGCGGCGCGCACCGCGACGAGGCTGCAGCCGAACGCCGAGGCCTCGCGCCAGGCGCAGGATCTCGCCTCGGACCTGTTCACGAAGATCTTCCTGGGACCGAAGGGCGACGAGCTGCCGCCGGTCGAGGCGCTCGGGATGTTCTACGAATTCCGCGAGCTGACGCCGATCGGCCGGCGCGGCGACGAGCTGATCCGCCGTCTCGCCGACCGTCTCGCCTCGATCGACCTGCTCGACCAGGCCGCCGAGCTGCTGCAATACCAGGTCGACCACCGGCTCGAAGGCGCCGCGCGCGCCCAGGTCGCCGCGCGCCTGTCCATGATCTATCTGGCCAACCGCAAGCCCGACATGGCGATCACCGCGCTGCGCGCGAGCCGCATCAGCGATCTCTCCGGCGAGCTCAGGCAGCAGCGCCTGCTGCTTGAAGCGCGCGCGCAGAGCGACGTCGGCCGTCACGATCTCGCGCTCGACATCGTCTCCAACGTCTCCGGGCGCGAAGTGCTGCGCCTGCGCTCCGACATCTTCTGGGCGGCACGGCGCTGGCGCGAATCCGCCGAGCAGATCGAGCTCTATTACGGCGAGCGCTTCCGCGACTTCAAGCCGCTCAACGCGGTGGAGAAGAGCGACATCATCCGCGCCGCCGTCGGCTATGCGCTCGCCGACGACTCGATCGGCCTGTCGCGCTTCCGCGAGAAATACGCGCCGCTGATGAGCGAGAGCGCCGACCGTCTCGCCTTCGATATCGCCAGCAAGCCGGCCGCGGCCTCCAGCGCCGAATTCGCCGAGATCGCCAAGCTGGCTGCCAGCGTCGATACGCTCGACGGCTTCCTGCGCGAGATGAAGCAGCGCTTCCCCGACGCCACTGCCCGTGCCCCGCAGGCCAAGGAAGAAGCCGACCACACCGGCTCGCTGCCGACGATTCCCGTCGTGCGACAGATCAGGATGACGCGGTAGCCCGCGCGAAGCGCGCGCCCCGTGACGGCTCGGCATTCTCCGTCATTGCGAGCGCAGTGACTTGTCCGCCGAAGCCGGAAGCAATCCAGAGTCTTTCCGCGGTTCGTCGCGAAGGGCTCCTCGCAATGACGGGGAGGAGGCGGAGGCTGTCGCGGGAGGCGGAGGGGATGCATCGCCTCAAGCTCGCCTCACCCCCCGTAACTCTGCACCAGGCTTCCCGCCACAAGCGACCAGCCGTCGACCAGAACGAAGAAGATCAGCTTGAACGGCAGCGAGATCGTTGCCGGCGGCAGCATCATCATGCCCATCGACATCAGCACCGAGGCGACGACGAGGTCGATGATCAGGAAGGGCAGGAACAACAGGAAGCCGATCTCGAAGGCGCGCTTCAGCTCGGAGATCATGAAGGCGGGGACGAGGATGCGTAAGCCGAGATCGTCGGGGGTGGCCGGCGGCGCCTCGCCCGAGAGATCCAGGAACAGCTTGAGGTCCTTCTCGCGCACGTTCTTCTGCATGAAGCCGCGCAAGGGAACGGAGGCGCGCTGGAGCGCGTCCTCGACGCCGATCTGGTTGGCGACCAGCGGGCGGATGCCGTCGTCGTAGGATTTTTGCAGGACCGGCCCCATCACGAAGAAGGTGAGGAACATCGCCAGCGCGATGATCACCGAGTTCGGCGGCGCGGTCGCCGTGCCCATCGCGGTGCGCAGCAGCGACAGCACCACCACGATGCGCGTGAACGACGTCATCATGATCAGGATCGACGGTGCGATCGACAGCACGGTGAGCAGGGCGATCAGCTGGATCGCGCGCTCGGTGACGCCGCCGCCGCCAGCGCCGCCGCCGAGATTGATGCTGATGTCCTGCGCATGCGCCGGCATCGCCGCCGATGCCGCGCCGATCAGGACAGAAAGGAAAACAACTCTACGCGGAAGGGACGGCAGCCTCACGAAGACGGCTTCGGACGGCCGAGCAGGGAGGCCATCTCGTCTTCGAGATTTTCAAAGCTGGTCTTTTCCGCGGCCGGTTTTGCGGGCGGGGCCGGTGGTGCCGGCGGCTCGCTGCGTGCGGCGCGGGGCGGCGGCGCAGGCGGTTCTGGCGCAACCGGAGGCGCGACCGTCTCGCCGGCCGGCCGACGCAGGGCAGCCTCCAGCCGCTGCGCCATTTCGGCGAGATTCTGCTCGGCGCTGGAGGGGGCCGCGGCGGGAGCCGGCGGAACGGGGGGAGCCTGCGGCACGGGCGGAGGCGGCGGCGGGGCAGCGGCGCGCTCGGCGCGCACCGGCGGCATCTTCGGCGGCTCACTCTGGCGCGGTGGCCGCGGCATCAGCGGCGGCTCGCTGCGCGGAACGCGCGGCGGCAGCGGCTCGGGCCGCGGTTCGCGCTCGGGGCGCGGCGCGATCGGCTCGGCCGTAAAGCCGGCGAGGGGATCGCTGCGGCGTTCGGCCAGCGCTGGAGCGGGCCGGCGCACCTCGTCGGCGAAGGACGGGCGCGCAGGCCGCGGCGGCGGTTCGGGCATTTGCGGCTCGGGATGATCGAGCAGCTCGGGCCGCGGTGCTTCGTCGGCCCAGCCGCTGGTATCCGGCATGGGCGCGAGCCGCGGCGGTTCCGCGGCGTTCGGACGCTGCGGAAGCTGGTCGCGGCCGGGCGCGGCGCGAACGATATTGGGCTCGACGACGATATCGGTCGGCCCGCCGATCATCAGGAGATGCTCGACATTGTCACGCCGGACCAGCACCAGGCGGCGCCGACCGTCGACCGCGGCAGCGTCGATCACCGCGAGCCGGGGCATCCTGCCGCGCTGGGTGTTGGCGCCGACCCGGCTGCCGGCGAATCGGCGAACCAGCCAGGCAGCGACGCCGATCAACGCCAGGACGACGATGAACGCGACGATGAAGGTGATAGGGCTGCCTTGCATACTTGTCCCCGACAAATGGCGCTGTTCTCGTGCCCATGGTCAGACGCGCCAACCACTGGCCTACGATGCCCCAAACTGCGATCTCTTAACGTCCCACGGCAAGTTTTGCCGTCCCCAACTCTTAATAACCTATGAATCGCTCGATCCAAAACGACTTCTTGGCCTGTGCATGCGCCGCCAAATGGTTGGGTTAATGCCACTTTTGGAGACGTAGAATCACGGGGGCGCAAAATAGTGTCCCGCTCGGGGACACGCCTCGAGGGCGTCCTTAACCAGCTGTTAACCATACACGCGGCAAATTCTGCCTAGCTGCGGACCTCAAGGTTCGCAACAGGCGGAAGGAGCCGCGACGATGTCCATCAACGACCTCCCGGTACTGTCGGCGCTTCGCACCAAGATGCAGTGGCACCAGGAACGCCAGCGGGTCCTGTCCGAGAACGTCTCCAATTCCGACACGCCCAAATTCCGGCCGCGCGACCTGGTCGAGCCCAAGCTCGACAAGTCCGGGGCCGTCACCGGCTCGATGGGCCCCCTCGCGCTCGCCCGCACCAGCGGTTCTCACATGACGCCGTCCGGGGCTGCGTCCGGATTCGACCAGAACAAGAATGCGGGTTTTGAGACCCGCCCTGCGGGCAACGCCGTCAATCTCGAAGAGGAGATGATGAAGGCCGCCAGCAACCAGATGGACTACGCGGCGGCGACCTCGCTCTATTCGAAGAGCCTGCATCTGCTCAAGACCGCGATCGGCAAGGGTTAGAGCATGATCCGGAAACAGAACAGCTAGAGGAGGCGCATCATGGCCAATGACAGCAGCGACTTTGCCCGCTCGATGGCGATCGCGACCTCTGGTCTGCGGGCGCAAGCCGGCCGCATGCGGGTGATCTCGGAAAACATCGCGAACGCGGATTCGACCTCGCAGACCGCAGGCGGCGATCCCTACCGGCGCAAGGTTCCGACCTTCTCCTCGGCGCTCGACCGCAGCCTCGACGCGCAGGTCGTCACCCTCGGCAGGATCAAGCCCGACCAGTCGAACTTCCGCGTCAAATACGAGCCGAGCAATCCGGTCGCGGACGCCAGCGGCAACGTCAAATATCCCAACGTGAACTCGGTGGTCGAGATGACCGACATGCGCGATGCGCAGCGGTCCTACGAGGCCAATCTCAACATCATCAGTGCGACGCGCCGGATGATCCAGCGCACGCTCGACATCCTCAAGAGCTGAACAGGACAATTGAGCCATGGCATCACCGACAATCGCCGCCAATGCTTACGCCAACCTCGCCCGGGTGCTGGAGAACAGCGGTGCCGGCAAAGGCACCGAGGCCGGCGGGCAATCCTTTGCCTCGATGCTGAAGGACGCCGTCGGCAGCGTCATGGAGTCCGGCCGCAAGTCGGACGCACAGACGGTGGCGATGGCCTCCGGCAAGGCCAACGTGATGGACGTGGTGACGGCGGTGGCAGACACCGACGTCGCGGTGTCCACGCTGGTCTCGGTCCGCGACCGCGTGATCGCGGCGTATGAAGACATCATGAAGATGCCGATCTGACGCGCACTGTCATTCCGGGGCGCGACGAAGTCGTGAGCCCGGAATCCATGGTGCGATCAATGCTGCGGCCCGATGGATTCCGGGTTCTCGCTTCGCGAGCCCCGGAATGACGACAAACAATTCAGAGTAGGAATTCAAATGACCGGCCCCGAAACCCTCGACGTCGCGCGCGATGCGATCTGGACGATCGTGATCGTGTCCTCCCCCCTGATGGTGGTCGGTCTGGTGGTCGGCGTCATCGTGTCGCTGTTCCAGGCGCTGACGCAGATCCAGGAACAGACGCTGATCTACGTGCCGAAGATCCTCGCCATCTTTGCCACGATGCTGCTGGCGCTGCCCTTCATGGCCGACGCGCTCCATTCCCACATGCTGCGGATCTCGTCGCGAATCATCGGCGGCTGAGGCACAATGCGTGAATTATGCGCATCGACGTCTCGCTGCTGCCGGCGCTCGCCGCTTCCTTCATGCTCGCCTTCGCCCGGGTCGGCGCGATGGTGATGCTGTTGCCGGGGCTGGGCGAGACCAACATTCCGACGCGGATCAAGCTGTCGATCGCGCTGCTGCTCACGCTGATCATCCTGCCGCTGCATCGCAATGCCTACCAGGTCGACATGGGCTCGCTCGCGCCGCTCCTGGTCCTGATGCTGCATGAGATCGCGATCGGAATCGTGCTGGGCGCCACCGCGCGCGTGACGCTGTCGGCACTCCAGGTCGCAGGATCGGTGATCGCCCAGCAGATGGGGCTCGGTTTCGTCACCTCGGTCGACCCGACGCAGGGCCAGCAGGGCGTGCTGGTCGGCAACTTCCTGACCATGCTCGGGGTGACGCTGCTGTTCGCCACCGACAGCCATCATCTGGTGATCGCGGCGCTGAACGACAGCTACACGATCTTCTCGCCGGGCGAGACCGTGTCGAGCGGCGATGTGGCCGCGCTCGCGACGCGCGCCTTCTCCGCCGCGTTTCGCCTCGGCCTGCAGCTCTCGGGACCGTTTCTGGTGTTCGGCCTGGTCTTCAACATCGGGCTCGGGGTGCTGGCGCGGCTGATGCCGCAGATGCAGGTCTATTTCGTCGGTGTGCCGCTCTCGATCTTCGCGGGCTTCCTCGTGCTTGCCGTGGTGCTCACGGCGATGATGGGCACGTACCTGGATTACTTCATCGGTGTCATGCACCAGTTGATGCCGCTGAGGCCACGGTAGATCGATGGCAGAAGACAAGGACCCAGAGAGTCAAACAGAAGACCCGACGCAAAAGCGCCTGGACGACGCGCTCGAACGCGGCGACGTCGCCAAGAGCCAGGAGATCAACACCTGGTTCATGATGGCGGGCGGCACGCTCGTGGTCTCGACCTTCTCGGGCTCGGTGGGCAGCGGGCTGCTGACGCCGATGCGCAACCTGCTCGCCAATTCCTGGATGATCAAGACTGACGGCAAGGCCCTGCTCGCGCTGATGCAGCAGATCGAATTCGCCCTGCTCGCGGCGATCGGCGTGCCTCTGATGATGCTGATGCTGGCGGCGATCGCCGGCAACATGCTGCAGCACCGCCTGGTCTGGTCGGCCGAATCCCTGACGCCGAAATTCAGCAAGATCTCGCCCGGCGCCGGCTTCAAGCGCATCTTCGGCAAGCAGGCGGCGGCCAATTTTCTCAAAGGCATCGGCAAGCTCGTGCTGCTCGGCGTGGTCATGACCATGATCCTGTGGCCGGAGCGGCATCGCATGGAAGCGATGGTCAGGCTCGATCCGGCGGCCATGCTCGGCGCCAGCACCAGCATGACGGTCCATCTGCTCGGTGCGGTGGTCGCGGCGCTCGCGATCGTCGCCATCGCCGACTATTTCTTCCAGTACCGTAGCTGGTTCCAGCGGCAGAAGATGTCGCTCCAGGAGATCAAGGAAGAGTTCAAGCAGTCCGAAGGCGATCCGCACATCAAGGGCAAGATCCGGCAACTCCGCCAGCAGCGCGCCAAGAAGCGCATGATGGCGGCGGTTCCCAAGGCCTCGGTGATCATCACCAACCCGACCCACTATTCGGTGGCGCTGTCTTATGAGCGCGGCATGTCGGCCCCGATCTGCGTCGCCAAGGGCGTCGATAACGTCGCCTTCAAGATCCGGGAGATCGCGCGCGAGCACGACATCCCGATCGTGGAGAACGTGCCGCTCGCCCGCGCGCTCTACGCCACCGTCGAGATCGACCAGGAAATCCCGACCGAGCACTACCATGCGGTCGCCGAAGTCATCGGCTACGTCATGCGGCTGAAGCGCGGATTCGGCGCCGGGCGCGGATAAAACACCCGAAAAGTACCGGAAATGGCCGTAATCTGGGAATCAGCGTACCTTTCGCCCCCGCTGCCCTTGCACCTCAGGGTCCGATTCAGGCAGGGAGGACCCCACGCGCCACGTAGCGCGTTGATTCTCTGCCGACAGGCTGCGCCAGCTCGAGAATGACCGCCGAGACCGACCACGACCTCACCCGCGAGCCCGTTGCGACGCACGAGCCGTCGCCGCGCTCGGGCAGCATTGCGCTGGTGCTGCTGGTGGCCGCCGGCCTCGTCGCCGTCGCCGTCGGGCTGATGACGCTCGGGCGCGCGCAGGCGCAGCCCTATATCCTCGGCATCCTTGCCGTGCTGGCCATGGTCGGCCTGTTCAACCTGTTCGCCTTCGCCGCCGGGATCATCCGCTTCGCCGACCGCAGTCTCGATGATCCAGTCGTGGGGCGGATCGCCGATCATGGCTTCGACGGGCTTGCGGTCACCGATGCCCGCGGCCACGTGGTCTATTCCAACGCCGCCTATCTGACGTTGACGGGCGCGACCGGGCCGCAGGACGTGCGCCCGGTCGAGCGTGTCTTCATCGGCAACCCCGACGTCTCCGAAGCCGTGTTCCGCCTGCTCAAGGCCGCGCGCGAAGGCAAGCGGCAGCAGGAAGAGGTCCGCATCTCCGGCCAGGACGGCAGCCAGGGCCGCTGGCTGCGCATGCGGGTGCGCCCGCTCGGAACCGGCAAGCGCGAGGCGAAATACGCGGTGTGGTCGATCGCCGACATCACGCGCGACCGCGAGCGCCAGGAGGACGTGTTCCAGGAGCTCCAGCACGCGATCGAATATCTCGACCACGCGCCGTGCGGCTTCTTCTCGGTCAATCCGGCCGGCGAGCTCGCTTACGTCAACGCGACGCTGGCGAACTGGCTCGACTACGACCTCGCCGAGATCGGCTCGGGCGGCCTCAAGCTGACCGACATCGTCTCCGGCGACGGCGCCTCACTGCTGACGTCGATCGTGGCGGTGCCGGGCGAGGTGAAGACCGAGATCTTCGACATCGACCTGCGGATGCGCACCGGCAAGACCATGCCGGTGCGGCTCTATCACAAGCTCGCCTTCGGCGCCGACGGCGCGCCGGGGCCGTCGCGCACGCTCGTCATCAGCCGCGCCCGCGACGAGCGCAGCGATCCTGACCGCGCCGCCGAAGTGCGCTTCATGCGCTTCTTCGACCATACGCCGATGGCGATCGCGACCGTCGACCGCGGCGGCAACGTGGTGCGCGCCAATGCGCGCTATGCCAAACTCGGCCAGGCGCTCGGGCTCGACAGCGCCTCCAAGTCGATCTTCCGCGCGGTCAATTCGCGCGACCGGCACCTCCTGATCGCGGCCATCAACCAGGCCGCCGACGGCCGGGCCGACATCGCCCCGGTCGAGGTGGCGCTGGAAGGCACCAAGGAGCGCTGGGGCCAGTTCTTCGTCACGCCGGTCGATGCCGCCGAGAACGAGGCGGAAGCCGCCATCGTGCACATGCTCGAGACCACCGAGCGGCGCGCGCTGGAGAACCAGATCAACCAGTCGCAGAAGATGGAGACGGTCGGCCAGCTCGCCGGCGGCATCGCCCACGACTTCAACAACGTGCTCTCCGCCATCATGATGGCGAACGACTTCCTGCTGAACGCGCACAAGCCGACCGACCCGTCGTTCCAGGACATCATGCAGATCAAGCAGAACGCCACGCGCGCCGCCACGCTGGTGCGGCAGCTGCTGGCGTTCTCGCGGCGGCAGACGCTGCGGCCGCAGGTGCTCGATCTCGGCGACGCGCTGTCCGATCTCGCCATGCTGCTGCGCCGCCTGATCGGCGAGAAGGTCAAGCACGAGACCATCCACGGCCGCGATCTCTGGCCGGTCAAGGTCGACGTCTCCCAGTTCGAGCAGGTGATCGTCAATCTCGCGGTGAACGCACGCGACGCCATGCCCGACGGCGGCAAGCTGATCATCCGCACCGCCAACGTCACCGCGGAAGAAGCGGCCAGGCTCGCCTACAAGGGCATGCCGGCCGCGGATTATGTCCGGATCGAAGTCGCCGACACCGGCACCGGCATTCCCGCCGACATCCGCGACAAGATTTTCGAGCCGTTCTTCTCGACCAAGGAAGTCGGCAAAGGCACCGGACTCGGCCTTTCCACGGTCTACGGCATTGTCAAGCAGACCGGCGGCTTCATCTACGTCGATTCCGAGCCGGGCCAGGGCACCTCGTTCCACATCTTCCTGCCGCGTCACCACGCCGAGCCTGAAGCGCAGGTCGAGCAGCCGGCGGCTGTGGTCAGCGCGACCAGCGGCGCCGGAAAGGACGCCGCGGCGGCCGAGGCCAAGCCGCGCACCGATCTCACGGGGCAGGGCACCATCCTGCTGGTCGAGGACGAAGAGGGCCTGCGCGCGCTGAACGCACGCGGCCTGCGCTCGCGCGGCTACACCGTGGTCGAGGCCGAGAACGGCGTCGAGGCCATGGAAGTGCTGGAGGAGCAGAGCGGCGCGATCGATCTCGTCGTCTCCGACGTCGTCATGCCCGAGATGGACGGCCCGACGCTTTTGAAGGCGATGCGAGAGAAGAACCCCGACATCAAGTTCATCTTCGTCTCCGGCTATGCCGAGGACGCGTTCGAGAAGAGCCTGCCCGAAGGCCAGCAGTTCGACTTCCTGCCAAAGCCCTTCACGCTCAGCCAGCTCGTGGCGGCGGTCAAGGAGACGATGGCAAAGCAGGGGTGAGGGTAGGCGGCGCTTCCTTCTCCGTCATTGCGAGCGTAGCGACTTGTCCGCCGAAGCCTTGGCGAAGGCGGAAGCAATCCAGACTGCATCTGCGGACAGAGCCTGGATTGCTTCGTCGCAAGCGCTCCTCGCAATGACGCGGTGAGAGAGCCGCGCTCGGGGAAAGAGCGGAAATCTCATCCCTACGTCGCCGGTATCCCGCGACCACGGTTCCCCGGTGCACCCTGCCAAGCCCCCGCCAAATATGGGCTTTTGCCCACATCCCCGCGACTGAGGGCCGCAGCCACAAGTTCCGAAACTGGCTTCACTTTTCGGGAAGTCTGCCCATCTTAAGCGCACGTCCCCATGCCGGGGATTTGGGAAACGCACATGAATTTCTCGTTACGCTCCCGCAGCCTCTTCAAGACGATCGCTGTCGTGCTGGCGCTTGCGCTGCCGACTGCGCTGGCGATCTCGTCCGCCGACGCCCGTGTCGGCGGCGGCGGCTCGTCCGGTTCACGCGGCTCGCGCACCTATTCGGCCCCGCCCTCGACCTCGACGGCGCCCGGCTCGGCCTCGCAGTTCAACCGCACCTACACCCAGCCGGGTGCAGGCATGAACTCGGCTGCTTCCGCGCCCGCGCGCGGCGGCCTGTTCGGCCGCGCCGGCGGCTTCATGGGCGGCCTTGCGGCCGGCTTCCTCGGCGCCGGCCTGCTCGGCATGCTGTTCGGCGGCGGCCTGTTCGGCGGCCTCGGCGGCCTGTCCTCGATCCTGGGCCTGATCATCCAGATCGCGCTCGTGGTGCTGGTGGTGCGGCTGGCGATGTCCTGGTGGCAGCGCCGTCACACGCCGCAGGCGGCCTATGCCAATGCCGATGCGGGCGCAGGTCCCGGACCGCAGCCGAACCAGCGCGGCGGCCTTGGTGGTGGTCTTGGTGGCTTCGGCTTCGGCGCGAACGCCAACAACGCGCCGCTCGAGATCAAACCGGACGATTACGAGGCGTTCGAGCGCCTGCTCGGCGAGATCCAGGCCGCCTGGTCGAACGAGGACGTGGCCAAGCTGCACACGTTCGCGACGCCGGAGATGGTCTCCTATTTCGAGCAGGACCTCGCCCAGAACCGCGCGCGCAACGTCGTCAACAAGGTGACGGGCGTCAAGCTGCTGCAAGGCGACCTCTCGGAAGCCTGGCGCGAAGGAGAGACCGACTACGCCACGGTGGCGCTGCGCTTCTCGCTCACCGACAAGACGCTCGACCGCAACAGCGGCACGGTCGTCGCCGGCAGCGAGCAGCCGGGCGAAGTCACCGAAGTCTGGACCTTCGCCCGCCGCCCCGGCAGCGGCTGGGAATTGTCGGCGATCCAGCAGACCAACTGATCGCAGGCACATGAGAAACCAGGGCGTCGTGCTTCCTGCACGGCGCCCTTTTCTTTTGGACGTCTCGCATCGCGGCATCGGAATAAGCGGGCGCGCATCGGGTTGAAATCAGGCGGCCAACGACAAACCCAATTGGGAGGACAAGATGATCCGTATCGAGAGATGCTTGACGATTTCAGGCCTCGCGCTCGCAACGGCCCTGCTCGCGGCGCCATCGGTGCAAGCGCAGTCGGCCGACATGACGTTCTTCGTGACCTCAAGCGGTCCGGGCAAGGGCGCCGATCTTGGCGGCTTGGAGGGAGCCGATGCGCAATGCCAGAAGCTGGCGCAGGCCGGCGGCGCTGGTTCAAAAACTTGGCGCGCTTATCTCTCGACGCAGGCCGCCGACGGCAAGCCCGCCATCAACGCAAAAGACCGCATCGGCAAAGGACCGTGGCAGAACGCCAAGGGCACCGTGATCGCCAAGGACGTTGCCGACCTCCACGGCGCGGCCAACAATCTCACCAAGCAGACCGCTCTCAGCGAGAAGGGCGAGGGGATCAATGGTATTGGCGACCAGCCGAACCGGCATGACATCCTCACGGGATCGCAACCGGACGGCACGGCGTTTGCCGGTCCGGACGATCGCACCTGCAAGAACTGGACGTCGAGCACGCAAGGCGCCGCGATGGTCGGCCACCTCGATCGCCGGGGCCTGCGCGACGACGAACCGTCAAAGTCCTGGAATAGCTCGCACCCCTCGCGCGGTCCCGATGGTGGCTGCTCGCAGGCCGATCTGAAGAGCACGGGCGGCGACGGGCTGATGTATTGTTTCGCTGCGAATTGAATCAAGCGCGAAGCTCTCTCGACTCGTCATTGCGAGGAGCTTTTGCGACGAAGCAATCCAGGCTGTCACCGCGGAGACCGACTGGATTGCTTCCGCCTTCGCCAAGGCTTCGGCGGACAAGTCGCTCCGCTCGCAATGACGGAGCGTGTGGTGGGGCCGTTCTGTCCCCAAAATGACGAAACCTTCCGGCGCGTGCTACATTGGTCCTGAACGCATCCACGCTCACGGACCTCTCCCATGAAATACGAGCTCTATTACTGGCCCGAGATCCAGGGCCGCGGCGAATATGTGCGGCTGGCGCTGGAGGAGGCCGGCGCCGCTTACCTCGACGTCGCGCGCGGACCGCGCGGCACGGCCGCGATGATGAAGATGATGGACGCGCGTAAGGGCACGCCGCCCTTTGCGCCGCCGTTCCTGAAAGCGGGCAAGCTCGTCATCGGCCAGACCGCCAATATCCTGCTCTATCTCGGTAGCCGCCACGGGCTCGCGCCGAAGACGGAAGCCGGCCGGCTCTGGGTGCACCAGCTTCAGCTCACCATCACCGACCTCGTGGTCGAGATCCACGACACCCATCATCCGCTCGGCCCCTCGCTTTATTACGAGGACCAGAAGCCGCCGGCGAAGAAGCGTACGGCCGATTTCTGGAGCGAGCGGGTGCCGAAATATCTGGGCTATTTCGAGCAGCTTCTCACCGCGAATGGCGGCGCCTATGTCACCGGCCGGCGGCTGACCTATGTCGATCTCTCGTTGTTCCAGATCGTCGCGGGGCTGCGCTACGCCTTCCCGAGGCGCATGAAGGCGTTCGAGACTGACATTCCGGGCCTCGTTACCCTGCACGACCGCATCGCCGCGCGCCCGAACATCAAGGCCTATCTGGCGAGCGAGCGCCGCATTCCCTTCAACGAGCAGGGCATCTTCCGCCGCTATCGCGAGCTGGATGGCTAGTCTAGTCCATCCGCTCGAGCGAGCCCGCAGCCAGCGCTTCCCGCAGGCGGAACTTCTGAACCTTACCGGAGGCCGTCAACGGAAATTCGGAGCAGGCGAACCACAATATCGGCGTTTTATGTGGGGCCATTGCGTCGCGGCAATGCGCAGTCAGTCGCTCGGCGCATCCTGAAGCGCTTGACGACAGGCGAACGGCTGCTGCGACGACTTCGCCCCATTTCTCGTCCGGCGCCCCGAACACGGCGACGTCGGCGACCTCCGGATGGCGCAAGAGGCAGGCTTCGATCTCGACGGGATAGATGTTCTCTCCACCGCGGATGATCATGTCCTTGAGGCGACCGGTAACGCGGATATAGCCGCCCTCGTCGATCGTTCCCAGATCGCCGGTACGCAGCCATCCGTCGGACGTGATAGCCTGTTGGGTGTCGTCCGGTGCGTCGAAATAGCCGATCATCGTCTGGTACCCGCGGACTTGAATTTCGCCCTCTGTACTCGTCGGCAAGACACGAAAATCGCCGGGATCCGCGATGCGCACCTCGACGTTCCATAGCGGCTTTCCTACCGTATGAAGCCGTTCAAACTCCGGATCGTCGTCGCTCGTCTGCGCGACGATCGGGCTGAGCTCGGTCTGACCGAAGACGGTGACGACCGGAAGACCAAGCGCATCTTTCACGCGACGGTGTATCTCCGGCGAGACCGGAGCGCCCCCGGACAGCGCCACACGCAAGGACGACAGATCGTGCGGGGTGGCCTTCATCGCCTCGATCAGCGCGAGCAGCATCGTAGGAACGCCGAAGAGGACCTGCGCCCTGGACGCTTCGATGGCCTGCAGGACCGTTGGCGGATCGAAAAAGAGCGGGAGCACCAGTGTCGCGCGTGAGGTCATGCAGCCGAGCACGCTCATGACCGACCCGGCGGTGTGAAAGAGCGGCATCGGACTCAGCAGTACGCTGTCTTCTAGACCTGCTCTGGCCGCCACATAGCTCGCGTTCGTCACCAAGCCGCGGTGATGGAGGAGCGCCCCTTTAGGCTTGCCCGTGGTCCCGGAAGTGTACTGGATCTGCGCCGGATGCTGCGAATCGATCTCCGGCAACGCCGCTTCCGGCGTGTTGCGGATCTCGTCAAGCCAGCCTTCGAAGCAATAGCGGTGGATGCCGAGACCTTCCAACTCGCGGGCGATGGCACCTGTATCGACTTCGCGGAAACTCGATAGATGAAAGAGAGCTGATGATCTGGACTGCCGAAGAACGAATTCGAGCTCGCTCGGCTTGAACGCGGGATTGGCGGTGACCAGGATCACGCCGGCAAGCGCCGCCCCGTACTGCAAGACAACCCACTCCGGCACGTTCGGGGCCCAGACGCAGATGCGGTCTCCGCTCTCGACCCGTTGTAGCAGCCAACTCGCGCAACGCCGCGCATCGTCGTACAATTGAGCGTACGTCCACCGACGGTCAGTGCGTGAGGCCCCGACTGGGGAGGCCATCGATGACGGAACGACTTCGACCAGCGCTTCGCGATCAGGCACGGTGCCGGCAGCGGACGTGAGAGCACGACCGATGCTGACGTCGAGGATCGGCCGCGACGGATCGGCGGGATAGTAGGAATTGCGAAGCCTCGTTTCGTCCATGTCTAAGCCCCCTGACTCTTTTGTCTGTTTCGGACGTTGGATTTCGTCTCGAGAACCGTCCGCATCGCTTCTGCCCAGGCGGCGATGAGGCGCTCGCGCTTTCGCGCCGAGCTTCGGAGGTTGTCCGAGATCGCCAACCCCCTGATGAAATGGAGCGTCAGCGCCACGAATTCATCGTAGGCTTCCGATTCCGTCCATTTGCCAAAGAGCTGCAAATAGACTCGTTCGAGATCACGACGCGCGCCGCGCTCGGCCGCGATGAGCGCCTGCTTCAAAGCCGCGTCCGTGCGTGCGACGGCCCAGAGTTCAAGCTCGGCGAGATAGGCGGGCTGATGGGCGGCGAAGGCCAAGGCCTCGATGGCCGACTGCAGGGAATCCGACGATGCGCCGCTCGCCGCGCGGGATTGCGACACCGCCCGCTCATTGCGGCGGACAAGCTCCGCGACGGTCGCGGCCAGAAGCGATGCATGGTTGGGGAAATAATGCAGCAGGGCGCCCCGGCTAACTTCTGCCCGATGCTGGACAGCGAGGGTGGTCGTGCCGGCTACGCCGTGTTCGATCAGACATTCGACCGCGGCGTCGAGCACTCTCGATCGCATGGTCTCGGAGCCTTCAGACCCGCGCACGGACTTCGCCGCTCTGGACATGCACTTCCTCCTATCGACAGTCAGCGTTGACTGTAGCATGAGATGTGCTACAGTCAATGCTGACTGTTTATGCCCGGAGGATACTATGCCGAATTTTTCGACGCTAAGCATCGTGACCCGCGAGGACGCTCCGCGCATCGCTCGCCTCGTCCTCAACCGCCCGGAACGCTTCAATGCCATCGACGATGCGATGCCGGCCGAAATCCGCGCCGCCGTGGAGTGGGCCGAGAAGAATGACGACGTGCATGTCCTCGTTATCGAGGGCGCCGGCAAGGGCTTCTGCGGCGGGTACGATCTCGTCGCCTATGCGGAAAGCGAGATCGAGCATCCATGCCAGCAGGAGAGCGAGCCTTGGGATCCGCTCGTCGATTACGCAGTCATGAAGAAGAACACCGAAAACTTCATGAGCCTATGGAAATGCTCCAAGCCGACGATCGCAAAAATCCACGGCGCGGCGGTAGCTGGCGGTAGTGATATCGCGCTGTGCTGCGACCTGATCGTAATGGCAGAGGACGCCCGGATCGGCTACATGCCGACGCGGGTCTGGGGATGTCCCACCACCGCAATGTGGACATTCAAACTCGGCCCGTCGCGCGCGAAAGAGCTCATGTTCACCGGCAACATGATCGACGGCCGGACGGCGGCCGAGTGGGGTCTGGCCAACGCCTGCGTGCCGATGGAGCAGCTCGAGAACGCGACCAGGAAGCTTGCGGACCGGATCGCCGGGGTGCCGAAGAGCCACCTTGCCATGCATAAAATGGTGGTCAACCAAGTCATGCTGAATATGGGATTGGAGCAGACGCAGTCGCTCGCCACCCTGTTCGACGGCATCACGCGTCACAATCCCGAGGGTCTGTGGTTCAGGCGGTACACCCAGAAGCACGGCTTCAAGGCCGCGATCGAGTGGCGCGACAGCGGACGTCCGATTCCGGAGCGCGACGAGGCACGCAAGCAGATCAGCGAGTTGAAGAGCGGCACCTAGCGTGTTGCGCGAGAAGCGATCGATCGCGGCGCGATTTTCCCTTCTTCGAGAACGTCGCCGAAAGTGGACAGTCCGTCTCAGCCATCGACCCCCTGAACGATGATCGATCGATAGTCCGCGCCCAAAAAGCGGTGTCGGACGGCAGCTTGGTATTCGGGGCTGTCATAGAAGGTGCGCGCGGTCTCCATGGTCGGGAAGCTGACCATCACCACGCCTTCAGGCGAAGGCCCCTCCAGAACGTCCTGAGCGCCGTAGGCCGCGAGAACCGTCGCTCCCGAATTCCCCAGTAGGGGGGTGACCATTTCGGCATAGGTCTCCAGTTCACCCGCGTTGCGGGTGCGTTCGCGAATGAAGATGGCATAGACGCTCATCGATTAAAATCTCCGTTGAGGGTTCAAGATGAAATCAGTGCTGAACGACGATCTTGCCGAACACTTGGCGTCGACCCAGGTGTTCGATCGCCGCTCGCGCCTCCTCGAAGATGAAGGTACTGTCGATGACGGGTTTCAGGCCAGTTCGAGCGACGAAGCGCGTGAGCTCCTCAAGATCGCGGCGGCTGCCGGTCGTGATCGTCTGGAAGCGAGCAAAGCTAAAAAACATCGCCGTGTAATCGACGCTGCCCGCAAAGCCGCCGAGCACGCCGACCAGCGAAATCTGTCCGCTGGGAGCGATTGCCTTGATGGACTGCGCAAGCGAGGTCGCACCGCCCGTCTCCACGATACGGTCAATCCCACGATCGGTCATTGCGCGTGCCGTGGAGCCCCAGTCCTGATTGGCGCGATAATCGATGACCTCGTCAGCGCCCAGCGCTCGCAGACGATCGGCCTTTTCCGCGCTTGAGGTGGTGGCGATGACACGCGCACCCAACGCTTTGGCCAATTGCACTGCGAAGATTGAAACGCCGCCCGTGCCTTGCGTCAGCACGATGTCGCCCGCCCGGACGCCGGCAAGAGCCGACCAAGCAGTGACGCCCGCGCAGGTCAGAGCAGCGGCCTCTGCGAACGACAAAGTATTGGGCGCGGCGACCAGGGCTTCGGCGTCGACGACCTTATACTCGGTCAGCCAGCCATCCCGTTCGACCGAATATTGCTCTGCACCAGCCTCGAACGCGCCACCGAACCAGGTCGGAAAGAAGCTGCTGACAACGCGGTCGCCGATTGCAAAGCGGGTTACATCCGATCCTACCGCCTCGATTTCACCAGCCGCATCAGACAGCGGAACGACGTCCGCCTTGGCGGGAGCAGGGAATATCCCGGTGAGAAGGGCGAGGTCGCGAAAGTTAAGGGCCGTGGCGCGGACCCTGACCCGAACTTGTCCAGGTCCGGGAACGGGAAGATCCTCCTCGATGATCTTCAGATCGTCGAGCGATCCAATCTTATTAGCTCTGTAGCTTCGCATGTCCCTCTCCAATCGATGAGGTGGGATAGATAGACTGGCTCGATCGTATGAGTAATGGCCCAAGCGCCTTGATTCCTGACCGATCGTCCGATATCGAATCGGGATGGATCCCTTCGACGACGTTGTGAGCGCGATGAGCGTGGCGAGTTCGCTCTATGTGCGATTCCGCTTTACCGCGCCGTGGGGTGTGGCATTCGATACCGGCTATCAGGCCCGGCTGGTGATGATCGCAGAAGGTGTGGGCTTTCCGAGGGTGAGGTTCCCCTACCAGTGGCCAAGGGCGATTGTCTCATCGTCAAGGAAGGCACGCGGTTCGCGCTGGCGGATCGGCCCGACAGTGCCCTCGTGGATTGTGCGAACCTGTTTGCGGACCTGCCCGGCTTCTCGGAAGGGACCGGCTTCACCACCATCCCTGACCGCACGGTCAACTATGGCGGTAACGGCGCGTTGATGGAAATGGTATCGGCGCGTCTTTCATTCGATCCGATCGCGGCCGAGCCCTTGCTCGCCTTGTTGCCCGATCTGCTCCACGTTCGCTTGGCGCATGGTGACCTCGATCTGCTCGAGACCACCCTAGGCCTGATTGGCCTGGAAAGCCGCGCAGATGGGCTCGGCGCGGACTTAGTGGTAGAGCGACTGACGGACGTGTTGTTCATTCAAACGATCCGCGCGTGGGTTGCGGCGGACGGGACACGGGCCGGCGGGTGGCTTGCTGCGCTGAGGCACAGATCCTTGGCCAAGGTTATTCGCTCCGTTCATGCGGACATCGCACGCGACTGGACGGTCGAGGAGATGGCTCGTGTCGCAGGCGTCTCGCGCTCCACCTTCGCTCAGAACTTCCGTTCGGTTCTCGGAGAGACGCCGCTGAGCTATGTGACGCGGTGGCGGATGTATCGCGCCAAAACCCTGATGCGGAAGGGCGCGGCCTTGGCGGAAGTGGCGGTCAGGGTCGGGTATGACTCCGATACCGCGCTAAGCCGCGCCTTCCGGCGTGTCGAGGGACTGGCGCCTGGAGAGTGGCGGCGCACCTTGGCTGCGGAGGCGAACAGGCCTGCGTTATGATCCGCGGCGTGCGGCCGGGTCCAGATCTTCGTCAATATTGCGGGCCTCTCAGCCCTTCTCGACTGCGCTCCAGCTAGAGCGTTTTCGAGCGAAGTGGATACCGGTTCGCGTCAAGAAAACGCGTCAAAAGAAGAAACTTTAGCCGGTCCGGAGGGAGGCTGGCGGCAGCCCCCGTTCCGGACCGGCCGCTTCGGGCGCGATCAGTCGCCCGAAAACGTCATGGCTTCCGATGGGCTGCGCGTGCGCCGGACCAGGATGATCCTCTGAAGCATCGGGAGCGGGAGAAAGCTCCGGCTCGTCGGGGCAAGGCGGCTTGCAGAACATCGTCGCGTTTTCCGTTGCGTTGCGTGCTGCCGCTGTCTAGCGAAGTCCGCTTTCCGCTGCGTCAGCCGATCGGAGGAGGGCAGCGCGATGCGCGCTCACCAAACGCCCGGCATCAGGCGATAGCGCACCCGCGCCGCATAGTCGGCATAGCCCGGCAGGCCTTCGCGCAAGGTGCGTTCCTCGATTCCGATGCGGATCGCGAACAGGAGGACGAGGAGCGGGACCATCACGAGTCCCCACCACGAGCCCAGCAGGAGCGGCACGCCGGTGAAGAACAGGACCATGCCGCTGTACATGGGATGACGCACATGGGCGTAGGGACCGGTCGAGATCACGCGCTGCGCGCGCTCGGCCTGCAGCTTCACCACCGGCGCAGCGAACGAGTTTTCGCGGAACACCCACATCGTGGCCAGTGTCGAGGCCAGGAATAGCGCAAGGCCGAACGCCTGGAGCGCGACCGGCATGTCGGACAATTGAAGGCGCCGGTCGATGCCGATCAGCACCAGCCAGGCCAGCATCGCGACGACGAAGACGCTCACGAACACCTTGTCGGCGGCGGGCTGATTCTTCTGCAGCACCAGCCGCAGCCGCTCGGCGAGCAGCGCCGGATCGATCCGGTAGAGCCACCAGCCGCAGAGCGGGCCGAGCAGGATGCATGTGGCGAGGAATACCCAGGCCGAGGGCCAGTGCATGGTGCCGGCGGAGGCGAACAGCAGCGCGCCCATCGCGGCGGTGGTGATCGTGTTCTGCAGCAGCAGTCTGGCGATCATGGTCGATCTCGTTCCATCCCACGCCGGCGCATTGATAGCCCTGTTTCCGGCAAACATGCGGCGTGAGGAGACAGGGACCGGTTCAGACCTTGATCGGCGGTGTAAAGGCCGCGATCAGCCGAACCAGATCCGCCTGTCGTTTGGTTCCGGTCTTGGCGAAGATCCGGGCGAGATGGGTCTTGATCGTGGATTCGGCAATGCCCATGCTCCTGGCCACGTCGGGAACCCCGCCGATCTCGACAATGGACAGGAAGACGCGCAGCTCGGTCGGCGTCAGCTTGAACAGCTTGCGGATGAGGTCGGGCGCGACGATCGTATCGAGCGCTGCCTTGCTGACGAACAGGACGGCGCAGGCGTCGTAGCTCGCTGCGAACCTCTGCCGGCGCCCGGCGGTCAGCGGCAGGAGATGCGCGACAAAGTGCGCGCCGTCGCGGGCCGTCAGATGCAGCGAGATGCTCGCGCTCGTCATCGCGCGGTCGCCGACAACCGTGCCCGCCAGCGCCTGCCGCAGCACGCGATCGGCATTCGGCTCGGACGTCACCAGCCGGCCACGGACCGAACGAAGCACGTCGGCCTCGTCCAGGATGTCGCGCGCGCTCGCATTGGCGTGCGTGATATGAGCCTCGGCATCGAGCAGCAGGACGGCGGTTCGCAGGGCGTCGAGCGTGCGGACCGACGTCGTTTCGAGTGCGTTCTGCTGCTGCAGCTTCTGTCTGACGACCATGGCCCGTTGCACGTGCGGCGCGAGGTGGGAGATCACCTGGTACATCCTGCGGTCGACGGGACCGCCGGCCTTCATGATCGAGAGGCGGGATATTCCCTCAGGCGATTTGTCGAGCAGGATATTGGCGGCGTCCTCAAGGCCCTGCGGCCGCGTCCATTCGTTGTAGAACATGGTGGTGCGGAATTCGTCGACGTCGATCCAGTCCCTGATGGTCTGGATCTGGCCGACCGGCGCGTGGAGCACGCTGCGCGACGGATCGAACGGTTCATAGGTTTCGATGTAGGACTGAACATAGGCCGGCTCGACACCGACGGCATGCGCGATCACGGCCTCGCCGTCTGCTCCGATCCGGACCAGACCGCCGCTTTGGCCGCCCGCCAGGTCGACGATGCTGCCCAGGGTCGCCGGCCATCGGGAATCATCGAGCGCGGCATCGTAGATGTCCGCCACCAGCGACAGCAGCTCTTCATTCAGTTCCATTGGCTTGCCCCATCGACGCGTGCTCTTCGGCTCGCAGATGAGCACGCCGGATGTGGAAATTTGATGAGCCGGATCACACTTGAAGGGCGCGCCGGGCCGGAGCCGTGGTTTGCGACCCAGTCGTGCGCGAAGGGTAAATGGCCGCGGTGGGGCAGGCCGGGCGCGGCGAGGAATACCGAGGGCCGGTGCGGCGTTGGCGTGGACGCGAATAACCGCGCGTCCATGGCGGCAACGCGCGCAGTGTTAAGGAAGGGCAGTCTTGCGATCATGCGCAGGTCCCGGCGTGGCCGCGCATGATGTTGATCCCGCTATCCGGCGAAGATGCGGCGGGACGCAGAACAGGCCCGATCGACGGGATCGGGCGATTCCCCTTCGAGGGGATCGATCAGGCGAGCTGATCGATCCGCGTGCCCTGACCCGGCGGCAGCGGCGCGGGCGGCTGCGGCTTGTAGGTGGGGTCGGCGTCCTTGGTCTTGGTCTGATCGTCCTGCTGCTTGGTCGTGTCGTAGCTCGGAACCACGATCGCGATCGGCGGCGGCGCTACGGTGGAAACCTTCATCCGCAATCCTCACACATGGAAACAATTGACCCTGCGCTGCGAGGCGCGAAAATTCCTTCAAGGCAATCGTTAAAATGCGAGCGATCCGGCGTGGTCGATGGGCCGTCTTGCGGTGTCACCGCGACCGTTTGCGTGAGACGACGAGACCTCTCCTCGTCATTGCGAGCACAGCGAAGCAATCCAGACCATTTCCGCGGAGGCAGCCTGGATTGCTTCGTCGCAAGGGCTCCTCGCAATGACGGAGTGTATGGAAAGAACGAACGCCCTCTCTATTCGTCCTTGCCGCGCGTGATCGCGATGGACGCGTCCTTCTTGGTGCGGGTGCATTCCATGTTGAGCCGCCGATAGCGCATGCTGATCTTGTCGCCGCGCAGCAGACCCATTCGCTTCAGGCAGCGTGTGGCGCCCGTCGTGGTATCGTCCTTGGTCACGGTGAAGACGATCGCCGCCATCGACCCCACCAGCGCATAGAATTCCGGCGTCGGCTTGCGATCACCCTTGGCATAGAGCTCGATGGAATATTTGTCGCCGCGGCAACCCACGGACAGCTCCTTGGCCGCCGGGTGCGTCAGGTAAACGGTGTTCGCAGCACGGAAGTTCACCTTGAGGCGGTCGACCTGGTTCGCCAGCTCCTTGGCACTGTCGTCGCAGCGGTCGGCGCGTGCGGGCGAGGTGAGGGTCACAAGGCCGGTGATGGCGGCGGCGACCAGGATCGCGCCGCGGACGTTCAGTTTCAATGTCATGATGAAAAGCCCCTTAGGGCGCGCATTCAAGCGTCGTCGGGCGCGAAGCGCAAGAGTGGGGTCTTTCTTGTTGGCAGGCGCGTGATATAAAGGGCACATGAGCAAGGAGCAGGTAAAAGCCGTCCTGGAGCGCGTTCTGACCTGGCCGCCCGAGCGCCAGGAGGACGCAGCGAAGATGCTGATGCTCATGGAGTCGCAGGACGAGAGCGTTTATCGACTAACCGATGAGCAGGTCGAGGAGGTTCGCCGCCGTCGGTCGGATCCGAACGCCCGCCGGCTCACGCTTGAGGAGTTTACGCAACGCCTTAAGCAGCGCCTCGGCGAATGAAGGTCGTCATTCACGAGTCAGCTGCTCGTGATCTCGACGAGATTATTGACTGGATTTCACAGGATAATCCCCCACGCAGCAGCCAGAGTGGCCGATCGCATCAGGGCGAAGATCGAGCGTCTTGCCGTTTTGGGCCTGCCCCACATAGGTCGTCCGGGCTTGCTCGAAGGGACGCGAGAGCTTGTGGAGGCTCCCTACGTCAATCGTCTACGCGGTCGATCAGCCAAACCAGCTGATCGACGTATTGGCCATCCTTCATGGCGCCAGGGACCGCGAAATCTAGGGCTTGCCGATGGACCGGGCGGGCCTTCGGGACGCTTCCTTTTCCGCTCAAAATGGGCTTAGAACGCTTCTATGCTGAGAGGCCCGCCAGGGCCCCAAAACCCCGAGATTCGCCCCATGAACGCTCCGACCGCCTTCCCCGACCCGTCCAAGCCCGTTCCGCCCTACAAGCACACCCCGCTATTCCCGCTGGGCAAGGACGAGACGCCCTACAAGAAGATCACGGCCGAGGGCGTCCGGGTCGAGAAGGTCCTGGGCAAGGACATGCTGGTGGTGTCGCGCGAGGCGCTGCGGGCGCTGTCGGAGGCGGCTTTCGGCGACATCAACCATTACCTGCGGCCCGGGCATCTGAAGCAGCTTCGCGCGATCCTGGAGGACGGCGAGGCCAGCCCGAACGACAAGTTCGTCGCGCTGGACTTCTTGAAGAACGCCAACATCGCGGCCGGCGGCGTGCTGCCGATGTGCCAGGACACCGGCACCGCGATCATCATGGGCAAGAAGGGCTGCAACGTCATCACCGACGGTGACGACGAGGCGGCGCTGTCGGAAGGCGCGCGCGATGCTTACCTGCGCCGCAATTTGCGTTACTCGCAGGTCGCGCCGCTCTCGATGTACGAGGAGAAGAACACCGCCAACAACATGCCGGCGCAGTGCGAGATCTACGCCGAGGGCGATGACGCCTACAAGTTCATGTTCATGGCGAAGGGCGGCGGCAGCGCCAACAAGAGCTTCCTGTTTCAGGCGACGCCCTCGGTGTTGACCAAGGACCGGCTGCTCGCGTTTCTCAAGGAGAAGATCCTGACGCTGGGCACCGCGGCGTGCCCGCCCTATCACCTCGCGATCGTGATCGGCGGCACCTCGGCCGAGCTCTGCATGAAGACGGTGAAGCTCGCTTCCGCCCGCTATCTCGATGCGCTGCCGACCCACGGCTCGCCCGACGGCAACGCCTTCCGCGACGTCGAGATGGAGAAGGAAATCCACAAGATGACGCAGTCACTCGGCGTCGGCGCGCAGTTCGGCGGCAAGTATTTCTGCCACGACGTGCGTGTGATCCGCATGCCGCGTCATGGGGCCTCGCTGCCAATCGGCCTTGGCGTGTCGTGCTCGGCCGACCGCCAGGTGCTCGGCAAGATCACCAGGGACGGCGTCTATCTCGAGGAGCTCGAGCACAACCCGGCGCAATACCTGCCGCAGGTCGAGCAGGCGCTCGGCGGCGAGGTCGTCAAGATCGACCTCAACCAGCCCATGAAGGACATTCTGGCGACGTTCTCCAAGCATCCGATCAAGACCCGGGTCTCGATGACCGGCACCATGATCGTCGCGCGCGATAGCGCCCACGCCAAGCTGCGCGAGCGGCTGGAGAAGGGCGAGCCGTTGCCGGATTACTTCAAGAACCACCCGGTCTACTACGCCGGCCCGGCCAAGACGCCCGAGGGCTACGCCTCCGGTGCGTTCGGTCCGACCACGGCGGGCCGCATGGATTCCTTCGTCGACCAGTTCCAGGCCGCTGGCGGCTCGATGGTGATGGTGGCCAAGGGCAACCGTGCGCCGGCCGTGCGCGAGGCCTGCAAGAAATATGGCGGCTTCTATCTCGGCTCGATCGGCGGCGCCGCGGCGAACCTTGCCGAGCACTGCATCAAGAAGGTCGAGGTGCTCGAATATCCCGAGCTCGGCATGGAAGCGATCTGGCGCATCGAGGTCGTCGACTTCCCCGCCTTCATCATCATCGACGACAAGGGCAACGACTTCTTCAAGGAGTTGAACCTGGGCTAGTCAGGTCCTGCGTCGTCCGCCGGTTCCTGAACCGGCGGACGATCTATGGAGCGTGCCCTCAGCGCTTGACGTTGAACGAGACGGCACCGCCATTTTCCGCGCTGTCGAACATCACGAGGACGCGAATGCTCGCTGCGTCTTCCTCGAGAGGAACCAAAATCTCGGCTTTGGCGCCCGCTGTGACCGTGCTGAGGTCGAGCGTAGCGAGCGGCTTTGCCGTCTTGCTGCTGCCATCCCATAACCAGACCGTATAGGGAACCTCTTCGTCCCGTGTCGGGCCTGCGAGGATCAAGATGCCGTCGTTCACCACGGCAAGGTCGCGTATCCCGGTGTTCTCCCCCAGCTTTAGCGGGGTCGGCTCCGGCTTGAGATCATCGAGCTTGGTGAAGAGCGCGTCCGCATTGACGCTGAGAACGAAGGCCTGTTGCTCCAGCGACGGTCCTCGCAATCCGAAGTACATGCGGCCGTTCCTGACCGCAATCCCTTCGATATTGACCCCGCCTTCCGAAAGCGGCTTGTTGAATTTTGCTTTGACGTGTTCGTCCTTTTCAATGACCTCGCGCATCCGCGCGCTCGACTCCACGCCATCGACCTTCTTGGCGTTGGGTTCGGTCTTGGGAACGCCGGTTTGCGGATCCACGGCAATCCGAAACACGACATAGCTCGACAGATTCTCCTTGTCGCTCTTGCGGCTTCGGCCGTGCGAGCCGGTCACATAGAAGAAGCCCTTTTCATACGCGACGCCTTCGGCATCGGCATCCTTGTCGTCATCCGAAAGCCGGATGAGCTTCCGGGGAACGAGGACGTTGCCTTCGATCGAGAAGAACTGCGCATATTTCTTCTCGTCATTGGCAATCAGGCACGACGTGAACTTCGGCGTGGTTGGCACGCACGCCGCTCCGCTCAAATTCATGCGCGGCTGATCCTTGAACTTGTCGTCCTTGTCGTCCTTCTCGAAGATCGAGGCGGGCTTCCAGGCGGTCGCCTCCGGAGGAATCTTCGGCGGCAACGATTCACCGCGTGCGGCTGAGATCGTTGCCCCCAGCAATACGCAAACGAACGCGGCCGTCAGTGGTCGATGAAATGCATGCGTGATGTACGGCATTTTTCCCTCCCGGGTGCAATGCTCAAATACAATCCCCAATTGTGAAGAAGGCAAGGGCGAGAATGTCGCGGAGCGCTCTCTTCTCAGCTGCAGTTCGTGACCTGGTTCGAGCACAGCGCGCGCCACCAGCCGCGGACGCCGTCATGGCTCTCGACCAGACCCCAGAAGCCGCTGCAGGCGAAGAGGCGCTTCGGGCCGCCGTCACCGTCGATCGGGCCGCCGAGCTCGCGCTGGGCCGGCATCCATTTGGCATCGACGAAGGGCGCCTGGAACAGCCCGCCGGCGCGCGTATAGCCGTTGGCGTAGCTCGCGCCGACCTTGTTGGAGGCGACCCAGCCGCGCCCGGCATAGGGTTTGGGCGCGCTGCGCGGATATCTCTTCTCGTCCTCGTAGTCCTTGCCCGGCGGCTTGGCGCCTTCGATCAGAAACCAGCCGCTCTTGAAGCCGATGATGCGGAATTCGGTGAGCCAGCCGCCATCGGGCGTGTTCTCAGCGCCTCCCAACTTCAAGCGGTAGGGCGGCGGCAGTGTGCCGAGCACACGCGCTGTCGCCGACGGCTCGGCGCGCACGTTGAGCCCAGCGGGGTCCTTGTCGATGGACCAGGCGCCGAGACTGCAGGGCTCGGTGCCATCGGGCAGCGTCGTGCGCTTCGCGGCGAGATCGGCGTGCAGCTTGGCGAAATCGGTCTCGTCATTGTCCGGATCTGGCTCCGCGCGCGGCTTCAACTCGGCGGAAACTGCGTGTGTCGCATCCGGTGTCAGCTTGACCACGAGGGCCTGGCGCGCAGCGAACACGCTTGCCGGTGTTTTCGGATCGTTCGATGGCGCCGGATAGACGGCGAGATATCCCGTCGAGCCATCAGTCCGATAAGCTGTGCCGGCGACATAGCCTGCCGGCACCATGGCGAGCGCGCTTGCGCGCCACGCCGGTTCGGTATCATCCGCGCGCGCCGCTTGCGTCGCGACGCAGAGCATCGTCGCCGCGATGAGACGAAGCACGCGCATGTGCTGCGGCCTTACGCGCGGGCGCCCGAGAACGGGAAGCTGCCCATCGGGCCGATGCCCATCTCGCCGCTGATGCTGTCGCCGGAGACGGTGCCGGTGAATTCGAGCGTGAGCGGCATCGGTTTGTCGATCGAGACCTTCCAGGAGACATTGTCGCCAGAGACGGTGCCGTCGAAAATTTCGGTGGTATTACCTTCCGCACTCTGCGTGCCCGTGAGCGTGCCGCCCGCGGCCTTGAGGCTCAGGGTCGTCTGGCGCTCGCCCATCGGCGTCGTCGTGGTCAGAGTCCAGGTGCCGTCCACGGCCATTCGCGTCTCCCAAAATTCTGGCGGACCGCGACGATCCGCGGTCAGTCCGAGCGAGCCTATAACCCAACTCGCAACTCCTGCCTAACCCTCCGATAGAGCATTTAAGCGCGGGCGGCGGCGCGACGGCGGCTGGTGACGATGAGCCGGAGCACGACATACTGCACGGCGAAGGCGAGAATCTTGGCGCCCCCGGCGACCACCGTGAGGTAGAACGCCCACAGCTTCAGATCGCCCGTGGAGGCGACGACGATCATGCCGACGCCGATCACGAATATCAGCACCGCCCAGGCATAGCCCGCGGCCGTCACGTATTCCGGAACGGTCTCGACGACGATCGGCGGCATGTAGCGCAGCATCCAACCGCGCTTGAGCATGATCGCGCCGATGGCGAAATGCGCGATCGAAGGCTTTGCCATCATGAAGCGGGGATCATTGGTCAGCAGCGTGACCGCGCCCAGTCCGACGACGAGCGCGAGGCTCGCATACGTCATGTAATTGAGTTGCTGCCCCTTGATGCGGGCGTAGATCACCTGCGCGATCGCGCCGGCCACTGCCACCGAGGTCGCCAGGATGACGTTGTCGGTGACGAGATAGACGACCAGGAAGACGATGGCGGAGAAGAGATCGGAGGCGAGGCGGGCGAATACGTCCTTCATCGTCAATCCTGTTCAGCGGGCGTTGGGCAATGCGCGGGCGGGCGTACCGTACTTGATCTGGCGATACTCGGGATACCATTTTGTGAAGTAAATCGCGCTGTTGCGGGCGGCGAAGGCGACCGCAAGGCTCGACCAGAGCGGCAGGCCGGGGACGTAGAGCAGCACAAGATTGCCGGCCGCCATCAACAGCGCGGCCACGGTCCAGGCGCCGGTGATGACGTAATTGGCGGTGAGAAAGCCGGGCATCGCCGCGGTCTCGGCCGGCACTGATTCCAGCGCATATTGCAGCGTGAAGGGACGGCGGACCAGCAGCGAGCCGAGCGAGATGACGAAGATGCCGATATCGACCGACAGCTTGACGCCGAGCGTGCCGAGCTGCGGGTCGAGCAGCGCCAGGTAGAGGCCGATTGCGGCGAACACGATCGCCGAGCCCGCGGCCAGGGTCTTCACCGAGCGCCCGCGCGCCACATCGATGGCGACGGTGGCGAGGCAGATCGCGGAGGCCACGAACACGCTCATCGCGGCCGACGTCACCAGCATCAGGAAGCTGTAAGCGCCGTAGGGCGCAAGGATCAGGAAAATCGCCATTGCCTACCTCGGTCAGGCCGATCTTTACGATGTAAAGATCAATAGGTCAGAGGCGAGGCTGGGTCAAGCGAAATCTTTACAGTGTCAAAATGATGTAGGCGGCATGTAAAAGTTGAAGTGCCGCAACGGCTTGGTCGGACGCCTCGTCGGCCAATTCCGCCCAGGGCAGGCGCGACAGAATGGGGAGCGCGCAGGCGATCGCGAGGCCGAGGGCGAGCAGGATGCCGCCGTTGAAGATGCCGTTGAAGATGACTTGGCCGCTCCGCCGCAGATGGACCACCTCGAGCGTGAGCGCGGCGCAGACCATGGCGAGGATGGCGAGGAGGTCTGCGGTGATTGAGGGCATCTGCATACGGGCCTCTTTGGTGACACGTCCGTGCTGTGGCTCCGGGCGCGCCAAGTGGCGCGCCGCGGAATGAGGGGAGCTACTGCGCACCCACCCAATTGCCGTGAAAGCCGTCGGGCACGCGATGGCCGAGCTGCACCAGCGCGACGGGGCCCGCTTCGATATCGGTGGCGTTGAACACCGCGAGGTCGCTGCGGTTCTCCCGCGCCCGCCAGACCACGGCGAGCAGCCAGCCATCGCCTTCGACCGCATCCTTGGATCGCTCGACGAACACCGGTTCGGAGATGGTGTCGCCGGCGGGCAGCAGATAATGGCCGAGACGTCTTCCGTTGCCGTCGACATGGACGACGCCGGAGAGCGCGCCGAACATCGGCAGTTTCGGATTGGCGCAGGCGTACCAGCCGTGACGGTTCTTCAGCCCGGCGTGGCGGTCGTCGATGCGCGGGAATTCGCCGGTGAGATCGTCGAGATAGGTCTGCTGGAAGCGGTCGGTATTGCCTGAGAGATCGAAGGTCCAGCGGCAGTGCCGGGCGCGCGACTTGTCCGGATCGGTCGGCCGGCCGTCGGGATGCGGAAACAGCGGTGCTTCCTCGAACTGCATGACGTCGGCGATGATGCGGTTGTCGTCCTCCCACGCGTTCATGATGTGGAAGACGTAGCAGGCTTCACCGCGAAACCAGACGATGTCCTTTGCGGTGCCGCTCCGCTTCATCACGCCGACATAGGCGCCCTTGTCCGGCTCCCAGGCGTAGGGCGGCTGCCCGCGCATCGCGCGCTCCATGCTGCCGGTGATCGACAGGATCGGAAACAGCACATGGTTCGCGGTGACGATGAAGTCGTGCACCATGCTGGCATAGGGCGCCTCGAACCGCTCGAAGCGGGTCGCCTTGCCGGAGGCATCGATCGAGCCGTAGGAGAGGGCAGGGGTCAACGGACCTGCGGCGTTGTAGCCGAAGAACACGAGCTCGCCGGTGACGGGATCGATCTTCGGATGCGCCGTGAAGCTGCCGGCGACGCGGCCCTGGTAGTTGTGATAGCCGCGCGTCGCCAGCGTGCCCGGCTCGATCTCGGTCGGCAGATGCGCCTCTTCCAGCGCCAGCAGCTTGCCGGCATGGAAGATGATGTTGGTGTTGGCGACGCCGCCGTCGGTGAGATCAGTCGGCGCATCCGGCAGCTTGCGGCCGAAGCCGCCGAACAAGGCGCGGCCGGCGTCGTGCTCGGCGAGCCATTTCGGCGTGCGGACCCAGCGGTTGCGGTAGCTGGCGCGCCCATTGTCGAGGTGGAACGCGTGCAGCATGCCGTCGCCGACGAACCAATGGGCGCCGGGGGAATCGAACTGCGGATTGGGACCGTTGCGATAGAGCGTGCCGTTCAGCTCGCGCGGCAATTCGCCGATGATCTTCAGGAATGGCGCGTCCGCTTCGAACGGGATCGGCGCGATGTTGTTGCGGCGCTCGGCGACGGCGTCGTGCTGCACGGCGTATCTCTCCCTATCTTTACATCGTAAAGATCGGATAGCGCCGATTGCCGCATCGGTCAAGCGAAATCTTTACACTGTCAATATTGCGTCATATAGCTTGCAAATGGCCAAGATCGACACCAAGACCGATACCAAGAGCGAAACGGCGCGACGCGCGCGTGCCCCCAGAAAGACGAATTCGCCTGCGGCATCGCGCCCAAGGCGTGGCGCGGCGAGCGCGAAGTCCGAGACGCCCTATCACCACGGTGCCTTGCGCGAGGCGCTGCTGCAGGCTGCCGAACGGGTGCTGGAGCGCGACGGACTCGCCGGCCTCACCTTGCGCGCAGTGGCGCGGGAGGCGGGCGTCTCCCATGCCGCACCCACCCACCATTTCGGTGATCTCACCGGCCTGCTCAGCGAACTCGCGGCCGTCGGCTTCCGCCAGTTCAACGCGGCGATGGCGGCATCCTGCGGTGCCGCCACCACGCCGCTCGAAGCCGCGCTGGCGCGGCCCAAGGCCTACGTCGCCTACGCGCAAGCCCATCCCGGCATGTACAGCATCATGTTCCGTACCGAGCGCCTGGACTATTCCAGGCCCTCGCTGCACGAGGCGGCCGAAGCCTCCTTCGCCGGGCTCGCGAATGCGATCGGCATGATGCGGCAGGAGCAGATCAGCGGTGACGCGCTGACGCTGAGCCAGGGGGCCGCGATCGCACGTGCCTGGTCGATGGTGCATGGCTTCACCATGCTGCTGCTCGACGGACGGCTCGAGGATATCTTGGGACGTCTGCCTGAGGGAACGACGGCCGAGCGGCTAATGGAGGCGATGCTGATGGCGCCGGTGGCGGGGAAGCTGCCCGGCCCCTGATCGCCTGGCACGAAGGCAACGCTACCGCATCGTCGCAAGCTCGACGGCGCGGCCGCGCGTGCCGATGATCTTCACCTCGTCCTTGCCGCACATGAAGCCGCGGGCGAAATCGTCCGCGGCCTTGCGCGCAAGCTCATTGGCGGCGGGGTTGGCGATCGCATCGACATAGGCGACGTGACAGACCGGGCCCGGCGGCAGCCGGGTCACGACCAGCATAGCCTTGGTGTTCGGCCGGCCCTGCTTGTCGGGATCGGCATTGTCGGCGATGTGCCAGCGCTGGATGATCGCGAACGGCTTTGCGCCCACGGCGCGCCATTCGATCGTGGTCTCCGACGAATTGAACGGTGCGAACCAGACCTTGGCTGCCGGTTCCTCGGCTGCTTGCCTGCGATTGCGGCCGATCGAGACGATTTCGCGAAGATCGTCCTCGGCGATCAGCACCAGAAGGCCGTCCTTGCCCGGGCAGCTGCGCGTCGTGCTGCCGTCGAGCTCGCTGGGCTTGCCGATCTGGCGGCAATCCTTTGGCGCCGCCGAGGTGTAGGTGCTGCCCACGGATTGGGCGCCGGCGCTGTTCAGACCGATGCAAATCATCAAGACAGCCAGGCCTGTGCAGGTGATGCGGGTCATCATGAGGGCTTCGATCGCTGGGAACTCCGTACCATCAGACGTCTTCATTGTGGGCAAGGTTCAAACAGGGGTGGGATAGACCTGACAGCGGCGCGGAATCGTTCTAGAAGAGCGGCTTCGCTTGGGCTCCTCCAGCCTCGTTCGCGTCCTCCTTTACTTGATCATGCCAGCCATCTCCTCGCAAAAACCCTACCGCGTCGGCCGCTCCAAGACCGGACTCGGCCTCTTCGCCACCAAGCCGATCAAGAAGGGCACCCGGATCATCCGCTATTACGGACCGATCCTGGATTCGCGGATCCCCGAGCAGGACGACATCGAGAACAAGTACCTGTTCGAGCTCAACGGCCGCTGGACCATCGACGGTTCGGTGCGCAAGAATCTGGCCCGCTACATCAACCATTCCTGCCGGCCCAACGCCGAGTCCGACGTCCGGCCGCGCGAGCGCAAGGTCTTCATCCGCGCCATCAGGAACATCGAGCCGGGTGACGAGATCAACTATGATTACGGCACCGACTATTTCAAAGCCTATCTGAAGCCGATCGGTTGCAAGTGCGAGTCTTGCGAGAAGAAGCGCAAGAAGCTGCGCGCCGAGGCGCGGGCCGAGCGCGCCAAGGTGAAGGCGCGCACGGAAGCCAAGGCCAAGAAGGCGGGCACGAAAAGCACGGCAAAAAAGAAGAAGCTGAACGGCAAGCACTTCGCCGGCAAGGTCGGCCGGGCGAGGGCGTAGTCGCAGGCGATGGCCGCGAATGATGCGCGGCCAAGCCCGGGCCTCACGCCGCCACCGCACTCGCGCTTCTTCGCAATCCCACATATTGCAGCTCGGCGAACACGCCGGTGGCGATCGCCTGCGCCACGACCATGAGCTCGCCGGCAAGGTTCGGCGACACCGCGCCCGAGAGCAGCAGCGCAATGCTGCCGACCGTCCAGGCCGCATTGCCGATCACGACCAGCAGCACGAGCGCCTTCGCCACCGAGGCGCGTGACGCCAGCCAGCCGACCAGCGCGGCGTAGGCGATCAGGAACAGGCCGGTCTCGCGCAGCAGCGCTTCCGGCAGGTTGAACAGCGTCGCGAACGCGCTCGCGCCGAAGCTGAAGCCGAGGGCGGCGACGCCGCTGAAGATGGCATCGGCAAGCAGCGCGCGGCGCAGGAAGGTGGAAGTGTCGATCATCGGAGGTCTCCGTGGTTGGGGTGGGCTCGGGGTGAAACTCAGTGCCGTCCGCGCCACCAGGCGCGGACCAGGCGGGCGAGGCGGAACGGACAGAGGCTCCTGCCGACGCCGTGCTCGAAGGCCGTGACCTGCGCGAGCACATAGTCGCCGGTCGAGTGCACCAGCGGCTCGGGCATGTTGAGGCTGCGCGCCAGCATCCGCGTTGCGAAGGCCATGGCCCAGGGAACAAGGTGGTCTGCGACGGTCCGGTAGAGCAGCAGCGCGATCATGGTCATCTCCTGTCGCCGATGAAGATGCGCGCGCCGGCGCGCCAATTCGATTACCTCGCGGGTAATGGAAGGGCCGAAATCCGCATGCTAGGTTTCTGGTCATGAACGCACATGCATCCACGGCGCAGGCCGACCGCAGCCAGCCGGTTCACATCGGCGACCATTTGCGCGAATGGCGGCAGCGCCGCCGCATGAGCCAGCTCGATCTCGCGGGCGAGGCCGAAATATCGGCGCGTCACCTCAGCTTCGTCGAGACCGGCCGCGCCGCGCCCTCGCGCGACATGGTGCTGCGGCTCGCCGAGCGTCTCGACGTGCCCTTGCGCGAACGCAACGTGCTGCTGGTCGCGGCCGGCTACGCGCCGGCGTTTCCGCAGCGCCAGCTGGAGGACCCGGCCTTGAAATCAGCCCGCCAGGCGATCGATCTCGTGCTGAGGGCGCATGAGCCCAATCCCGCGCTCGCGGTGGACCGGCACTGGAACCTGGTGTCGGCCAACCGCATGGTGGCGCCGCTGCTCGACGGCATTCCGCAGCGGCTGCTCGGTCAGCCCTTCAACGTGCTGCGGCTCGCCTTTCATCCCGAGGCACTGGCGCCGCGCACGGTCAATCTCGCGGAGTGGTGCGGCCACCTTTTGGAGCGTCTGCACCGGCAGTGCGAAGTGACGGCCGATCCTGAGCTGATCAAGCTCTACAACGATCTCAAGAGCTACCCCATCCCGGCGCGCGCGGGGCCGCTGTCGAGCGACAATGTCGCGATCCCGTTCAAGCTGCGCCACGGCGGGGAGATACTAAGTTTCTTCTCCACCACCATGGTGTTCGGCACGCCCGTCGATATCACCCTGTCGGAGCTGGCGCTGGAGACCTTCTTCCCGGCCGACGAGCGCACCGCAGAGCGGCTGAGGCAGATCGCGGCAGCCATGACCTAGAGCCCTTGACCTAGAGCCCTTGACCTGGAGCCCTTGGCGCCCTTGCCTCCGAGCGGCTTCGGCTTATCTTTGGGCCAACCTTGATCGCCCGAAGGAGGCGCCTGACATGAGCACGCTGAAACCGCTCCAGATCGACGTCGTCTCCGACGTGGTGTGCCCCTGGTGCTATATCGGCAAGCACCGGATCGAGAGCGCGCTGGCGCTCGTGCCAGACGTCCCGGTCAAGCTCAATTTCCGCCCGTTCTTCCTCAATCCCTGGGTGCCGCGCGAGGGCATCAGCCGCGAGGCCTATCTCACCCAGAAGTTCGGCTCGGTCGAGGCCTATAAGGGCATTGCCGGGCGCGTCGTTGCGGCCGCAAGCGAGGAGGGCCTGCTCTACAAGCCCGAGCTGGTGGCGCGTCAGCCCAACACCACCGACTGCCATCGCCTCATCCTGTGGGCGGAAGCGATCGGCAAGGCGCCCGAGATGAAGCAGCGCCTGATGGAGCTGTATTTCCGCGACGGCGGCGATCTCACCGATGTGAACGTGCTGGTGCAGGCGGCCGCCGATGTCGGCCTCGATGCCGAGGACGTGCGCCGGCGCCTTGCCACCGACGAAGACGTCGCGCGCGTTTCGGCCGACGCGCAGGAAGCCGCCGAGAAGGGAATCTCGGGCGTGCCGACCTACGTCTTCGCGCAGAAATACGCCGTCTCCGGCGCGCAGGATCCGAACCTGCTCGCGCGCGCCATCCGCCAGGTCTCCGCGGAGATCAACGCGCAGGCGGCGGAGTAGCTTCCCTTATTTGCGGAGCCGGCGGACCAGGCGCCGCGCGCTTTCGTGCGCGGCGTTGAGGCCGACCAACGCCCCGTGCACCAGCGCCACGACCGGATCGTGCCGCCGCAGCGGGATCAGCACGTCGCCGACCGCAAAACGCCCGCGCCAGATCGGGTTGATCATGGGGTGATCGGCGCTGGCGGTGGAATCCGCGCTGGCGATGGCGGGATCGGCGCAGAGATGGCGGGTGAGCTCGATTGTGAGCTGCACGCCCGGCGAATATCTTGCGAAGCGCTCGTCGATGCCGAGCTTGAAGAAAAAGGCGCGGTCCTGATGGCGCAGCACGATGCCGGCGGCCACTGGTGTCGTGCCGGCGCGAAGCGTGATGATCTCGCACTGCGCAGTCTCCGCCAGCGCCGGGACGGCTCGGCGGATGAAGGTCGCATCGCCCGCATGCTGCACCAGCGCAGTGCCGCGCTTGCCCTTCCAGCCGCTGGCCTCGAGCTGCAGGAACGTTTCGAGCGCGGGTCTGATCTCGTCAGGCCTGCGTGCGACGTCGAACGTAACAGGGCCGTGCTCTTCGAGGCGATGGCGTTGTCGGCGCAGCTCCTTGAGCTTCTTGGCGCCGAGTGCGTCGCGCAGCAGCGTTTCGTCATCCTGTGTCGCATCAAGGCTGGCGCGCATGTAGGAGGACAGCACGCGCGGCTTCAGGCCGTCGCGGCTCAGGACCTGCTTGAGCGCAGTCATCGCGGCGCCGTCGAGCGCGACGTCGTTCAGCACGAGCGCACGCGCGCCGGCCTCGCGGGCCCGCTGCAACAGCCGCGCGGCCGCCTCGATCGGGGCGTCGCGGTCGATCAGCGGGCTGCACAGCGTGCCGTAGGGATGCGCGCTCACCAGCGCGGGCAGGGGAATTTTGAGCGCGTGCCACAGCGAGACCACAGGCATCAGCCCGATCAGCCGCGTCGAAGAGCCGTCGAATGCGGGCAGCGCCGAGGCTGAGCTGCGGCCGCGCGCGGTTGCGCTGACCGCGAGCTCCCAGGCGGGCAAATAATATCCGTTCGGCTCGATCGCCCGCTGCGCGAGCGCGCGCCACTGGCCGGGATCGATCGCAATGAGCGGGACGCGCGCCGCCATGGCATCCGTTCTCGATGCCGCATGGATCGCTGCCTGCTGCGCGATGTCGACCACGTCCCCTCGTCCGTTCACGCGGGCAAAGGCCGCGTCACGTGGCCATGCTTAGCGCAAAGATTGGAAAATACCGTTGGCGCGCCGCTTCAATTCGAACGGTAATGTTAACGTCTCGTTGAGCATCCGGTGCCGGATGCTCAACGCAGATCCCTATTTGTCGCCGGGCAGGAAGTGATCACGGGCGCTCGCCCGTCCGCCGCTGGCGGTATCGGTGATCGCAACCTCGAGATCGCGCGAGCTCTTCGGCAGATCGGCGGGCCCGACCTGCACCGACAGCCTGACCTCGCGGGTCTGGTCCTGCCCGACCTCGACGACGGGCTTGCCACCGGGGGCGGCTTCGATGCCGGCAACCCGAATGCTCGCGCCGGGCAGTCCGGAGACCTCGATCGCAAACGATCGCTGTGCGCCCTTGTTGAGAATGCGCACGGTGTAATCGTTGCGGACCCCGCCGTCCGAGAGCTGAACGAACAGCGGATTGCGCTCGTGCAGCACGTTGACGTCCATGGTCGCGCGTGTGGCGAGGGTGTAGACCATGATGGTGCCGACGATGGCAATGGCTGCGGTATAGATCAGCGTGCGCGCGCGGACGATGCGATAGATCGGCGGCTCGCCGTCGCGCCGGCGCTGCATGTTGATGTCGGTGTCGTAGCCGATCAGGCCCTTGGGCCGTCCGATCTCTTGCATGACGTTGTCGCAGGCGTCGATGCACAGGCCGCACTGGATGCAGCCGAGCTGGATGCCGTGGCGGATGTCGACGCCGGTCGGGCAGACGTTGATGCATTGGTGGCAGTCGACGCAATCGCCGGCGAAATCGCCATGGGCGCGGGCAGCTTCCGCTTTCTTCACCGACATGCGCGGCTCGCCGCGGTCGCGGCGATAGGTGACGTTGAGCGCCCATTCGTCGGTCAGGGCTGCCTGGATGCGCGGCCACGGGCACATGTAGATGCACATCTGCTCGCGGGCGTGGCCGGCGAAGACGTAGGTCGTCGCGGTCAGGATGCCGATCCAGAGATAGGCGATGAACGGGGCCTGGAAGGTGGCGAGCTCCTTCACCAGCGTCGGCGCGTCGTCGAAATACAGCACCCAGGCGCCGCCGGTCCACCAGGCGATCATGATCCAGAGAAAATGCTTCAGCGCCACCTTTCGGATGTGGTCGAACGTCCAGTAGCGCTTGTCGCCCTGCATGCGCTCGCGCCGGTCGCCTTCGACCCAGCGCTCGACGGCGTAGAACAAGTCGGTCCACACGGTCTGCGGGCACAAATAGCCGCACCACAGTCGCCCCGCGACCGCGTTCATCAGGAACAGTGCCATCGCCGCGATGATGAGCAGACCGGTGAAGTAATACACCTCCTGCGGCCACAGCTCGATGAAGAAGAAATAGAAGCGGCGATGCGGCAAGTCGATCAGCACGGCCTGGTCGGGCAAGCCGGGGCCGCGATTCCAGCGCACGAACGGCAAGAGATAATAGATCCCGAGCGTGACGCACAGGATCGCCCATTTGATGCGGCGGAACGGCCCGTGGACCGATTGCGGATAGACCTTCCTGCGCTTCTCGTAGAGAGGCCCCTCGATGAAGGTGTCGTCGGTCATGGCAAATTCCCCCGCATCACTGGCTGCATCCGCGCGTGTTCAGGAGAACGCGCAGCCGCTGCTCAGGCCCAGCTTCCTGAACACGATCGCTGCCGGGCAGAAGCCCGTGAACGAGGCCTGCAACATGTTCAGCCCGGCGAACGCCGTCAGCAGGTACCAATACGCATTCACATAGGTGCCCAGTGCGAGACCGAGCAGGACGACGAACCCCGCAAAGGCGAGGACGGCTCTATCGACATTCATGGCAGGCTCCTTCTACTTTCGAACAGGTCAGGTTGGTTTCGGTCCAGGCGACGGATGCTGCGCGCATCCATCGCGCCGGAATGGCGTGTCGTGCTCAGGTGCCGGTTCGGACCTCCTTGAGCTTGGCGATGTTCAGCTTGTCGAGAACGAAGCGCTCGTAGAACGGCTCGCTCTCGCCGCGCCGCATCTTGCGCAGGAAGTATTTCTCGAACGCGACCTTGGCGAGGTGCACCCATTCGCCCTTGGAGGACCAATTGACGTTGCGCGGCGGGATCTGCGGCTGCGCGAGGAAGGCGACGCCGGAATCGCCGAAGTCGGCGAGGCAGATCGCGTTCCAGGTCGGCTGCGCCGTCGGCGCCTTGCCGCGGAGCAGGGCGCCGATGTTCATCGCGGTCGCCGTCACCATGGATTCGATCATGAAGCCGGTCTTGGGGACGCCCACCGGTACCGGTGTCGCGCCGACCGGCGCAATCGCGACGCAGACGCCGACGGCAAAGACATTGGGGAAGGTGGGGTTCTGTTGGTGCTTGTCGACGATGACGAAGCCGCGCGGATTGGTCAGCTTCTCGATGCCGCGCACCGCCTCGACGCCGCGAAAGGCGGGCAACATCATCGAATAGACGAATGGCAGCTCATGAGCCTTGCGGGACGTGCCGTCGTCGGAAAACTCCTCCACCGTCATCAGGCCGGGGGCGACGTTGTCGATGCGGGCGTTGGTGATCCACTTGATGTGCTTCTCCCGCATCTCGCTTTCCAGGAGACCCTTGGTATCCCCGACGCCGTCGAGACCGAGGTGGCCGATATACGGCTCCGAGGTGACGAACGTCATCGGCACCCGGTCGCGCAGCTTGCGGCGGCGCAGTTCGGTCTCCAGGATGAAGAGGAACTCGTAGGCCGGGCCGAAGCAGGAGGCGCCCTGAACGGCGCCGATCACGACCGGGCCGGGATTGGCCGCGAGCTGCTCGAAGGCGTCGCGGGCATGCGCGGCGTGATCGACGTGGCAGATCGACTGGGTATGGCCCTGCGGCCCGAGGCCCGGGATTTCGTCGAAGGCAAGTTCGGGACCGGTCGCGACGACCAGATAATCATAGTCGATCGAGGTGCCGTCGCCGAGCTCGATACGGTTCTCCTCCGGGTGGACGCGCTTTGCGCCCTGCGTCAGCAGCCGCACGCCCTTGCGTTTCATGATGTCCGCGAGATCGATCTCGATCTCCTCGCGCTTGCGCCAGCCGACGGCCACCCAGGGATTCGAAGGCACGAAATGATAGACCGCGCCTTGCGAGATGACGCTGAGGCGGTCCTCCTTTCGCAACTGGGGTAGTAATTCATAGGCCATCAGCGTTCCGCTCAGACCGGCTCCGACTACGACAACTTCCGCCATGGGTTCCTCCGTTGGATCAGGCCGCTTCACCGGTTCTGTGCCGGTTGTCGTGCAGCGCTTGACTATATATTCGCAATTGCGTATATACGCAAGTATGAAAATAAATAGCGAGATCATGGAGCGGGCGGCGGACCAGGCGAGCGAGTTGCTCAAGGCGCTCTCGAACCGTCACCGTCTTCTCATCATCTGCCAGTTGATCGACGGTGAGCGGTCGGTCGGCGAGCTGGCCGAGTTCCTGAGCCTGCGCGACTCCACGGTCTCCCAGCATCTTGCGCTCCTTCGCAAGGATGGCCTGGTCGCCGCCAGGCGCGATGCGCAGACGATCTTCTATTCGATCGCCAGCGAGCCGGCCCGCGAGATCCTGAAGACGCTTTACCAGGTGTTTTGCGCGCCGAAGTCCGCAAGGACGAGGTGAAGCTTAGGAGTGGGCGGGAGGGCGCGCCTTGCGCGAGATCAACGCGCCTTCGCCCGATGTCGATGAAATGAGAGGGCACCGCGGCGCGGTGTGATGAACCGATGACGACACGAATGTGTCCTTTGCAATATCTGGCGCGCCTGGGGCTTCTGGCCGCGTGGGCGGCGATCGGAGTACCGGCGGGGTCCGCTGCCGCCGCGGGAACGCTGACCGTTGCGCAGCAGACGGTCAGCGACGAGAAGGCCGTCTTCGCGACCGTCGAGAGCATCAGCGTGGTTCCCGCGCGCGGCCGCATCGGCGGGACCGTCGTTCAGCTCAAGGTGCGGGAAGGCGATCGCGTCACCGCAGGCCAGGTCATCGCGGCGATCGGCGACGAGAAGCTGGTCCTGCAGATGAAATCGCTCGATGCGCAGATCGAGGCGCTGCAGGCCCAGGCCAGGCAGGCGCAGCTCGACTTCACCCGGACCGAAGGACTGGTCGAGCGCGGTATTCTGCCGCGCGTCAAGCTCGACGAGCAGCGCACGGCGCTCAACGTCGCCGACAACGGCCTGCGCGCCAGGACTGCGGAGCGTGCCGTCATCAACGAGCAGCTCAACCAGGGACAGGTGCTCGCGCCCGCGGACGGGCGCGTGTTGAAGCGGCTGATCACCCTGGGGTCCGTCGTGCTCGCCGGCGACCCGATCGTGACGGTCGCCGAGCAGAATTTCAAGTTGCGGCTGCGCGTGCCGGAGCGCCACGCGCGCTCCTTGAAGGCCGGCGACAGGGTCCGCGTCGATGGCGCGGAGCTGGGGGGAGAAGCTTCGAAACGGGGCGTGATCGACCTCGTCTATCCCCAGATCGAGGAGGGGCGCGTCATTGCGGACGCGACCGTCGAGGGGCTCGGCGAATATTTCGTCGGCGATCGCTTGCGGGTCTGGATCGCCGGCGGCGCGCGGCCGGCCTTCGTCATTCCGTCCAGCTATGTGACGACGCGGTTCGGAATCGACTACGTCCAGCTCCGGAAAGGCAACGAGACGATCGACGTGCCCGTGCAGCGCGGCCGCGACATGCCGACGCCTTCGCTCCCCGACGGGCTCGAGATCCTCTCGGGCATCCAGGCCGGTGACCAATTGGTGCGGCCGTGAATCTCGGTCTGTCAGGACGGTTGACCCGGTCGACCATCGCATCGCCGCTGACGCCGCTGTTCCTGATCGGGGCGCTCGTGGTGGGGCTGATCGCGGTCGTGGTGATCCCGCGCGAGGAAGAGCCGCAGATCAGCGTCCCCATGGTGGACATCCGCGTCAATGCCGACGGCCTGCGCGCGCCCGACGCGGTGGAACTGGTGAGCAAGCCGCTGGAATCGATCGTCAAGGGCATCGACGGCGTCGAGCACGTCTATAGCCAGACCGAGGACGACCGCGTGATGGTCACCGCGCGGTTCCTGGTCGGCACCAAGTTCGAGGATGCCATCCTCAGGGTGCACGAGAAGATCCGCGCCAATCTCGACCGCATTCCCGTCGGCATCCCGGAGCCGCTGATCGTAGGCCGGGGCATCAACGACGTCGCGGTGACGGTGCTCACGCTGTCGCCGAAGCCGGAAGCCGCCAGCCGTTGGACCGACAAGGACATCTACGAGCTCGCCGACAAGCTGCGCGCGGAGCTGATGAAGGTCGATGACATCGGCCTGACCTACATCTCCGGCGGCGCGGCGCAACAGATTCGGGTCGAGCCCGATCCGGAGAAGCTATCGCTGTTCGGGATCACGCTGCAGCAGCTCGTGGCCAAGGTGAAGGACGCCAACCGCTCGTTCCTGGCCGGGCAGGTCCGCGATGCCGGCATCGTGCGGAGCGTCGTGGCGGGGCAGACGCTGTCCGGCATTCCCGACATCGGACTATTGCTGATCACGAGCCGTGACGGCCGGCCGGTCTATGTCAAGGACGTCGCTTCCGTCGTCGTCGGGCCGAGCACTGTCGAGCATCGGGTCTGGACGGATTCGCGCGAGGCCGGTGGGCAGTGGGCGCGGACGCCTGCCGTCAGCCTGGCGCTGGCCAAGCGGGCCGGTGCGAACGCGGTCGTAGTCTCCGAGAACATCGCCAAACGCCTCGAAGGCTTGAAGTCGCGCCTGATCCCCGAAGATATCCAGGTGACGGTGACGCGCGACTACGGCGAGACCGCCAACGAGAAGGCCAACGAGCTCTTGTTCCACCTGGGCCTCGCGACCGTCTCGATCGTCGTCCTGATCGCGATCGCGATTGGCTGGCGCGAGGCGCTGGTGACCTTCGTCGTGATTCCCACGACGATCCTGCTCACGATGTTCGCCGCCAATTTGATGGGCTACACCATCAACCGCGTCAGCCTGTTCGCGCTGATCTTCTCCATCGGCATTCTCGTCGACGACGCCATCGTCGTCGTCGAGAACATCGCGCGGCATTGGGGCATGCGCGACGGCCGGCCGCGCCTGCAGGCGACCATCGAGGCGGTGGCGGAGGTCGGCAATCCCACCATCGTGGCGACCTTGACCGTGGTCGCGGCGCTGTTGCCGATGCTGTTCGTGTCGGGCCTGATGGGCCCCTATATGGCGCCGATCCCGGCCAACGCGTCGGCGGCCATGCTGTTCTCGTTCTTCGTCGCGATGGTGGTCGCGCCCTGGCTGATGCTCAAGCTCGCGCCGAAGGGCGAGGTTGCCTCCGCGCATGCGGCGCACGACGAAGGCCGGCTCGGCCGGCTCTACCGGCGCTTCGCCACGCCGATCGTGCGGAGCAAACGGTCGGCCTGGATATTCCTGCTCGGCGTCGGCATCGCGACGCTGCTGTCGATGACGCTGTTTGCGACTAAGTCGGTCACGGTCAAGCTGCTGCCGTTCGACAACAAGTCCGAAATCGCCGTGGTTGTCGACCTTCCGGAAGGAGCGAGCCTGGAAGCGACCGAGCGCACGCTGTTCGGCGCGGCCGAGATCGCGCGGCAATTGCCGGAGGTCACCTCGCTGCAATCCTACGCCGGCACGCCCGCTCCCTTCAATTTCAACGGCCTTGTGCGGCATTATTACTTGCGCCAGAGGCCCGAGCTCGGCGAGGTACAGGTCAACCTGACCGCGCGCGGCGAGCGCAAGCGCGCAAGCCATGAGATCGCGCTCGAGCTGCGCGAGAAGCTGAAGGCGCTCGACCCGCCCGCCGGCACCAGCATCAAGGTCGTCGAGGTGCCGCCCGGGCCGCCGGTGCTGTCGACGCTGCTCGCCGAGGTCTACGGTCCCGATGCGACCACGCGCCGTGCGGTCACGGCCGAGCTGAAGAAGGTGTTCGCGGAAGTGCCGTTCATCGTCGACGTCGACGATTCCATCGGCGAGAAGCGGCCGCGGCTGCGGCTCTCGATCGACCAAGACCGGCTCGAGTTCTTCGGCGTCGAGCAGCGCGACGTCTACGACACCATCCAGGCGCTGTTCGGCGGCATCTCGATCGGCTATTCGCATCGCGGCGAGGACCGCAACCCGATCGAGATCGCAGTGCATCTCGGAAAGCGCGATCTGGTCTGGGACGAGGCTCTGGCCTCGACGCCAGTGCCGGCCAACACGTTGCCCGGCAGCAAGACGGTGGTCGAGCTCGGTCAGGTCGTGAAGGCGACCCTGGAGGAGGGCTCGCCGACGATCTTCCGCCGCGACGGCCGCTTCGCCGACATGGTGATGGCCGAACTCGCCGGGCGCTTCGAAGCGCCGCTTTACGGCATGCTCGCGGTTGCCGATCGTGTGGAGGCCCATGATTGGGGCAAGCTCCCGAAGCCCGCGATCAGCCTGCACGGCCAGCCGGCGGACGAGTCGCGACCCACGCTGCTGTGGGACGGCGAATGGGAGATCACCTGGGTGACCTTCCGCGACATGGGTGCCGCCTTCGGTGCAGCCATCCTCGGCATCTACGTGCTGGTCGTCGCCCAGTTCAGGAGTTTTCGTCTGCCGCTCGTCATCCTGACGCCGATCCCGCTGACGCTGATCGGCATCCTGATCGGGCACTGGCTGCTGGGGGCGCCGTTCACCGCGACCTCGATGATCGGCTTCATCGCGCTGGCCGGCATCATCGTGCGCAATTCGATCCTGCTGGTCGATTTCATCCGGCACAGCGGCGCAGACGGCAAGTCGCTTCGCGAGGTGGTGCTGGAGGCCGGCGCGGTCCGCTTCAAGCCGATCCTGCTCACCGCGCTCGCCGCCATGATCGGGGCCGCGACCATCCTGCTCGATCCGATCTTTCAGGGATTGGCGATCTCGCTCCTGTTCGGGCTTGCCTCATCAACGCTGCTCACCGTGCTGGTGATTCCCGCGATCTATATCGCCTTGCGCGCCCCGCGCGAGGCGGCGCCGACCACAGCCAAATCCAGCTAACGAGGGTCCAATGGACAAGAACTATGTCGACATCACCAGGAACATCTCGGCCAATCTGAAGAAGCTGCGAAGCGACATTCCCGATACGATGAAGGGATTTTCCGCACTCGCCCAGGCCGCCACGCGGGACGGCGCGCTGGACAAGAAGACCAAGGAGCTGATGGCGCTGGCGCTCGGCGTCGCCGCGCATTGCGATGGCTGCATCGGCTTTCACGCCGAGGCGCTCGTCAAGCTCGGTGCGACCCGCGAAGAGATCGAGGAGACGCTCGGCATGGCCGTGTATATGGGCGGCGGGCCGTCGCTGATGTATGCGGCGGACGCGATCGCGGCCTACGAGCAGTTCCAGCAGCAAACCGCTTCCGGCTGAGCGGCGCCGTCGGCTGCCTGACACGAAAAGGACCGGGCGACGATCGTCGTCCGGTCCTTTTGCCTTACCTTGCGGTCATTACCAGCGGTCGTCGCCCACGCCGACGCCGACGCTGACGCCGGGCGCGCGAATGCCGACGCCGCCGCGCGGCCCGTCATCCCAGTCGTGATGATACGTCCGCCGCTCATAGTAGCGTTCGCGCGGCATGGAATTGTAGGAATCGCGCACGATCACGCGCGAGCCGCCGCGCGTGCGATAGCAGCGGCCGGCGTCGTCGCAGACAAGCCGAACCTGCTGAACCAGATCCGGATTGGTGTACTCGCTGCTCGTGTAGATATCGGAAGCCTTCGCGCCCGAGACGGCTGCCAGAGCGCCGACGCCCGCCAACAGCGCAATCGTAAATGTCTTCATCATGTCCTCCTCCGAACTGCCCTTGCCGGTAACAAGAAGGGGAGGCGGCGATCGTTCCCGGCTCTAATGCTGGTTTTTCCCGGAACCACCGTCTTTGCGGTCCTAGATCGGCTCGTAGGTCTCCGTTCCGCAGATATCGTCGGCTTCCGCGCGCCGGCGGTCGACCACCTTTCCGCCTGATATCGTCACGATGTAGGTCTGGGCGCCGAGCGAGGTCCCGGTCGCGGAGGTGAGCTGGGCGCGGACGCAGGCGGTCCAGCCCGGCCCGCGCACCTCCCGATGGGGTGAAGCGACGTGCACCTCGCGCGGATAGGAGGTGGCGAGGAAGACGACGTCGATCTGCTCGCGCACCAGGCGCTTGACGTCGGGAGGCGCTTCGGGCGGCGGCTGCTCGGTTTCCTTCATGCGCATGAATTCCGGCACTGGCGCGCGGCTGTCGGCAATGCCGCAGCCGCCGAGCGCGAGCGCGGCGGCGAGCAGCGCCGCATGAGCAATGATCCGCAACATCCGTGAAGGTCCCCTGCGGGCCAACAGATAGGCAGGAATGCGATCCGGCGAAGTCCCCGGCGATCAAGATTTGCTGAAGTCTTATGGAAGCCTGGGAGCTCGCGGCATTTCATATTCCGGAATTGCAGGCTAAGTTTGTACCCCAGACGAGGGGGATTGCACCAATGAGGATTTTGGTCATCGCGGCCGCGGTCATGGCACTGACGGTCGCCTCGGCGCAGGCGCAGGGCCGGCGGCCATCCAATGACGCATCCAAACCGGCGGACAACAAGCCCAAGGTCGACGAGAAAGCCTACAAGGCTGCGCTCGAGCGTATTCCCGAGCCCAAGGACAAGTACGACCCGTGGGGCGGGGCTCGTCCGAGCGAACCCGCCAAGAAGCCGAAATAGAGCGAGGGAAACGTTGCGGACCGGCCGGCGAATTCCGATCGGGCTCGTTGCGCTGCTGCTGATTGCGGTGCGGCCAAGCGCGGCCTGGGAGAGTTGGGGCGGCGATGCCGGCGGCTCGCGCTTCTCGCCACTGCAACAGATCACGCCCGACAATGTCGGCAATCTGGTTCGGGCCTTCGAATTCCGCACCGGCGATCTTGCGGTGCGCCCGCCGGAGGTGATGCGGCGAACCAAATTCCAGGCAACGCCGCTGTTCGTCGAGGACAGCCTGATCTTCTGCTCGCCCTTCAACGAGGTGATTGCACTCGATCCCGGCACGGGCGCGCAGAAATGGCGCTACGATCCGAAGATCGCGACCAATCAGCGTCCCGCCAATCGTTACGTCTGCCGCGGCGTCACCCACTGGACCGACGATGAGGTGCCCGCGGATGCCGCCTGTCGATCGCGCATCTTCATGGGCACGAACGACGTTCGCCTGATCGCGCTGGACGCGAAGACGGGAATTCCCTGTGCCGGTTTCGGCAATGGCGGCGAGGTGAAGCTCGATATCGGTGTTGCCCTGGAATGGCCCGGTGAATTCCAGATCACCTCGCCGCCCGCCGTCGGCCGGGGTGTCGTCGTGGTCGGCTCCTCGATCTCCGACAACCGACGCGTCGATGCGCCGAGCGGCGTCGTACGTGCGTTCGACGCGCGCAGCGGCCGGGCGCGCTGGAGCTTCGAGCCGCTCAAGCGCGACGGCATCGAAGCCGGGCACGCCAATGTCTGGGCGCCAATGTCGGTCGACGCGGCGCGCGGCCTGGTGTTCCTGCCGACGTCCTCGCCGTCGCCGGATTTCTGGGGCGGCAAGCGGCCTGGCAACAACGAGCATGCCAATTCGGTGGTCGCGCTGCGCATCGAGACCGGCGAGCTCGCATGGGCATTTCAGACCGTGCATCACGACGTCTGGGATTACGATCTGGCGGCGCAGCCGACGCTCGCGCGCCTCGATGCGGCTGACGGCCAGCGCGACGTCGTGATCCAGCCGACCAAGCAGGGTTTTGTCTTCGTGCTCGACCGCGATACCGGCAAGCCGGTCTGGCCGGTGGAAGAACGCGCGGTGCCGCAGGGCGGCGCGGAAGGGGAGACGTTGTCGCCGACGCAGCCGTTTCCGACGCATGTGCCGGCGCTGACGTCGCAGACGATCTCGACCGACGACGCGCTCTCGCCGTTGCCGGAGCTGCGCCGCTCGTCCTGCGAGCGCCAGTTCACGGAGGCGCGCAACGAAGGTCTGTTCACGCCGCCTTCCGTGCGGGGCACGCTGGAGTTTCCCTTCACCGGCGGTGGCGTGAACTGGGGCAGCGCGGCCTTCGATCCGGTCCGGCAGATCCTCTATGCCAACACCGGGCGCGCCGTTCATCTCATCAGGCTGATCCCGCGCGCCGAGGCCGCCGGGTACAACCCGCCGCCGGGGCATGATTTCGGCCAGCAGCGCGGCGCGCCGTTTGCGATGTCGCGCGCGGTGATGATGTCGCCGCTCGGTCTGCTCTGCAACAAGCCGCCCTGGGGTGAGATGGTTGCGGTCGATCTGAAGGCCGGCAAGATCCTCTGGCGCTCGACGGTCGGCACCACCGAAGATCTGGCGCCGCTCGGCGCGCCGCTGCCCTGGGGCGCACCTCTCGTCAACGGACTGGCGGTCACGGCGGGCGGTCTCGTCTTCACCGGCGCGATGGATGCTTATCTGCGTGCCTTCGATGCGCGAAGCGGCAAGGAGTTGTGGCAGGGACGGCTGCCGGTGCCCGGCGTCGCCAATCCCATGACCTATCTGTGGAGGGGCGAGCAATATGTCGCGATCGGCGCCGGCGGCCACTCCGAAGCTGGCACCTCGATCGGCGACAGCGTGGTTGCGTTCCGCCTGGCGCGGCCGGGCGAGGCGCCGACATTGTGGTCGCGCACCATTGATCGTCCCGGTGGACGATTTTTCGGGGCATCCGCGGCGATCGGAATCGCAATCGCCGCGCTCGTGATCGCAAGCCTGCGCTGGCGTCGCCGTCGTCGTATCACGCAATCATAATCGTGTTGTGGATGCGATGCGAACGTTCGTTCACATCGAGCGCGCTATTGCACGAAGGCGAAGCCGACGCGCTTGTCACTGCGCCAAACTGTGCGACAATTCCGCACGAAATCGTCGCGCGCGATCGATAGCGTGAACGATTGCGGCAATGTGACGGGGGTGTCGAGGTCGATCGCCGCGCCGCCCGCCGACATGTTTCGCACGGTGCAGGGGATGCCGCTGTTTTCAAAGGTGATCGTTCCACCCTTGAAAACACGGTGCCGCTGCGCTGCACGCTTCTCGATCATCCGCGTTGGTCCATCATGATGATCGTGAATAGTGCATAGAAATTACGTTGAACTAAACTCAATACTGGCGCTACTTGCACAGCGCTTCAGACTTCGTTTACGACGTCGACGCGGAGAGTCTCTCCGCCGACTTTCCTCACACGCTTTTCTTTTGTGGCGCTACGCGCCGATGGAGATACTGATGAAGACCACGCTTTCGATTTTGCTCGCCGCCGCGTTCTCGCTGTCGTCGATGCCCGCCCACGCCGTCAAGTGGGACCTCTCGACCATGAGCTGCAAGCAGTTCCTCGAGAGCGGCGAAGACAATATCCAGGTCGTGCTGACCTGGATGGACGGCTGGTACAAGGGCGACGAGGACAACGCGATCATCGACACCGACGTGTTCATCGAGAACGCCAAGAAGTTCGGTGCCTATTGCGGAAAGAATCCGACCGCCAGCATCGTCACCGCAGCCGACGAAGTGCTCGGCAAATAATCCCGGCAAGTCATGAAGCGTGCGGACCGAAGCGAGGATGCAATCGCGCTTCGGTCTCTTGCTTCGACAAGATCGTGATGGAGAGTCGCGGTGCGCTTTGCGCTCAGGCGGCTCTCTTCTCTTGAGATGCTGCTCAGCCCGGCAGCATCGCGAACGCGCTCGACACCATCGCGACCGGCTTGTTGTCGGCGGCCGAGAGCAGCGTGACGCGGCCAAAGCTCATGGTGCGCCCGAGCCGCACCACGCGGGCGTCCGCCAGCACGTCCGACGAGGACACCGCGCGCATGAAATGCGTGGTCTGGTCGACCGTGGTCATCGGGCGGTAGCCGCGATTGGCAGCCAGGATCGCGATCACCATCGCGGTGTCGGCGAGCGCCATCAGGGCCTGCCCACAGACCACGCCGCCGTTCCGGCACAGCCGCTCCGAGAACGGCATGCGCAGCAGCGCGCCCGGCTGCCAGTCGGGCACATCCGCCGGCTGCGCGTGCTCGAGGCGCTCGACGGCGAGGTTGAGATCCTGGACCCAGGGGGCAAAAACCTCGCCGAGGATGCGTCTGGCGTCGGGCAGGCCGAATTCGGCGTCTGGCTGCATTTGCATTGCTGTCGCGCTCTCCTGTGTTGCCGGATGTTTCGCCCCATTGTGCGCGCATCGGCGCGGCAAAGTCACCCGGTCTGGCGCCGGTCCCGCCGGCTTGAAAATGCCTGACTTGGGCCGATATGATGGCTCGGTTGGGTAGGGGTGGACGATGTTGCGTCGGTGTGTCCTCGTCTTTTGCATGGCCGCGCTCGGCCTCGCGCTGAGCGGGTGCACCAAATGCGGTCCGATCTGGGACGACTGGCTGCATGCGCCGAAATCGTGCAAATCAGATCGGCTCTAGCGGGCCCCGGCGGTCGCGACCGGCCGCGACAAGGATGACCAGGCGCGGGCGATCCGTGCCTGTATGGATGATCAAGGAGTAGACGATGAAGCTTTTCCGTTTGGCCGCGGTGCTGGCCGTGCTGGCGGGACCTGCCTATGCGCAAATGCCCAATCTGAATTTGCTGCAGGACGCCCCGAGCAAGACCCCCGAGGAGAAGGCCGCGGAAGCCGAGCGTGACAAGGCCTACAAGGAAACGCTGAAGAAGATCCCGGATTCCAAGACGTCCAACGATCCCTGGGGCGGCATGCGCGCCGACCCACCGAAGCAGCCGGCGGCGCCGAAGGCCTCGGCCGCAACCAGCGCGCCGAAGAAATCCAAGAGCGGCACGGCCGCCAACTGACGAGCGGCACGGCTGCCAACTGACCCAGCTCCTTTCGGGAGGCGGTGCAACGCTTTTCGGACGGGACTCCTCTTCACCCGGCTCACGCCCTACATTGGGCCGAGCGTAGTGCGTAGAGGAGGAGGACATGGCCGACCGTCCGCGGGATCTCGCCGAGCGGATGGCGCGCCGGCGCAGGATCGCCGGCAAGCCGGGCCAAACGGTCCGCGACGGCTATCTGCGCGAGACGTTCACGCTGCCGCGCGCGGCGGCGCGGGAAAGGGCGCAGGCCTTCTTCGCGCGCTACCCCAAGGCCGGCTATATGAGCGTTGTCGAGAGCTGGCGCGAGCTGCCCGGCGGCGACATCGAATTCACCATGCGGCGGCTGCCCAGCGCCGACTAGAGCATGATCCGGAAAAGTGCGAAGCGGTTTTCCGAAGAGATCATGCTCAAACAACAACCTAAAGCTTGATCCAGCGGTCTTGCTAGTCGAGGGTTTCGGCAACGATGCGGATCCGGAACACGGGCTCCTTGGTCTCGTCCAGTAGCTCCATGTGCCATTCGGAATTTTCCTGGAGCTTGCGGGCAATGCCTGCGGTCATGTCGGCGCAGACATTGGTCATCTCTTTCCAGGCCGAATCGCGATCGACGAATTCCGTCGCCTGGTCCGCGCAGCCCGAATAACGGCCGTTCCGGATTCGAAAGAAATACAACGGCATAGCTGGCACCGATCGCGCGCGTGATGGCCTCGCCCCCAGGGCCATGGGCGCGCGCAGTCCAATCCCAAACCACCGTCAGATCAATTCCGGGCGGCTACGGATGATGTTCCGCCGCAACCGCCAGCCGTGGCGCTGCGGGCGCCACAAGGCGCCATCCGATACCGACCTTCATCCGGTCGGCTCAGGCCGCCCGGCCGATCGCTTCAGCTCCCGGTCGATGCGCAGCTGCACGCGCCGGATCGCCAACAGGTCGATTTTCGTCTCGGTCTTGCCGGTCTTGACCTGCTCGCCGATGCGGAACTGCCACTGCCAGATTCCAGGGATCGCCGTCTTGGCGACGGTGAACTCGATGCCCCTGTGATTCATGGTGACCTCCCACGATTCACTCTCCGTGACTGCAAACATGTTGGGCGTCGTAATATTCCAGAGACAAGCAAATTCTGTCGGTAAGCCCCGGATAGTTCGGGGATATCTCGAAAGCGCGCGTGTCCCGAAACAACCGAAGCCGGCGTTCGAAAGACGCCCGTGCGTGAGACAGTGAGGCTGTCGCATACCCGTGGTTCTCCGACCATGAACAGAGTTCCTGAGCTGCATGCGCTTGCGCGGTTCCGGCCACGGTTGCGGAATCCCATGCAAGCGGCACGTGCCTTGCTTGATCTGACGACAGCAAAAAACAACGTGGGCCCGTCATGCTCGGCATTCCCCGCCGCTACAGTCATTTCGTCTTCGGCATCATCCAGTCCGGACTGACCTCGCTGATCGCGGCGGGGATCGCCAGCTTGCCTGCGGGCGGCGCGATGAGCTTCGTCGGGCACTGGATGGTGTCGTGGCTGATCGCATGGGCCGCGATGCTGCCGATCGTGCTGCTGGCCGCGCCCGCGATCCGCGCCTTCTCGTTGCTCCTGACGCAGGAGGAGAGGGATCCGCGAACCGCCCGGCAGGCATGAAAAAGCCCCGCCTGGGGAGAGCCAGGCGGGGCAGAGAGTTATTGGAGGCTGAGGTGCTGGGCTGCAACACCATAGCCTCATCATCCTAGCCGGCCCCGCTTACGGCAGCCTGACAGGCGGCAGATTTCCGGGCCCAACGCCGGGGCCGCAGACTGGCCCCGCACCCGTCCCAATTTCGACATCCGTTCGCACAACTGCGGACACACCCGTCGGCAAGATTTCACACCGTTCGGCGCAGCCATGGGGGAAACGTGGCGCGCCGACCACGGGGTGGCATCATGGATAACGTAGAGCGGTCATTTGCCGCCGCGACAGCGGCTGGCTTCGTGGTGCTGGTGATCGGCCTCGTGCTGCTGGCGCTGCTGTAGGGACCGGCGCGCGGGCGGCAGCCGTGCCCTGCCAGGTTCAGGGACACGAGGCATGCCGCATTCTCAAAATTGGAAAAACAACCCCATGCACAGTAGGCGGCATGGAAATTCATATGTCTTCTCAGTGACTTAAGAGTAGAGTTTAGATACTTCATTGCGCGCGACCCGCCCTGTGGGCCGTGCGCCTCGCCCTGAGCTGCGATGCCGACTCCTTGCGGGTGATCTGGCGACCGCTCCGGGCGGCCACCTCTGCCGCCAGATCGTCGGGGCGCCGTCAGCCGCCTCGCCGGCGTGTCGCCGGCCTTCAGTGAATCTCGATCTTGTTCAGGGGAAGCTGGAGCTCGGCGGCGCGCTCGTCGCGGTCCCTCTTGCGGAACTCGTTTTCCTGACGCTCGAACTTCATCATCTCCTCATGCGCCGCCTCCAGCAGAGGTTTGCGCCTGATCGCGTCGCGCTGCGTGTTTTCCGTCATGACTGAGGTCCCCAGAGTTGCGGTCTCATCCTGGAGAAGGCCCAAGACCGCGAGAAGGTTCGATGCCGTAAGATTACGGAATTCTGACGGCGCCCGGCGGCGGCGTCTTTGATACGCGTCAGCTCCGGCCCGGGAAAGAGGTTGCGGCAGCCCTGCTATTTCGGCGGTTGCAGCCCGGAGGATATGGCCCAGTCGTGCAGCAGGTGATTGGCGACGTCGGCCTGGCGAGCCTTCTTGAGCAGGGCGTCCCGCTCGGGCCCGGGCGGAAGCCTCAAGGCCTGTTCCTGGACCTGCTTCACCCATGCGGACAGCCGATCTTGAAGGGTCAACTGCTGCTTGAAACGTCGTCTCTTGAGCATGGCGCGCTCCTTTCCGTGCGAGGAAGGCGGGAGCACAATCGGTGTTCTCGTCACCGATTGTGGCCACGGTTGTGCGGTGACGAACGATTAAGGCCGGTTCACGGATCGGCGTCTGTTCAGTTGTGCGCACAAGGCGAATTGGGGAGGCGGAAGTAGAGAGAATCGCCGGCGGGCAAGCGGCGGGAATGAAAAGAGGCCGCCGACCAAGAGGGCCTCATTCGCGGTCGAGTTCGGCTTCCAAGGCGGCGCGTCCGATCTCCGTTATCCGATAAAAGCCGGTTCGTCCCTGTTCGAGAATCCCTAGCGCAGGCGGTGCTGTCCTAATTAGGACACCCGCAGAGGGGAATTAGGACACCTACTTTCGTAAAGCTAGATTTTGGTGGCTCGCTTAGCTAGCGTGCGGCATCGATTCCCGCCACAGTTGTTCCTATGTTGAAGCAATTATCAGCGCAAGACGGGTCTTGGCAGGCCGTGCTCGATGCTTGGAAAAAGCAGTGCGATGGCTATGGACAGGACTTTGACGAGTTTGCAACCGCCACAATCGGAGTTCTGGCGCCGCTGGCGGATGTTGGGCATCCCAAGGCCGAGGTTTACGGGTTCCACGTTGGTGCCGAGTGCTGGGTGATCTGCGAAGCAAACCATACCATGTTACCTGGATACGATGGATATGTACTCCGCGTCAGGAACATGACTTTCGCGCCTCGTTTCGACTTTGAGGACCTTGGCGTGGATTCCTACGGGAAAGCGCTCACTGGCCTTTTTGGCGGAATTCTTGCGCTAAGTCATGCCGTTAGGAAAGCTCCCCATATAAAGTTCCATCTTAGGAGCCCGGCGGATAGAACGTTCTTTCAAGCCCTCACCGAGCCTTTACTAAATATTCCGTTATTTGACACCGTAGAGGTGAAAGGTGCATGGCTATACGTAACAAAAAAGCAGTGAATGCATTATATGAGCACAAGTGAGCCCGTGGAGACGATCATGAACCCATATGAGAACGCTGAATTTAGGGCCGCCCTAGAGGGCGCTTTTGTTGAAGCCATCAAGAAGGTTGGCTTTGGCAACTTCAAGCGCATCTCTTGGTTCGCGTCGAATGAGCAGGCACAAGCATTGAAACGTGCCGCCTAACGGCTTCTTCTTTTAGCTTTCTAAAACGAAAACCCGCCATCAACGGCGGGTTTTTTGTTGAGTGCAATTAATTGCAGGTACCTGCAATTCTATGTTCGGCCCCCATCGATTACCCGGAAGTTGCGAGTTACCCGAACCGGCTTGTTCGGCCCCAGCGGCAGCACAGCGTCAATCAGGTCCCCAATCGTCCAGACCCGATCCGCAATGCCCAACGCGACCGCTGGCGTGGTCCGCAGAGCTTCATGGACGCGGCAGAGATTGTAGTGCGCGACGTACAGGCTGACCGCCGCAGCGTGGTTGGTGAGCTTCTTTGAGAAGCCGTTGGTGAGGCGGGCGAACCGACGCTGCGTCATTCGCAAGGTGAGGTTCTGGCGCTCCACGTAGCTGGTCGAGATGTGGGACGGTACGCCGCTTACTACGTCGCGCTCCACGGAGATTACTTCGGCCGGGCTGTAGCGGCGCGCGGCGTCTTTTACAGCCAGGTTCGTTACGCTGTAGGTCTTTACGATGACACCATGCGAAGCCCGGCCACGGAAAGCGTCACGGATTGCGTTCTGATATGGCAGGAAGCCGTCAGTGCTGATCTCGGGCGCACCAAGCACCCGCTGGCGAAGGTCCTGCACGAACAGATCCGTATTCTCGCTGTCGCGCTTGCCGGTGCGGTAGGAAACGATGGCCTTAGCGGAGGAGGCCAGCGCAATGAACGTGTACTGGTCGCCCTTGTGGCTGATCTCGTGGCGCTGCACCTTCTTTTGCTTCTTGCCGACGTAGCCCCAAATCTCGTCCAGTTCCAAGCGGCCGGTGCGGATGCCGACCATCATGCGGTCGTGCAACTCGGCACAACCGCGCCCGACGCGCTCGCCAAGGCGCATAATGGTGTCGCGGTGAATGCCGGTGATGCGCTCAGTGGCGCGGATGCTCTGGCCTTCGGTCAGGCAGGCAATGATTTGGATCTGTTGGTCGCGGGAAAGAACGTTCATGAGGGCGCAATCCTCTGTAGGATTGGCCCCGGGGACTCTAGAAAAGCCGCTCTGCAAAGCGTATATTCTAGTTTGGTCGCTGGCCCGGGGCGCAATCTCGGGTGGGTGACTAGGGATCGCTGAGGCTGCAACCACGGCGGTCCCGCTTGTTTCGATCTCGGCAGCCCCGCCGGGATTCGGACCCGGACCTCTCCGCGTGTAACAGCGAGCGTCCTACCGTTAGACTACGGGGCACCCAAGTAGAGCCGATTAAGGGGCCACCACCGTCCTTGTGAGAGAGCGGGGGTGGTGGCCCCACCTGTGTGTCATAGCCTCAGCGCCGGTCGGGATTACGCTGGGGCTCTGGCCCTGTTGTCATGCTTGCCTCCATTGACAAGAAGTATACGGGAATTCTTGTCAGCGTCAACGGCTGTAACACGAAAAAGTTTGACACAGCTTCTGCGTTGTGGTCTCTTGTATACGGCGAGACTTAAAACAGTCAGGAGAGACTTATGGCGGACAACGACAATGCGGGTTCTGCCGCCGCTCAGAAGGCGGAGGAAAAGAAGCGATTCCGTTCCGAGATCGAATTCCCTTACGCAGACTTGGAGAGCGCCCTAGAGGTGGCCCAAACCATCCACGACAAGGCGGGCTCTTCATGTGAGACTGAGGAACTAGCCGCTTGGATGGGACAATCTGCAAGCGGTGGGACGTTCCGAACGCGGCTCGGTGCAGCTCGCATGTTCGGCTTGATAGATCGAGGCGAGGGGCGAGCAACGTTGACCCAACTTGGTCGCGATGCGCTCACCAACTCGGGGAAGGAGCGATTTGCACGCGTTACCGCATTTCTCAACGTTGAACTATTCGCCGCGATGTATGAGCAGTTCAAGGGTCATGCGTTGCCGCCTCCCCCGGCCATTGAACGTCAGGTGGAGCAGTTCGGCGTCTCGCCCAAGCAAAAGGAGCGCGCACGCCAGACCTTCATGAAGTCGGCGCAGTATGCCGGTTTTATAGACGCGTCATCAGGCCGCTTCGTGAAGCCGGGGATCGCTGCACGCGATGAAGCGGCGAATGAGAAGCCAGCCGAAGAAAAGAAGCGTGACAATGGCAGCGGGGGCGATGAACCTCCCGGGTTCCACCCCTTCGTTCAGGGACTGCTCAAGGAGCTTCCTCCGGCCGGGAACGTGTGGCCGGAGGAACAACGAAAACTATGGCTTGATACGGCGTCTAGCATCTTCAAGATGATCTATAAGGACGCAAAGCCGGCGCAGCTGCCCCCTCCGCCCGGAGACGCCGAATATCGCAAGTCTCATGGGCTCCCGCCGCGCGAGGATTATACGAAATGAAAGAGGCCGCCAACTAAGGCGGCTCGCCTTATGATGGTCTCTCCGCCGATTTCGCTTCGGAAAGAAGCTTGTCCCGCCATGCTGCGAGATCGTCGAGCTGGGGAAGGTTGCTAACTCCAACCTCCCGCATTTCTTCCTCAGCACGCGCGATCTGAGGAAGAAATCGTATCTTCCACTCTGTGCGAATGCGGTTGTATTCTGTCTCGGAGGGAGGCGGCGCACGCATTGAAGCTTTTGCAAGCTCTATATTGATGGCGTCACCGAGTAGACGCCAGTACTTCGCATATTGAAACGTTCGCGCCCGTCGTTCGTTACCGCCGCTGAATGCGGCCATGTTCAGCCCAGCCTCATGCTCTCCGCTGTAAGCTGGAAATCCTCCAGCTTCGAAATGGCGCCGCATCACTGCAATATATTGCGCTGTTCCAACTATCGATATGTTGCGAAATTTGCACCTGTCGAATTTGCATCTAAGGAACAGCACCGGTCCGACAAGGTAGTCCTGAGGCGCTAGCATGAAGTGCGCATCTATGTTCCCTGACGCAGCAACCTGCATCGCACTGTGCGTGATTTGGCAAGCTTGAAAGTGGGTCACGGCAGGGCCGTATATCAAGCAATCCGTAAAGACCTTGTCTTGGATTACTGGATCGTCCCGGCCAAGTAGCGAAGCGATAGGTACTTCTTCTTCACGGAAGTACGAGCGCATGCTGTTGGTGATCCGGGCAGGGTTACTCTCCTTCGGCACCGGTTCGCCCGGTGGCGGATTATCTCCCGGAGACGCCGACTTTTCTTTCCGCCGCCGCAGAGCGGCACTGGCGACTTCAATGCCGCCCCAAAAAAGGAGCATTAGAAGAGCGCCGCCCCAAAATGCCGAGCTTTGACTAACCATTCCGGAGAACCATTCCGGAAAGCCAGCCAAAGCTCTGTCTAAGAGCTTGTCCCAGCCTCGCGACTCTAAAGCGGCTTCGAAATTCCGAACCCAAAAGGGCTGTAGCAACCACAACAGCGCCACACCGCCGGCAACGACGAGGAAGTTTCTGATTCTCGATGGCATGCGGGCCGCAACATGCCAGCGCACATCGCTTCTCGCTACCCTCCTGATGGAACCAGTCCACTGTCGGAAAGTAGGACACTGCCGGATTCAACTTAGGACGCGCGGGGTCGAATACGGACAGTACCAGCGCAGGCAAAAAGAACATATTGCGAACCTAGAACAAATGGGGTACATTGGTTTTATCGCCGAGCCGCCTCGCCAATCGTTTGTCCCCCTAGCGAATCCTCGCCATAAGGAGCACGACCCAATGTCCGCCACTGCCCTGCGTATCGTCGAAGGATCTTCCATGGACAAGAGTAAAGCTCTGGCCGCCGCGCTCTCCCAGATCGAGCGCCAGTTCGGCAAGGGCTCGGTGATGAAGCTCGGCAAGAACGATCGATCGATGGATGTCGAGGCGGTGTCCTCCGGGTCGCTCGGGCTCGACATTGCGCTCGGCATCGGCGGCCTGCCGAAGGGGCGCGTCGTGGAAATCTACGGGCCGGAATCCTCGGGCAAGACCACGCTGGCGCTGCATACGGTGGCGGAAGCGCAGAAGAAGGGCGGCATCTGCGCCTTCATCGACGCCGAGCACGCGCTCGATCCGGTCTATGCGAGGAAGCTGGGCGTCAATATCGACGAGCTCCTGATCTCGCAGCCCGACACCGGCGAGCAGGCGCTGGAAATCTGCGACACGCTGGTGCGCTCGGGTGCGGTGGACGTTCTGGTGGTCGATTCGGTCGCGGCGCTGGTGCCGAAGGCCGAGCTCGAGGGCGAGATGGGCGATGCGCTGCCGGGCCTGCAGGCCCGTCTGATGAGCCAGGCGCTGCGCAAGCTGACGGCCTCCATCAACAAGTCCAACACCATGGTGATCTTCATCAACCAGATCCGCATGAAGATCGGTGTGATGTACGGCTCGCCGGAAACCACCACCGGCGGCAACGCGCTGAAATTCTATGCCTCCGTCCGCCTCGACATCCGCCGCATCGGCGCGATCAAGGAGCGCGACGAAGTGGTCGGCAACACCACCCGCGTCAAGGTCGTCAAGAACAAGCTGGCGCCGCCCTTCAAGCAGGTCGAGTTCGACATCATGTACGGCGAGGGCGTTTCCAAGATGGGCGAGATCCTCGATCTCGGCGTCAAGGCCGGCATCGTCGAGAAATCAGGCGCCTGGTTCTCCTATGACAGCCAGCGTCTCGGCCAGGGCCGCGAGAACTCGAAAGCGTTCCTGAAGGCCAATCCCGACATCACCGCCAAGATCGAGACCTCGATCCGCCAGAACTCCGGCCTGATCGCCGAGCAGATTCTCGCCGGCACGCCGGAGCGCGACGCCGACGGCGAGGAGCCGGCGGAGGAGTAAGACCTAACGCGAAGAGAGTTTTCGCGAGGAGCGGGCGCTGAAGACGTTGAGTTGCCGACGTCGTCAGTGCCCGTTTCGTTTTGCGTAAGGGTGGGGTGCGCCGACGATGAAACGGATGATTCTGACCAGTTCGTCCGGCGCCGGTCTCACCTATGCCGATCGCGCTGACATGGTCATCCCGTTCATCTATCGCTTTGTTTCGGGGCCACTTCCGACGGCTGACCACCTCATCCGCTATCTCGGCTGGCGGGAGTCCAGGACGTGGGTCGACCAAATGCACTGGTCGGATTGCGTCCCCGTGCGTCAGTCGCCCCTCATCAGGCGCCAGGATCGAGCCGGTGCCCTGCTCTGGGTCTGCAAGAATTACGGGGTCGATCTCATTGAACTGTGGTTCGACCCCGAACCTAACAGTCAATTGCAGCTGATCTGGATCCTCGATTACCTGCGTTTCGAGCCGTCACTTACTGAGAGTCTGAGACTACGACTCGTCGATTTCGATCTGCGCGGAGCAGATCCCTCAGAGCTTCGCCATCGTGACGTGAAGCAGTTCGATATCGCGGAAATCGATCTTGAAAGCGCGACCCTCGCGTGGGAGGCCTATCGCGCGCCGACGCCCGAGCTTTGCGCCGGGCTGCTCGACAGGCCGCTCGGCAAGCTGTCTTTCCTGAAGCCGGCCATGGAAGACCTGCTCGCAGAACTGCCGTCGCCAGCGACGGGACTGGGGGCGACCGAGACGCGGCTTCTCGAACTCATCGCAAGCGGACGCAGTCGCACCGATGAGCTGTTTCAGCCGGGCGCGCTGGGAACACGCGTGTTCGATCAGTGGGAATTGGGCGCGCTGCTCGAAGGGCTCGCATTCGGCCCTGCGCCAGCGGTTGCGGGTCTGGACGGCAAGCTGGCGACACTCGATCCGGACAACGCGCGCGGTCGCAACGCCGCCTTTCGCCGGAGCCGGCTGTCGCTGACGGAGTTTGGCAAAACGGTTCTGGAAGGTCGGGAGGATTTTCGCCGTCACAATCCGATTCGGCGCTGGTTGGGCGGTACGCTGCTGACCAATGAGCAGCTATGGCGTTGGGATCGCGAGAGTCGATTGTTGATTGCGCCTTAAGTCAGCAGCCGTAGGGTAGGCAAAGGCGCGCGAGCGCCGTGCCCACCATATTCCAACGCGGCGAAAGGGTGGTGGGCACGCTTCCGCTTTGCCCACCCTACGTAACCTCCGCCGTGTCTTACTCCGCGGCTTGCGCGTAATCGCTCACCGGCGGGCAGGAGCATACGAGGTTGCGGTCGCCATAGACGTTGTCGACGCGCCCCACCGGGCTCCAGTATTTGTCGTTGCGCGAGGTGCCCGCGGGGAAGCAGCCTTCGGCGCGGGTATAGGCGCGCTTCCAATCATCATCGGCGATGTCGTGCACGGTGTGCGGAGCATGGCGCAGCGGTGACGCCGCGATCTCAAAGCGGCCGGCCTCGACCTCGGCGATTTCTTTCCGGATCGCGATCATGGCGTCGCAGAACCGGTCGAGCTCGGCCTTGGATTCCGATTCGGTCGGCTCGATCATCAGCGTGCCCGGCACCGGGAAGCTCATGGTCGGCGCGTGGAAGCCGTAGTCGATCAGGCGCTTTGCGATGTCGTCGACGGTGACGCCAGACGTATTCTTCAGCGACCGGGGATCGACGATGCACTCATGGGCGACGCGGCCCTTTGCGTTCTTGTAGAGCACCGGGAAGTGCGCATCGAGCCTTGCCGCGACGTAATTGGCGTTGAGGATCGCGATCTCGGTGGCGCGCTTCAGGCCTTCGCCGCCCATCATCAGGATGTAGATGTAGGAGATGGTCAGGATCGAGGCCGAGCCGAACGGTGCGGCCGAGACCGGGCCGACGGGAGCTTCAGCATTCGTTACCGGATGACCCGGCAGGAACGGCGCGAGATGCGCCTTGACGCCGATCGGGCCCATGCCGGGGCCGCCGCCGCCATGCGGGATGCAGAAGGTTTTGTGCAGGTTGAGGTGGCTGACATCGGCGCCGTAATCGCCGGGCCTGGAGAGACCGACCTGCGCATTGAGGTTGGCGCCGTCGAGATACACCTGGCCGCCATGGCCATGCACGATGTCGCAGATCTCGCGGATGTGCTCCTCGAACACGCCGTGGGTCGAGGGATAGGTGATCATGACCGCGGCGAGATCGTTCGCATGCTTTTCCGCCTTGGCGCGGAGATCATTGACGTCGACGTCGCCGTTCTTTTCGCAGGCGACCACCACCACGTCCATGCCGACCATCGCGGCCGAAGCCGGATTGGTGCCATGAGCGGAGGAGGGGATCAGGCAGATCTTGCGGTGCGCCTCGCCGCGCGACGCGTGATAGCCGCGGATCGCAAGCAGTCCGGCGTACTCGCCCTGCGCGCCGGAATTCGGCTGCAGCGAGATCGCGTCATAGCCGGTGATGTCGCACAGCCATTTTTCCAGGCGCGCGAACAGCGCGTGATAGCCGCGTGCCTGCTCGCGCGGGACGAACGGATGCAGCGAGCCGAACTCCGGCCAGGTCAGCGGCATCATCTCGGTGGTCGCGTTCAGCTTCATCGTGCAGGAGCCCAGCGGGATCATCGCGCGGTCGAGCGCGAGGTCGCGGTCGCTGAGCTTGCGCATGTAGCGCAGCATCTCGGTCTCCGAGCGATGCGCATGGAAGACCGGATGGGTGAGGAAGGAGGTCGCGCGCTTCAGCGCCTCCGGCAGCGTCTCGCGCGTGGTCGCGTCGATCTCGGTGTAGGCAAGCGTGCCGCCGAATGCACGCCAGACCGCTTCGACCGTCGCAGCCGTCGTGGTCTCGTCGAGCGCGATGCGCAAGCTGGTGTCGCCGACGCCGAGATTGATCTTCTCGGCCGCCGCGCGCGCAACGATCTCGGCGCGCTTGGCACCGGCATCGACGCTGATCGTGTCGAAGAAGCTCTCGCTATCAGGCGCGAAGCCGAGCTTGCGCAGGCCAGCCGCGAGCACGGCCGTGCGACGGTGAACGTGGCGCGCGATCTGCGTCAGCCCCTCGGGCCCGTGATAGACCGCGTACATCGAGGCGATCACGGCGAGCAGGACCTGCGCGGTGCAGATGTTGGAGGTCGCCTTCTCGCGGCGGATGTGCTGCTCGCGGGTCTGCAGCGCGAGCCGGTAGGCAGGCATCCCGCGGGAATCGACCGAGAGGCCGACGATGCGGCCGGGCAGCGAGCGCTTCAGCGCATCGCGCACCGCCATATAGGCGGCATGCGGCCCGCCATAGCCCATCGGTACGCCAAAACGCTGCGCGGAGCCGATCGCGATGTCGGCGCCGAGCTCGCCGGGCGAAGCCAGCAGCGTCAGTGCCAGCAGATCGGCGGCCACGATCGCGAGCGCGCCCTTGGCCTTCAGTGTTGCGATCGCGGGCCTGAGGTCGCGCACCGCGCCCGAAGAGCCCGGATATTGCAGCAGCGCGCCGAGCACGTCACTCCCAGCGAGATCGGTGAGGGGATCGCCGACGATCAGGGTCCAGCCCAGCGGCTCGGCGCGGGTGCGCATCACAGCGAGTGTCTGCGGATGCACGTCCTTGTCGACGAAGAAAGCCTGCGCCTTGACCTGCGAATGCCGCTCCGCGAGCGCCATCGCTTCCGCCGCGGCGGTCGCCTCGTCGAGCAGCGAGGCGTTGGCGACGTCGAGCCCGGTGAGGTCGCAGATCATAGTCTGGAAGTTGAGCAGCGCCTCCAGCCGGCCCTGGCTGATCTCGGGCTGGTAGGGCGTGTAGGCGGTGTACCAGGCCGGATTCTCCAGGATGTTGCGCTGGATCACCGCGGGCAAAATCGTTCCGGAATAGCCTTGGCCGATCAGCGAGGTGAAGACCTGGTTTTGGGCCGCGAGTTCGCCCATATGCGCGATCGCCTCGGTCTCGCTGAGCGGCCTGCCGAGATCGAGCGGGGTGACCTGCCGGATCGAGGCTGGCAGCGTCTCCGCCATCAGCGCGTCGACGCTCTTCGCGCTGACAGTTTCAAGCATTGCGGTGACATCGCGCGCCGACGGGCCGATGTGGCGGCGAACGAAACTGGCGGCGGTGTCGCCGTTGGTCTTGCGGTGCGCGGTCATCGCTTGCTCCATCGTCCTTAAGCCGTATGTGCCTTGTACGCGGCTTCATCCATGAGGCCGCCGAGCTCGCTCTTGTCGGCAATCTTGATCTTGAAGAACCAGGCCTTGCCTTGCGCGTCCGAGTTCACCAGCGCCGGCTCGGCAGCGAGCTCGGCATTGGTCTCGAGCACCTCGCCGGTCACAGGCGCGTAGACGTCGGAGGCGGCCTTGACCGATTCGACGACGGCGGCGGCTTCTGCCTTCTTCAGCGCGCGGCCGACCTTGGGCAGTTCGACGAACACGACGTCGCCGAGCTGCTGCTGGGCGTAGTCGGTGATGCCGACGGTGGCGACGTCGCCCTCGATGGCGAGCCATTCATGGTCGGAGCTGTACAGCGTCGTGGTCATTCTCGAATCCTCAGCGTTTGTAGGTGTTTTTCACGAAGGGCATGGCGGCGACAGTGAGCGGCAGCCGCTGGCCGCGCACCTCGGCGAAGATTTGTGTGCCGAGCGCGCTCGATGCGGTAGGCACATAGCCCATCGCCACCGGCGCGCTCAGGGTCGGGCCGAAACCGCCCGATGTGACTTGTCCGATCGGCTCGCCGCCCGTGCTGTCAGCAAACAGCAGCGCGCCCTCGCGCACCGGCGCGCGTCCCTGGGCGAGCAGGCCGACGCGGCGGCGGGCCGCGCCGTTATCGAAATGAGCGAGGATCTTGTCGGCACCGGGAAAGCCGCCGGCACGGGCGCCACCGGTGCGGCGGCTCTTCTGCACCGACCATTCCAGCGCGGCCTCGACCGGCGTGGTCGCGGTGTCGATGTCGTGGCCGTAAAGGCAGAGCCCGGCTTCCAGCCGCAGGCTGTCGCGGGCGCCCAGGCCGATCGGCAGCACGTCGGGGTTCTCGAGCAGCGCTTTGGCGAGACGTTCGGCGTCGCCTGCGGGAACCGAAATCTCAAAACCGTCCTCGCCGGTGTAGCCGGAGCGCGAGACGAAGCAGCCGAGGCCGGCAACCTTGCGCGGGCCGGCATCCATGAATGTCATGGCGGGCGCCTCTGCACACAATTTCGCCAGCGCGGCTTCGGCCTTCGGCCCCTGCAGCGCGATCAGCGCGCGGTCTGTGAGGGAATCGATGACGCAGTCGCCAGAGAGATTCGCGCGCAGATGCGCCTCGTCAGCTTCCTTGCAGGCGGCGTTGACGACCAGGAAGAGGTGGTCGCCGAAATTGGCGACCATGAGATCGTCGAGAATCCCGCCGTCTTCATTGGTGAACTGGGCGTAGCGCTGCCGTCCCGGCGCAATCGCCACGATGTCCTGCGGCACCAGCCGCTCCAGCGCGCGGGCGGCGTCCTCCACCTTGCCGGATTTCGGCCGGAGCGCGATCTGGCCCATATGGGAGACGTCGAACAGGCCGGCGGAGGCTCGGGTATGGAGGTGCTCCTTCAGCACGCCCGCGGGGTACTGCACGGGCATGTCATAGCCCGCGAACGGCACCATCTTGCCGCCCAGGGAGACATGAAGCCCATGAAGGGGCGTACGTTTCAGGGAATCTTGGTCGTCGCGCGCTAGCATCACAGGGGCCCTCGGCGGTTCCCCCGGGAGGATTCCCTGAGGACACCAGTCGAAGCCCCATCTGTCGCTGTGCCTGAGAGTATTATCCCGTCGGCGGACGCTGTCCGGGTCTAAGCCCGTCGGCGCCTCTTTCCAGATGCTGTCAAAGCCACGCGGTCCTTTTGCCTGAGAGTTTCCGGGGCGGTTGCTCCTTCGGCGCCGGCACCAGTGCCGGTCTCTCCCGACGTGGCCGTACGATACAGATGGGTACAGACCACAGGGCGGCCAAGCCTGTCAACGCGTCCGCTTGCCCTATCAACGGGATTGCAACCGGGATTGAGCGCCTGCGGCAACCCTCTGATCTCCTTGCACAGTTTCTGGACAGCGAAGCTGGCCTTGTCTAAAAGCGCTGTGGCCCGCAGATATCAGCCTTAACGTTACGGTTTGGATGGCGAGAAGCGGGTCCAAGCACACCCGATTGGATGAACATGAGCGGCGTCAACGAGATCAGGTCGACCTTTCTGAACTTCTTTGCCGAGAACGGCCACGAGATCGTGTCGTCCTCGCCATTGGTGCCGCGCAACGATCCGACGTTGATGTTCACCAATGCCGGCATGGTGCAGTTCAAGAACGTCTTCACCGGCGTCGAGAAGCGGCCCTATCAGCGCGCCACCACGTCGCAGAAATGCGTGCGCGCCGGCGGCAAGCACAACGACCTCGACAATGTCGGCTACACCGCGCGCCATCTCACCTTCTTCGAGATGCTCGGCAACTTCTCCTTCGGCGACTATTTCAAGGAGCGCGCGATCGAGCTCGCCTGGAAGCTGATCACCAAGGACTTCGGGCTCAACAAGGACAAGCTGCTCGTCACCGTCTACCACACCGACGACGAAGCGCACGGGCTCTGGAAGAAGATCGCGGGCTTCTCCGACGACCGCATCATCCGCATCCCGACCTCGGACAATTTCTGGGCGATGGGCGACACCGGGCCGTGCGGCCCGTGCTCGGAGATCTTCATCGACCGCGGCGATCACATCTGGGGCGGCCCTCCGGGCTCGCCGGAAGAGGACGGCGACCGCTTCCTCGAATTCTGGAATCTCGTGTTCATGCAATACGAGCAGGTGACGAAAGAGGAGCGCGTGGATCTGCCGCGTCCCTCGATCGACACCGGCATGGGCCTGGAGCGCATGGCCTGCATCATGCAGGGCGTCGACAGCGTGTTCGAGACCGATTTGTTCCGTCATCTGATCGATGCGACCGCGTCCGCGCTCGGCAGCGGGCCGAACGAGCAGACCGTGGCCTCGTTCCGCGTCATCGCCGACCATCTGCGCTCCTCGGCGTTCCTGGTCGCTGACGGCGTGCTGCCCTCGAACGAGGGCCGCGGCTACGTGCTGCGCCGGATCATGCGCCGCGCGATGCGCCATGCGCAGCTCTTGGGTGCGAAAGAGCCGCTGATGCATCGGTTGGTCTGGGCGCTGGTGCGCGAGATGGGCCAGGCCTATCCCGACCTGATGCGCGCGGAAAACCTGATCGAGGAAACGCTGCGGCTGGAAGAGACCCGCTTCCGCAAGACGCTGTCGCGGGGCCTTGCCATCCTCGACGAGAAGAGCGCGTCCTTGAAAAAGGGCGACATGTTCGATGGCGATGTCGCCTTCACGCTGTACGACACCTACGGCTTCCCGCTCGACCTGACGCAGGACGCGCTGAAGTCGCGCGGCATCGGCGTCGATCAGGCATCGTTCACCGATGCGATGGAGCGCCAGAAGGCCAAGGCGCGCGAATCCTGGAAGGGCTCGGGCGAAGCGGCCTCCGAAGCGATCTGGTTCCCGCTGCGCGAAAAGCTCGGGGCTACCGAATTTTTGGGCTACGAGACCGAGAGCGCCGAAGGTGTGGTGTCGGCGCTGGTGAAGGATGGTGCGGAGGTCGCCAGCCTCAAGGCCGGCGAGACGGGCGCGCTTCTATTGAACCAGACGCCGTTCTACGCGGAATCCGGCGGCCAGGTCGGCGACACCGGCGTGCTCACGGGCGAGGGCGGCATCAAGTTCCGCGTTACCGACACGCAGAAGAAGCTCGGCGATTTCTTCGTGCATGTCGGCACCGTCGAGAGCGGCGAAGTCAAGCTCGGCACCGCGCTGCAGCTCGAGGTCGATCATTCCAGGCGCTCCTCGATCCGTGCGCATCACTCGGCGACGCATCTCATCCACGAGGCGCTGCGCCAGGTGCTTGGCGACCACATCGCCCAGCGCGGCTCGATGGTGGCGCCGGATCGGCTGCGTTTCGACTTCGTGCATCCGAAGCCGATCACGGCGGAGGAGCTGGCCCGGGTCGAGGACATCGCCAACGACGTGGTGCTGGAGAACGACGAGGTCACCACGCGTGTGATGGGCGTGGATGAGGCCCGCGAAGCCGGCGCACGCGCCCTGTTCGGCGAGAAATACGGTGATGAAGTTCGCGTCGTCTCGATGGGCCGGACCGCGCGTGAGCGCGGCGCCAATGCACTCGGCTGGTCGGTCGAGCTCTGCGGCGGCACCCACGTGAGGCGCACCGGCGACATCGGCCTGATCACGCTCACCGGCGAGAGCGCGGTCGCCTCCGGCGTGCGCCGCATCGAGGCGCTGACCGGCAATTATGCGCGCAGGCACGCCAACGAGACCATGGCGCTGGCCAAGACCGCGGCGAACGAGCTGCGCACCTCGCTCGACGACGTTCCGGCGCGCATCACCGCGCTGATGGAGGAGCGCAAGAAGCTCGAGCGCGAGCTCTCCGACGCCCGCAAGAAGCTGGCGATGGGCGGCGGCGCTTCGGCCGGCAGCAATGGCGCAGCCAGCGGCGTGCGCGAAATCGGCGACGTCAAGCTGATGGCGCGCGCGGTCGAGGGCATCGAGATGAAGGATCTCAAGAGCCTCGCCGACGACGGCAAGAAACAGATCGGCTCTGGCGTCGTCGCCATCGTCGGCGTCACCGAGGACGGCAAGGCCGGCATCGTGGTCGGCGTCACCGCCGACCTCACCGCGCGCTTCAACGCGGTCAATCTGGTGCGCGTTGCCTCCGAGGCGCTCGGCGGCAAGGGCGGCGGCGGCCGGCCCGACATGGCCCAGGCCGGCGGCCCTGACGGCGCCAAGGCGACCGAGGCGCTGGCGGCGATCGAAAAAGCGATGGCGGGCGCGTAAGCCGCCATGCGCCCCGTTCCGCGAGGACGTGGCTTGCGCGATCCCAACTTGAGGGATCGCCTCTACGAATTGCTGGAGCACGATCCGCTGGCTTATTCAGCCGGGTCGCGCTTCATCCAGATCATCATCGGCGTCATCGTGCTCAATGTGGCCGCGATGATCCTCGCCTCGGTGCCGGAGCTGGACGCGCAGTTCGGCACGCTGTTCGAAGCCGTCACCATCCTGTCCGTGATCGTGTTCGCGCTGGAATATCTGGCGCGGCTGTGGACCGTGGCGGGCCATACCCAGCGCAACGCCTCCGCGCTGTCCGACCGGCTCGGCTACGCCTTCTCCGCGCTCGGCATCATCGACCTCATGGCGTTCCTGCCCGCTTCCGTCGTGCTCACTACCGGCCGGCATGCGACGCTGGCGGCGCTCGGCGTGCTGCCGTTCTTCAAGCTGATCCGGTACTCGCCGGCGATGCGCTCGCTGCTCGCGGCCGTGCATGCCGAGCGGCGGGCACTGATCGGCTGCATCGTCATTTTGATCGGCGCGGTGCTGACCTTCGCCTCGCTGCTCTACGCCATCGAGCGCGACGTGCAGCCCAGCAAGCTCGGCACCATTCCGGATGCGATGTGGTGGGCGATCGTGACGCTCGGCACCGTCGGCTATGGCGACGTCGTGCCGGTGACAGCGCTCGGCAAGCTCATCTCGGTGTTCACGATCATCAGCGGCTTCGCCATGATCGCGCTGCCGGTCGCGATCATCTCCACGGCCTTTGCCGAAGAGGTGAAGCGGCGCGATTTCGTCGTCACCTGGGGCATGCTGGCGCGGGTGCCGCTGTTCTCGCATCTGTCGGCCGCGGAGATCGCCGACATCATGCGGCTCTTGCGCGCGCGCACCATCGAGCAGGGCGAGATCCTGGTGCGTCGGGGCGATGCGGCCTCGTCGATGTATTTCATCACCGCCGGCGAGGTCGAGATCGCGCTGCCGAGCCAGCATGTGCGGCTCACGGACGGCACCTTCTTCGGCGAGATCGCGCTGCTGCACAAGACAAAGCGCAGCGGCACGGTGACGGCGACGCGGAAGACGCGCCTGCTCGTGCTCGACGCCCAGGACTTTCACGCCCTGATCGCGCGCATGCCGACGCTCGCCGACCACGTCCATACCACCGCCAAGGCGCGGCTCGCCGACAGCGGCGATCTCGCGGCGGCAGAGCTGGCGCAGGCAGAGAAGGAGAACCCCGACCGCTGAGCGGTCAGCCTTTCTTCAGGAAAACATACTCGGCGGAGTAGGGCGCGCTCCTGAACTCGCCGGCCTTGTCGCACGCACCGTCGAGCTTGCCGCCATGGGTGTTGATGCGCTGGACGGTCGTGACCGGCGTCAGCACGCCGCTGCCGCGGCGGGCGGTCACTTCCAGCTTCAGCCAGGGGATGTCGGCCACTGTTGTGCCCGGCGCGTTGCCGGCGGCCTTGGCGACGACGGCGCTGCCGTCGGCGAGCTCCCAGTTCGGGCCGGCATAGTGCCGGCCGATCGTCTTGCCGTCCGAGAGGAGCGTCGCGATCGGCTCGCGGAAGGCCCAGGCGAGCTTGCCATCGGGGCCAGCCTTGCACTCATAGACCTGTGCCCCCTCGGCGTGGAGGCTGAGCACGACGCTCTCGCCGGGTGCGGCGATGGCCTCGGGAAGCGGCTCGGCAGCTCCGGCCGGTCCGATCAGGGCCGCGAGCAGCAGTGTGGGGCCGGCAAGCTTGATGAACATGGTGGCATCTCCGCGCAAGGTCTCAAAAAGAAACGGGCCGCGCTTTGAGCGCGGCCCGGGATGATGTCTGGCCCAGTCGGGCGAAATTGCGGTCGGCTCAGGCCGCCAGCTCCTTGGCCAGGTTCTCGGCGACCTTGTCGAGGAAGCCGGTGGTCGAGAGCCAGCGCTGGTCGGCGCCGACCAGGAGCGCGAGGTCCTTGGTCATGTAGCCGGCCTCGACGGTGTCGACGCAGACCTTCTCCAGCGTGTTGGCGAATTTGGCGAGCTCGGCATTGTTGTCGAGCTTGGCGCGGTGCGACAGGCCGCGGGTCCAGGCGAAGATCGAGGCGATCGAGTTGGTCGAGGTCTCCTTGCCCTTCTGGTGCTCGCGGTAGTGGCGGGTCACCGTGCCGTGGGCGGCCTCGGCTTCCACGGTCTTGCCGTCGGGGGTGAGCAGCACCGAGGTCATCAGGCCGAGCGAGCCGTAGCCCTGCGCGACCGTGTCGGACTGCACGTCGCCGTCGTAGTTCTTACAGGCCCAGACATAGCCGCCGGACCATTTCAGCGCCGAGGCCACCATGTCGTCGATCAGGCGGTGCTCGTAGGTCAGGCCCTTGGCCTCGAATTCCTTCTTGAATTCGCGGTCGTAGATGTCCTGGAAGATGTCCTTGAAGCGGCCGTCATAGACCTTCAGAATCGTGTTCTTGGTCGAGAGATAGACCGGGTAGTTGCGCAGCAGGCCGTAGTTCAGCGAGGCGCGGGCGAAGTCGATGATGGAGTCGTCGAGGTTGTACATTCCCATCGCGACGCCGGCGTCGGGCGCCTTGAACACTTCCTTCTCGATCACGGTGCCGTCCTCGCCGACGAACTTCATCGACAGCGTGCCCTTGCCGGGGAACTTGAAGTCGGTGGCGCGGTACTGGTCGCCATAGGCGTGGCGGCCGATGATGATCGGCTTGGTCCAGCCGGGAACCAGGCGCGGCACGTTCTTGCAGATGATCGGCTCGCGGAAGATCACGCCGCCGAGGATGTTGCGGATGGTGCCGTTCGGCGACTTCCACATCTGCTTGAGGTTGAACTCCTTCACCCGGGCCTCGTCCGGGGTGATGGTGGCGCACTTGACGCCGACGCCGACCTTCTTGATGGCTTCGGCGGCGTCGATGGTGACCTGATCGTTGGTGTGGTCGCGGTACTCCATGCCCAGGTCGAAATACATCAGCTCGACATCCAGGAACGGGGTGATCAGCTTGTCCTTGATGTACTGCCAGATGATCCGGGTCATCTCGTCGCCATCGAGTTCGACGACGGGATTGGATACCTTGATTTTTGCCATGATCGGGGAAGCCTCTTGGGAACGGCGCTTTTGGCGCGCCACGGGAATATCCGCCGCCTCTTAGCACCCAGACGCGGCGGGCGAAAGCCAAGGGATTATGCACTTTTAGCCGATCCAGCTTGCCCGGATGGGGGGCGGGCGACGGCCCCCGGCGGGGGCGGCCTGAGGCTTCAGAAGAGATTCAAAAGTCGATTCTAACCCCGTTATTTTCCTTGAGAATTCTGTCAGGACAGGCAAACGACAGGCGGCAGGGCGGCGCTCGACCGGCGGCCGGTTTGGATCAATTCCTAAGGCGGCCTTTGCAAGGCCTTGAGAACCAGAGTGAAAGCGAAACGAGATGTCGGGGACTGACAAGAGCAAGGCGGGTTTGTCCCTCGACGGTCCCATCGTGATCCTGGTCGAGCCGCAGCTCGGCGAAAACATCGGCATGGCCGCACGCGCCATGGGCAATTTTGCCCTGGGCGCCTTGCGCATCGTCAACCCCAGGGACGGCTGGCCCAATATCGCAGCCCAGCGCGCCGCGGCCGGCGCCGACCACATTCTGGAAAAGGTCGAATTGTTTGGCACGGTCGGCGAGGCCGTTGCCGACCTCGACCTGCTGTTCGCGACCACGGCTCGCCCCCACGACCAGGCCAAGCCGGTGGTCGGGCCGGAGGCGGCCGCCAGCGAGATTGCAGGTCACGTCGCCAGCGGGGGCAAGGCCGGCATCCTGTTCGGCCGCGAGCGCTGGGGGCTGACCAACGAGGAGGTCGGCCTCTCCAACCGCATCATCACCTTCCCGGTCAATCCGGGGTTCGCCTCGCTCAACCTCGCCCAGGCCGTGCTCTTGGTCGGCTATGAATGGTTCAAGCTGGCGACATCCGGTGAGTTGCCCCACGCCATGCCGGAGCGCTCCGAGCGCGCCTCGCAGCACCAGATGCAGGCGTTCTTCGACAACCTCATCCGCGAGCTCGACAAGGTGGAATTTTTGCGCCCGGCCGAGAAGCGCGACACCATGCTGGTGAACCTGCGCAACATCTTCAGCCGGATGGAGCCGACCAAGCAGGACATGCACACCCTGCACGGGGTGATCATGGCGATCGCCGAGGGACGCAAGGGCCCGGCCAAGGGCGGTGTGCTCGATGGCGAGCAGGCCACGCGGCTACGCGCGCTGCTCGCCGAGCACGGGCAGGGCGGCGGCGTGCCCGACAGCGGATCGACCGTGCGCGGCCTCGCCCGCCTGCTCCGCCGCAACCCGACCGATGCCGAGCGGCTGCTCTGGCAGGCGCTGACACGTGATCGTCGCTTCGCAGGTCAGTTCAAACGCCAGACCCCGGTCGGCCGCCACATCCCGGACTTCGTCTCGTTCCCGCACCGGATCGCGATCGAGCTGGTGAATCCGGGTGAGGGGGAAGCGATCGCAGCGGATCGCGCGGCGCGTCGGGCCTGGCTCGAGGCACGGGACTATCGTGTGCTCGAGATCCGGGCGGCGGACGTAGAGCGCGATCTCGAGGCAGAGCTGGTGCGGCTGCAGGGGATGATGGAGCAGAGGGCGTAGCTGTCGTCGAGCGCAGGTCTCGTAGGGTGGGCAAAGCGGCTTGTCCGCCGTAGCTCGAAGAGCGAAGGCGGAAGCTTGCCCACCTATGTCGATCGACGAAGCTCAGACAGAGGTGGTGGGCACGGCGCTACGCGCCTTTGCCCGCCCTACGAGTTGGGAGTGCCAAGAGCACACGTCGTCTAGGGAAGGCTAGCGTTGGCGTAACCACCACTTCTACCGCCAGTTGACGCAGGCGTGGCGGCCACGCCCAGGCGAGCGAGCGGCGCTGCGCCCAAGACCATCCAGCCCCATTGATGCATGTCAAGGAACATGGAACCCCGCCCGTTACGGTTTTGAGGCAACAGGGAGGGTTCGATATGTCAATCAGCCGTCGCCAAGCACTTGCCGCCTTCAGCGCCGCTGTATCGGCGCTCGCGATTTCCCGCACCGCACGTGCCGAGTTTGACGGTCCTGTTGTCAGGGCCCTGGAGGGCGGCGAAGATTTCTGGCTCGCCCAGGATGCCTATATCTACGGATATCCTCTCGTGACGATGGAGATGACCCGCCGGGTCATGACGAACGTTGCGGCGGTGGAAGGCACGCGCGGGCCGATGGGGCAATTCGTCAAGCTCCGCAAGTACCCTGATGCCACCTTCAAGGATGTCACGGCACCCAATGCCGATACGCTCTACACGACGGCCTGGATCGACGTGGGAGACGAGCCCTGGGTCCTGAGCATGCCGGACATGAAGGACCGCTACTTCCTGTTTCCGATGCTGGACGGCTGGACCAATGTCTTCCAGGTGCCTGGCAAGCGCACCACCGGCACCAAGGCGCAGACCTATGCGATCACCGGCCCGGGCTGGAAGGGAACGCTTCCCGCCGGCGTCAAGGAATACAAATCCCCCACGGGCATGGTGTGGATCTTGGGCCGCATCTACTGCACCGGTACGCCGGAGGACTACGCGGCCGTGCACGCCGCGCAGGACCAGTTCAAGCTCGTGCCGCTCAGCGCATACGACAAGTCCTTTACGCCCCCGGCAGGCAAGGTCGATGCGTCGATCGACATGAAGACGGCGGTGCGCGAGCAGGTCAACCGCCTGGACGCCGCGGCCTATTTCACCCTTCTCGCGCAATTGATGAAGCGCAATCCGCCGGCCGCCGCCGACGCGGCTGAGGTCGCCAAATTCGCGAAGATCGGTCTTGTCTCCGGCAAGGATTTTGACGCGAGCAAATTCGATGCTGCCTTCGCCAAGCGCGTCCCGCAGGTGGCATTCGACCGCATCATGCTCCAGTTCAAGGTCAACAAGGCGATCAAGAACATCAACGGCTGGGCCTTCGACAGCGAAGCCGGTATCTACGGCACCAATTATCTCAACCGTGCGCTTGTCACGGCCATCGGCCTTGGCGCCAACCGGATCCAGGATGCGTGCTATCCGACATCCCAGAAGGACGCCGACGGGAAAGGGTACGTCGGCAGCAACAAATACGTGATGCGTTTCCCGAAGGGGCAGCTTCCTCCGGTCGGAGGCTTCTGGTCGATCACGATGTATGACGAGAACTACTTCTTCATCGCCAATCCGATCAACCGCCAGTCGATCAGCGCCCGCCAGAATCTCAAAGCCAATCCGGACGGTTCGGTCGATCTCTACATCCAGAAGGACAGTCCCGGCCCCGACAAGGAGAGCAATTGGCTTCCCGCGCCGGCGGGCAAGTTCGTCCTGATGTTGCGGATGTACTGGCCGAACGAGAAGTCACCCTCGATCGTCAACGGGACCTGGAAGCCGCCTCCCGTCCGGCAAGTGACGAGCAGCTAGGGAGATATCCTGCTCAGCCGGTGAACGATGGCGCGGGAGGCGAGATGCTGTTTCCGGATACTCCGTCGGTCGAGCAATTGTCGCAGGTGATCGTTCAGGTCACCGCTCCTTCCTTCGTTCTCGGAGCGGTTGCCGGGTTTGTCTCGCTGCTGATCGCCCGCATGAACCGGGTCAGCGACCGGATTCAAGCGCTCAATGCTGTCCTGGATGGTGACGGCGCCAGGTTGAGGCTCGACAAGGATCTGCCTCAGCTGCGGCGTCGTGCCGAATTGCTGAACCGGGCTATCCTGTTCTCCGGAACAAGCGCGATCCTGACATGCCTGCTCGTGATCGTGGCGTTCATCAGCGCATACTATCAACTGCGACACGAATACGGTGTCGCTGTGCTTTTCGCCATTGCCCTCGGGTTTTTCACCCTGGCGCTGATAAATCTCGTCCGCGAGATCAGGGTTTCCGTGCACGAGTACGATCTGGGGAGCTAGCGCCGCGGAAGCCGCCGCCTGCGCATGTCCGTCGGCGGCGAATTACCCGCGCCCGAGCTGCACGTCGCGCTCCACCGCGATCCAGGTCGTCCGCGCCACCGCCAGCAATCTCCCACCTTCATCATGCAATGCCGCCTCGGCTGTGCGCTTGCGGCCGTCGCGGCCGGTGGGCCAGGCCGTGACGATGCAGGGCTCGCCGGGGTGGGGGCGGGCTTCGATGCGGGCTGACATCCGTCCGAGCAGGAGCGGGGTCTTCTCGAAGCTGCCGCTCTGCTGATCGTAATTGCAGGCAAAGCCGGTGGGGCAATCGAGCGCGGACCAGAGGAATTCGGGCGCGATGAGGCCATCCTCGGCGGCGAGATTCGGGTCGGGGGCCCAGCTCGCGGCGAGAACGGGAGTTTGTGCTTGGCGGCGGAGCGGGCCGGCGAAGATGCGCAGGCCGTCGCCTTGCGCCCTTGCGGGACCGCAGACGAAGCAGTGTGGCAGCGGATGTTCGTGCGGCCTGGACAGCGCCAGCAATTCGGCCGCGCGGGCTTCCGGCAAGCTGGCTGTCTCGACCTCTGCAAGCTCGACGCTCACGGCGCGGCCGGTGGCGACGGCTGTGTCGCCATTGCGAAGCTCCCATGTGCCGCCGTCGCTCGCGATCGCATCGAGCGGCGTGTCCAGGGGAGGCGGAGCGCGCAGCGTCACCTCCGCAGCCCCGGGAATGTGACGGGCGAGCCGGCCGCAGACATAGCCGCCGTTGCCGGAGTTCGGAGGGCCGCAATAGCGCTTGTCGATGATGATCGGAGCCATCAGTCTTCCTCAGAGTTGGCGCACTCTACCTGATCTTGAGCACAATTCGTCCCTGAACCGTCCGGTTGGCCACGGCGCGCATGGCCTCGCCGGCCTCCTCCAAAGGGAGGATGCGGTCGATGTGCGGGCGGATTTGTCCCTCCGCCAGCAATTGCATCAGCGTGGCGTTCATGCGCGCTGCCTCGTTGGAGAATTTCTCCGCCCAGGCGCCGGCAAAGACGCCGATGATGGAATAGTTCTTCAGCAGCGGCAGGTTCATCGGGATGGACGGAATCTCGCCGCCGGTGAAGCCGATCGGCATCAGCCGTCCGCCCCATTTCATCAGCCGGGCCATTTGCTCGAAAATCGCGCCGCCGACATTGTCGAAGCCGACATCGATACCGTTTCCTGAAGTGATCGACTTGATCCGGTCGCGCAGATCCTCGCTGCGATAGTTGATGACCTCGCTGGCGCCGTAGCCGCGGACCAGGGCCGCCTTGTCGTCGGAGCCGACGCCGGCGACGACGCGCAGGCCGAGATGGCGGCCGAGGTCGACGGCGGCCAGTCCAACCCCGCCGGCAGCGCCGGTGACGAACAGCGTTTCGCCGCGCTCGGCTCGTGCCCGTTCGACCAGCGCATAATAGGCCGTGCCGTAATTGTGCAGGATGGTTGCCGCCGCTTCGAACGCGACGCCGTCAGGCAGGCGTACGGTCTTCGACTCCTTCGCGATCATCCGTTCGGCGTAGCCGCCGGTCCAGCTGCTGCAGGCGACGCGATCGCCGGGCGCGAACTTTGTCACCTTGCCGCCGACCGCGACGACGGTTCCGGATGATTCCGTGCCGGGCACGAAGGGCGTCTGCGGCCGCATCTGGTAGAGGCCCGAGACCAGCAACTGGTCCATGAAGCTGACGGAGGCCGCGTGGACGTCGATGAGGATCTCATCGCCGGCAGGCTTGGGCGCATCGATCTCGCCGAGGCGCAAATCGTCGGGTCCAGTGAACGAATGGCACAGAACCGCTTTCATCGTGGCGCTCCAACGGGGTTGCATTTGGCGAATTCTCTCAGCGGTGTCGCGTATCCTGCGACGATCTTGACAAAATCAGCCTGCCGCGCCGCGCCGGTCTTTTCGAACAGACGGCGGACATGCGTCTTGACCGTCGATCCGGCAACGCCGAGCGTCGCGGCGACTTCGGGAATGCTGCCGAGCTCGACGATGGCGAGCAGGACGCGTAACTCGGCCGGCGTCAATTTGAACGCCTTGCTGATCACGTCCGCCCGGGACGGGATCAGCAGCGCCGTCTTGCGAACGAACAGCGCTGCCGCCGCTCGGTGGTTTGCGCCGGAGCGTCGGCGCGGGCCCGCGGGCAGCGGCAGCGTATCGGCGACGTAGCGCTGTCCGTCCATCCCGGTCATCGGCACGGCAGTCGCGCCGGCGGCGGGAATCCACTCCGCGCGGCCCGCCGCGGCGAACGCCCGTTGCAATGTCAGGTTGGCGGGCAGATCGCTGATGACGAGACGCCCGCGAACCTCATGCAGGATGTCCCCCGCATCGATGAGGGCCCGGCCGGCGATATTAGTGTGAATGAGATGGGCGTCCGCCTCGACCAGATACATCCCGGCATGGAGCCCGTCGAAAGCATCGGCAAACATGGCAGCGTCGGCAGACATTTGGGGACAGGGGGACACGCTCCACACCATCGCGCTCATCGGGGCGCTCCGATGCTCCGGGTCACGTCACGGTCTTTGGTCCGGGTCCGCGCGAAAAGGCGCGGCACCAGCATCGGCACGCGGCGGCGATACTGCCGATAGGTCTCCCCGAACTCCGCGATCAGATCCCGTTCTTCGAACTGCAACGCGGTCAGGATATAGGCGGTGTTCGCGAGCGCGAACAGCAGATGGCCGGCGGTCATCTCGGGCGTGGCCCAGAATGCGAGGAGGAAGCCCAGCATGATCGGATGCCGCACGATCTTGTAAAGCAGTGGCGCCTTGAAGGATTGACCGGGCAACTCGGTCCCGCGCAGCGACGAGAAGGCCTGGCGCAGGCCGAACAGGTCGAAATGATCGATCATGTGGGTCGATGCGAATGCGATCAGCCAGCCGAGCCAATGGACGGCGGTCAGCAACCACGCCACGATTCCGCTGGTCTGCCAAATCGATATCGGGATCGGACGCCACTGCCAGAACAGCAGGAGGAGGATGAGGCTGGAAAGCAGCACATAGGTGCTGCGCTCGCAGGCCACCGGAAGAACTTTGGTCCACCAGCGTTTGAAGGCCGGGCGCGCCATGACGCTGTGCTGGATGGCAAACAGGCTCATCAGCAGCAGGTTGACGACGATGGCCTCGGTCAAGTTCGAAGGGTTGCCGACGTCGATCGACTGATCGATTGACTTGGGTACGACATAATTGCCGACGAAACCGAGTGCATAGAGGAAGGACACCGTGAATACGGCATAGCTCACGATTGCGTAGAGCAGGATTGCGAGGCGTGAGAACATGGTTTTTCCTATTGTGCCTGATCCAGCGGTGCCGCATGCAGAGCTCGAGGCGGCCGCCGGCGAGCCGGCTCGATCTGGGCCGATGGCTACCGCGGCGCCGTCCCCTGTGCGTCCCCTGGGGACGCCCTGGGGGGAGAGAGGATTTCCATGACGGCTTTCTCGCTGGAGACATTCGGGTTCCCGGAGGTCCATGCTGACGGCCGTCCGATCAAGTTGAACCTGCGCAAGGGTCTTGCGCTGCTCGTCTATTTGGCGGAGGCCAAGGCGGCGGTCGCGCGCGACGTCATTGCCACGCTGCTCTGGCCTGAGACCGATCGAGAGACGGGCCTCGCCCGGCTGCGGCGGCTGCTTCATCGCGTCGAGCTCGCGCTCGGTCAGCCGGTATTCGAGACCGACCGCACCAGCGTGCGGTGGTCTCCGGCGACCGTGCTGAAGGCCGATGCGCATTCATTCGAGAGCGCCTGTGACCGCGGCGACTTCGAGGAGGCCTGCCGGGTCTATCGCGGCGACTTCCTGGCGGGCTTTGCGCTAGGCGACTGTCCCGAGTTCGACGATTGGGCGTTCTTTCACCGGGAGGCGCTGAGGGGACGGCTGATGCATGCGCTCGAGCGTCTCGTGCAGGACAAGAATGCCGCCGGCGACCATTTTGCCGCGGCCGCGCATGCGGGACGCCTGGCTGAACTCGATCCGCTCAGCGAAGTCTATGGCCGGCATCTGATCCGCAGCCTTCTGCTGGCCGGCGACCGCAGCGCGGCCGAACGTCATCATGCGGCCCTGACACAGCGGCTGCGGGACGAACTCGGGGTTGCGCCGGAAGCCGAGACCGAGGCGCTGATGAGTCCCGCAACGGCGCTGAACGCTGTTCCGACCACGCGCTATGTGAAGGGCGTCGGCGTGCACCTGGCGTATCAGACCTATGGCAGCGGCCCGCTCGATATCCTGGTGATGCCCGGCTTCGTGTCGCATGTGGAGCGGGCCTGGGAGAGCCCTGCAAGCCGGACGTTCCTGGCGTCGTTGATCAAGCTCGGGCGTCTCATCGTGTTCGACCGTCGCGGCATCGGGCTGTCCGACCGGGTCGGATCGGCCCCGGGGATCGACGTCACCGCTGAGGATATCGGCACCGTGCTGCGGGCGGTGGATTCCCGCCGCGTCGTGCTGTTCGGCGCCTCCGAATGCGGGCCGGCCTGCGTCAAATTTGCGGTCGATGAGCCGCGCCGCGTGGCCGGGCTCATCCTGTTCGGTGCGCTGGCCAAGGGATGTTGGGCGGAGGACTATCCGTACGCGTTGCGCGCCAGCCAGTATGACGCCTGGAGCAGACAGCTCGTCGCGCAGTGGGGCGGCCCGGTCGGCATCGAGACCTTTGCGCCGAGTTTGGCCGGTGATCCGCAGGCGCGCGCCTGGTGGGCCGGGCTATTGCGTGCGGCGTCCAGTCCCGGCGGCATCTCGGCCGTGCTCGAGGCCTTTCGCGACGCCGACGTGCGGCATCTCCTGGCGCAGATCACGGTGCCGACGCTGGTGCTGCACCGGCGCGGCGACCAGGCGGTGCGGATCGCGGCCGGCCGCGATATCGCGAGCCGGATCAGCGGTGCGGAGTTCGTCGAGCTCGACGGCAACGATCATTGGTTCTTCGCCGGCGATCAGCGCCCGGTGCTCGCGGCGATCAAGCGATTCACGGATGCGCTGCCGCTTCGCAGGGCGTAACCCGCCGCTCCCATTGCTCGCTGATATGGATTTGGTGGATTACGCTTCGCTAATCCACCCTCCGAGCTCCGCCTCAGGCCGCGCTTGGGAGAGGGGCTTTCGGGCCCTGCTGGAGCTGGCGCAACGCCGCGAGGTTGGACCCGACCGACGCCAGGCAGCAACGCGATTTGCCGCCCGACTTCGCCTGGTAGAGCGCGGCATCGGCGACCGCCAGCAATCCGGCGACGTCGGCGCCGTGATCCGGAGACAGCGCAATGCCGACGCTGGCGCCGATGCAGGCGTGCATCTCGCCGCTGAGCTCATAGGACAATGCGACCTCGCTGATGAGGCGATGTCCCGTCTGCTGTGCCGTCTCGGCCGTGACGCCGTCGAGGAGCACCACGAATTCGTCACCGCCCATTCGGGCGACCAATGCGTCATCAGGCAGCAGCCGGCGCACGCGCGCGGCCACCGCTTTCAGCACCGAGTCCCCCGCCGCGTGTCCGAACGTGTCGTTGATCGGCTTGAAATTGTCGAGGTCGAAGAACATCACCGCGAACGGCCGTTCGGCGCGCGCTGCAAGCCTGCCGCCGAGCGCCTCGACGAAGCCTGCGCGATTGAGCAGGCCCGTGAGCGCGTCGTGATGGGCGCGATGGCTGTTCTCGCGCTCGGCGCGCATGGTGGTGACCAGCATCCGGTTGAGGCGGAAGGCCGCGGCCGTCATCGCGGCCAGATACATCGGCACCTGAAGGAAGACGATGTAGAACAGCGGTTCGCCCGCGAGCGCGGCGCCGGGGACGATGGGGCCGAGGCTCAACAGGATCATGGTCCCGGCCAGCCGCGGCGCGCTGAAATTGCGAAAACAGATTCCGCCGACCATCGCCGCCGCCGACAGCGACGCCAGCATGGCAACGACCCAGTCGCCGCTGGCGAGACTGACAATGGCGCCAAATCCGACGCTGGCACTCCAGGCGACCGCAAGCAGGAGATGAAGGTCGGTCGGTGTCGGTCGCTGCAGGTGCGCCGCGCGATGCGCGCTCACGAGCACGACGAGACGGGCGAGGCAAATCGCGATCTCCATCACCAGCCAGATCACGAACGGCGCGGTCTGCTTGCGGCCGGCAATCACGGCGGCAACGGCAATCGTATTGACTGCGCCGGCGGCAAACACCGGCAGCGATCCATAGAGCTGGGCGATGAGGGCGGCCCGGATGTCGTCGGGCGCGCCTGGCCCCGGCTCGGCGAGCCAGCGTGTCAGGCGCCAGCGCGGCGCACTGTAGAGTCCCTTGTCCGATTGCATTGCGGAGCGTCCCCGTATTCCGGGCGCCAACAACGATGACCGCTCCTAACAGCCTTTTAAGGCAGCCAGGGATCGCCGGCCGTGCTTGACACAAGGTAAACCGGCCGACGCGCACGGCGGCCGTGCAGGAAGATGCGGTTTGGTGCAGGTGTGAGGTCACACCGTCTCGAGTTGGTCTGCGCCGCGCTTCTTCTTCGCCTTCAATTGGCCGAGCAGGGGGCCGGCCGTCAGCGCCGCCGTATCTGCCACGCCGGGATCACGCGAGATCATCGCGGCGACGATCGCGCCGTCGATCAGGAGCCCGAGCTGGTGGGCGAGCACCGCGGGCTCGCTCGAGCCGAGCTCGCCGGCGAGCTTCTCGATGTGGCCGAGCACGATCTTCTTGTGCTTCAGTGCGATGTTGCGGAACTGCTTGGCGTCCTTGTCGTGCTCGCCGACCGCGTTGATGAAGGGGCAGCCGTAGAAGCGCTCTTCGGCAAACCAGCTCTTCAGGGCCGGGAAGATGCGCGTGAGTTTCGCCTGCGCGTCGCCGCCGCCGTCTTCCATGGCAGCGATGAACCATTCGCGCCACTGCTTGCCTTCGCTTTCCAGCACCGCGTTGACGAGGTTGGTCTTGGAGCCGAACAATTTGTAAAGCGTGGTCTTCGCGGTGCCGGCCTCTTCGATGATCGCATCGATGCCGGTGGCGTTGATCCCATTCTTGCAGAACAGATGCGAGGCGGCGCTGAGCAGGCGCCCGCGCGCGGATTCGTCGTCGCCGGCGCCTGAATGCGGCGCGTTCTTCTTCGACGACATCTTGTTCAGTGAGGACTTGTTCAGTGAAGGCTTGGCCATGGACTGCAACTTAATCGCAGCCGCGCGGTATCATCAAGCCGCATCTGGTCCGCGCCAAAAAGATTCGCATCGGCAATCTCATCTGCATCGCCTTTGAGCAGAGCGCGGCTGATCAATCCGCAGGCAGCCATCGCTAAGCGGCTCCAATGCCTCGCATTTCGTTTTCGGCCGCTTCTGGCACGCTCCATGCAAGGAAACAGACCGTTCGGTATCCTGCCGTTTTCCACGGCTGCCAGGGAGAAGATGATGACTGCCGTCGTTCAAAAGACAGTGCTGACGGGGTGCCTTGCGCCCATCGACAAGAATGGCCTCGAGCAACTGATCGCGAGCGGCAAGGCCAATCCGAAGGTCGTCAAGACCTTGAAGTGCAAGACGGTCGCGGAAGGCAAATTCCGTCACGCCAACTACATCCGCAATCTGCCGCCCTATATCGTCGACGAGCCGCCGGGTCTTTTGGGTGACGACACCGCGCCGAATCCGTCGGAAGCCTCGCTTGCCGCGCTCGGCTCGTGCCTCGCCGTCGGCCTGCATGCCAACGCCGTGCATCGCGGCTGGATCGTCAACAAGCTCGAGCTCGAGCTCGAAGGCGACCTCAACATCACCGCGGTCTGGGGCACCGGCGATACCTCGGACAAGCCGGTCGGCTTCACCGACGTGCGGGTCAAGGTCGACATGGCGTGCGAGGGCGTCTCGCAGGACGAGGTCAACGCGCTGGTCGCCCATGTGAAGAAATGGTCGCCGGTCGCCAACACCTTCACCCGCCCGGTCAATCTCGAGGTCGGCATCTAGCAGGTAGCAACCAGGACAAGGTGCGGGAGACGATCATGGGTTCACTGGCTTTATCGCGGGCCGAAATTTTGGATCAGCCCGCACCGTCCATTGCAGGGGAGGTGGCGCGGATCGCGCGCGAAGATCTCGCGCCGCTTGCCGTCGGTATCGACGACGGCTCGGTCTATCCGGCCGAGGTGTTGCGCAAGTTCGGCGCGGTCGGCGCCTGGGGCAGTCACGTGCCGCACGAAGGTCCGGCCGACCTGCGCTGTGCCATCCAGGCGATGGCTGCGATCGGCGAGGTGTGTGGGGCGACGGCCTTCATGGCCTGGTGCCAGAACACGCTGGTCTGGTACGCCGCCAACTCGACCAATCTGAAGCTCGCAAAGCGTTTCGGCGATGCCTTCTCGACCGGCCGCGTGCTCGGCGGCACCGGGCTCTCCAACCCGATGAAGAGCTTTTTCGGGATCGAGAAGCTGAAGCTGAAAGGGCGCAAGGTCGAGGGCGGCTACATCGTGCGCGGCGCGCTGCCCTGGGTCTCCAATCTCGGTCCCGACCATTATTTCGGCACCATCTTCGAGCGTGAGGACGATCAGGGCATCGCAAGTGGCGAGCCCGGCACTGTGATGTTCCTGGCCGACTGCTCGGACCCGGCGATCACGCTGACGCCGTGCAAGCCGTTCATGGCGATGGACGGCACCGGCACCTACGGCGTGCAGTTCCGCGACGTCTTCGTGCCCGACGAGCTGATCCTCGCCGACCCCGCCGGCCCCTTCGTCAAGAAGATCCGCGCCGGCTTCATCCTGCTCCAGGCCGGCATGGCGCTCGGCCTCATCAAGGACTGCATCAACATCATGGGCGAGGTCGATAGTCCGCTCGGCCATATCAACCGCTATCTGCCGCAGCAGCCGGTGCACTTCCGCGATCTCGCCGCCGAGCTCGAAGCCGAGACCATGGCGCTGGCGCGCGATCCCTACAACGAGGACGAGACCTATTGGCGCAAGGTAATCGCGCTCAGGCTTCGCGCCGGCGAAGCCAGCGTCGCGGCGGCGCATGCGGCGATGCTGCATTGTGGCGCGCGCGGCTACCTCAGGAGCCACCGCGCGCAGCGGCGGCTGCGCGAGGCCTATTTCGTCGCGATCGTCACGCCGGCTACCAAGCAGCTGCGCAAGATGCTCGCCGAGTCCTGATCTTCACGAGTCCACCCCAGACCACCACTTAACCTCAACGGAGAGGCTGCCAATGACGGACGTTCTGATCTCTGCCAGCGAACTTGCCGATCTCTTGAAGCTCGAACCCTGTGTCGTCATCGACACCCGCAATCCCGACGCCTATGGCGCCGGGCATCTGCCGGGCGCGGTGAACGTGCACGAGATCTTCACGTTTCTCGCGACCTCCACGCCGGAAGGCATGAGCGAACTGAAGACCAAATTCGCCGACGCCTTCGGTGCCGCCGGTCTCTCCGGCAAGGAGACCGCGGTGATCTACGAGCAGTCGATGAATTCCGGCTTCGGCCAGTCCTGCCGCGGCTACTATCTGCTCACCATGCTCGGCTATCCCAAGATCAAGGTGCTGCATGGCGGCTTCGACGCCTGGTCGGCCGCGGGCCTTCCGGTGACGAAGGATGTCCCGGTGCCGGCGAAGGCCTCGTTCGCGGTCGTGCCGGAAGCCGGCGAGATCCTGATCGACGCGAAGACCATGCTTGCCGCGGTCGGCAAGCCCGGCATCGCCATTCTCGATGTGCGCGATGTCGACGAGTGGATCGGCGACAGCTCGTCGCCCTATGGCAAGGATTTCTGCCCCCGCAAGGGCCGCATCCCCGGTGCGGTGTGGCTGGAATGGTACCGCATGATGAAGCCGACCGCGGAAGGGCCCCGCTTCAAGTCCAAGGACGAGATTCTGGCGGAATGCGCCACCGTCGGCATCTCGCCGTCAACGCCGGTCTATCTCTACTGCTTCAAAGGGGCGCGCGCTTCGAACACCTTCCTGGCGCTGAAGAACGCCGGCGTGAAGGACGTGCGGATGTATTTCGGCTCCTGGAACGAATGGTCACGTGATCCGTCGCTGCCGATCGAGCAGGGGCTGCCCATGGCTGCCCAGGTAACAGGCAAGGCGGCATAGAACCTGCATGTTTCCAATGGCCCGGCTGCGCAAGCTGTAGCCGGACCACGATGGAATCTTGACCTGACGCGGCGGACAACGGCGTCCGCCGCGCAGTGTGACAAAGGGGCGCAGTAGCATGTCCACGTTCGACGATCCGTTTGATGGCGACCGCAGTCTCGGGGCGGGCTGCGTTTGCGGCCAGCACCGTTCGGCGGGGGAGCACGAGCAGGCGGCGCTGCGCTGCGAGCCGGTCGAGAGCGAGGAGAAACGCTACGAGGGTGTGGTTGCGTCCGCGGTGATGCGGGCGATGTTTCCGCAGGACGTGGCGCGGCGGGCGTTCCTGAAATCGGTCGGGGCCTCCACCGCACTGGCCGCGCTATCGCAGTTCTTTCCGCTTCGGACCGCGACCGAGGTGTTTGCGCAAACCGGCGCACCCGAGAAGAAGGACCTCAAGGTCGGCTTCATCCCGATCACCTGCGCCACGCCGATCATCATGGCGGCGCCGATGGGCTTCTATGCCAAGCACGGTCTCAACGTCGAGGTGGTCAAGACCGCCGGCTGGGCCGTGATCCGCGACAAGACCATCAACAAGGAATACGACGCCGCGCACATGCTCGCACCGATGCCGATCGCGATCTCGCTGGGCCTCGGTGCCAACGCGATTCCTTTTGCCGTACCCGCGATCGAGAACATCAACGGGCAGGGCATCGTGCTGGCGGCCAAGCACAAGGACAAGCGCGACCCGAAGGACTGGAAGGGCCTGAAATTCGCCATTCCCTTCGACTATTCCATGCACAATTACCTGCTGCGCTATTATCTCGCCGAGCACGGGCTCGATCCCGATACCGACGTGCAGCTGCGCTCGGTGCCGCCGCCGGAGATGGTCGCCAATTTGCGTGCCGACAACATCGACGGCTTCCTCGCCCCCGACAACATCTGCCAGCGCGCGATCTATGACGGCGTCGGCTTCATGCATCTGTTGTCCAAGGAGATCTGGGACGGTCATCCCTGTTGCAGCTTCGCCGCCAGCCGCGAGTTCATCACGAGTGCGCCGAACAGCTTTGCGGCGCTGACCCGCGCCATCGTCGATGCCACGGCCTATGCCTCGAAAGCGGAGAACCGCAAGCAGATCGCGGAGGCCATCGCGCCCGCGAACTACATCAACGCGCCGGTGACGGTGCTGGAGCAGGTCCTGACCGGCACCTATGCCGACGGCCTCGGCGGGGTGAAGACCGATGCGAAACGCGTCGATTTCGATCCGTTCCCCTGGCAGTCCTTTGCGGTGTGGATGCTGACGCAGATGAAGCGCTGGGGCCAGATCAAGGGCGACGTCGACTACAAGGCGGTGGCCGAGCAGGTGTATCTGGCGACCGACACCAAGAAGCTGATGACCGAAATGGGCCTGTCGCCGCCGGCCAGCAGCTACAAGTCGTTTGCGGTGATGGGCAAGACGTTTGATCCCGCGAAGCCCGAGGATTACGTCGCGAGCTTCAAGATCAGGAAGGCGTCGTGATGATCTCCACTCTCGTGTCCCGGACGCGATGCAGCACGAAGTGGTGCATCGCTGAGCCGGGACCCATTCGGGCCGCATGGGTCCCGGTTCTGCGTCGCATCACTTCATGCTGCGCCGCGCCCGGGACACGGCGGAGTGTGAGATGACCTCCTCCCTCCGTCTCCGCGCCGGTCTCGTCTCCATCGCGCTGCTCGCCGCATTCCTCGGCATCTGGCATCTCGCCACGCGCTCGACAGGCCCCGTCGCCACGATGAGCCCTGAATACGCCAAGCTGATGGGCCTGACCGCGACGCAGGGCAAATCGGCAATGCCCGGGCCGCTCGATGTCGGCGCCAAGTTGTGGGAGCATTTGAGGCGGCCGTTCTACGACAATGGGCCGAACGACAAGGGGCTCGGCATCCAGCTCGGATACTCCATCGCGCGGGTCGGCACCGGCTATCTGCTGGCGGTGCTGGTCGCGATCCCGCTCGGCTTTCTGATCGGCATGTCGCCGCTGCTGAGCAAGGCGCTCGATCCCTTCATCCAGGTGCTGAAGCCGATCTCGCCGCTGGCCTGGATGCCGCTCGCGCTCTACACCATCAAGGATTCCTCGATCTCGGCGATCTTCGTCATCTTCATCTGCTCGATCTGGCCGATGCTGCTCAATACCGTGTTCGGCGTCGCCAGCGTGCGCAAGGAATGGATCAACGTCGCGCGCACGCTCGAGGTCGGCACCATCAGGCGGGCCTTCACCGTGATCCTCCCCGCGGCGGCGCCGACGATCCTGACCGGCATGCGCATCTCGATCGGCATCGCCTGGCTCGTCATCGTCGCCGCCGAAATGCTCGTCGGCGGCACCGGCATCGGCTATTTCGTCTGGAACGAGTGGAATAATCTCTCGATCACCAATGTGATCATCGCGATCCTGCTGATCGGGATCGTCGGCATGCTGCTCGACCAGATCCTGGCGCGCTTCACGCGCATGGTCACGTTTCCGGAGTAGGGGCGATGACCGACAAATTCATCTCCATCGAAGGCATCGCCAAACGCTATCCCGGTGCGAGCGGCGCCACGACCACGATCTTCGAGAACCTGTGGCTGTCGATGGCGCGCGGCGAGTTTGCCTGCGTGATCGGGCATTCCGGCTGCGGCAAGACCACGGTGCTCAACATTCTCGCCGGCCTCGATGCGCCGAGCGAGGGCGCCGTCATCGTCGACGGGCAGGCGATTTCGGGCACCAGCCTCGACCGCGCCGTGATCTTCCAGAGCCACGCACTGTTGCCCTGGCGCACCGTGCTCGGCAATGTCGCCTATGCCGTGAGCTCGAAATGGCGGAGCTGGGACCGTGCCAAGGTGAGGGCGCACGCGCAGACCTTCATCGATCTCGTCGGGCTGACAGGTTCGGAGCACAAGCGCCCCTCGGAGCTGTCCGGCGGCATGAAGCAGCGCGTCGGCATCGCCCGCGCGCTCTCGATCACGCCGAAGATCATGCTGATGGACGAGCCGTTCTCGGCGCTGGACGCGCTGACGCGCGGCACGCTGCAGGACGAGGTGCGGCGCATTTGCCTGGAGACCGGGCAGACCGCATTCATGATCAGCCATGACGTCGACGAGGCGATCTATCTCGCCGACAAGATCTTCCTGATGACCAACGGGCCCGGCGCGGTGCTGGCCGAGGTCGTCGAGAACCCGCTGCCGAGGGATCGCGGCCGCACCGATCTGCACCGCCATCCGCTCTACTACGCGCTGCGCAACCACATCATCGATTTCCTGGTGACGCGCAGCAAGACGTTTACCGTCGAGACACCCGATCACGATCCGCGTAATGTGCCGCTGGTGCATATCGGCAAGCCCGGACTGACGATCGCGTCCAGTGGTGACGAGCAACGCCAGACCTGGACGCCCGGGACCAGTCCCGGACTGACTGCTTGAAAAGGGAGACCCTGACATGAAACGCGAAGACCTCACCGAGAAGCTGCTCGACATCAAGCGCGAGATGGGCTGGAGCTGGAAGCACATCTGCGACAAGATCGGGGGGTATTCCGAGGTCCTCATCGTCGGCGCCATCCTCGGCCAGATGAAATTGACGAAACCGCAGGCTGCCAATGCCGGCGAACTGTTCGGCCTGTCGAAGGCGGAAGTCGCGATGCTCAACGAGGTGCCGATGCGCGGCACCGGCACGCCGATGCCGCCGACCGACCCCCTGATCTATCGCTTCTACGAAATGGTGATGGTGAACGGCCCGGCCTGGAAGGCGCTGATCGAGGAAGAATTCGGCGACGGCATCATGTCGGCGATCGACTTCGACATGGCCATGGAGCGCGTCGCCAACCCGAAAGGCGACCGCGTCAAGATCACCATGAGCGGCAAATTCCTGCCGTACAAATACTACGGCGCCAGCGGCAACGTGCCGGAATACGGCTTCAAGGAGGAGTGACCGACGCAGTTAACCGCTGGTGAAGCGGCGGCCCGGTGTTTGCGGTCCATGGTTTGCCTGACGGCAACCTCTGGAGGCTAGGTAACGGACCTCGCTTCAACCACAGGTACCCCTGATGAAGTTTCGCTCGCGTTTTGTCTTGGCAGGCGTTGGTCTGCTGGTCGTGATTGCCCCCGCCAAGGCCCAGTCCCAGCGTGTCATCGCCGAGCAAGGCGGCGGGGGTCTGCGGCAGGAAGGATCGGTGCGTGTGCAGACCTCGATCAACTTCTTTGTCGCCGGTCCGACCGGGGACAGCGAGGAGGCCCAGAAACTGCGCGACCGCGCGCGCCGCACGGTCTATGAGATGGCGGCGCGCGAATGTGATCTCCTGCGCGAGGTTCTTGCCCGCGATTGCCGGATGGAGTCGGTCAACACCAACATCAACCGGCAGTTCGGACCGCAACAAGCGGAGGGATTCAATATCAGCGGATCGATGGGTTTTCAGATCACGCTGAAATAGAGCCAGACGGCGGGGTCACTTCCCCGCCTTCACCTCGGCGGCCGCCACCGCGAGCAGCTCGCTCATCTTGGCGCGAATCGCCTGCTCGGTGACGACGACGTTCTTGGCGGCGAAATCGGCTGTGATTTTGCGCAGGACGTCGGCATCGCCAGCCTCCTCGAAATCGGCCGCGACCACCTCCTTGGCATAGGCGGTGGCGGCATCGCCCGATATGCCGAGCTTTTCAGCCGCCCACAGCCCGAGCAGCCGGTTGCGGCGGGCCTCCGCCTTGAATTTCTGCTCCTCGTCGAGGGCGTATTTCTTCTCGAAACCTTCCTGACGCTTGTCGAACTCGCTCATGCCTTGTTCCAAATCCCCTGCTGAATGGAGCGGGAGCCTTCCGTTGCGGCGACCCGACTGCATGCCTACATAGATAGCACGAATCGGCAAAACAACGGGCCGTTAAGCCGCAGGCAAGATGGTATAAGTTGGCGCCGGACGGCCGGATCGATTGTGCTCGGTCAGCCAATCGGATAGGTTGCCTGGAGGCTTGGTTCCCGTTCTGTTTCCAAGGGTTATGGACGGGGTTCCGGGTCGTTCACGGCAGCTCCGCTGTGGGTCGTAAATCCTAGTAACCGGAGCACACCAAATACATGGATTTCAACAAAACACGGTACATCCCCATGAGCCGGCGGCGTCGCATTTATGAAGGCAAGGCAAAGGTTCTGTATGAAGGTCCGGAGCCCGGTACCCTGATCCAGCACTTCAAGGACGACGCGACCGCGTTCAATGCGAAAAAGCATCAGGTGATCGAGGGCAAGGGTGTCCTCAACAACCGGATCTCGGAGTACCTGTTTCAGCACCTCAACGACATCGGGGTGCCGACCCATTTCATCCGCCGCCTCAACATGCGCGAGCAATTGATTCGTGAGGTCGAGATCGTGCCGCTCGAGGTGGTGGTGCGGAACGTTGCCGCCGGCTCGCTGTCGCAGCGCCTCGGCATCGAGGAGGGCACGCAGCTGCCCCGTTCGATCATCGAATTCTACTACAAGAACGATCAGCTCAACGACCCCATGGTGTCGGAAGAGCACATTACGGCCTTCGGCTGGGCGACGCCCCAGGAGATCGACGACATCATGGCGCTTGCCATCCGTGTCAACGACTTCCTCACCGGCCTCTTCCTCGGCATCGGCATCCGCCTCGTCGACTTCAAGATGGAATGCGGACGCCTGTTCGAGAACGAGATGATGCGCATCATCGTCGCCGACGAGATCTCGCCGGATAGCTGCCGTCTGTGGGACATCAAGTCGAACGAGAAGCTCGACAAGGATCGTTTCCGCAGGGATCTCGGCGGCCTGCTCGAGGCCTATACTGAAGTTGCAAAACGTCTCGGCATCCTCATGGAGAACGAGCGTCCGCAGGGCTCCGGCCCGGTGCTGGTGAAGAGCTGAGGGGATTTTCGACGTGAAGGCACGTGTCACCGTTACCTTGAAGACGGGCATCCTCGATCCGCAAGGCAAGGCCATCGAAGGCGCGCTGAAGTCGCTCGGCGTCGACGGCGTCGCCAGCGTCCGCCAGGGCAAGGTGTTCGACATCGAGCTCGCCGGCGCCGACAAGACCAAGGCGGAAGCCGCGCTGAAGGAAGCCGCCGACAAGCTGCTGGCGAATACCGTGATCGAGAACTATCGGGTCGAAATCGTCTAGGCCTGTCCGCCATGGTAGCCCGGATTGCGCTTCGATCCATCCGGGCTACGAAGCGATTTCCTCACAGCCATCCGGCGCGACGAAAACGCCAGTACAGCGCGGTGCACGCCGTCAGCATCACGCCGAGCAGCATGTAATAGCCGTAGTCCCATTCCAGCTCCGGCATGTGCTTGAAGTTCATGCCGTAGATGCCGGCAAGCGCGGTCGGGATCGCGATGATCGCGAGCCAGGACGCGAGCTTCTTGGACACCGCCGTCTCCTGCGCCTGGCCGACCAGCAGGCTGGCCTCGAAGGCGAAAGCCAGCACCTCCCGCATGGAATCGATGCGCTCCTGGATGTTGCGGACGTGGTCGGTGACGTCGCGGAACAGCGGCTGCATGGCCTGCCGCACCATCGACAGCTCGTCATGCTCCAGCCGGCGGCAGACCTCCACCAGCGGCCCGATCGCGTTGCGCAGCCGCAACAGGTCGCGGCGCAACATGTAGAGCCGCTCGATCTGGGCTTTGCTGATCGCCTTGGACAGCACGTCGTCCTCGATACCCTCGACTTCGTCGTGAATGCTCTCGAGCACGGGCGAGTAATTGTCGACGATGAAATCGAGGATCGCATAGAGAATGTAATCCTCGCCGCGGGCGAGCGCCCGCGGGCAGCTTTCGCAGCGTTCGCGCACCGGCGTGTAGGACGTCGAGGCGCCGTGGCGCACCGAGACCAGATAACCTTCGCCGACGAAGATGTGGGTCTCGCCGAAGACGATGCGGCCCTCGACCAGCTGCGCCGTCCGCGCCACGATGAACAGGGCTTCGCCATATTGCTCGATCTTGGGTCGCTGATGGGCGTGGTTGGCGTCCTCGATCGCGAGTTCGTGCAGGTCGAATTGCTTCTGCACCGCGCCGAGCAGCGCCATGTCGGGCTCGTGCAGGCCGATCCAGACCACGTGGCCGGGCTTGGCCCGCCAGCTCGAGGCCTCGCTGATGGCGATATTGGCGATGCGGCGGCCATCGACATAGGCGCCGGCGGCGACGACGCCCTCGGTGGACACGGGCTCGGAGGGGGACGTGGGCAGCGACGGGACGTTCATGGCTTCAATCCCGGGCAAGATCGTCGGGCAAAAGTGCCTCGGCTATGGCCTGTGTACAAGGCCGTCCGGCAAGGCTAGCACTGGTAAAATCCCCGTCAAATGGCTATGTCTCTTCGCGAATTGGCCCTTTGGCCAGCCCGATTCCCATCACCGTCGGAACTTTTGCCATGAAAGCCGCCATCCTCGTCTTTCCCGGAATCAACCGCGAACGCGACATGGCGCGTGCTCTGAGGATGATCTCGGGCAGCGAGCCGGCGATGGTCTGGCACGCCGAGACGGCGCTGCCTGCGGGCACGGATCTCGTGGTGGTGCCGGGCGGCTTTTCCTACGGCGACTATTTGCGCTGCGGCGCCATCGCGGCACGCGCGCCGGTGATGGACGCGGTGCGCGACTATGCGGCCAAGGGCGGCCTCGTGCTCGGCGTCTGCAACGGTTTTCAGATCCTCTGCGAGTCCGGCCTCTTGCCGGGCGTGCTGATGCGCAATGCGCGGCTGAAATTCATCTGTCATGACGTGCATCTGCGCGTCGAGCGTTCCGACACGCCGTTCACCCGCGGCTACAATGCCGGGCAGGTGATCCGCGTGCCGGTCGCCCATGGCGAAGGCAATTACGAGGCGGATGAAGAGACCATCAAGCGGCTCGAAGGCGAGGGGCGGGTGCTCTATCGCTACTGTTCCGCCGACGGTGTGGTCGACGACGACAGCAACATCAACGGCGCGGCGCATTCGATCGCCGGCATCGTCAACGACAAGGGCAACGTGCTCGGCATGATGCCGCATCCGGAAAACCACGTCGAAGACATCATGGGCTGCACCGACGGCCGCGGCCTGTTCGCGGGCCTGACAGCGCATCTGGAAAAAGCCGCGTGATTGCGTTCGCGGTGAAGCGGGCTCTCGCTGCGATCGCGGCGCTGGCATTCGCGACGGCCGCGTTCGCGCAGGATTATCCAAAGCGTCCGATCACCATGATCGTGCCGTTCGCGGCCGGTGGCACCTCGGACGTGATCGCGCGCGCGGTGGCCGAGCAGATGGGCATCGCGCTCGGCCAGACCATCGTGATCGAGAACGTCGCCGGGGCCGGCGGTTCGACCGCGCTGGCGCGCGCCTCCCGTGCCGAGCCCGACGGCTACACCATCGCAATCGGCAATGCCGGCACCAATGCCGCGACCTACACGATCTATCCCAAGCTGCCGTTCACGCCTGATTCCTTCGTGCCGATCGCCATGGTGGCGAAGACGTTCGGCATCGTCGCGCTGCGCAAGGATTTTCCGGCGAAGGACCTCAAGGAGTTCATCGCCTACGCCAAGGCCAATCCCGGCAAGATCAATCTCGGCCATGCCGGCGTCGGCTCCTCGAACTATCTGATCTGCAAGAGCTTCGTCACCGCCGCCGGGATCGACGCGACGCTGGTCGGCTATCGCGGCGCCGCGCCTGCGCTCACTGACGCGGTCGGCAGCCAGATCGACGGCGTCTGCGATGCCGCGGCCTCGGTCTCGCAGTCGATCAACGAGAAGCTGGTGAAGGGCCTCGTGGTCGGCTCGACCGTGCGGCTCGCTACGCTGCCGGACCTGCCGACCTCGGCGGAAGCGGGCCTGCCCGAATTCGAGGCACAGGGCTGGAACGGCCTGTTCGCGCCCAAGGGCACGCCGCCGGCCGTGATTGCCAAGTTGAACGCCGCGGCGCGCACGGCGGTGGAGACCGACGCGGTCAAGAAGCGCTTTGCCGACCTGTCGACCGTTGCGCCCGATGCCAATGAGCATACGCCGGAGCTGCTGCAGCAGCTCGTGACACGCGACGTCGAAAAATATCGGAAAATGCTGGCGGACGACGCCAAGTAATAGCGTCTCGCGCTACCGCAGCTTCAACCGCTCCGCCGGCACCGTCATCGCGGCCACACCCGCCATCACCAGCACTAGCCCCAGCGCCAGGTTCGACGGCACGCTCTCGCCGAGCAGCAGCACGGAGAGGCCGACGCCGATCGGGATGCGCAAGTACCCTTGAGCGTTGGTGGTCAGCGTGCCGAGCCGGCCGAGGCAGACGTAGAACAGCATCAGGCCCAGCGCGCTGGAGACGATGCCCATGACGGTGGTGGCGATGATCGCGGTCGAGGTCGGCTGCAGAGTCCAGGGCTGATCGATGATCAGCGAGGGCGGCAGCAGGATGAGACCGCCGAACAATAGCGAGCCGGCCGCCACCACCATCGGGTCGTATTCGGAGAGGCGAAGGCCGAAGATCGTTGCGCAGGCAAAGGAGATGGTGGCGAGCAGGATCGCGATCTCCGCCACGATCTCGCTGCCGAAGCCGCGCAGGGCATCGAGGCCGACGATGAGAATCGTGCCGGCGAGGCCGAGGATCGCGCCGGCGAGCTTGAGCAGCGTTGCCGGCTCATGCCGCGTGATCAGCGAGGTGATCAGGAAGGCGAAGATCGGCGTCGTCGAGGCCAGCACCACGGTGTTCGACGCCGGCACATAGAGCTGCGACCAGGTGATGATCAGGAACGGAAAGGTCGAATTGATCAGCTGCTGGGTCGCGAACAGCTTCCACGCCTTTGCGTCGGTCGGGACCCTGATGCCGCGCATCCACAGGATCGCGAACAGGAAGGCGGCCGCAATCAGCGAGCGCGCCGAGATGAAGGTGATGGGCGGGATGGTGGGAAGCGCCAGCTTGGCCAGCGGGTAGGTCGAGCTCCAGCAGCAGGCGAGCGCGAGCAGCAGCGCATAGTCGCGCCAGTTGCGCGCGCCGGTGGCGGCCATGGACGGCAACGGCGATGAAACGGAGGCCGCTGAGCGCCCCGCCTCCGATGTGCTCTGCGGCACCTTGTTCCTGCTCCCCGGCGCGACAGCGCTTGCCGGGAAGTCTGGGCGAGGGGGCGCGAAAAGGGAAGGCGCCGAGCTATGCGTTTGGTTGAGGTAGCGCCTTCCGCTTCATCCGCTTGATCGTGCCGGAAAAGGTGAGCAGCACCCGCGTCCCCGACATCATCTTGCCGCGCAGGAAGATCAGCGAGCCGCCGGCGCGGGTGACCTCGCCGGTGCATTCGATCAGCTCGCCCTCGCGTGCCGCGTCGAGGAATTCGCAGGCAAAATTGGTCGTGACAGCCCGGCTGTCCAGGACATGGGTGGCGATCGCAAACAGGGAGTAGTCGGCAAAGGCCATATAGCAGCCGCCATGGACGTTCCCGGAGCCGTTGAGGTGCTTCTTCTCGACCCGGAAGGCGCTGCGGACGCTGCCGTCCGCCTCGATCCGGTGCCAGAAGGGCCCGACATGGGCTTCAAAACTGTCGCGAATCCAGGTCCGCCAGCCCACAAATTCGCCCTCGGTGGCGACGTGGAGGTCGGGGCGGCGGGGCGGGGGCGCTTTGGTCAATTCGTGCAAGGAAATGGGCCTTCAATTGCGGGTCTTCAGCCCTTAAATCCGATCCGTCCGCGCCGTGCAATTCCTGTTCCCGCCGTCCCCGCCTGCAAAACGTGGGACAGTGGGAAAATGGGCCATAAAGGGCTTTTCGCGAGCCCCGGATGTTCCTAAGAACGGCCAAACCGCCGCCGAAAGCCCCTGAAGCCATGAAGAACGAACCCAAGATCACCCCCGAACTGGTTGCCGCCCACGGGCTCAAGCCCGACGAATACGAGCGCATCCTGAAGCTGATCGGGCGGGAGCCGACCTTCACCGAGCTCGGCATCTTCTCGGCGATGTGGAACGAGCACTGCTCGTACAAATCCTCGCGCATCCATCTCAAGGGCCTGCCGACCAAGGCGCCCTGGGTGATCCAGGGCCCCGGCGAGAATGCCGGTGTGATCGACATCGGCGACGGCCAGGCCGTGGTCTTCAAGATGGAGAGCCACAACCATCCGAGCTACATCGAGCCCTACCAGGGCGCCACCACCGGAGTCGGCGGCATCTTGCGCGACGTCTTCACGATGGGCGCGCGTCCCATCGCCTGCCTCAATGCGCTCAGCTTCGGCGCGCCCGAGCATGCCAGGACGCGGCATCTGGTCTCCGGCGTCGTGGCCGGGGTCGGCGGCTACGGCAATTCCTTCGGCGTGCCGACGGTGGGGGGCCAGGTGCGCTTCCACACCCGCTATGACGGCAACATCCTCGTCAACGCGATGGCCGTCGGGCTCGCCGACACCGACAAGATCTTTTATGCCGCCGCCTCCGGCGTGAACATGCCGATCGTCTATCTCGGCTCCAAGACGGGGCGCGACGGCATCCACGGCGCCTCGATGGCCTCGGCCGAGTTCGACGACAAGTCCGAGGAGAAGCGCCCGACCGTGCAGGTCGGCGATCCCTTCGCCGAAAAACTGCTGCTCGAGGCGTGCCTGGAGATCATGGAGAAGGGCTGCGTCATCGCGATCCAGGACATGGGCGCGGCGGGCCTGACCTGCTCTGCGGTCGAGATGGGCGCCAAGGGCGACCTCGGCGTCGATCTCGATCTCGATGCGGTGCCGACCCGCGAGACCGGGATGAGCGCCTACGAGATGATGCTCTCGGAGAGCCAGGAGCGCATGCTCATGGTGCTCAAGCCCGAGAAGGAAAAGGAAGCCGAGGCGATCTTCAAGAAGTGGGGCCTGGACTTCGCCGTGGTCGGCTACACCACGCCGAGCAAGCGTTTCGTGGTCAAGCATGGCGGCGACGTCATGGCCGATCTGCCGATCAAGGAACTCGGCGACGAGGCGCCGCTCTACGACCGCCCGCATGTTCCCTCCGCCGCGCTGCCGGTCGTGCATGCCCGCGAGGTGCCGGCGCCGATGGGCGTAGGTAGCGCGCTGGAGAAGCTGATCGGCACGCCCGACATGTGCTCTAAGCGCTGGGTCTGGGAGCAGTACGACCACGTCATCCTCGGCAACACCATGCAGCGTCCCGGCGGCGATGCCGCCGTGGTGCGCATCGAGGACGGGCCGAAGGGGCTTGCGCTGACCGTCGACGTCACGCCGCGCTATTGCGAGGCGGACCCGTTCGAAGGCGGCAAGCAGGCGGTGGCGGAAGCCTGGCGCAACATCACCGCGGTCGGCGGCAAGCCGCTCGCGATCACCGACAACCTCAACTTCGGCAACCCTGAACGGCCCGAGATCATGGGCCAGTTCGTCGGCTGCCTGAAGGGCATCTCGGAAGCCTGCCGCACGCTCGACTTCCCGGTCGTCTCCGGCAACGTCTCGCTCTACAACGAGACCAACGGCCGCGCGATCCTCCCCACGCCTTCGATCGGCGGCGTCGGCCTGCTCGACGATTTCACCAAATCGGCCTCGCTCGCCTTCAAGGCCGAGGGCGAAGCGATCCTCCTGGTCGGCGAGACCCATGGCTGGCTCGGCCAGTCCGTCTACCTGCGCGACATTTGCGGCCGCGAGGAGGGCGCGCCGCCGCCGGTCGATCTCGCCGCCGAGAAGCGCAATGGCGATTGTGTGCGCGGCATGATCCATGGCGGTACCGCGACCGCCGTGCACGACCTCTCCGACGGCGGCCTTCTGATCGCGCTTGCCGAGATGGCGATGGCGAGCGGCATCGGGGCCAAGCTGCTGGCGGCGCCGACTTCACTGGTCTCGCAGGCCTATTGGTTTGGCGAGGATCAGGCGCGCTATCTCGTCACCGTGCCGGAGACCGAAGCCGGCCGCGTGCTCGCCAAGATGCGTGGCTGCGAGGTGCCCTGCGTGCGGATCGGCACCACCGGCGGCGATGCGATCGCGATCGCCGGCGAGGCGCCTGTCACGATCGATGCCCTGCGCAAGTCGTTCGAGCGCTGGCTGCCGGAGTATATGGGCGGCAAGGCGGCCTGAGGCGGGGCCGCGAACTCAGTCCCGTAGCCCGGATGAGCGCAGCGACATCCGGGTCTTTGCTGGCACTGTTTCCCGGATATCGCTGCGCTCGTCCGGGCTACGGGTGCCCAGCCTCACAACACGTGCGACGCGCCCGGTATCCTCCGCAACGCCGCCGTCAGGCCCCAGCTCAGGATCACCGTGAGCACGAGGCCGATCGCGGCCTTCACGATCGCAGGCCACGCATAGTCGAACAGCGCGTACTGGATCCACAGCGCAATCGGGTAGTGCACCAGGAAGATGCCATAGGCATCCGCCTGCATGCGGTCGAGCAGGGTCGGCCCCGGTGCCTTCGAATACAGGAAGAAGGCGAGGATCGCGAGCAGGATCGAGGCCGAGAACAGCACGAAGAACGTGCCGTAGAACACGTGGTACCAGTGCGGCAGGTGATCGGGATTCCCGAGGATCTCGCGCTTGATGTAGATCATGCACCACATCAGGCAGTAGGGGATCAGCGTGACGATCACCCATAGCCAGCGCTGCTTCGGCAACTGGCCGTCGGCGCTGAGGATGCCGCGATCGAAATTCGCCGAACCGACGCTGGCGCCGATGAAGAAGTAGCTGAAGTAGAGCAGGATCCGGCTGGCCTGCACCGAGAACGGTCCGAACTCGAACCATTTGTTGGTACCGAAATAGAGCAGCGCAGGCAGATAGACGATGACGCTTACGGCGACGAGCATCAGCCAGAACACGGCCGGCTGCTGAAATCCGCGTAACGAGATGCGGTTGCCGGGATCGACCAGATGCGCCGAGACCCGGTAGAGCAGGCTCGCGGTCAGGTCGAAGGCGAGCAGCACCCATACGAACCAGATCGGGCCGCTCGGCCATGGGCCCGACGTCACCGTCTTCCACCAGAACGCGGCGAAGGTCAGCTCGGGCTCGGCCCGTAGCGCGATGGCGTAATAGGCGAGCGGGATGACGGTGAGGGCCGCGATCGCGAACGGCAGCCCGAGCCGCAGCAGGCGGTCACGCAAAAAGACCGACGGTGCCTTGCGCGCGATGCCGGGCCAGGTGAACAGGCCCGACAGGAAGAAGAACATCGCCATGAAGAAGCTGTCGGTGGCGAGCACGATCATGTCGAAACCGGCAAAGGAGGCCGGATCGGTGTGACCGAAATGCGTGTACGGGATCACCGCATGATGCAGCAGCACCACGAGGGTCAGGAAGGTGCGGGCGCGATCGAGCGACAAATTGCGCGCTTTGGTTTTCGGCGCGGCGTGTGCCTCCGCGCCGATCGTCGCTGAATCTGCCATCGTCATCATGTCGCCCCGCGCTCCTGCCCCGGGCCGGACTGTGCCGCCGCGAGCCGGATTCAGCAAGGCTCCTTTGCGCCGTAGTTGAGGCCCGATTTGAGCCCCGACTCGAGGCCCGACTTGGGTGCTGACACCCTTAGGAACCAGCTCCGCGCAGCGAAGTTAGCGTCCGCCAAAGGGCTGATGGCCGCGACGAGCGGCACAATTCGGAGCTGGCAATGACGATCCTGAAATGGGCGTTGATCTTCCTTCTTGTCTCGATCGTGGCCGGCGTGCTCGGCTTCAGCGGCATTTCGGCCGTCTCCGCCGATATCGCCCGCTTCCTGTTCTACGTCTTCGTCGTGATCTTCCTGGTGTTGCTGATACTTGGGCTCACGATCTTCAGGGCGTAGCCGGGCCGCTGCACCAGTCCTCAGTGGGCTGCGAACGGCATGACGCGGGCCATCAGCTCGGCCAAGAATTCATCAGGCCGATCGAACGGAATGAAATGGTCGCCGCCGCGAATCCGAGCAAATTCCTTGTGCGGGGCGGTGATCTCCTTGAAATATTGCTCGGCGGGTTCGCTCGGCGTCACGCCATCCGCATCGCCCTCAATGAAGAACATCGGGATCGAAAATTCGAACCCGAGCGAGGCCATGTCGCTCTGAAACATCGGCCCGTTCCGTCCCGTCAGGTACTTTGCTGAGAAGGCGGCGCCCCTCCGCCAATTGTACAGATCAAGCAGCGAGACATCCGGCATGAAGAGCGGCGGGATGGGACCGGCGAGCTGGAAGCCGTCGGCGAGCGGCAGCCCCAGCACATTGCTCCATTTGTCCGCAATCAGGCGATTTTCCGGGGTGAGGACCGGCTGCGAAGCGATCGGCGCCAATTCGGCCAGCGCCTCCTTGTTGGTGGCCGCTGCCGCAAGCCGTTGCAGACGCGCGATCGTGAGTTCGAAGGCCTTCTCGAAGGTCGCCCTGCCGACCACCTGGCCCGTGCCGACATAAGCCGAGAATAGATCCGGACGCTGCTTCGCCATTCGAATCCCCAGGAATGAGCCCCAGGAATGCCCGACCAGGACGATCTTGTCCTTGTGCAAATGCGTGCGCAGGTACTCGGCCAGTTCGATGCCGTCTTGCGTCATCCGCTCCAGTGTCATCGTGGGACCGAGCGCGTCTCCAGCCGCGCCAAAAGTGCGGCCGGTGCCGCGCTGGTCCCACTGCACGACGGTGAAGTGCTTTTCCCAGGGGCGCCAACCCGAGGAGATCGGCAAAGTCGTCCCCCCGGGTCCGCCGTGGACGAACAGGAGCACCGGATTATCTCGATCCTCGCCGCGGACCTGGATCCACTGTTTGATGCCGCCGATATCGATGAACTCTGCCTCCTGCATGCCTGCAGGAGAGCGGATCGCGAGAGTTTGGGCAGCAAGGTGCTGACGATAGGCACGAAAACCCAGTCCGGCAGCGGTCAGCACAACGAGGACGCTGGCCAACCCCAGCAACGAGACCCCAATCAGTCTTGCGGCCTTGCGCGGCATCTCGTGCCTTGTGTCGACTGGAGGCGATCCATGATCTCCCCGGCGTCACAGCGCCGTGGGCCTACCCCACTTCCTCGATCTTCACCTTATCCGGGTAGAAGGCGAGATGGCCGGAAATCTCGCTCATCGCGGGAAAGGGCGTCTCGTAGGTCCAGATCGCATTGTCCAGCACCTTGCCGTCGGCCTTTACGCTGTAATAGCTCGCATCCCCCTTGTAGGGGCAGTGGGTGACGCGGTCGGTACGCGCCAGCAAGGCCATGTTGGTGTCCTCCCGCGGCACATATTGCACCGCCGGATATTTGGCCTCCTTCAGCGTCAGCGCCTTGCTGGTCTCGGCGATCACGATGTCGCCGGCGGTCACACGGACGCGCCGGGGATTTTGGGTGATGGTGATGGGATGGTCGGGCCCTGGAAGCTTCATGATTTCACGCCTTTTCGATCAATCTGCCGCGCGCGGCACTTTGTCGTGCCTTTATCCTGATGGGATCATGGATATAGTGCCGGAAAGCGTGACGCAGAAGTCCGTTCACGCTAAGTTTGGCGCAGCCGGCGAGGGGACCCCGGCAGCGATTCGAGACCAGAAGGAGCGAGACCCGAATGCCCATGGACGCCCACGATATCGAGGCGATGATCAAGGCGGCGATCCCCGATGCCGAGGTGACCATCCGTGACCTCGCCGGCGACGGCGATCACTATGCCGCGACCGTGATCTCGGAATCCTTCCGCGGCAAATCCCGCGTCCAGCAGCACCAGATCGTCTATCAGTCCCTGCGCGGCCAGATGGGCGGCGTGCTGCACGCGCTGGCGCTGCAAACCGGCGTGCCGGGCGCCTGACCTGATCGCGCGACGGGAGACGACGATGGCTGCGGACAATTCTCGCGGCGCGATGTTCCGCGTCATCGTGCCGAACCAGCACAGCCGCGTCACCAATGTCGAGCTGTTCTTCGATCTCGTCTTCGTCTTTGCCGTCACGCAGGTGTCGCATACGCTGCTGCACCATTTCACGCCGCTCGGCGCGGTGCATGTCACAGTGCTGTTTCTCGCGGTGTGGTGGGTGTGGGTCTACACCGCCTGGGTCACCAACTGGCTCAATCCCGAGCTGACCCCGGTCCGCGTCATGCTCTTCCTGATGATGCTGGGCGGGCTGGTGCTGTCGACGACGATCCCGACCGCTTTCGAAGGGCGGGGCCTGTGGTTTGCGATCGCGTACGCGGCGATGCAGGTCGGGCGCACCGCCTTCTGGCTGTTCGCAACGCCGCGGCATCGGACCGCGGTCCGCCACAACGCGATCCGCATTCTGAGCTGGCTCTCAATCTCCGCGGTGCTGTGGATCGCGGGCGGCCTGTCCGAAGGCGAGACGCGGCTATGGCTGTGGATTGCGGCAGTCACGTGGGAATACGTCTCGCCGGCGGCGCGCTTCTGGGTTCCCAAACTCGGCTTCTCGTCGGTCGAGGCCTGGGCCGTCGAGGGCGGCCACATGGCCGAGCGTTGCTCTCTCTTCGTCATCATCGCGCTCGGCGAAGCCGTCGTCGTCAACGGCGCGACCTTTGCCGAGCTGGAGTGGACCGCGGACAACATCATGGCCTTCGTTTCCGCATTGGTCGGCGCCATCGCGATGTGGTGGGTCTATTTCCACAAGGGCGCCGAGGCCGGCTCGGAGCGGATCTCGAAGTCCGCCGAATCCGGCCGCCTGGCGCGGCTCGCCTACACCTATCTGCATATGCCGATCATCGCCGGCATCATCCTCACCGCGGTCTCGGACGAGCTGGTGCTGAAGCACCCGACCGGTCATTCCGATATGCGGACGATCGTGAGCACGATCGGCGGACCCCTGGTGTTCCTGGTCGGCACCATCCTGTTCAAGCACGCGATCCGCGGCTTCCTCCAGCTTTCCCACGGCATCGGCATCATCCTGCTGCTGGTGCTGTGGTGGTTCGCCGGCGACCTTCCGCCGCTCTGGCTATCGGTCGCGACGAGCACGATCATGATCATGGTCGCGGTGTGGGAATCGGTGTCGCTCGGATCTGCTCCGGAAGAGGCCGAAGAGCATTGAACCACGCGCGGTGGCGCGGCGCGTTTACTCCGCCACCTCCAGCGCGTGCACCGAGAACATCCTGGCCGCATCCGTCCAGCTCTCGCGCACCCGCCAGCCGGCGCCCTGGGCCAGCGCGGCGAAACGCTCGAGGCTGTATTTGTAGCTGTTCTCGGTGTGGATGCTCTCGCCGGGGCGGAACGAGAAACTGGTGCCGAGCAGGCGCACGGTCTGGCTCTTCTTGCTGATCAGGTGCATCTCGATACGGTGCCGCTCGCGATTGTAGACCGCGCGGTGGGTGAAGGCGGAGAGGTCGAAATTGCCGCCGAGCTCGCGGTTGATCCGCACCAGCACATTGAGGTTGAAGCGCGCGGTGACGCCGGCCGCATCATTGTAGGCATCGTGCAGCACCCGCTCGTCCTTTTCGAGGTCGGCGCCGATGATCATCTGCGCGCCCCGGCCCAGGATCGCGCGCGCGCTCTTCAGGAAAGCCTGGGCTTCTTGCGGCTCGAAATTGCCGATGGTCGAGCCGGGGAAGAAGCCGACCTTGGGCATCGAGGCGACCTGCTTGGGCAGCTCGAACGGCGTGGTGAAATCGGCAGCCACCGGATAGATGCCGAGCGAGGGAAAATCGCGCTTCAGGCCGTTCGCCTGCGCCTTGAGGAAGTCACCGGAGATGTCCACGGGGACATAGGCCGCAAACCTGCAATGGTTCAGCAGCAGGCGGACCTTCGTCGTCGCGCCCGCGCCGAACTCGACCAGCGCGGCATGCTCCGGAATGATCGTCGCGATCTCGCTGCCACGATCCTTCAGGATCGAGAGCTCGGTCCGCGTCGGATAATATTCCGGCAGGCGCGTGATCGCCTCGAACAGCTCCGATCCGGTCGCGTCGTAGAAATATTTCGGCGACAGTGTTTTCGGTTGCTGCGAGAGGTCCTTGATGGCCTCGCGGGCGAAGGCGGTGGTCTGCTCGTCGGGAAGATGGGCTTCGGCCAAAGCGCTGGCGTGCACATTCATGATACTCTCCTGAACGCGCTGTCCGGCGCGCATTTGTCGTCGGAAATGTTAGTCGTAATCGGCGAGCCGCAGTCCGGTGAACTGCCAGCGGTGGTGCGGATAGAAGAAGTTCCGATAGGTGATACGGCTGTGGCCTTCCGGAGTTGCAAGCGAGGAGCCTCGCAGCACGAACTGGTTGACCATGAACTTGCCGTTGTACTCGCCGAGCGCGCCTTCGATGGCGCGGTAGCCGGGGTAGGGTGCGTACGAACTGCGGGTCCATTGCCAAACGATGCCGAAGGCATCGTTGAGCTGGCCGGCGCGGGCCGCGACCTCCCACTCCATCTCGGTCGGCAGATGCTTGCCGGCCCAGCGTGCGAAGGCGTCGGCTTCGTAATAGCTGATATGACAGACCGGCGCGTTGGGATCGACCGGCTTCACACCGGCCAGCGTCATCACCTGCCATGCGCCATCGACCTCGCGCCAATGGCCCGGGGCCTGCCAGTCTTCCTTGCTGGCCGCGGCAAAGCCGTCCATCAGCCACAGTGTTGCGGTCCGGTAGCCGCCGTCCTGCATGAAGTCGAGCCATTCGGCATTGGTGACGAGATTGCGGGCGACCTTGACCGGGCCGACCAGGGCGCGATGCGCCGGCTTCTCATTGTCGAAATGAAAGCTGTCGTCGACATGGCCGACGGTGTGGATGCCCTCGTTCAGCGTCAGCCAGTCATCGCCGGCGCGCGTCGCGGCCGGAAAGCGCCAGTCCGGGTCATAGGCCGGATAGACCGGGTTCTGCGCGAAGGCGTGCAGGATGTCCGTGAACATCAATTCCTGGTGCTGCTGCTCGTGGTTGAGCCCGACCTCGACCAGCGGTGCGATCGCGCGAAGCTTGTCCGCGCCGGTCTCGCGGAAGAATTTGACGACGGCCGCATCGACATAGTTGCGATAGGCGCCGACCTCGTTTGCGCTGGGACGGGTGATATCACCGCGATGATTGCGCGCGTGACGCGGGCCGGCGCTGACGTAATAGGAATTGAACAGGAATGCGAAATCGGGGTGGAAGGGCCGGTAGCCGGCCGCGTGCTCGCCGAGCAAAAATTGCTCCCAGAACCAGGTGGTATGGGCCCGGTGCCATTTCGTCGGGCTCGCATCGGGCATGGACTGGATCTGCTGGTCCTCCGGCGACAGCGGCGCAGCCCGGCGTTCGGTCTCGTTGCGGACGGCGAGAAAAGCATCTTCCAGCCGCTGGGCGAGGTTACCGGCGGAGGACAGTGACGAAAGCGAGGGGGCGGCCGTAGCGGAGGCTTGTTTCGTCACGTTTTTCTCCAGACAGGACAAGAGAACGTTGTTGGCGTTGCCCGGTTCCAAAACCTGGGTTCGTCCTAGATAGGGGCTCCGTTACGGTATGAAAGTCCTCCCCGGCGATGATATTGATGTCATCAGCCTATGGATCCGGCTGGGGGCAAACCGGCCAGCGGGGGGCGTGTCGCCGCCATTTTACTTTGGATGCACAACGGTTTGGGCTACATATATGGGCATGTATCGGGTTAGATCGGCTGAGCCAGCCCGAATTGATTGGTGAGGGCTCCGCCCCAGAAGGACATGGAAATGAGCATCGAGGAATTCATCGCCAACGAAGTGAAGTCGAACGACGTGGTTCTGTTCATGAAGGGCACGCCGCAATTTCCGCAGTGCGGTTTCTCCGGCCAGGTCGTCCAGATCCTCGACCACATCGGCGTCGGCTATAAGGGCCTCAACGTTCTCGAATCCGCCGAACTGCGCAACGGCATCAAGACCTTCTCCAACTGGCCGACCATTCCGCAGCTCTATGTGAAGGGCGAGTTCGTGGGTGGCTGCGACATCATCCGCGAGATGTTCCAGGCCGGCGAATTGCAGCAGCTTTTCACTGAGAAGGGCGTCGTCGTCGCGGCTTGATAGGTGATCCAGCTGACGCGCCGGATCGGCGGCGCCGAGCTCGAGGTCATTGTCGCAGACATCACAACGCTGAGCGTTGACGCCATCGTCAACGCGGCCAACACGTCGCTCCTTGGTGGGGGCGGCGTGGATGGTGCGATCCATCGGGCGGCAGGGCCCGATCTGGTCGCCGAATGCCGCATGCTCCACGGCTGCAAGACGGGCGATGCCAAGATCACCAAGGGCTACCGGCTCAAGGCTGCCCATGTGATCCACACCGTCGGACCGGTCTGGAATGGCGGTACCCTCGGCGAGGATGACCTGCTCGCCTCCTGTTATCGCCGCTCGATGGAGCTGTGCGGGAAGCACAAGCTGACCTCGGTGGCATTCCCCGCGATTTCGACCGGCATTTTCCGCTTTCCCGCCGACCGGGCGGCCGATATCGCCGTTCGTACGACAATCGAAGGGCTCGCTGCGGCGCCATCCGTGGCCCGCGTGGTGTTCTGCTGCTTCGCCGAGCCGAGCGCCAAACTCCATGCCGAGGCACTTGCGCGACACGCCAGCCCTTGTGCCCACTGACGCGGTCAGTACACTCCGCCGGACCATGTTCCGGGGAGGGGATATGATTTCAGGTATTGGACTGCGTGCGCTGGTCTGCGGCGCGCTGGTGTCCCTGGGTGCGGTGTCGTTCGCACGGGCAGAGGGCACCTACGAGATTCCGGCCGGCGCGCATTTCAATCAGGACAAGCTCGGCAAGATCAGCGAATTCTTCAAGAATGAGGTTGCGACCGGCAAGATCGCCGGTGCGACCGTGCTGATCCGGCAGCACGGCAAACCGGTCTATCACGAAGCCTTCGGCGTGCAGGACGTGGTCAGCAAGGCGCCGATTACGGACAAGACGATCTTCCGCCTGTTCTCGATGTCCAAGGCGATCACTTCGGTGGTCGCGATGCAATTGCTCGAGGACGGCAAGATCAAGTTGGATGATCCTGTCTCGAAGTACATTCCGTCCTTCGCCAACGTGAAGGTCGGGGTCGAGAAGAAGGCCGAGGACGGCACCAAGTCGCTCGAGCTGGTGCCGCCGAACAGGCCGATGACGGTGCACGATTTGATGACGCACACATCGGGCATCACCTATGGCTTCTACGGCGACAGCCTGGTCCGCAAGGCCTATCGCGACGCCAACATCTACGCCGGCGATTTCGACCTCGCCGAGTTCGCCGAGCGCATCGCCAAGCTGCCGCTGCACAACCAGCCGGGCGCGCTCTGGCAATACGGCCATTCCACCGACGTGCTGGCACGCGTGATGGAGATCACGGCCGGCAAGCCGCTGATCGACATCATGCGCGAGAAGCTGCTCGATCCGCTCGGCATGGTCGACACCGGCTTTTTCGTCACCGCCCCCGAGAAGCAGAAGCTGCTGGCGCAGCCGGTGCCGAACGACAGCGACTTCCGGGTCGGACGGATCAATGATCCGACCGTGGTCAAGAAGATCCAGTTCGCCAGCGGCGGGATGGTGACGACCATGGCCGATTATGAGCGCTTCGCGCAGATGCTGCTCAACGGCGGCAGCCTCGACGGCAAGACCATTCTCAAGCCCGAGACGTTCAAGCTGATGACGACCGATCAGCTCGGCCCCAAATCGGGCGTCGATCGCGACTATTTCTACTTCCCCGGCGACGGTTTCGGCTTCGGCCTCGGGCTTGCGGTGCGCACCGATCCCGGCAACGCCAAGCCGCCGCCGCCCGGCGATCTCGGCGAGTTGAAATGGGACGGCGCCTCCGGCTGTTATTTCGTGATCGATCCCAAGCAGGACATGTTCTTCGTGCTTCTGGAGCAGACCCCGACCGAGCGCCAGCGCGTGCAGCGGACACTGAAGCAGCTGGTCTATGAAGCCATGGAAAAGTGACATGTTCGGGCGCCGCGTTTTCATCGCGGCGCTCGTACTTCTGGTCGGAGTGGTCGGTGCGAAGGCCGGCTCCGAAGGACGCTCCGCCCGCACTCTCTCGGCCGAAGGGCTGGCGAAGGTTTCCGATTACATCCGGAACGAGGTCGCCACCGGCAAGATCCCCGGCGCCATCCTGCTGCTCCAGCAGCACGGCAAGCCCATTTATCACCAGAATTTCGGCGTCCGCGACGTCGCCACCGGAATCCCGATGAGCGCGGACACGATCTTCCGCCTCTATTCGATGTCGAAGCCGATCACGTCCGTCATGGCGATGATGCTGGTCGAGGAAGGCAAGCTCGCGCTCGAGGATCCCGTCGCAAAGTACGTTCCGGTCTTTGCCGGCATGAAGGTCGGCGTCGAGAAGAAGGCGGAGGACGGCAAGGTTTCACTGGCACTGGAGCCGCAGGCGCGTCCGGTGACGATCAAGGACCTGCTGCGCCACACCGCGGGGCTGCCTTACGGTTCTTCTGGCGGCGGCGCCGTGCGTGAGCTCTATGCTGCCGCCAACCTCTTCAATGGCGACGTTTCCAACGCCAATTTCGTCGCGAAGCTCGCGGCGCTGCCGCTCGCCGAGCAGCCGGCCACGCTGTGGGATTACGGTTTTGCCACCGACGTGCTCGGCCGCGTCGTCGAAATCGTCTCTGGCAAGACGCTGCTGCATTTCGAGAAGGAACGGCTGCTCGATCCGCTCGGCATGACGGAGACGGCGTTCTACGTCACTGACCCCGCCAAATTCCCGCGCATCGCCGAACCGATGCCGGACGATCGCAACATCAATCCAGCGACGCCGGTTCGCGACATCAGGCGCCCGGCGATTTGGCAATCGGGCGGCGCCGGCATGGTCGGCACCGTCGGTGATTACGCCCGTTTCGCCCAGATGCTGCTCAACGGCGGGACCTATGACGGGCGGCGCTATCTCAAGCCCGAGACCATCGCGCTGATGGCGTCGGATCATGTCGGCCCCGAAACCAGGATCGCGCGCGACCAGAGCTATTATCCGGGCGGCAGCTCCGGCTTCGGCCTCGGCTTTGCGGTGCGCACTTCGGTGCCGCCGGGGACGTCATGGCCGCTTGGCGAATATCGCTGGGACGGCGTCGGCGGCACCTTCTTCTTCATCGATCCCGAAGACGATCTGTTCGGGATCTTCATGGTGCAGACCCCGTCGCAGCGCGGCCGGATCCAGCTGGCGCTGAAGACGCTGATCTATCAGGCGATGGGGCGGTGATCGCAGCCTACTTGTAGCCCGCATGGAGCGCAGCGTAATCCGGGCGACAAGAGCTACGCCCCGCGCACGATCTCTCTGACGTACCCGATCGTCTCCTCGATCTGGCTCGCATCGACGTCGAGATGGGTGCAGGCGCGGATGCGGCCGTCCATCATCGCAAGCGTCACGCCGCGCTGGCGCAGCGCTGCAACCATCTTGTCGCCAGCAATGCCGGCGCCGTCTGGCTTGAAGAACACGAGATTGGTCTCGGGCTCCTGCACCTCGACGCCGGGGATCTGCGACAGGCCGCGGGCGAGCGCGCGTGCATTGGCGTGGTCGTCGGCGAGGCGGTCGACGTGATGGTCGAGCGCGTAGATGCAGGCGGCGGCACAGATTCCGGCCTGCCGCATAGAGCCGCCGAGACGCTGCTTCCACTGCCAGACCGCCTCGATGAAGGCACGCGAGCCCGCGAGCACGCCGCCGATCGGCGCGCCCAGCCCCTTGGAGAAATCGATCCAGGCCGAATCCCAGCCGGCGGTCATGTCGCGCGGGGAGATGCCGCTGGCGACGGTGGCGTTGAGCAGGCGCGCACCGTCCATGTGAGTGACGAGGCCGTGCTGTTTCGCGATCGCGACGATCTCGTCGAGCGCGGCCTTCTTCCAGATCGTGCCGCCGCCGATATTGGCGGTCTGCTCGACGCTGACGACGGTCTGCGGCGGCTGGTAGCGCGTGCGTGGGTGCAGAGCTTTCCGGAACGTCTCCGGCGTGAACTGGCCGTCGGGGCCCTTCAACTGGGTGACCTGGAAGCCGCCGATCGCGGCATGTGCGCCGCCTTCGCGGGCGATGATGTGCGCGGTCTCATGCGCCAAAATCTCGTCGCCGGGACGGCAATGCACCAGCGTCGCCGTCACGTTGCACATCGTGCCCGAGGGCATATAGACCGCGGCCTCCTTGCCGAGCAGATCCGCCACGCGCTCGCACAGCGCGTTCACGGTCGGATCGTCGCCGACCTGTTCGTCACCGACCTCAGCCCGCGCCATCGCCTCGCGCATCCCAGCCGTCGGTTTTGTCTGCGTGTCCGAGAGCAGATTGATGCGCACCGGCGGCGCCTTGGGATCGATCGGGGGAGGGGTGTAGAGCATGCGACGCCTCCTGCAGGCATGACGGCCACTGAAGTGTGGCTCTTAAGCAAAAAGGCCCCGGCGAACCGGGGCCTTTCGATATTCAGATCTTAGCGCGAATAGAATTCGACGACCAGATGCGGCTCCATCTGCACCGGGAACGGCACGTCGGAGAGGCCGGGGATGCGGATGTATTTTGCGGTCATCTTGCCATGGTCGACTTCGAGATAGTCGGGCGTGTCGCGCTCGGGGAGCTGGCTCGCTTCAAGCACGTGGGCGAGCTGCTTGGAAGCTTCCTTGACCTCGATCACGTCGCCGACCTTGAGCTGGTAGCTCGAGATGTTGACCTTGCGGCCGTTCACCTTGATGTGGCCGTGGTTGATGAACTGGCGGGCGGCGAAGATCGTCGAGACGAACTTGGCGCGGTACACGACCGCGTCGAGACGACGCTCCAAGAGGCCGATCAGGTTCTCGCCGGTGTCACCCTTGAGGCGGCTCGCCTCGACATAGATGCCGTGGAACTGGCGCTCGGAAATGTTGGCGTAGTAGCCCTTCAGCTTCTGCTTGGCGCGCAGCTGCACGCCGAAGTCCGAGAGCTTGCCCTTGCGGCGTTGGCCGTGCTGGCCGGGGCCGTACTCGCGGCGGTTCACGGGGCTCTTCGGGCGGCCCCAGATGTTCTGGCCCATACGGCGATCGAGTTTGTACTTCGCCTCACTGCGCTTAGTCATCGCGTCCTCTTCGGTTGCATGGTTTGAGGAAACGCGCCCTCCTGTGTGACGGGCTAGCCCGGCACTGACAGGTCCGATCCCCAAAGCTTAAGGGAGTGGACCACGGGTCGCGAAACGCTTCGCGGGCCGAAATCGGCCCGCGAGCAGGCGGCTTTTAGGTGAGTTTGGGGTTCGCTGTCAATGCGAATAGCCCCGGAATCAGGTCCCGACCGCCCGAATGGGCTTCGAGCCGGCCGCCCGCAATTCGGCAGCGATTTCAGTGTTCAGGACTTGTTCCAACCGGGTCAGGACCCGGGCGATCGGGGCCGCATCGGTAACCCGGTGATCCCAGCGGATCACGACATGAATGGTCTGGTCGGGCTCAACCAGGCCGTAGCTGACGATGAAGGGGCCGGGCGTAATCGGATGGAGCTCGCCGCCGCCATAGGCGGCCACCGAGCTCACCGCAAAGCTGCCGAACCAATTACCGCGCTGGCGGCCGAAATTGAGCCCGATCGCCCAGGACAGGCGCCGCAGCGGCAGCGGCAGGCGGGTTGCCCGCATGATCTTCCGGAACATCGGGACGTCTGCGATCGGTGCCGTCTTGCCGCGCCGGATCTCGGCATCGACGGCGGCCAACGCCATGGCCTCGGGGGCTGCGATTCGCTGCGGCATCACGCATTCCTCGCCGTCCTCGACCCGGGCGATCGCCACCGACGCCACGCTGTTCGGCAGTTCGTAGAACATCGGCCAGGGCCATTTGGCGTAGACGGTGCGCAGGATCGGCTCGTCCCTGGCGACCAAGGCGAACGCCTTGACGAAGGTCGCAGCCCAGCCCGCCGGTGCGGCGGCTGCGGCGCGTGCCTCGAGCAGGGGGCGGATGTTGAGTGAACGGGAAAGCGATACGAACGGCACGTCCATCGACGCCCGCATGAGGTCGCAGATCAGGCGGCGCGGCAGCGAAATCGGCTTTGGCGTCCCGCGCATCGGTCTTCGGTTCCCGCGGATTAAAAAATGAGCAGCGAGCGGGGCGCCCGCTCGCCGCCTGCTCTAGCACGAACCAACCGGCTTGGGGCCGGTCGGTTCGACATATCAAGGGGCCGGCGTCGCCAGCGGCTTGGTCTTGTCGACGACGTAAACTCCCAGCACTTTCATGGCCTTATCGCCATGAGCCTTGGCGTCGTGCACGACGCCTGCCGGGATCTGGTAGGAATCACCGGCTTTCAGGGTTTTCTCCGGCTGACCGTCGATCAGGAGGTTCAGCTCGCCTTCGAGCACGTAGCCCGTCTCGATTCCGGGATGGGTATGGCGTCCGGCCGAGCCTCCCGCCGGGACTTCCGCGATGGCGGTGATGGTATTGTAGCCGTCCGGAAATTCGACCTTCTGGAGCGGGGTGCGCTTAATGCCGGGCTGCTGGGCGAAGGCCGCGAAGGCAAGGCCGGTGAAGGCAAGAGCGAGCAAAGTCTTTTTGAGCATTGTTTCCTCCCTGGTGCGGCCGACCCTAGCAGGGCCGCAGTTCCCGGCAAGGTGGCGTCGGCCTGCTCAGCGCCTGATGCCCTCGAACGCCGCCATGATGCCGCGCTGGAGCAGCGACCAGTCGAAGCCGAGCGCGATGGCGCGGTAGCCGCGGTCGACCAGGGCGTTGGCCTGGTCCGCAGTGCGGGCCACGCCGCCGATCGGCACGCCGCTTCTGAGGATGCCGGCCTCGGCGCGCGCGACCAACTCCAGCAGTTCCGCATCGTCCATCTGTCCGCGCTTGTTGATGGAGGTGGCGAGATCGCCGGGCCCGATCACCGCGACGTCGATGCCCGGCGTCGCCATGATCTCGTCGATGCGGTTGACGGCATCGACATGTTCGATGGTGATCATGCAGATCATCTCGTCGTCGGCGCTTGCCATGTAGTCCGGCATCGACTGGCCCCAGCGGAACGGGGCGTGGAACGGACCCCAGAGCCGGTCGCCGCGCGGCGGGTAGCGCACGCTGCGGACCGCCTTCTCGGCATCAGTGCGGTTCGTGATCATCGGAAAGTTGATGCCGAAGGCACCGATGTCCATGGGCGCCTTTGCAAGCCACGGCTCGTTCGCCGCGATCCGCACTAGGGGCGTGCACGGCGTGCCGGTCGTTGCCGCGATCATTGCGTGCGCTTCGGTCAGCCCGATGGGACCATGCTCGAGATCGACGATGATCCAGTCGAGCGAGCGCGCCATGATCTGCACCATCTGCACGCTCGGGATGGTCGCGATCGCGCCGAAGGCGGGGCGGCCCTCGCGCCACAATTGGCGGAGGCGGTTGAGCGGCGGGGTCTGGTCCGACATGGAAAGGCCTGCGGGGAGGTGACGACGGCAAAACCTAGCAGCGCAGCGCCGATGCGCAAAGTCAGGCCAGCGCGCGGCCGCCGAAGAACGGCGTCAGCGTGGCCGAAAGGCCGTGCACGCGGTTCGAGGTGAAGATCATCTCGGCGCCGGCCTGTGCGATGCCGCCCCCGCGCGGGCCGAGCAGATCCGAGACACGGCGCGCGATCGCCGGCGCCGGATCGATCCAGTCCACCGGCCAGGGCGCCAGCCGCTTCAACCGGTCGAGCAGCAGCGGATAATGTGTGCAGGCGAGCACGACGGTGTCAGTGCGCGAGGTCGCGTCTTCGCCGACGAAGCAGGGGGCGAGTTCGGCCAGGATGTCGCCGTCGCTGACGGAAGCGCCGCTGAGCTCAGCTTCGGCCAGCGAGGCAAGCTCGGGCGAGCCGACCAGCGTCACCTCGCATCCTTGGGCGAAATCGCGGATCAGGGCCTTGGTGTATTCGCGCTTCACCGTGCCCTTGGTGCCGAGCACCGAGACGCGGCGGGTCCTCGATTGTGCGCAGGCCGGCTTGATCGCCGGCACCGTGCCGACGAAGGGCACCGAATAGGCGGCGCGCAAGTGAGACAGGACCAGGGTGGACGCCGTGTTGCAGGCGATGACGACGATATCAGGGTCATGCGTGCCGATCAGTTCACCCATCAGCGGCACGACGCGGGCGATGATCTCGTCCTCGCTGTGGTGGCCGTAGGGGAAGAAGGCGTCGTCGGCGACGTAGGCAAAATGGGCGTCCGGACGCGCGGCCACGACCTCGCGGAGCACCGTAAGCCCGCCAAGGCCGGAATCGAACACCAGGATCGTCGGAGAATTGGTCACGTCATTACCCTAGCCCGGCATGGTTACCATTCGGTTTTTAGGGCGATTTTGCGGCGGGGCTGTTTGGGGGGAGGCTGGAGGCGCTGCGGACTGGGCGCAAGACCGAGATCCCACCCCTGGCAATGGCTGCTATATGCGTCATCACGACGTGCCCAACTTACCGCTGCAGGAGGCCTCATGCTCACCGTCCATCATCTCGGCAAGTCTCAGTCCGAGCGCATCGTCTGGCTGTGCGAGGAACTGGGGCTTCCCTACGAGCTGAAGCGCTACGCACGCGATCCCGTCACCATGCTGGCGCCGCCGGAGTACAAGGCGCTGCACCCGAGTGGGGCGGCGCCCGTCGTGACCGACGGCGATCTCGTGCTCGCGGAGTCCGGCGCCATCGTCGACTACGTCGTCGCAAAGTACGGCAACGGCCGTCTGGTGCTTGGCCCCAATGACCCCGCCTTCCCGCAGTTCCTGTACTGGCTTCACTTCGCCAATGGCACCTTGCAACCCGGCATGGGGCGGATGATGATTTTGAATCGGCTCGATCTCGCAAAGGACAACGCGACCTTGCTTGCCATGAAGGGACGGCTCGATCGCGCCTACGATCTGCTCGACGCGCGCCTTCGCGAGGCCGAATATCTGGCAGGCAACGCCTTCACCACCGCCGACATCATGACGTTTTTTTCGCTGACGACGATGCGTTACTTCCAGCCCTATGATCTCGCACGCTGCCCGAACGTGGTCAAATATCTCGGCCGCGTCAGTGCACGTCCCGCGTACCGGCGCGCGATGGAGAAGGGCGATCCCGGCATGGCGCTGCTGCTGGACTGAGCAGCGGCGATCACGCGATCCTGTTCGTCGTGGCCGCCCGCTCCGTGGCCAGCTGCTTCTGCAGGCGATCGATGTTCTGCAGCAGGCGCTGGCTGGTCAGCACCAGGAAATAGTAGCCGAACTGCGGGTCCTGGAAGTAGATCTCGAGCAGACGGTCATAGGTGATCGTCAGCACCTGTCCGTCCTCGACGCATTCGATGGTTCCGGTGCGCCGGTTGTCCGGCGTCAGGAAGCCGAGTTCTCCCATCAGCGCGCCCGGCCCAATCTCGACGTTGATCTCCTTGACCAGGAATTTGCCGGTGACCGTGAGCAGCATCTCCTTGGCCGGATCGCCCAGCTTGAACAGCGTGTCGCCGCGGCGATATTTGCGTTCGGTCATGAACGGCTTCAGCCATTCGATCGACATGTCGCCCTCGGCCGCGTGGCGCGCCTTCTTGACCAGCTTGAGCATCTGCCGCAGGCGCAGAGCGTTGATCGGAAGCAGCAGCAGATAGAGCAGGAACGTCGCGACATTGGCGGAGAGCGCGCCGAAGACGGCAAAAAACGCGCAGCCGATCATGTTGGCAACGCGCAGGGGCACCATGGTCCGCATCAAGAGGGTGGCGACGAAGAAACCGGCGCCGACCGCGGCGAACAGATTGGCAAACGTGATGTTGTGGACCAAGATCTCCAGCAGCCGGTTGAAGATCGCATCATAGGTGACGTTGTTCGGGTCGAGGCCCATCTGGACCAGGATCTTCGCGATCCTGAGGTTGTCCGTTGCCGCATCGAGAATGCGGTCGAGGATCGAGGAAATGTCTGCGCTGCCGGACGGCATGGTACTAACCCCGCGTAAGGCTTTCAGTCCTGGTCGGTATGCTCGACACCTAATAGCCGAAATCGAATGACGGCCGCCTGAAATGAAGCCTTTGGCCGTCACGCCGCAAGAGGCAAATTTTAGCCTGATCGGGCGTTTCGGCAATTGCCCGTTGGTTGTGCGTCCGGCTGCAACGGGGCCGTGATTCGGGCGGACTTCGGCGTCGTGGAGGGGCTGGATGCCCGAGGCGGGGCGCGTCGGACGAACTTCGCCTTATGGCTTGGCGGCGGGTTGGATGACCTGCTGCTCGACGAAGCCAAGACGACCGGGCAGCGAGCCGGCGCGCAGCAGCATGGCGACGCTGTTGGCCTCTTCCAGGGTGAAGTTGCCGGAAATCTGGCCTGAGCCGCCGGTGATGGGCTCGCGGATCACGGGGGCGGAAATCACCTTGTCGTCGAGCGCGATGGCGAAGGGCATTCCAACGTTCTCTGCGGTGATGTGAGCGAAGCGTCGCGTACCGCGACCGTTGAAGCGGAACGAGGCGATCGGCTCCTTCGTGTCGCTCGTCAATCCCGGTCCCGCGTAGCTGATGTCGTCACCGTCGAGCGCGCTGGCCTTGACGAGATAGGGGAGCTTGTCCTTGAAGCCGAACATGACTTCCGTGCCTGCTGGAGGCGTGCCGGATTGCGCCTGCTCCGCCGACATCGTGACATCGATCAGGCGGAAGCTGACCTTGACCCTCCTGGCGAAGATCGCGGTGATGCGCTCGGGCTCCATCGTGCCCGGCAGGAAGATGCGGATGCGATCCGTTCCCTCAGGCTGGACGCTGGCCAGTGTGACGCCGGCGTCCTTGAGGCGTTGCTCGATCATGGCGATGGAATCCTCGACGAGATCGCGCAGCCGTGCGGCGGATGCGGCATCGGTCGGCGCAAGCCTGATCAGCCCGTCTCCGGCGTCGGTCACGGCGAGCGCGTGCGTGGGCAATCCCTCTGCCGCCGAGGCGAGCTTGCGCGTGAGCAGTTCGCGGCCCTTGGCGTCCGCGATCTTGACGTCGACGCCGCCGTCACGAATCGTAAGGCCGGCGAAGGCGATCCGGCCCTCGCGCAGGGTCTTGTAGACGTCGTCGCGCAGATCCGTGGTGACCGCCTCCCGCAAGGCGTCACTATCCACCTTGTAGATGATGCGCGATCCGCCCAGCTTCTCCATCTTGTCGGTGACGAATGCTGCGATCTTGGCGCGCATCTTGTCGAGCTGGCCGTCCGCAGCGAGCGCCGCGCGGGGCAGCGCGATCGTCGATGCGATGGCGAATGCGGCGATCAGCCGTGTGACGCGGTTCCGCAGGGGCGTCGTCATGATGACCTCAAGTCTTGCGGCAGGGCGCTGGCGAGCGAATTCAGCGCCAGTTCTTGGTCCCCGGATCGGCCGCGGAGGTTCAAACGCCGCTCAGGTTGCATTCGATCGCCGGAGCCGTTGGCGATGGACGAACGCCAAATCATCCATCATTCTGTCCGCGCCGGGCCGGTCATCGGTCGGGGCCTCGCCGACCCAAAATGTCAAAAGACAGGGGGCGGGGACATGTATCTGAGGGAGGACGGAATTCCATGGCGGGCATCCACGCGCTCGATCGGCTCATTGGCAGCGACTATCCGAACCTTTTGACCGACGAGGAGGTCCGGGCGTTCGAGCGGGTCCCCTATGCGGACCGCATCGCCGCCGAGAGCACGTTTGACGCGATCAGGCTCGGTGCGGCGCGCAATCCCGACGGGGCGGCGATCCAGTTTCTGCAAAACGCTGATCCCGCCGACACGCCACTGGTGGTCACGTACCGCGATTTCATTGCGCGCGTCACGCAGGCTGCCAACATGTTTCACGCGCTCGGCGCGGAGAAAGACGACGTCATCAGCTTCATGCTGCCGCTGGTGCCGGATGCCTTCGTGACGCTGTTCGGCGCGGAGGCTGCCGGCATCGCCAATCCCGTCAATCCGCTGCTCGAGCCGCACCAGATTGCGGAGATCCTGGAAGCTGCGAACACCAAAATCCTGGTGGCGCTCGGGCCGATGCCTGGCACCGATATCTGGCAAAAGGTCGAGCAGATCCGCCCGCAACTCAAGCACCTCAAGGCGATCGTGCAAGTGTTCGGCGGCGGCGATCCCGCGAATGGCATCTTCGCCTTCAGCGACCTGATCAAGCAGCAGCCCTCGGATCGGCTTGTCAGCGGGCGCAAGATTTCGGGTGCCGACATCGCCGCCTATTTCCACACCGGTGGCACCACCGGCACGCCCAAGCTGGTGCGGCATACGCATACCAACCAAGTCTATCAGGCCTGGGCGCTCAATCTGCTGCTGAAGTCGAAGCCGGGCGGCAACATGCTGTTCGGCATGCCGCTGTTCCATGTCGGGGGATCGCTGACGCAGGTGCTGCTGACGCTGTCGGCGGGCGGCTCGCTGGTCGTGCTGTCGCCGAGCGGATGGCGCAATCCGAATGCGGTGAAGAACATCTGGAAATTGGTGGAGCGGTTCAAGCCCGAAGCGCTGTCGAGCGTGCCGACGGTGCTTGCGGCGACGCTCGCGGTGCCGCCCGGCGATGCCGACATCTCCAGCCTGAAATATGCCGCAGGCGGCGGCTCGGCGATCCCCGTCGCGGTCGGCTCGGCGATCCAGGACAAGCTGAAGCTGCCGGTGGTCGAGGTCTATGGCATGACCGAGACCTCGAGCGTGCACACGCTGGCCTATCCATCGCGGCCGATCAGGCTCGGCTCCGTCGGCCTTCCCATGCCTTATGCGCGCGTGCGCATCGTGCAACTCGATGCCGATGGCCGCCTGATCCGCGACTGCGCGCCTGATGAGATCGGCGTCGTCATCATGGCGGGGCCCGGCGTGTTCGGCGGCTATCTCAACGACGAGCACAACAAGGGCGCCTTCGTCGACGAGGTCTGGGTCAATTCCGGCGATCTCGGCCGGCTCGACGCCGAGGGCTATCTCTGGATCACTGGCCGCGCCAAGGATCTCGTGATCCGTGGCGGCCATAACATCGATCCCGCGCCGGTCGAGGAGATCATGTTCCGGCATCCCGCGGTCGGCTTCGCCGCCGTCGTCGGCCAGCCCGACGCCTATGCCGGCGAACTGCCGGTGGGATACGTGCAGTTGAAGCCCGGCGCCACCGTGGAGCCCGGCGAACTGGAATCCTGGGTTCGCGAGCGCACGCCGGAGCGTGCCGCCGTTCCGGTGCAGGTCATTCCGATCGACCAGATGCCGGTGACCGGTGTCGGCAAGGTGTTCAAGCCTCAGTTGCGCTGGGACGCGGCGGAGCGCGTGTTCACCAAGGTGCTCACGCCGCTGGTCGAGCGCGGCATCGATTGCAGGGTCAAAGTCGGTGCCCATGGCAGTCACGGATCAATCGCCACCGTGACCCTTGCCGGGCTGCCGTCGGACCAGCGCGAGGCGGTTGCGAGCGAGGTACACGCGCTGCTTGCACCCTTCGTGATCCGCCACGAGGTGGTGCAAAAGTAGCGGCCTCGACAGACGGCGGCGTCCCCTGGAAAAACCAGGGTGACGCTTCGCCGCATTATCCTTACCCCCGTTAGACCGGCTTGTGTGACAGGAATCACATAGGAAGAATTAGCAATCGGCGACGCTAGCGAATAGTCTCAGGGAATTGCATCCGGGGGGACGCAAGTGATTCCGTTTCGACTGTTTGCCTTGTTGATATTCGCGATTGGCCTTGCCTGCGGACCGGCGCATGCCGACCGGCGGGTCGCGCTCGTGATCGGCAATTCCGCTTACAAGAGCGCGCCCAAGCTCAGCAATCCGGTGAACGACGCCACGCTGGTCGGCGGCATGTTCAAGAAGGCGGGCTTTGATTCCGTCGACGTCAGGCTGGATCTCAGTGCCAGCGAGATGCGGCGCATGTTGCGCGAGTTCGCCGGCAGGACGCGCGACGCGGACATGGCGGTGATCTATTACGCCGGCCACGGCATCGAGCTCGATGGAGCCAACTATCTCATTCCGACCGACGCGACACTGGAGACGGATGGCGACGTTCTCGACGAGACCATTCCGGTCGAACGCGCGCTGTTCGCGGTCGAGCCCGCCAAGCAGCTGCGCCTGATCATCCTGGATGCCTGCCGCGACAACCCGTTCGCCAAGTCGATGAAACGTACGCTGGCTTCACGCGCCGTCGGGCGCGGGCTCGCCAAGGTCGAGCCGACCAGCCCGAACACGATGATTGCGTTCGCGGCCAAGGCGGGATCGACGGCGTCCGATGGCGATGCCCGAAACAGCCCGTTCGCCACCGCGCTGGTCGAGCATCTGCCGAAGCCGGGGCTGGATCTGCGCAAGGCGTTCGGCTTCGTGCGCGACGACGTGCTCAAGACTACCGGCTACAAGCAGGAGCCCTATGTCTACGGCTCGCTCGGGGGTGACGACGTGCCCCTCGTCGTGAGGCCGGCCGCGACCGGTCCGCAGGCCAACCCGCAGGATGCCATTCGCAGGGATTACGAGCTCGCGCTTCAGCTTGCGACGCGCGACGGCTGGGAAGCGTTTCTGGCGGCGTATCCCGACGGTTTCTACGCTAACCTCGCCAAGGGCCAGTTGAACAAGATCGCCGCCGAAGAGACGCGCGCGTCGGCTGAGCAAAAGGCCAAGGTGGCCGAGCAGGAAAAGACGAGGCTCATCGCCGAGCGCGCTCAGAAGGCCGAGCAGGAGAAGGCGGTCGCGGCGGCCAAGGCGGCGGAAGAGGCGCGGATCGCCGCAGAGAAGCAAAAGCAGATCGAGCAGGCGAAAGCAGAAGCGGCCGAGCATCAGCGCAAGGTGGCCGAGGCGGCGGCTGCGAAGGCGCTTGCCGAGAAACAGGCAGTGGAGAAGGCCAAGGCCGAGCTTGCCGCGAAGCAGGCGGCGGAGAGGGCTGAGCAGGCCGCCAAGCCGACGGCCGATCGGCAGATACCCGAAGTCGAGAACCAGAAAGTCGCTGCGCTCTCGCCCGCGCCGGCATCGACGTTATCGGCGGCTGATCTGACAAAATCCGTGCAGAGCGAATTGCGCCGCGTCGGCTGCCTGTCCTCCGTCGCAGACGGCGACTGGAGCGCGACGTCGCAGCGCTCGCTGGCGCTGTTCAACAAATATGCCGGCACCCAGCTCGACGTGAAGCTCGCCAGCGTGGATGCGCTCGACGCGCTGAAGGCGAAGCCGGGGCGGGTCTGCCCGCTTGTTTGCAATTTCGGCTTCAAGGCCGACGGCGACCAATGCGTCAAGATCACCTGCCGCGCCGGCTATCGCGTCGGCGACGACAACGAGTGCGAGAAGGTCCAGGAGAAGAAGCCGGTCGCGTCGCGCGAGGAGTCGCGGAGGCGGGATACGGATCGAAAGCAAAGGGAGGCCGCGCCGGCCGCGCCGCAAGCCTCGGGACAGATGATCTGCAATGCCGCCGGATGCAGGCCGATCGCCAAGGGATGCCGGCTCGGGACCGCTAATCATCCTTCCAATCCCGCGGCTAAGATACCGGCTGAAATATGCAACTGATGATGAAGCACATCTTTCGGGCTTGCTCCATCGCGCTGACGGCCCTTGCTTTTTTTGCTCTTGCAGGCTGTCTCGCCTGCAGCCCGGCGCTCGCCGACAAGCGCGTCGCGCTCCTGATCGGCAATTCCGCCTACAAGAGCGTGCCGAAGCTTGCCAACCCCGCGAGCGACGCCGGCTTGATCGGCGGCATGTTGAGGAAGGCCGGCTTCGATACGGTCGACGTCAGGCAGGACCTGAACGCGTCTGAAATGCGCAAGGCGCTGCGTGAATTCGGCGGGCGGACCAGGGATGCCGATGTCGCGGTCATCTACTATGCGGGCCACGGCATGGAGGTGGACGGCACCAACTATCTGATCCCGATCGATGCCGCGCTCGAGACCGACACCGACGTCTACGACGAGGCGCTGCCGATCGATCGCGTGCTGGTGAGCATCGAGCCCGCCAAACAGCTTCGTCTCGTCATTCTCGATGCCTGCCGCGACAATCCATTCGCCAAATCCATGAAGCGCACGGTGGCCTCGCGCGCGATCGGCCGCGGGCTCGCCAAGGTCGAGCCAACCACTCCGAACACGATGATTGCGTTTGCAGCCAAGGCCGGTTCGACGGCGTCCGACGGAGACTCCAGAAACAGCCCGTTTGCCACGGCTCTCGCAGACCACCTGCCAAAGCCCGGCCTGGATCTGCGCAAAGCGTTCGGCTTCGTGCGCGATGACGTGCTGAAGAGCACGGCCAACAAGCAAGAGCCCTTCGTGTATGGCTCGCTCGGCGGCGACGACGTGCCGCTCGTTCCTGCCAAGCCCGTTGCGACCGGCCCGCAAGCCAATCCGCAGTCTGAGCTCAGGCGAGACTATGAACTTGCGCTCCAACTCGGCACCCGTGACGGCTGGGAAGCGTTCCTGGCGCAATATCCCGAGGGATTCTATGCGAATCTCGCCAAAGGTCAGTTGAACAAGATCGGCGCCGAGGAGACGCGTGCCTCAGCCGAGCAAAAGGCGAAGGCGGCCGAGCAGGAGAAGGCGAGGCTCATTGCCGAGCGCGCCCAGAAGGCCGAGCAGGACAAGGCGGCAGCGGCGGCCAAGGCGGCCGAAGAGGCGCGGATCGCGGCCGAGAAGCAAAAGCAGATCGAGCAGGCGAAGGCGGAAGCTGCCGAACGGCAACGCAAGGCGGCCGAGGCGGCGGCTGCGAAGGCATTGGCCGAGAAGCAGGCGGCGGAGAAGGCCAAGGCCGAGCTTGCTGCAAAGCAGGCAGCGGAGAAGGCTGAGCAGGCGGCCAAGCCGACGGCCGATCGGCAGATGCCCGAAGTCGAGAACCAGAAAGTCGCCGCGCTCTCGCCCGCTCCGGCGTCCACATTGTCGGCGGCTGATCTAACTAAGTCCGTGCAGAGCGAGTTGCGCCGCGTCGGCTGCCTGTCCGCCGCGGCGGACGGTGACTGGAATGCGACGTCGCAGCGCTCGCTGACGCTGTTCAACAAATATGCCGGCACCCAGCTCGACGTGAAGCTCGCGAGCGTGGATGCGCTCGATGCGCTGAAGGCGAAGCCGGGAAGGGTTTGCCCGCTGGTGTGCAATTTCGGCTTCAAGGCCGACGGCGACCAATGCGTCAAGATCACCTGCCGCGCCGGCTATCGCGTCGGCGAGGACAATGAATGCGAGAAGGTCCAGGAGAAGAAGCCGGTCGCAACGCGCGAGGAGTCGCGGAGGCGGGATTCGGATCGAAAGCAGACGGAGGCGGCGCCGGCAGCGCCGCAAGCCTCAGGACAGATAATCTGCACGAGTGCCGGATGCAGGCCGGTTGCCAAGGGGTGCCGCATCGTGCGGGATCCCAGGCCGGGTAGTGCCGGCATGATACAAGCGGAAGTCTGCAATTAGCCGTGCTGCGCGCCAGGGGAAATGTGATCGAGGTCTGCAGCTGATGTCCTCCAGGCCTCCGACCGGCCTTGTCGGAGAACTGGTTGGCTTCATCATCTGACCTTTGCGAATGCGCGACTATCCAGCCGGCATCCGCGTCTCGACCAGACGCGCCCAGAACGACGCGCCGTGCCCGAGGATGTTGTCGTTGAAGACGTAGGCCGGGTGATGGCACTCGTTGCCGTCGCCCATGCCGACCAGCACCATCGCGCCGGGACGCGCCTCCAGCATGAACGAGAAATCCTCGGCGCCCATCATCGGGATGAACTTGTCGTTGACGCGATCGGTGCCGACGATGTCGCGGGCGACGTCGGCGGCAAGCCCGGCCTCGCGCGCATGGTTCATCGTCACCGGATACATCCGCGTATATTTCGTCTCGGCAGAGCCGCCATAGGCGCGGGCGACGCTTTCGGCGACTTCGCCGATGCGGCGCTCGACGAGATCGCGCACCTCGGGATCGAGCGTGCGCACGGTGCCGCCGAGCTCGGCGACCTCCGGGATGATGTTGAAGGCGGTGCCGGAGTGGAATTGCGTGATCGAGATGACGGCCGACTTCAGCGGATCGACGTTGCGCGCCACGATCGACTGCAGCGCGTTGACGATCTGCGAGCCGATCAGCACGCTGTCGACGGATTTGTGCGGACCCGCGCCAGCGTGGCCGCCCTTGCCGTGAACCGTGATCTGGATGTTGTCGGAAGAGGCGAGCATCGCGCCCGGGGTCGTGGCGAAATGGCCTTCGGGCAGGCCGGGCATGTTGTGCATGCCGTAGACTTCCTGGATGTTCCAGCGCGTCATCAACCCGTCCTCGACCATGGCCTTGCCGCCGCCGCCACCTTCCTCGGCGGGCTGGAAGATCATGATCGCCGTGCCGTCGAAGTTACGCGTCTCGGCGAGATATTTGGCTGCGCCCAGCAGCATCGCGGTGTGGCCGTCATGGCCGCAGGCGTGCATCTTGCCGGGGATCTTCGACGCATAAGGCACGCCCGACGTCTCCACGATCGGCAGAGCGTCCATGTCGGCGCGCAAGCCGATGGTCTTGCCGGAGGCGGATTTGCGGCCGCGGATCACCCCGACCACGCCGGTCTTGCCGATACCCGTCACCACCTCGTCGCAGCCGAACTCGCGCAGCTTCTCGGCGACGATGCCCGCGGTGCGGTGGACCTCGTAGAGCAGCTCCGGGTTCTCGTGGAAGTCATGGCGCCAGGCGGCCATTTCGTCGGAGAGGGCGGCAACGCGGTTGACGATGGGCATTGAAAAGGTCCGTTTCTTCTGTGCTCGCAGGATTGATGAGCTGGAAGCGTACTCCGCGGCATCGCGGTCCGCAAATGGTCGCCGGGCTTTCGTCGCCCCGTTCCGTGGCTATAAGGTGAGGCAGCGATACGCCGGGGACGAGGGCAGGCCATGAAGTTCGGACGCGACATTCTTGTGCTGGCGGGCTGCTTCTCGATCATGGCCAGCCCGGCCTTCGCCTGCGATGTCGGCCCGGCCACTGCCGCGATTGGATCGATCAGCCAGAAGATCCAGGCGGGCCAGATCAAGAGGATCGATCTTCTGAAGATCTCCGATCGCCTGCTCGCCAGCATTCCGATCTCGCCGGAGCATTTTGCGAGCTATGCGAGCGAACGCAAGACACAGGTCCTGACCGCGACCGACGCGACCGAACTGGCGGCAGCCGTCAAGGCGCTGGCGCCCGCACAATTGTCTTACCAACCCGATTTGCGCTGGCAGCTCGTCTTCCTCGATGACGCCGGCAATCAGCTGCACACGATCTTCTTCAGCAAGCGCTATGTGCAGGGGCGGGGCCGCGCGGGCTATGTCGACGGCAACATGTGCGGCTTCATCACCGCCACCATCGGCAGCCCCGCGCTCGTGAAATGGCTGCAGAAGCGACTATAGACCGCAATCGCACGTGCCCCGGCAGCCACGAATGTGGCTCCCGGGCGACGCAAGCGATGCTCAGCTCTCGCCGAACACGCGCTTGAAGATCGTGTCGACGTGCTTGAGGTGATAGCCGAGGTCGAACTGCTCCTCGATCTCGGCGTCGCTGAGATACTTCTTCACCTCCGTGTCCTTCTTCAGCAGCTGAAGGAAATCGCCTTCGCCGCGCCAGACCGGCATCGCGTTGCGCTGCACGAGCTTGTAGGCGTCCTCGCGGCTTGCGCCCTTCTGCGTGAGCGCCAGGAGCACGCGCTGCGAATGCACGAGGCCGCCGAGGCGGTCGAGGTTCTTCTGCATGTTGGCGGGGTAGACCAGGAGCTTGTCGATCAGGCCGGCGAGGCGCACCAGCGCGAAGTCGAGCGTCACGGTGGCATCCGGACCCATCATGCGCTCGGCTGAGGAGTGCGAGATGTCGCGCTCGTGCCAGAGCACGACATTCTCCAGCGCAGGCGTCACATAGGCGCGCACCATACGGGAGAGGCCGGTGAGGTTCTCCGACAGCACCGGGTTGCGCTTGTGCGGCATCGCGGAGGAGCCCTTCTGCCCTTCGGAGAAGAACTCTTCGGCCTCCAGCACCTCGGTGCGCTGCATGTGGCGAATCTCGACCGCGATGCGCTCGACCGAGGAGGCGATCACGCCGAGCGTCGAGAAGTACATCGCGTGGCGGTCGCGCGGGATCACCTGGGTCGAGATCGGCTCGGGGACGAGGCCCATGGCTTTCGCAACGTGCTCTTCGACGCGCGGATCGATCTGCGCGAAGGTGCCGACGGCGCCGGAGATGGCGCAGGTCGCGACCTCCTTGCGCGCCGCGATCAGGCGCTCCTTGGCGCGCGAGAATTCGGCATAGGCATAAGCGAGCTTGAGGCCGAAGGTGACGGGCTCGGCATGGATGCCGTGGCTGCGGCCGATGGTCGGCGTCATCTTGTGCTCGAAGGCGCGCTTCTTCAGCGCGGCCAGCACCTTGTCGAGGTCGGCGAGCAAAAGGTCAGCGGCACGGGTGAGCTGGACGTTGAGGCAGGTGTCGAGCACGTCCGAGGAGGTCATGCCCTGGTGCACGAAGCGCGCCTCGGGGCCGACAATCTCGGCGAGGTGGGTGAGGAAGGCGATGACGTCGTGCTTGGTCTCGCGCTCGATCTCGTCGATGCGGGCGACGTCGAAGGTGGCGTCCTTGGCCTTGGCCCAGACCGTTCTGGCGGCCTCCTTGGGGATGGTGCCGAGTTCGGCGAGGGCGTCCGCCGCATGCGCCTCGATCTCGAACCAGATCTTGAACCGGGTCTGCGGCTCCCAGATCGAGGCCATTTCCGGGCGGGTATAGCGGGGGATCATCTGACGGCTCCAGGAAGGTGGGCGGGCGGTCCCCAAGGGGCGGCGCTGGCCAAAATGCTTTTTACGCCGTGATTTAACAGAGCGGGCAGGGCGAAACAAACGGTCTGGGCCCCGGGAGAGCGGTATCGCCGAGCTATCCACCGGGCCGGCTGGCAGGGGGCAGGGGTCCGGCCCCAAATATTAACTGTCAATCACGGATCATTGACTGACAGATATTGAAATCTGTCAGCGGGACGTGTATATCCGTTCTCGGACGCTCCGATTGGGCGTCCCGCGGTTACCTCCAGGGGGAGCCCGACATCCGAAATACCTCTCGGATCGACGGTCGCCATCGAAGGGCGAGGGCCGTGGACGAATGGAGATATAAGAAAATGACGACCGAAATCATCAATCTCACCGGGGCGATTGGGCATTGGCTCAATTTGCTGGTGGCGCGCCAGATCGCGGCGCAGGCTGCAAAACTGCCTCATTGAGGCGAGAGCTTTCCGAAACGGCCGGCAGGGGCGCTTCGGAAGCAGCTCTAGCCGGATAACTGAGCCCAAACGGGAACATGGTGCTGGCATGAATGAAGCCGTTGTCTTGACGCCGGAGCGGATCCTCGAAGTGACCGAGGACGTGTTGCGGCGTTACGGACTTGCCAAGGCCACCGTGGTCGACGTGGCCCGTGCGCTCGATGTGAGCCACGGCAGCGTCTATCGCCATTTCCCGAGCAAGGCTTCGCTGCGCGAGGCCGTCGCCAAACGTTGGCTGGACCGCATCGATGCGCCGCTTCGCCAGATCGCCGAGGAGCAGGGTCCGGCGCCGGCGCGGCTCGACCGCTGGCTGCGCACGCTGTTCGCCGCCAAGCGTTCGCGAGTGCTCGACGACCCCGAAATGTTCGACACCTATCTGACGCTGGCGCGCGAGGCCTGCGCGGCCGTCAAATGCCACAAGGACACCCTGACCGACCAGGTCGTGGCCATCCTGTCCGACGGTGTGGCGCAGGGCGTCTTCGCCATCGACGACGTCAAGGCCACCGCGCGCGCGATTTACGATGCAACCAGCCGCTTCCACCATCCGGCGCATGCCGACGAGTGGAAGGATGCTGATCTCTCCGCGCGCGTCGACGCGACGCTCGCGCTGCTGCTGCGCGGTCTGAAGGCGGCCTGAGGCCGCAGGAACCCGTTCAATCCGCGGTGCCGCCGATCAACCTCTCGCCTTGTGAAGAAGGACGCCGTCGCGAAGCGATGGCGAGGAAGCCGAATGTCTTCGCGCGTGGAAGACAGGATCGGACGATGGAACGACCGGCGGACTATTCGGATATGCATTGACCGCGATTTCGACGGAGTCCTTTGATCGCTTGCGAAGACGGTAGAAGGTTAGCTCCTGATCGAGCATTGGACAGCGGAAGTGGACAATGGCTGTGTCCGGCAGGCGGCAAAGTTCGTCGATGAGCTCGCCTACTGTGATGATCGGGGGATGGTCGACCGCCTTGTGATGACCCTTACTCATGACCTTGTGACTCCTTCACTCCGATACTAACCGGAGCCGGATGGGGTCCGTTCCAATTTCGTTCAGCAGATTGAGAAGCTTCAAGGGGGCAGGGGGCAGTGCGGCAGCTTTGCTGCTAAATCCTCGTCAGTCCGCAACTCGCTGCCAGCCGCACCAGCTGCGCGTCGGTGCGCGCGCCGGTCTTGGTCTTGATCAGATAGTGGTAGTTCTGCACTGTCTTCACACTGAGATTGAGATGCGTCGCGATCTGCTCGGTGGTGGCGCCGCCGGCGAACTGGCGCAGGATCTCGATCTCGCGCTCGCCCAGCTGATCCAACGCTGAGCCCGCCGACAGGCTGTCCTCGGCGAGGATGTGCGCGATATCGTCGCTCATGGCGCGCTCGCCGCGCGCGACGGCGCGGATCGCGGTGACGACGGCGGACGGCTCGCTGCTCTTGGTGACGAAGCCGCTGGCGCCGGCGCCGAAGGCGGCTTTCACCAGCACGGCCTCGTTGTGCATAGTGAAGACGAGGATCCGCGCCCGCGGGCTGCGCGCGCGAATGTTGCGGATCGCCTCCAGCCCGCTCGCGCCGGGCATCGAGATATCGAGCAAGACGACATCGGGATCATGTGCCTTGAACGCGCCGTAGGCGTCCGCGGCGTTGTCGGCTTCCGCCACGACGTGCAGATCGCCCTGGCTTTCCAGCACGCGCCGATAGCCTTGGCGGACGATCGGGTGGTCGTCGACGAGCAGCACGGAGATGCCTGTTGCCGCAACCTCGCTCATTCCGCCCTCACGCGGCAAGCGGGATGGTGGCGGCGACACTGAGGCCGCCGCGGGCGGGCAGGATCGAGAGCGATCCGCCGGCCGCCGTGACGCGCTCGCGGATGCCGGTCAGGCCAAAGCCGGCCGATTGCGCGACGCGCTCCGCATCGCCGCCGCCGTCGTCCTCGACGCGGATCAGCAGGGCGTCATCCTCGCCGGCCCGGCGTTCGATGCGCAAGCTGATCTCGCGCGCCGCACCGTGACGCAGCGCGTTGGTCAGGCATTCCTGTGCCACGCGATAGGCCGTGGTGGCGGCCGGACCGCTGATGTCAGTGAGGTCACCTCTGAGATCGAGCTGGATGGTCGGCCGCGCGGCACTTTGCGAGCGCCAGCTGTCGACGAGATTGACGAGGCTTGCCTCGAGCCCGAGCTCCTCGGGCAGGGGATTGCGCAGGCGCTTCAGCGCATCGCGGAGCGAGGCCATCAGATGATGGGTGGCCTGCGAGATCATGCGCGCGTCCTGCGCGGTGCCGTGATCCCGGTTGTCCTTTGTGTTCGCCGTTTCGATCGTGTTGGCGAAAGCGAGAATGGCGGAGAGATTCTGCCCGAACTCGTCGTGCAGTTCGCGGGCGAGGGCGCGGCGTTCGTCGTCGCGGATCTCCAGCAGGCGCCGCGTCAGCGCCGCGCGCTGCTCGGTGGCTTCCTCCAGGCGGCCGCCGAGCGCGTCGACGGCGTTGCCGATCATCGCGAGCTCCATGGAGCGGAAGCGCGGCAGTTTGGTGCGGTACTGCCCGCGCGCCATGCGCTGCAGGGCGGTCACGATCGCGCGCGCCGGTGCCAGCGCATGCGCGATCGCCAGCGAAGCCAGCAGCGCGATCGCCGCCGCCATCAATAGCGCGACGTCGATCACGTTGAGGATGTACTCCCAGGCGAGCGAGATGGCGGCCGCGGCATCCGGCGTCGCGACCACGGTGCCGGCAGAAGCGGCACGGGGACTGACGGGTCGGACCGCCTCGGCGTGGCTGCCGAGGAAGGTCGGCACGATCGCGGCGAACCAGCGCGGCGGCGTCTTGCCTAGCCCCTCGCTCTGGCCGCAGAGCGGCTTCTCGAATGCCGCGGCCGGCTGGAACTCGACGCAGACGCCGGGCGAAATCAGCTTCATGGTCTCCAGGGTGCGCCAGTCCGGAACGGGCAGGAGATGCTCGCGCGCTCTGCTGCTACGCAACAAAAGCTCGCGCCAATACAGCGCCTGAAGCGCCTGCGCGACCCGCTGGGCCGAGGCAGCCGTCGACCGGTCGACGCTGCGATAGGCGTCGAGTGTGGCCCATATGGTTGCCGCGCCAAGGCACAGGGCCACGATAAGCAGCAGACGGGCGACAAGCTGAAGCACGAGGCGCATGCGATCATCCCCGACGTTTGATAAGCTGAGCCTAACAACGCCGGCGCGCCTTGCCAATTGCGGGGTGTGGCAGGATTGCAGCTCGGGCAAATTTCCCAAGCCGGATTGGGCATGGGTCTTTGGACCGGGCGCGGCGACTTTGATCTAATCGGCCAGAAATCTTTGCAGGCCAATCGTTGCGGGCCGGGAGCAGTGCAGCATGAGTTCGATCACGATTGGACCGATCGCGGGAGCGGCGACCGACCCATCCGAGCGCAGCGCGCTGCTGTTCTGGATGATCTTCACGGGGCTTTCGATCTTCGCCGTCGTGCTGCTGTGGCGCTTCGGCCTGATTCATCTGATGCTGACCTCGGACCGGACCTACATTTCGAGCGTCATCGCAGTGCTCTATGTCCTGACCTGCGGCCACTGCTTCCTGCGCACGCGGGCGATCGCGCGTGAAGGCGCAGCGGCGCGGCGCTGCCGCGAGGCGCTCGCGGTGCCTGACGGCGGCAAGGTGCTCGATGCGAGCGCGGCCGCGCTGCCGCGCGGGCTGGTGCGCGACCACATCCAGAGCCTCGTGACGAAAGCGGCCGCGCAGGACTACCGCCCGGTCGACCAGACTCTGCTGTTGCGGACGCTCGCGGACCGGCTGCGCGGTTCCAATGGGTTCGGCGCCTTCGTCTCGGATACGCTGATGAAGCTCGGCCTGCTCGGCACCATCGTCGGTTTCATCATCATGCTGGCGCCGATCGCGGGGCTGGATGCCGCCGACAAGGTCGCGATGCGCTCTTCGATGGGGCTGATGAGCGACGGCATGGCGGTCGCGATGTACACGACGCTCGCAGGTCTCGTCGGCTCGATCCTGGTCCGCATCCAGTACTACATGCTGGATGCCGCGACCCAGCGGGTGTTCTCGGATGCGGTCGTGCTGACCGAGACCTATGTGACGCCGGTGCTGGAGCGCAAGGGTTCTGAAAAGGGCTCTGGAATCAAGGGTGCCGGAATCCCGTCATGATGGATGATTTCGGTCTCTATCCGCGCGAGGAGTCGTTCGATCCACTGGGCGTGATGCTGTTCAAGGCGCTCCAGGTGATCGCGTTCCTGTTCTTTCTTGCGCTACTCGCGGTCTCTCCTGATGCCAAGGAGGGCAAAATCGACTCCAAGGCGGAGTTCATGATCACGCTGGACTGGCCGGACAGCCACCCCGACGATCTCGACCTGTTCGTGCAGGATCCCGCCGGCAACATCGCCTGGTATCGCCATCGTGAGGCCGGTTTCCTGACCCTCGATCGCGACGATCGCGGCGGGGCCAACGACTTCATCATCGTCAACGGCAAGAAGATCGCCTCGCCGATCCGCGAGGAGATCGTCACGGTGCGCGGCATCATCGCCGGCGAATACACCGTCAACGTCTCGCATTTCGTGGCGACGACCGGCGAACCCGTCACGGCCAATGTGAAGGTGCAGAAGCTCAATCCGACCGCGCAGGTGGTCTTCGACAACAAGTTCACGCTCGACCACACCGGTGACGAGAAGACCGCGGTGCGGTTCCGGCTCGATGCCGAGGGCAAGGTCGTCAATGTGGACCAGCGGCCGAAATCGCTGCTGGAGACGTTCCGCAGCAGCTGGCGCAACGGCGCCGATCTCGATCCGAGGACCGGTGTGAGCAAGGACGCTGCGAGGGTGCGCCGTGACTAGCCTGCAAACGGTCATCCTCACACTGTCGCTCGCCTACGCCGTGATCGGCGCGTTGCTGCTGGTCGTGCTGGTCTACGCGCGCCTGCACTGGTCGCTGAAGGCGATCGCCGTGGTCGTGACCAGCGCCTTCTACGTCGTCAGCTTCACCGAAATGCGCGGGCTGCTCGGTTGGGCCAGTGCCGACCGGCTGCCGGCGACTTTCAAGCTGCTGAAGGCCCGCATCGTCGAGCCGCATTCGCTTCAGGGTGATCCCGGCTCGATCTATCTGTGGGTCGAGCAGCTGGACGAGGACAATCGCCCGAGCGGCATCCCGCGCGCCTTCCGTGTACCCTACGACGACAGGCTTGCCGACAAGACCCATGCCGCGGAGAACGAGATCGCGTTGGGACATCCGCAAGGTGGCCGCGCCGCGGATTTCGGCGGCGGTGATGGCAGCCTCATCGACATGGTCCGGGAATATGTGACGCCCAAGACGATCATGGAGACGACCGGCGGCGATTCCTCGACCGGCGAATTCATCGCACCACCGGCCGGCGCGCAAGGCGTGAGCTTCACCCCGCTGCCGCCGCCTCGAATGCCGCCAAAGGACGAGCAATAGGCCCTTCACCAGCGCCGCAAGATCATCACCGCAAGGCTGCGCTGGTAAACGGCGCGGCGCTGGCGCAAGGTTTTGACCTCCCTCAATTTGGCCTTATCGGGCTTCAATAAGATTTGGAGGGTGGAGGGTGCGTGCTCCTAGCTGTCTTTTCGGATATCCACGGCAACAGGCAGGCCTTCGAGGCCTGCCTGAAGGTTGCCCGGGCGAAGGGCGCTGAGCGGTTCGTCCTGCTCGGCGATTTCGTCGGCTATGGCGCCGATCCGGAATGGGTGGTGGATACCGCGATGGAGCTCGTTGCCCAGGGGGCGATCGCCGTCCGCGGCAATCACGACCAGGCGGTCAATTCCTCGACGGAGACCATGAACGCCGAGGCGCAAATCGCGATCGAATGGACCCGCGGCCGCCTTGATACCGCGCAGCGGCGGTTCCTGACCGAACTACCGATGCTGGTGGAGGATGGCGATCGTCTCTTCGTGCATTCGGAAGCCTCCAGCCCCCAGCGCTGGCACTACGTCCGCTCGACGGTGGACGCCGCCAAGAGCCTGATTGCGACGCCCGCCCATGTCACGTTCTGCGGCCATATCCATCGTCCCGCGCTCTATTCGATGTCGGTGACGGCCAAGATGACAAGCTTCGTGCCGAAGACCGACGTCCCGGTGCAGCTTCTGCGCGGCCGGCAATGGCTCGCCGTGCTCGGCTCGGTCGGCCAGCCCCGCGACGGCGATCCGTCGGCGGCCTTCGTCTTGTTCGACACCGAATCGTGCCAGATCACCTACTGCCGCGCGCCCTATGACATCGGGACCGCGGCGGACAGGATTCGTGACAACGGCCTGCCGCACTGGCTCGCCGATCGGCTCTCGCAGGGGCGCTGACGGCGATGCCGAAGCCCCTGGTCAAATCCGGCGCGGTGATCGATGGTTACACCATCGGTGAATGCGTTCATGCCGGCGGCATGGCGACGCTGTGGACGGTCACCCATCCCGGCATCGATGTACCCTTGCTGATGAAGATCCCGCGGGTGTCGGAGGGCGAGGACCCAGCCGCGATCGTCTCCTTCGAGATGGAGATGATGATTCTGCCGCGGCTCGCGGGTCCGCACGTCCCGGCCTGTTTCGGCACCGGCGATTTCGCGCACCAGGCCTATGTCGTGATCGAGCGCATCGGAGGCACCACGCTCTACAAGAGGCTGCCCGACTTGCCGCTGCCTTACGACGAGGCGCGGCAGCTCGTCGCCAGGATCGCGACCGCGCTTGCCGATCTTCACCGCCAGAACGTGATCCATCACGACATCAAGCCGAGCAGCATCATGTTCCGCGAGAGCGGCGAGGCGGTGCTGATCGACTACGGCCTGTCGCATCACAACCACCTGCCGGATCTCCTGCAGGAGGAGTTCCGCCTGCCTTACGGCACCGCGCCCTACATGGCACCCGAGCGGCTGTCAGGGGTACGCGACGACCCGCGCAGCGATCTTTTTTCGCTCGGCGTGCTGCTCTATTTCTTCACCACCGGCGAACGGCCGTTCGGCGAGGGCGAGACGCTGCGCGCGATGCGGCGCCGGCTGTGGCGCGATCCGCATCCGCCGCGAAGCTTGCGCGCCGACTATCCGCCCTGGCTGCAGGAGGTGGTGTTGCGCTGCCTCGAGATCGAGCCGGTGCGGCGCTATCCGACTGCGTCCCAGCTCGCCTTCGATCTGACCCACCCGGATCAGGTCAGGCTCACGACGCGCTCGGAGCGGATGAAGCGCGACCCCCTCAGCATCGCCTGGCGGCGCCGCTTCAACCAGGGCGTCATGCAGCCGCGCGCGAAATCAGATGTCGCAGCCCAGATTGCCTCGAGCCCGATCCTCGCGGTGGCGCTCGACACGGTGGAAGGCGCGCCCGAGCTGAACGAGGCGCTGCGCGTCACCACCGAGCGCATTCTCGCCACGCTGCCCTCGGCGCGGCTCGCCTGCCTTAACGTGCTAAAGCTCAACCGCATCGCGATCGATCGGACGCTGGACGAGCAGGGCTCCAACAAGCATATCGACCGGCTGGTGGCGCTCCGGCATTGGGCCACGCCGCTGAAGCTGGACGAGAGCCGGCTGTCGGCTCATGTGCTGGAGGCGGTCGACCCCGCCGCGGCGATCCTGGAATTCGCCGAGGTCAACCACGTCGATCACGTCATCATCGGGGCGCGGCAGGGCTCGTTCAGGCGCACGCTGCTTGGCAGCGTTTCGGCCAAGGTGGCCGCGGAAGCGTCTTGCACCGTCACCGTGGTGCGGCCGCCGCGGATGGCGGGGGAGGCCGGCGAGGCCAATGCCGGCGAGGCGCCGGGATAGGCCGCCTGCCGACTTGAGGCTGTGATCAGGCCGCGTGGGCGGAGTGAGCAGTGCGCTTGCGGCGGATCGGCCAGGAGAATTGCGGGCCGGGCTCGCCGTGATCCGCGCTTCCGCCGAAATATTGGATGATCTCGCGGCAGGGCTCGCAATTGAACAGGTTACGCGACGCGGATGCCTTGGTCATTTCCTTGAGGCAGTTCGGGCAGTGCGGTTTCATGGGAGGTGGTCCGGAAAAGAGTGTCTCAGCGTCGGCGCTGCGAAGGAAACGAATGATCGAGGTCTGAATTGTCGAACCCGGCATCGTCGTCCAGCCCGCCATCGGCACGCTCGAGGCGGCCGAAGAAATAATCGAGGCCCGGATGCGGGCGGCGCGGGATCCGGCACCTGCGCTTCGGCTGGCGCTTCACGAGTGCGATCTGCATGGCGCTCAGCCCCGACGACGAAGGTGGATGATGCGGGCAGAAGCCGCGGCCTTCACCGGTCGCGCCACATCCACATAGAGGCTGCGAGCCGCAATCGCCGCATTGAAACCGAGCCACAACGCTACGCCAGTCCAAACCAGGGTCGTCGCCATGATGTGCTCCCGTCAAAAGCAGGCAGGAGTCACTTGCGGTGATTTGCGCGAATCAGTGAAGTCCGGATGAGTACGGATCAAGAGCGCAATTTTAGGCATTACGCGTTGCAATACCCGTAAAAGCCGCGGGCTTTTCCGCCGTCCGCCTGCGCCGTTTGGTCCAGCTCAAATCGCTTCGCCGCGAGCCCCCAGCGCGGCATTGCGGATCGCGGCGATGTTGGTCTTGTAGGCTTCCTGCATGCCGCCCCTGAACACGGATGTGCCGGCGACGAAGGCGTTGGCGCCGGCCGCGGCGAGCGCGCCCGCAACGTCGGGGCCGACCCCGCCATCAACCTCGATGTCGATCGGGCGTCCGGCCGTCATCGCGCGGATGTCGCGGATCTTGCCGATCGCGGAAGGGATGAAGGCCTGGCCGCCGAAGCCGGGATTGACCGACATCACCAGCACGAGGTCGACGAGGTCGAGGACATATTCGAGCGCGCTGATCGGCGTGCCCGGGTTGAGCGAGACGCCGGCCTTCTTGCCGAGCGCGCGGATCGCCTGGAGCGAGCGGTGCAAATGGGGACCGGCTTCCGCATGCACGGTGATGTGGTCGCAGCCGGCTTTCGCAAAGGCCTCCAGATAGGGGTCGGAGGGCGAGATCATCAGGTGCGCGTCGAACACCTTCTTCGTGTGCGGGCGCATCGCCTTGATGACGTCGGGGCCGTAGGAGATGTTGGGAACGAAGTGACCGTCCATCACGTCGAGATGGATCCAGTCCGCACCGGCAGCGTCGACGCTGCGCACCTCTTCGCCGAGCCTGGAGAAGTCCGAGGCCAGGATCGAGGGCGCGATTGCCAGGGGGCGGGGGGGGAAGGCTTGGGTCATGGCGCGGTTTCCCGTGGCGGCCGAAAGAAGATCGGGCTTCGCCTAACATGGGCCTCCCTGGCGGGCAATGCAGGGCAGGCGTCCTTCCTGTGGGCGGAAATTTCTGCCGCGACCGGCATGAATTGCCGGTGTTCCCGGGCCGTCCAAGGCGCGGCGACGGCGGATTTCATTGAACTTTTTGCGCTGGCACGACGCTTGCTGACGTTACCCGACAGAACATTGGCCGCGGCATGCCGCGTCGGTTGGAGTTGTGCAATGCTGTTAGCCCTTGGCGCCGTGTCCAGCGCGCTCGACGCGATCCAGTCGCTGACGAACTCGAAGTCGTCCTCGTCGACGCAGAAGGCCGGGTCAACGCAGAAGGCCGGATCTTCGCAAGGCGCAACCAACCCGTTCGCGATCGACAGCAGCACGGGCAGCATGACGACCTCATTGGTCGGCTCGGGCAGTCCTCCACAGATCGCGCCGGAGACCATGAACGCGCTGCTCGCCGCGCAGAGCCAGTCGACCGACGGCGCGAGCAGTTCAGCGAGCTCGACCTCGTCGAGTTCGTCGTCCTCGACGTCGAAGGGTAGGGAGGCTGCGCTCAAGGATCTGTTCTCGCAGATCGATGCGGACGGCGACGGCAGCATTACCAAGTCCGAGTTCGAGGACGCGCTGGGCGCCGGCGGCACCAACCTCGCGCAGGCCGACGATGTCTTCTCGAAGCTGGATGCGAACGCCGACGGCAACGTCAGCCTTGACGAGATGTCGAAGGCGCTGAAGAGCGGCCACGGGCACCATCACGCGCAAGGCGCCGGCGGCGCGGGCGATGGATCGGATTCCTCGTCGAAGCCCAGCGGCGGATCGACCTCGACCACGACGACCGCTGCCGACGGGTCGACCACGACGACCGTCACCTATGCCGACGGCTTCAAGATGTCGACGACGGTGCCGGGCGCCTCCAGCCCCCGCAATTCGGCTTACGATCTGTTCGCGCAGTTGATGCAACGGCAAGGCGGGCAGGGGCAGGGTTCTTCGGCGGCTGCCGGTTCGTCGATGTCGATGAGCGTGTGAGCGGCATCCAAGGTTCAGCCGGCATACTCGTGCGTGATGTCACGGTAGGCATACCGGTCACGGATTTCGTGGTTGAAGAACGCCCCTGAACGCGGCGGCGACCTCGGGCGGAACATCCTCGTAGACATAGAGGCGTCCGCTGACGAAAGTCAACTTCAGCTCGCGCGTGTCCGGCGCATAGCGAAAGAAGCGGATCACGGAAGACGGCATGGCGGTACACCTTGGCCCGCCAGGATAACGCCGTATCCGCCGTTTCGGTTTCTAGCCGAACCGGTCCTTCCAGGACGGCTGCGCCCCCGGGAACGGCAGCGCGGCCGCGCTATAGACGCCGCGGGCGATTGCGCGCGCGACCACGTTGGCCGCGACGGTGCCGAGTTCGGTGAGGCCGACCAGCGGATCGATCGGCCTCTCACCGGTCGCGGCCGCAAACAGCACGTCGCCGTCGGTCGGTGCATGCACCGGATAGATCGCGCGGGCAAAGCCGGTGTGCGCGATCATCGCCAGCCGCTTGGCCTGGGGCTTGGTCAGCACCGCGTCAGTGACGACCGCGCCAATTGTGGTGTTCTCGCGCGCGTTCGCGGCAGGGCCGCCCTTGATGCGCATGCGGAGCATGTCGTCGGTGAATTCGTGCGGCAGGCCGCGTCCGCCGAACTCGCCGTTCACCTCGAATGGCGCCGCCCAGAACCAAGGTCCGTTGCCGACGGTGACGCTTCCCACCGCGTTGACGGCGACGATCGCGGCGACCTTGACACCATCGGGCGTCACCGCCGAGGCCGAGCCGAGCCCGCCCTTGAACGTTGCGGTGGTGGCACCGAGGCCGGCGCCGACGCTACCGATCGCGAAGTCGGTGCCGGCGGCGGCCGCCGCGGCGTAGCCGAGGTCGCGATAGGGCGAGAACCGTCCCCAGGCCTTGTCGCCCCCATTGAGCAGATCGAACAGGATCGCGCCCGGCACGATCGGGATCAATGCTTCCCGAACCCGGTGGCCGCGGCCCTGCTCGGCGAGCCAGGCCTGCACCCCGCCGCCGGTGTCGAGGCCAAACGCGGAACCGCCTGACAGTGCGATCGCGTCGACGCGCTCGACGGTGTTGGCGAGATCGAGCAGTGCGTCTTCGCGCGTGCCGGGTCCGCCGCCGCGGACGTCGATCGCTGCGACCACCGGCTGGTCGAAAATGATCGCGGTCGTGCCGGAGGCCAATTTCGCATCTTCGGCATGGCCGACGCGGACGCCGGCGATATCGGTGAGCAGATTTTTCAAGGCGGCCTCATCGTTGAGTGCAGTTCGCGATCTGCGATAGCGCAGAGAGGACGCAGGCTCAACTGGCGAGCGCGGTCCGGAGCATCTTGGCAAGCTCGGACTTGCGGTAGGGCTTTGCCAGCAGCAGCACGCCGGAATCGAGCCGGCCGTGGTGGACGATGGCGTTCTCGGTGTAGCCCGAGGTGAACAGCGTCTTGAGGTCGGGGCGGCGGCGGGCGGCTTCGTCGGCAAGCTGGCGACCGTTCATGTTGCCCGGCATGATGATGTCGGTGAAGAGCAGGTCGATGGTCTTATCGTTGTCGATGATGGTCAGGGCCTCCGCGCCGTTGGCGGCCTCGAGCGCGGTGTAGCCGAGGCTCTTGACCTGGGTCACCACATATTGCCGCACCAATGCGTCGTCCTCGACGATCAGGATCTTCTCGTCGCCGCCGGTGATGGGCGCGTTCTGGAGCGCTTCGATCTCGGTCTCCTGCACGCCGCTCGAGCGCGGCAGGTAGATCTTGACGCTCGTGCCGTGGCCTTCCTCGCTGTAGATCTTGATGTGTCCGCCGGACTGCTTGACGAAGCCGAACACCATGCTGAGCCCGAGCCCGGTGCCCTTGCCAACCTCCTTGGTGGTGAAGAAGGGGTCGAACACCCGGTCGATCAACTCCGGCGGAATTCCGGAGCCGGTGTCGCTGACCGCGATCATCACGTAACTGCCGGCGACCATGTCGGCATTCATGCTGGCATAGCCGTCGTCGAGGAAGACGTTGCGGGTCTCCAGCACCAGGGTGCCGCCATCGGGCATCGCGTCACGCGCGTTCAGCGCGAGATTGAGGATCGCCGTGGAAAGCTGGCCGGGGTCGACCAGCGCCGGCCATGCATCCTCGGTGAGCTGCGGCATGATGGTGATCTGCTCGCCCAGGGTGGGGTGCAACAGCTTGGCGGCTTCGAGCGCCAGCGCATTGACGTCGATCTCGCGGGGCTGGAGCGGCTGCTTGCGGGCGAAGGCCAGCAGATGCTTGGTCAGCTGCGCCCCGCGCTCGGCGGCGTCGTCGATCAGCTTGGTGATCGCAGCCAGCTCGGGCCGGTCGGCAACCGCGTCCGACAAGATACCGATCGTGCCGGTGATGACGGTCAGCACGTTGTTGAAGTCGTGAGCGACACCGCCGGTCAACTGACCGATGGAATCCATTTTCTGGACCTGTCGGAACTGGGCTTCGGCAGCCTGCTTCTCCGTGAGATCCCGGCCAATGAAGAAGTGACGCTTCACCGGCTCGGACCAGGTGCCCATCCAGTTCAGCGTGACCTCGTGGCCGTCGTAGTGATAGTAGCGCGCCTCGAAGCTGCGCTTGACCGCGCCGCGCCGCGCCGCGCGCATCTCCTCCCGGGTTCGATCGAGGTCGTCGGGGTGAATGAACTCGGTGGCGCTATGCCCGATCAAGTCTTCCGGGCTGAAGCCGAGGATGTCCTTCACGCTGGGGCTGACCTGGATGAAATTGCCGAAACCGTCGGTGACCAGGATCAGGTCCTGCGAGGTCTCGAAAATGCGCTGTCGCTCCTCGGTCTCCTGGCGCAGCTTTTCCCTGGATTGCTTCTCCTCGGTGATGTCGTGGGCGATCTTGGAGGCGCCGATGATCTCGCCGCTCTCCGCCCGAAGTGGCGAGACGTTGAGGACGACGTCGAGCACGCGGCCGTCCTTTCGAATCCGCACAGTCTCGTGCTGGGCAATCGACTCGTTGCTGCTGATGCGATTGAGAATGCTCCTGACTTCCGGCTTGCGGTCCTCCGGCACGATGATGTCGATCGGCTTGCCGACGGCCTCTGCGGCGGAATAGCCGAACAGGTGCTCGGCGGCACGATTCCAGCCGGTGATGGCGCCGTTGAGCGACTGGGTGATGATGGCGTCGTTGGAGGATTCGACGACGGCGCCATACAGGGCGAGGCGCTTGCCATAGAAGTCGCGATCCGATGCCGATTGCTCGCGCAGTCTGCCGACAAGACCCACCGTCCGGGCCTGAAGGCGAACGTTCTCGATCAGCAACACCGCCAGCACGAAGCTCGACGCGCAGAGACCGTAGAGACGGCCGGCGTAGAAACCGAGATCGAAGCGCACGACGTTGACGATCGCAGACAGCGCGATGTCGAACAGCCATGCGCACATCACGACCATGAGCCATATGTCGATCACCGAATGCGGGCGCCGGAACCACAGTGAAACGAGCGCGGCGAAGCTCAGCGACCAAACAAAGGACACGACCCCGATCATGGTCGGTGTGTATCGGCTGTCGCGGAGCAGGACCGGCAACAGATCGTGCTGGGCGGTGACGATCCAGGTCAAGGCACCCATGGTCGCGACGACGCCGAGCACGATGGCGTAGATCACGTTGCTTGTTGTGCCCCGGACCCTGGGTCCGCCGTCCTTTTCCTTCTGCCAGGCATAGCCCAGCACGAACAGCGGGAAGGCGCCGTGCCAGACCATGTAGAGCCAGACCGTGGTCTGACTGCCGGCGCCAAACAGCCCTGTCGGCGCGAACAGGCCGGGGAAGGTGAGGGCATGGACCAGAGCTGCCGCGGCGGTGAACAGGTAGCCGGTCGACAGCCACAACAGGGCACGGGTCCGCAGCACCGAAAACTGCGACAGCAGCAGCACAGCCGTGATGATATCGCTCACCGCCAGGGCGGATTGGTAGCTCGCGACGAAGGCGGGGACCGGCGGCAGCTGGATACCTGCGAACGGCACGGCCAAGGCGAACAAGATCGAAGAGACGCCGACGATCCACAATGCCGCGGTCCGGTCGACCGTTGCCGCCGGCAGCGTCGAAAGAAATGTGCTTCGGTCGATCACAGGCACGTTCATCTCATGCAGACCCGTTTTGAGCATCTCCGCAGTTCCAAGATACGGCAGTCTTGACTTCACGCCTCCCACGGTAGCCCGTTCCGGGCGCGTGTCGTGAACTGTTGCAGTGACGACTCAACCGAAGGTTACAGCTTACTTAATTCTGGTGGGAACGCGGAATATGGATCGGGTAAGATGCGCTTTACTGGGCGGTGTCATAATGCCCTGCCGCCGCGGCGGGTTCCAGGTTTGAATCACACGATTTGGATCAATCTGTTGGGGTTATTCCCATGCCTCGTATTCTCATCATAGACGACCAGAAGGACGTGCGCGCGATGGTCGCGATCGTGCTTCGGGTCAACCGTTACGAGGTTGCCGAGGCCGACAGCGGTGCGGCCGGGCTGAAAACCTTCGCGGAAGGCTCCTTTGACGCGGCGATTGTCGATATCTTCCTTGGCGACGTCAGCGGTGTCGATGTCATCGCGACCCTGCGCGAGCAGGCGCCGGGGCTCCCCATCGTTGCGGTGTCCGGAATGACGGCGCTGGATTTCATGGAGCAGTCGCCCCACCTGGCCAGCGTGGTCTGCCTGCAGAAGCCGTTTCGGCCGAACGATCTCCTGCAAGCGCTTCGGAAAGCCCAGGCCGCGGCCGGTGGCGAGCTGCCTGCGGCCGTCTGATCCTTGCGCCGCGAAAAGAAACGCCCCGGCCGAGCCGGGGCGTGGTGACGATCGTATGGCGGCCCGAGGGCGCGGCAAGCGGGCTTAGGTGCCGTTGCCCTTGATCTCGGCATAATTGCCCTTGGCGTCCCATTTGTAGACGACGTAGTCGATCTGCTTGATGTCGCCCTTGGCGTCATACTCGACCGGACCGATCACGGTGTCCCACTTGCCGGCCTTCATCGCCTCCATGACCTTCTTGGCGTCGGTGGTGCCGGCCTTCTTGGCCGCCTGCGACCACACTTGCATCGCCGCATAGGTGTAGAGGGTGTAGCCCTCGGGGTCGATATTCTTGGCCTTGAAGGCCTCGACGATCTTCTTCGCGGTGGGCTTGTTGCGCGGATCGGGGCCGAAGGTGAACAGCGTGCCTTCGCCAGCCGGGCCGGTGATGGAGGCGTACTCCTTGTCGGCGAGCGCGTCGCCGGCCATCAGCACGGTCTTGAGGCCCTGGTCGCGCATCTGACGCAGGATCAGGCCGCTCTCCTGATGGTAGCCGCCGACATAGACGAGGTCGATGTTGTCGCGCTTCAAGCGCGAGACGATCGCGTTGAAGTCCTTGTCGCCCTTGTTATAGGACTCGTACATCTTCTCGGTGACGCCGGCCTTGTTGAGTGCCTTCTTGGTCTCGTCGGCAAGACCCTTGCCGTAGGTGGTCTTGTCGTTGAGGATCGCGATGTTCTTGCCCTTGAAGTTCTTGGCGATGTACTGCGCCGCGATCAGGCCCTGCTGATCGTCACGGCCGCAGACGCGCGCCACGTTCCAGAGCTTGCGCTCGGTGAACAGCGGGTTGGTCGAGGCCGGCGTGATCTGCAGCACGTTGCCGTCGGCATAGGCTTCCGAAGCCGGGATCGACGACGACGAGCAATAGTGCCCGGCCACGAACGGGATTTTCGCGCCGGCGATCTTTTCGGCGATCGAGCGCGCCTGCTTCGGGTCGCAGGCATCGTCCTCGACCGACAGCGCAAGCTTCTTGCCGTTGACGCCGCCTGCGGCATTGATATCGGCCACGGCCATTTCGGCGCCGTTCTTCATCTGGCGGCCGAAGGCGGATTCGCCGCCGGTCATCGGGCCTGCGACTGCGACGGTGACATCCTGCGCGAACGCCGCGCTCGACAGCGCGATCGACGCGCCGAATGCCAGACCGATGAGCTTCAGTGATTTCATGAGATACCTCGCGGGTGGTCGCCTGTGGAAGTTGCCGGGCCTGCCCGGTCCAAACCGGCGCCATTCTCGAATGAATTTACCGAGAAGTCACCGGCAAAGTACGGGCATCGGCAGAGATATCTCGCCACATTCGGCCGCACGCGGGTCGGGCTCGCCGGCCGGTCAGCCGTGCCGGCCGCCTTCCAGGTAGGCGGCGCGAATCTCGGGGCGCTGCAACAACTCGGCCCCGCTACCGGCCAGCGTGATCAGGCCATTGACCATGACATAGCCGCGATGGGCGAGCTTGAGGGCGTGGTTGGCGTTCTGCTCGACGATCAGGACGGTCAGGCCGTCCTGCCGGTTCAGGGTGCGGATCGCATCGAAGATCTGGCGCGCGATCAGCGGCGCAAGGCCGAGTGAGGGCTCGTCGAGCAGGAGCAGGCGGGGACGGCTCATCAAGGCGCGGCCGATCGCCAGCATCTGCTGCTCGCCGCCGGACAAGGTTCCGCCGCGCTGGGCGTAGCGTTCCTTCAGCCGCGGAAACAGCGTGAAGACGCGTTGCAGCGTCGCCTCGCGTTCGGCCTCGGTGCATCCGGTGGCATCCGCCCCCATCTGGAGGTTTTCCGCCACGCTCATGCGCGGGAAGACCCGGCGGCCCTCCGGCGATTGCGCGATGCGCAAATGTGCGATCTCGTGGGTGGGGACGTCGGTGATGTCGCGGCCTTGGTACAGGATCTGGCCGGCGCGGGCGCGCGGCTTGCCGAAGATCGTCATCATCAGCGTCGACTTGCCGGCGCCGTTGGCGCCGATCAGCGCCACGATCTCGCCGGCATTGATCTCGACGTCGACGCCCTTCAGCGCCTCGATCTTGCCGTAGGCGGCGCGCAAGCCCCGGATCGCGAGCAGGGGAGAGGGCGCCGCGGTCACGATCCGCCCTCCATCACGGCTGCCGCCTCTTCCTCGTCGGCGCCGAGATAGGCTGCGATCACCTTGGGATCGTCGCGGACCTCGCGCGGCGTGCCTTCGGCGATCTTGACGCCATGGTCCATCACCACGATGTGGTCGGAGATCTCCATCACCACCGACATGTCGTGCTCGATCAGGAGGATCGAAGTGCCGAGCTCGTCGCGGATCGAGAGCAGGAGCTCGCTCAAGGCCGCGCTCTCGCGCGCATTGAGGCCGGCGGCGGGCTCGTCCAGGCACAGCAGCGCGGGCTCGGTGCACATTGCGCGCGCGATCTCGAGCCGGCGCTGGTCGCCATAGGCGAAATTGCCGGCGGCATCGTCGGCGCGGTCGAGCAGATTGACCCGCTTGAGCCAGTCCGTAGCAAGAGCAATCGCGCGCTTCTCGGCGTCGCGATAGCCGGGTGCGCCGATCAGGCCGAGGAAGGTGAAGCCGGAGGCGCGCATCAGTGCGTTGTGCTGCGCCACCATCAGGTTTTCCAGCGCGGTCATGCCGGGAAACAGCCGGATGTTCTGGAAGGTGCGGGCCACCTTGGCTTGCGTGGCGATGCGGAAATCGTTCAGCCGCTCCAGCGCGATCGTCCTACCGCCGTCATGGCTGAGGCGAATGGCGCCGCCGCTCGGTTTGTAGAAGCCGGTGATGCAGTTGAAGACGGTGGTCTTGCCGGCGCCGTTCGGCCCGATCAGCGCGGTGATCTTCTTCCGCTCGGCGGCGAAAGAAAGGTCCTGCACGGCAATGATGCCGCCGAAGCGCATGGCGAGCCGGTCGACGCTGAGAATCTTGTCGCCGCTCATCCGTGCCCTTCCTTGACGAGGTCGGAGGAGATCGCCTTCGCCTTGGTCAGGTACACGGTCGGAGCGCGATGGCCGATCAGGCCGCGCGGCCGCCAGATCATGATCAGCACCATGGCCATGCCGAACACCAGCATGCGATAGCCCTCCAGGCTCCGGAACAATTCGAAGCCGCCGATCATGGCGAGCGCGGAAAGCGCGACGCCGAGCTGCGAGCCCATGCCGCCGAGGACGACGATGGCGAGCACCAGCGCCGATTCCTGGAAGGTGAAGGATTCCGGGCTGATGAAGCCCTGCCGGGTGGCGAAGAACGCGCCGGCAAAGCCGCCGAACATCGCACCGGTCGCGAACGCCGTGAGCTTGGTGGTCGTGGTGTTGATGCCGAGTGCGCGGCAGGCGACCTCGTCCTCGCGCAAGGCTTCCCAGGCCCGCCCGATCGGCAGCCGGCGCAGGCGGATCGTCGCCCAGTTGGTGAGCAGCGCCAGCGCCAGGATCAGATAGAACAGGAAGACGATGCGGTGCGTCGGCGAATATTCGATGCCGAGCCTGGCGGCGAGCCCGTCATCGCTGTTGTCGAGCGGGATGCCGAAGAAGGTGGGGCGGGGAATGCCGGAGACGCCGTTGGGGCCGCCGGTGAGATCCTGCCAGTTGATGATGACGAGGCGGATGATCTCGCCGAAGGCGAGCGTCACGATGGCGAGATAGTCGCCGCGCAGGCGCAGCACCGGGAAGCCGAGCAGGACTCCCCAGAAGGCGGCGAGAATGCCGGCGAGTGGCAGGCAGATCCAGAACGACCAGCCGAAATTGGTGGCGAGCAGTCCGTAGGAATAGGCGCCGACCGCATAGAACGCGACATAGCCGAGATCGAGCAGGCCGGCGAGCCCGACCACGACGTTCAATCCCCAGCCCAGCATGACATAGGTGAGCACCAGGATCGCGAGGTCGAGGATGTAGCGCTGGTTATAGAAGATGACCGGCACCAGCAGCGTGAAGATCAGGAGCGCCGGCGCGAGGTAGCGGCCGATGAACGATATGCCGCTCTGCACCGCCGGCGGCACCAGCTTCTCGGCGCCGGTCGGGCCGATCCACTGCCGAAGCAGCTCGATCACGATCGAGCCGCCGAACACGGCGGCGACGATGGAGGCGAGGTCGCCGAAGCGGGTCCAATAGGTGAGCTGGCCGGAGGAGCCCGCCTCGGTGCGGATGCCGATCATCAGCGAGAACAGCACCAGCGCAATCAGCGCGTTGATGAAGGCTGTCTTCAGGAGGGCGGGGATGCCCGTTGCAGGTCTGGCCGTGTTGGTCGAGGGAGCTGTCACGCGCGCGACCGTCAGACTTTTTCGACTTCGGGACGGCCGAGCAGGCCGGTCGGCATGAAGATCAGCACCACGATCAGGATCGAGAAAGCGGCGACGTCCTTGTATTCGACCGAGAAATAGGCAGACCAGAACGTCTCGATCAGGCCGATCGCGAGACCGCCGAGCATGGCCCCCGGCAGCGAGCCGATGCCGCCGAGCACGGCAGCGGTGAACGCCTTGATGCCGGCGACGAAGCCCATGAAGAAATCGACGAGGCCGTAATAGAGCAGGTACATCAGGCCCGCGACCGCGGCGAGCGCGGCACCAATCACGAAGGTCATGGAGATAGTGCGGTCGACGTCGACGCCGAGCAGCGCCGCCATGGTCTGGTCCTGCTCGCAGGCGCGCATGTCGCGTCCGAGCCGGGTGCGCGATACCAGCCAGGTGAAGACCGCCAGCAGCACGATAGTGGTGACCACCACCATGATCTGGATGTTGGAGAGCTGGATCACGAAACCGTCGGTGCTCTCATGCAGGGTGTAGCCGCCGGTGATGAAGGGCGGGATCGGCTTGACGCGCGCGCCTTGCGCGACTTGCGAATAGTTGGTCAGCACGAAGGACATGCCGATCGCCGACAGCATCGGAGCGAGCCGGAAGGAGTGGCGAAGCGGCCGGTAGGCGATGCGCTCGATGGTCCAGCCGTAGAGTGCGGTGATCGCCATCGAGACCAGCAGCACGACCAGCAGGATCAGCGGGATCGCGGTCAGTCCGAACGAGATCAGGATCAGGAAGGTGATCAGGGCGATGAAGCCGCCGATCATGAAGACGTCGCCATGGGCGAAGTTGATCATGCCGACGATGCCGTAGACCATCGTGTAGCCGATGGCGATCAGGCCGTAGATCGAGCCCAGAACGAGACCGTTGATGAGCTGCTGGGCGAAGTAATCCATGGGCTGCCGTACCAAACCTGACGCGGGCTCAAAGGGAGCTCTTAGGAGAGTGGGTTTCTTGGGCCGTTTCTTGGGCCCCGGCAGCCCCTAAGCATTCTTCCGGATTTGTAACAGGAGGGAACTGGCGGCTGCAACAGCTCCCGCTACTGCAGCAGGTCTTGTACAGAGCTGATTTTGCGATCGGTTCCGGAACTGCGAGGAACCGGGTTCCTCGGGCAACCAAAGGGGATGACGGCCGTTATCTCGCCTCTGACGTCCAACAAGGGAGTTCCCCGAATGACGAAGCAGCAGAACCAGAATCCGGGTCAGCAGAGTCAGAACCCCGGCCAGCAGCGCCCAGGTCAACAGCCGGGTCAGCAGGGCGGAGGTCAGAAGCCCGGCCAGCAGCAGCAGAACGATCCAATGCGTCAGGGCGATCGCCCCGGCCAGCAGCAGGGCGGCCAGCACGGTCAGGACAAGTAGTTTTGGGAGTCGAGAACGAAGGGTAGCGAGGGGCCCCGCCGCAAGGCGGGGCCTTTTTCTTTGGCCGCCCGGCCCATCGGGCAGTTAAGGTAAACAAAGGGTTTAAATTGCCGCCGCAGTCTGATGCGAGTTAGCTCCCGGCAAAGCCTTCCCAGCGAAGGCGCGTGGTCGACGAAGCGGGAAGCGGCATGTTCAGGAATTGGCGGATCGGCTCAGTCAACGGCGCGCTGCTGGCGGCCTATTTCATTCCGGCCTGGACCCTTGTCGCCTTCAACATCATCGTCGCACCGGTGCATGGCCTCTACGAGCGGCCGAGCGTCGCCGTCGCGCTTTTCCTCAGCGATCATCTCCAGATGGCAGGGATGAGCACGGTGCGCGGGGCCTGGCTGCTTGCGCTCGGCCGGCTCACCGTGGTGGCGTTCTTTGCGATCTATCTCGCTCTGCTCTGCGTCCCCCGAACCCGCAAGTCCGGCGGCAGCGATGAGGCGCTCGGGATCGCGCTGGCGATCGGCAGCCTGATCTCGTTTGCCAGTATGGTGATGGCTTCGAAGGTCGGCGAGATGGCCGCGCTCCGGCTGCATGCCACCGAGCTGCTGCTGCTGCTCGGTGCTGCCATCGTGATCCTGATCGAACGGCCCGAAGCGGCTCCGCAGATCGTCGAGACCCCTGCCGAGATCCCTGCGTCGCTAGGACTTGAGCAGGCCGAGCTCCTGCACAATAGCTGAGGCTTCCTTGACGGCGTGGTTCGCCGCCGGCACGCCGCAATAGATCGCCTGCTGCAGCAGGATTTCCTTGATGTCGTCGGGGGTGAAGCCCCCCTCTGCGAGCGCTGCACGCACATGCAGGCGAAACTCGTCCCATTGCCCGAGCGCGACCATGGTGCCGATCACCAGCACGCGACGCGTGCGCTCGTCGAAATGCGGCCGCGTCCAGATCTCGCCCCAGGCGTAGCGCGTGATCATGTCCTGGAAGTCGGTGTTGAAGGCGTTGCGGTTCGCGATCGACTTGTCGACCCAGGCATTGCCCAGCACCTTCCGTCGCACGTTCATGCCGGCATCGCGGCGCTTCTGGTCGTCCATTCTGTCCTCCTCTCGTCATTGCGAGGAGCGTGGCGACGAAGCAATCCAGAGTGTCTCCGCGGAAACAGTCCGGATTGCTTCGCTGCGCTCGCAATGACGATTGCGGTTAGCGCTGCGTCAAAAATCCCACCACCGCGTCGGTGAACGCGTGTGGCTGCTCGACATTGGAGATGTGGGCGGCGTCGATGATGGTCATGCTTGCGCCCGGAATATTCGAGCGGATCAGCTCGCCCGCCGAGATCGGCGTCGCCATGTCGTGGCGGCCGGCGATCACCAATGTCGGGCTCTTGATCTTCGGCAGCAGCGCGCGCTGGTCGAGTGTCGACAGCGCCTCACAGCAGGCGAGATAGCCTTCGACGGGGGAGGCGAGCAGCATCGATTTCATCTTCGCGGTGATCTCAGGCTCGCGCTCGCGGAAATCCTGGGTGAGCCATCCCGCGATCACGGCATCGGCAACCGCCGCGATGCCGCCCTTCTTCACGGCGTCGATGCGCTCCAGCCATTTGGTCGGCTCGGCATAGTAGCAGGAGGTGTTGGCGAGGATGAGCTTGCCGAAGCGCTCCGGAGCGTTGGCGCCCAGCCATTGCCCGACCATGCCGCCCATCGACAGGCCGCACCAATGCACTTTCTCGATGTTGAGGTCGTCGAGGATCGCGAGCACGTCGCGGCCGAAGCGCTCCATCGTGTAGGGGCCGGGCGGAACGTTCGACTTGCCGTGGCCGCGACGGTCGTAGCGGATGACGCGAAATACCTGCGTCAGCGCCTTCATCTGCGGCTCCCACATCTGCAGCGTGCAGCCGAGCGAATTGGAGAGCATCAGGGTCGGCCCGCCGTCGCGGCCCTCGACGGAGACGTTCAGCAGGCAACCGTCGGCATCGATCATGGGCATGCGGCGTCTCCGTCTTATCTTGCGTATTTTGCGGTTCTTATTCGCGGTCGAGGCTGTCGAGCAGCCGGTCGATCAAGGCTTGGGAAGCCCCTTGATAGGCCATCGGCTCGAACAATGCCGCAATTTTTTCCGGCGAAAGATGCGCAGTGACCTGCGAATCGGCCGTCAGCACCTCGCGCAGATGTTTCTTCTCGGCGACCGCGCGCTTGCTGGCGGTCTCGATGAGATGATGTGCATCGCTCTTGCCGATCTTGTCGGCCAGCGCGAAGGTGACAGCTTCCGCCATGATCAGGCCGTGTGTCGCATCGAGATTGCTGCGCATGCGCGCGGCGTCGACGTCGAGGCCCTCGGCGATGTCGACGATGGCCGCCAGCGCGCCTGAGGCAACCAGCATCAATTGCGGCAAGGTCGGCCATTCCGCGTGCCAGGGGCCCGCGCTGCGCTCATGATCCTGCACTTGAGCCGCAAATATCGTCGCGGCAAGCTGCGGAGCCATTGTGGCGGCGCCCAGCGCGCTTGCGGCGGCGACCGGGTTGCGCTTGTGCGGCATGGTCGAGGAGCCGCCGCGGCCTTCGCCCGCGGGCTCGAAGGCTTCCGCAACGTCGGTCTGCATCATCAGCGAAACGTCGCGCGCGATCTTGCCGCAGGTCCCAGCCAGAATAGCGAAAGCCGAAGCGGCCTCCGCGATGCGGTCGCGATGGGTGTGCCAGGGCGCTTCCGGTAGCGGCAGGTTCAGCTCCTGCGCCAGCCGCTCGGCCACTGCCAGCCCCTTGTCGCCGAGGGCCGCCAGTGTGCCGGCGGCGCCGCCGAATTGCAGCGCGAGGCCCTCGCGGGAGAGCCGCCGCAGGCGGCAGCGGGCGCGAGCGAGGCCTGCGGCATATTCGGCGGCTTTCAGGCCGAACGGCATCGGTAGCGCGTGCTGCAGCCAGGTCCGTGCCACCATCGCGGTGTTGCGATGGCTGCGCGCCAGCGCGGCAAATCCCTTGATGGCGCGGCTGAGGTCGGCGTCCAGCGCATCGAGGCCGGCGCGAAGCGTGAGCATGGTCGCGGTGTCGATGACATCCTGGCTGGTGGCGCCCCAATGCACGTAGCGCGCGGCCTCGGTGTCGGCCCTGCCGACATTGGCGGTCAGCATCTTGACCAGGGGAATCGCCAGATTGCCCGATCGCGTCGCGGCCTCGGCCAGCGCCGCCATGTCAAAGGAATCGGCCTTGCACGCGGCCTCGATCGAGCCCACCGCAGAGGCCGGAATCACATCCGTGGCGGCCTCCGCGCGTGCCAGGGCTGCCTCGAAATCGAGCATATTCTGCAGGGTCGAGCGGTCATCGCAGACTGCGCGCATGGCGGCGCTCGACAGCATCGGTGCGAGCAGGGGGGAGAGGGAAGTGCTCATATTGCGCGCGACCTAATCATCATGGCCCGGCTGTGCCAATCCCCAACCGCCCGCACACGTCTTTTTGCAGTTGCGAATTTGCATTGCACTTGACCTGTGTCGCCCTTTCCTTTGCCGCGTGCCTGCGTTACTTGATCAGCACTATAAGTTACGCGATCCGGGAGGCACCCTCATGGCCATGACGATGAACGGCGAAGTCCAGCTCGCGGCGCCGCGCGAGGCCGTGTGGGCCAAGCTCAACGATCCCGAGGTGCTGAAGGCCTGCATCCCCGGTTGCGAGGAGCTTGAGAGGACCGAGGACGGCGGCTTTCGCGCAACGGCGAAAATGAAGGTCGGCCCGGTGTCGGCACGCTTCAAGGGCAAGGTCACACTCAGCGATCTCGACCCGCCGAACGGCTATCGGATCTCGGGTGAGGGCGAGGGCGGGGTCGCCGGCTTCGCCAAGGGTGGCGCCGTGGTCAAGCTCGCGGAGAAGGACGGCGGCACGCTGCTGTCCTACGAGGTCGAGGCGCAGATCGGCGGCAAGTTGGCGCAGCTCGGCCAGCGCCTCATCAACGGCGCCGCCAAGAAACTCGCCGACGAATTTTTCGCGAACTTCGCCAAGGCGGTACAGGGCTGAAGGTCATCGCCTTTGGCATGGCGCCTTGCGTCCCGGGCGATGTTGCCCCGGGGCATAATGGCCCATATGATGGGTTGGAATAATTATAAGAACCGCTTCGACGGGACCCGTCGGGGCGCTGATAGAGAGTGCTTATGGCAAAAATCTCCCTCATCGTGAACGGCAATCCAGTCACCGCCAACGTCGATCCCCGCACCCTCCTGGTGCAGTTCCTGCGCGAGAATCTGCGCCTGACCGGCACCCATGTCGGCTGCGACACCTCGCAGTGCGGCGCCTGTGTCGTGCATGTCGACGGCAAGGCCGTGAAATCCTGCACCACGCTCGCAGTGATGGCCGACGGCCACGAGGTCAAGACGATCGAGGGGCTGGCCGCAGACGGCGCGCCCCTGCATCCGATGCAGGAGGCCTTCCGCGAGCACCATGGCCTGCAGTGCGGCTTCTGCACGCCGGGCATGATCATGACCGCGATCGACATCGTGCACCGCAAGGGCAACGAGCTCGACGACCATACGATCCGGGAAGAACTAGAAGGCAATCTCTGCCGCTGCACCGGCTACCAGAACATTGTCGCCTCGATCTCCGCCGGCGCCAAGGCGATGGCGAAATCCGACCTCGCGTAACGCGCAGCCCGCGATCAGGACATTCAGATGTACGAATTCAAATATCATCGCCCCGGGACCGTGCGGCAGGCCGCCAACCTCCTGGTGAAGAACGAAGACGCCAAGGTCATCGCCGGCGGCCACACGCTGATTCCCGTCATGAAGCAGCGCCTCGCCAGCCCCCCGCATCTGGTCGACCTCTCCCATATCGAGGGGCTCAATACGATCGAGATGAAGGGCCGTTCTCTGGTGATCGGCGCCACCGCCAAGCACGCCGAGGTCGCGAGCTCCGCCATCGTCGGCGAGGCAATCCCCGCGCTCGCGAATCTTGCCGGCGGAATCGGCGATCCCGCCGTGCGTCACAAGGGCACGATCGGCGGCTCGCTCGCCAACAACGATCCGACCGCGGACTATCCGGCTGCCGTGCTCGCGCTGGGCGCGACCATCGTTACCAACAAGCGCCGCCTCAAGGCCGAAGAGTATTTCCAGGGCCTGTTCTCGACCGCGTTGGAAGCCGACGAGATCATCACCAAGGTGATGTTCCCGCTGCCGAAGAAGGCGGCCTACGTCAAGTTCCGCAACCAGGCCTCGCGCTATGCGCTGGTTGGCGTGTTCGTGGCGCGGCGTCCGTCCGACGTGCGGGTTGCCGTGACCGGCGCCGGCTCCGAAGGCGTGTTCCGCGTCACTGCGTTCGAGGAAGCCCTGAAGAAACGCTTCGCCGCGAAGGCGCTCGACGGCATCGAGGTGCCGGCCGAAGGCCTCAACAGCGATATCCACGGCAGCGCCGAATACCGCGCGCATCTCATCGGCGTGCTGACCCGGCGCGCCGTCGACGCCGCCAACGCCAAGGAGTGAGGTGACCTCACGCCTCGGCCCAAACTTGTCCCCGGTGAGGGCGTAGCGAGACTGGTTTTTTCATGACTTCAGCGGCCAATACTTCCGGGGCCAATACTTCAGTTGGGTTGCCGGCATCGGTCGATGCGATGCTCGAGCTCCTGACGTCGCGCGGCTATCTCGCGGAGCGGTCGCTGGCGACGGTGACGTATCTCTCGCTGCGCATGGGCCGGCCGCTGTTCCTGGAAGGCGAGGCCGGCGTCGGCAAGACCGAGATCGCCAAGGTCCTGTCCGCTGCGCTCGGGCGGAAGCTGATCCGCCTGCAGTGCTACGAAGGCCTCGACGTCTCCTCCGCGGTCTACGAGTGGAACAGCGCCGCGCAGATGATCGCGATCCGGATGGCGGAAGCCGCCGGCGACACCGACCGCGAGCAGCTCTCGAGCGACATTTTCGCCGACCGTTACATGATCAAGCGGCCGCTGCTCCAGGCGCTGGAGCCCGACGTTGCGGGACCACCGGTGCTGCTGATCGACGAGCTCGATCGCGCCGACGAGGCGTTCGAGGCATACTTGCTCGAAATCCTCAGCGACTTCCAGGTGACGATCCCCGAGTTCGGCACCGTCAAGGCCCCACACCCGCCGATCGTCATCATCACCTCCAACCGTACCCGCGAGATCCACGACGCGCTGAAGCGGCGCTGTCTCTATCACTGGGTGGATTATCCCGCCGCCGAGCGCGAGCTCGCGATCGTCAAGTCGCGCGTTCCCGGCATCTCCGCCAAGCTGTCGCAGCAGGTCGTGCGTTTCGTGCAGGCGCTCCGCAACCAGGACTTCTACAAGTCGCCGGGCGTCGCCGAGACCATCGACTGGGCCACCGCGCTGTCGGAGCTCGACGCCCGCTCGCTGACGCCGCAAGTGGTCGGCGACACGCTGGGCGCGCTGCTGAAGTATCAGGACGACATCACCCGCATGCAGGGCGATACCTTGCAGAAGGTGCTGAAGGACGCGACGAGCGAGAATTGATCTCGCGCTACAACTGAGTTCGTCATTCCGGGGCGCGACGAAGTCGCGAGCTATGGTGCGCAATTGCGCACCTGAGAATCCATAACCACGATCTGGAGTATGGATTCCGGGCTCGCGCCAAGTGGCGCGCCCCGGAATGACGAGGGATGGATACGAGACCATGGCCATCAACCACCTTGCGCCCGAGCAGACCGAGCAGTTCGCCGACAACATCGTCGGCTTTGCCCGCGCGCTGCGCTCCACGGGCATGCCGGTCGGGCCGGGTGCTGTCATCGACGCCATGAGCGCACTTCAGGTGATCGACATCGGCAAGCGCGCCGACGTCTTCACCACGCTGGAGGCGATCTTCGTCAAGCGTCATGAGCACGCGCTGATCTTCAAGCAGGCCTTCAACCTGTTCTTCCGCGCCTCGGAGGAATGGAAGCACATGCTGGATTCGGTGCCGTTGCCGGATCAGGCCAAGAAGAAGCCGCAGGCCGGCTCGCGCCGCGTGCAGGAGGCGATGTCGCGGCCGCGCATGACCGAGACGCCGCAGCATCAGGAGCAGGATCTGCGCCTGTCGGTGTCCGACAAGGAGATCCTTCAGAAGAAGGATTTTGCGCAGATGAGCGCCGCCGAGATCACCGAGGCGCTGCGTGCCGTCGAGCGGATGCGGCTGCCGCAGGCCGAACTCCTGACGCGCCGGCACCGGCCTGATCCGCGCGGGCTTCGCCTCGATTTGCGCCGCACGCTGCGCGCCTCCTTGCGTACCGGCGGCGATATCATCGACATCCATCGCCTCGGTCGGATCGAGAAGCCGGCGCCGATCGTGGCGCTGCTCGATATCTCGGGCTCGATGAGCGAATACACCCGCCTGTTCCTGCATTTCCTCCATGCCATCGGCGATGCGCGCAAGCGCGTCTCGGTGTTCCTGTTCGGCACCCGGCTGACCAACGTCACCCGCGCGTTGCGCCAGCGCGATCCCGATGAGGCGTTGGCGAGCTGTTCGGCCTCGGTCGAGGACTGGGCCGGCGGCACCCGGATTTCGGCCTCGCTGCACAACTTCAACAAGTTGTGGGCGCGGCGGGTGCTGAGCCAGGGCGCCATCGTGCTTCTGATCTCGGACGGGCTGGAGCGGGAGGCCGATTCCAGGCTCGCCTTCGAGATGGACCGGCTGCACCGCTCGTGCCGGCGGCTGATCTGGCTCAACCCGCTGCTCCGGTTCGGCGGCTTCGAGGCCAAGGCCCAGGGCATCAAAATGATGCTCCCGCACGTTGACGAATTCCGCCCGGTACATAATTTGAGTTCGATCCAGGAGCTGATCACGACGCTCTCCCGGCCGCTGCCGCCGCATCACCGCAGCCTGATCCGCTCCGCAGCTTGAGAGGCACCCCATGCTCGATCGCGACGAGGATATTCTGAAGGCGGCGGAGGACTGGCAGAGGGCCGGCCGTGGCGTCGCGCTCGCCACCGTGGTGGAGACGTGGGGCTCTGCGCCGCGCCCGGCGGGCTCCAGCCTCGTCATCAACGACGAGGGTACGTTCCTGGGCTCGGTTTCCGGCGGCTGCGTCGAGGGCGCCGTGGTCACCGAGGCCATGGACGTGATCCAGAGCGGCAAGCCGAGGATGCTGGAGTTCGGCGTCGCCGACGAGACCGCCTGGAATGTCGGGCTGTCCTGCGGCGGCACCATCCGCGTCTTCGTCGAGAAAGTCGGTTAGCCGTGAAGCTCGAGATCCTGCACGAACTCAATGCCGAGCGGGCCGCGCGCCGGCCGGCGATCCTGGTGACCGACACCGAGAGCGGCGAGCAGCGCCTGGTGAAGGCGAAGGATTTTGCAAGAGATCCCTTGCGCGCCGAACTCGACAAGCAACTCCGCATGGGCAAGAGCGCCAATGTCGAGGCCGGGGGCAAGAAGCTGTTCCTCAACGTCTACGCGCCGACTGCAAAACTCGTCATCGTCGGTGCGGTCCATATCAGCCAGGCCCTGGCGCCGTTGGCGCGCTCGCTCGGCTATGACGTCACGGTCGTGGATCCGCGCACGGCGTTTGCGAGCCCCGAACGTTTTCCCGACGTTCCGCTGGTTGCCGAATGGCCGGACACCGCGCTGCCGCCGCTCAGTGTCGATGCCTACACGGCCTTCGTCGCGGTGACCCACGATCCAAAGATCGACGACCCCGCGCTGCTGCACGCCTTCGAGCGCGGCTGCTTCTATATCGGCGCGCTCGGCTCGCGGAAGACGCACGCCAAGCGCGGCGACCGGCTGCGGGCGCAGGGCGCCAAGGAGAGCGACATCGCGCGCATTCACGCGCCCATTGGCCTCGCGATCGGCGCGGTCTCCCCGTCCGAGATCGCAGTGTCGATCATGGCGGAGATCACGGCCGTGCTCCGTCTGCCTCCCAAAGAAAAAGAAGAAGCGGCATGAAATTCGGCCCGGCGAGCCCTAAGGATGCAATCGGCGGCGTGACCGTCCACACTCTGCGCCAGGGACCGCTGGTGCTGAAGAAGGGCACGACGATCGGGCCTGCCGAGGTCGAGCAGCTCACGCGCGCCGGCATCAAGGACATTGTCGTGGTGCGCATGGAGGCGGGCGATGTCTCCGAGGACGTTGCGGCCGCCGGCATCGCGCTGGCCGTCGGCGGTGAGGGCATTCATGTCGAGCGAGCCTTCACCGGCCGCGCCAATCTGTTCGCCGCGCGCCCGGGTGTGCTGGTGATCGACCGCGCCGCGGTCGACCGCATCAACAACATCGACGAAGCCATCACCTTTGCGACGCTCACCGCCTACAAGCCGGTGGTCGAGGGCGAGATGGTCGGCACCGTCAAGATCATCCCGTTCGGCGTCGAAGGCAGTTTGCGCGATGCCGCGGTGAAGGCCGCAGGCAAGGACGTGCTCAGAATCGCGCCTTACGTGATCCAGCGCGTCGGCGTGGTCTCGACGCTGCTGCCGGGCCTGTCATCCAAGGTGATCGACAAGACGCTGCGCGTCACGGCCGAGCGGCTCGCACCGGCCGGTGCCAGCATCATCGCCGAGCGGCGGGTCCAGCACGACGAAGCTGCCCTGTCAGCCGCGATCAAGGAATTGCTCGGCCTCGGTGCGGAGCTCGTCATCGTGTTCGGGGCCTCGGCGATCGCCGATCGCCGCGACGTGATTCCGGCGGCCGTCACGGGGATCGGCGGCGAGATCGAGCATTTCGGCATGCCGGTGGACCCCGGCAATCTCTTGCTGATCGCGCGGGCCGGCGACGTTCCGGTGCTGGGCGCACCGGGCTGTGCGCGCTCGCCGGTCGAGAACGGGTTTGACTGGGTCTTGATGCGGCTCCTCGCCGGCATCAAGGTGACGCGCTCCGAGCTGATGGGTATGGGCGTCGGCGGCCTCCTGATGGAGATCGTCACGCGGCCGCAGCCACGTGCCAAGCCCGAGATCGAAGGCAACAGCCAGGTCGCGGCCATCGTGCTTGCGGCGGGCCGTTCGACCCGGATGGGCGGGCCGAACAAGCTGCTCGCCGAGCTCGACGGCAAGAAGCTGGTGCGGATCGCGACCGAGCAGGCGCTGGCCTCCAGGGCATCCGAGGTGATCGTTGTCACCGGCCATCAGACCGAGCTGGTCGAGCAGGCGCTGCAAGGACTGAAGGTGAAGTTCGTTCGCAATCCGGATTTCGCCGGCGGCATCGCAAGCTCGGTCAAGGCCGGCATCGCCGCCGTGCCGGAGAGCTGCGACGGCGCCCTGGTCTGTCTCGGCGACATGCCGCTGATCGATGCCGGCCTGATCGACCGGCTCATCGACGGCTTTGCGCCGGATCGCGGCAATCTCATCGTCGTGCCCGTCAGCGAGGGGCGCCGCGGCAATCCCGTGCTGTGGTCGCGCCGCTTCTTCAAGGAGTTGATGACGCTCGACGGCGATGTCGGCGCGCGCCATCTGATCGCCAAGCACACCGAGGCCGTGGCCGAGGTGCCGGTCGACGGCGAGAGCGCCTTCCTCGACATCGACACGCCGCAGGCGCTGGAAGCGGCACGGCGGGGATGAGGGCGCCGGTGCCGTAGGGTTGTTTAGCCTTGCGGCTGCGCGAAGCGCAGGCGCTGGGCGTAACCTACCATTACGCTTCGCTCATCCACCCCACGCACCACATTCGCGGCTCGCCTACTTCTTGGTATTCGAAAGCTTCTCGCTGCCGGCAGCCTTCAGCTCGACGCCGCTCTTCGTCAGCAGGGCCTTGTCGCCGCTGCTGAACGTGAACGTATCGGCGCCCGCGCTGATGCCGTTCCACGCGACTGCTTCGGCGAGGGACAGATACCACAGTCCCTGGAATCCAGATGAGTTATTGAGCTGTCCGGTCCAGACGGTTGTCGAGCCGCAGCCGAGGAAATTCACCGAGAAGCTGATCGCGGTGCCCGTGTTGCCATAGGACAGCCAGCCCGTCGCAACTTGCGGCTTGCCCTCGTCGCAGCTGTTCGCGGCGTTGTTGGTGTAGGTCCCCGTGATGGCGCCGTTGCTCGAGTTGAAGTTGGTGATGGCCAGGGTCGAGCCGTACTGGTTGGTCCAGGTCCAGCTCACCGACTGCGCATGCGCGGGCGGAAGCCCGATCAGACAGGCCGACACACGATCGCTCCTGACAGTATTGTTTTGATTGGACGCATGGTCGTCTCCTCTGGCTCTGCTTGCAGCTTGACGACTTTAAATAACGCGATTAAGAAATACAACTAGAAAGTGTGGTGTCGGCATCGCTAGTCCGGCATCGCTTTTCAACCACTCGTTCACCAAGTGGAAACGACCGGCGCTTAGAGTCGCCTCCACCTGCCTTGGGGGGAGGGGATTTTCCATGGCTTCGAACGTCGTCGCGCGCCGTTGCGCGATGTTTTGCTTTGTCTTTTCTGTTGCCGTCACGGGCGCCCGCTACATCACCGAAGCCCATGCCGCCGGCGCGATTGCAGTCGGCAAATGCGGCGCTTATGGCCAGGCCTTTGATTACGGCCACGAGCACGAGGCACGTGCCGCGGCGCAGAAGCAGTGCAAGGGCGATTGCACGACCGTGACGATGAAGCGCGCCTGCGCGGCGATGTCGGTCGATCTCGCCAACCCCTGCGGCGCTTATGGCTATGCCGTCAAGCCGAAGATCTCCGCCTCGCTCAACGCCGCCACGCGCGAATGCTACAAATACGGCGGCAAGGAATGCGTGATTCGCGCCTGGGCCTGCGACGCCAAGGGTTGATTTCCTCTTGCTGTCATTCCGGGGCGATGCGTAGCATCGAGCTACGGTGCGCAATTGCGCACCTGAGAATCTCGAGATTCCGGGCTCGGTCCTTTGGACCGCCCCGGAATGACAGTGGAAGGAATAGATGCAGTTCGACACCAAGATCGCGGTCCTGATCCGCGCCGATCTTCAGGCCTGGCAGAAGCTCAACGTTGCGTCCTTCCTCTCCAGCGGCATCGCCGCGGCTTTTCCCGAATGCATCGGCGAAGCCTATGAAGATGCCTCGGGCACGAACTATCATGCGTTGATCGGCCAGCCGATCCTGATCTATGGCGCCGACGGCCCTGCGTTGTCGCGTGCGCTGGACCGTGCGCTCGCGCGCAACGTCAAGCCGGCGGTCTATACCGAGGACATGTTCAGCACCACGCATGATGCCGCCAATCGCGAGGCGGTGAGGGCGGTGGCGCGCGCGGATCTCAATCTCGTCGGCATCGCCATGCGCGCTGAGCGCAAGGTGATCGACAAGATCGTCGACGGCCTGAAGTTCCATAGCTGACACTCCGCCGTCCGCGCGGCGTCATCGTAGTGTCATGATGGGGGCCGGCTTGCGCAAACTTTGTGCTGTTTGACCCCCATCAAAGGAGCGCGGCGCGGCGTCGTTATTCTGCTCCAAAATGCAGAGGAGCAGACAGATGCCGACCATGAAAGCCGCAATCGTCAAGCAATTCGGCAAGCCGCTGGTGATCGAGGACGTGCCGGTTCCGCAGCCCGGCCCCGGCGAGATTCTGGTCAAGGTGAAGGCCTGCGGCGTCTGTCACACCGATCTGCATGCAGCCTCCGGCGACTGGCCGGTGAAACCGGTGCCGCCCTTCATTCCCGGCCACGAGGCAGCGGGCATCGTCGCGGCGCTCGGACCCGGCGTGAAGAACGTCAAGGTCGGCGATGCCGTCGGCGTCGCCTGGCTGCACGACGCCTGCATGTCTTGCGAATATTGCGAGACCGGCTGGGAGACGTTGTGCGAGCACCAGCACAATACCGGCTACAGCGTGAACGGCGGCTTCGCAGAATATGTCATCGCCTCGGCCGCCTTCGCCGCAAAGCTGCCGGCGACGGTCGATTTCGCCGCCATTGCGCCGATCCTGTGCGCCGGCGTCACCACCTACAAGGGATTGAAGGAGACGGAGGCCAGGCCCGGCGAGTGGGTGGTGATCTCAGGCGTCGGCGGACTCGGCCATGTCGCGATTCAGTACGCCAAAGCGATGGGGCTCAAGGTCGCTGCCGTCGATATCGCCGAGGACAAGCTGGAGCTGGCGCGCGAAACCGGCGCCGATCTCGCGGTCAATGCCCTCACTGCTGGTGCGGTGGACCAGGTTCTTGCGGCAACCGGCGGCGGAGCCCACGGCGTGCTGGTGACGGCGGTCTCGACCGCCGCGTTCGCCCAGGCGCTCAAGATGGTGCGCCGGAAGGGCACCGTCAGCCTCGTCGGCCTGCCGCCGGGCGAATTCCCGACGCCGATCTTTGACGTCGTCCTCAAGCGCATCACGGTGCGCGGCTCCATCGTCGGCACGAGGCGCGACCTCGACGAAGCCGTCGCATTTGCCACGGACGGCAAGGTGAAGGCCGAAGTGACGAAGGTGCCGCTCGCGCAGATCAATGACGTCTTCGAGCGGATGAAGGCCGGCAAGATCGACGGCCGCATGGTGCTGGATTTCGGCTAGCGCCTCATCCGGGCGGCATGCCTTCGAACTTTACCAGGCTGGGATCGAGGCGATCCCAGTCATGGCCGCGCGCGGCGAAAGTGACCGCCTGCGGCTTGTAGCGGGCAGGCTCGTCGAGGCTCGCAGCGCGGATTGTGAAGACGTCGGGCTGCGCCGCGAAGGTCATGTACACAGGCACGCCGCACTGCGTGCAGAAGCTGCGCGTCTTCACGTTGCCGCTGTCGGCGACCATATCCCAATGCTTCGCCTCGCCGGTTAGCGTGACGCCGGCTCGCGCGAAGGTCGCGTATGAGCCATGCGCACTGCCGCTTTCCCGCTGACAGTCCCGGCACTGACAATGATTGCTGAACAGGGGCTCGCCGGCAATCGAATAGCGGATCGCGCCGCAGGCGCAGCCGCCGGTATAGGGCTTATCCATCGTGATGCTTCCTTACTTGTCTTCGCCGGCGATGGCATCGAGCCGCTGCACCACCTTGACCCAGCCGTCGCTCATGTTGCGATACGCGGTGTCGTTCGTCGGCGTCACGAAGCCCGAATGCACCACGCGCACGCGCGTCCCCGCTTCGATCGGCGTCAGGGACCAGGTGACGACGGTGTCGAGCGCCGAGCCGTAGCCGGTATTGCTGGCGTCGCCGCCCTTCCAGGCGTAGACGAAGCGCCTGCAAGACACGACCTCCAGCACGCGGCAATGGATCGTGCCATCCCACGCACCGGCCGGATTGGTCTTGAACGTGAAGGTGTTGCCTTCGACGGCCTCGAAACCGGTGGGCGGCATCAGCCAGCGCGCAATCAGCTGGGCGCTGGTCAGCGCCTTCCAGATCGTCGCGGCGGCGTGAGGGAAGACCTCGTCGATGACGATGTCCTGGGTCTCGATATTGGAAGCAACAGCACTCACGGATCGATCTCCTTCAAGAGGTCACGCAAATTCTGGAAGCGCTCGCGCCAGAACACGCCGTAATGGTCCATCCAGGTGACCAGCGGTTCGAGCCCCTGCGGCGCGGCGCGGTAATAGACGTTGCGGCCCTCTGCGCGCTCGGCGACGAGGCCCGCCTGTTTCAACGACTTCAGGTGCTGCGAGATGGCGCCCTGAGTTACGCCGCTGCCGCGCGTCAGCTCGGCGACGGTGATCTCCTTGCTCTCGAACACGCGCTCGAACACCGCCCGGCGCGTCGGGTCGGCGAGGGCGCGCATCACAGTGGTGACGGGGTTTGGAGCGGTTTCGATCATGTCATTCAATTAGTCGATGCTAATTCATTAGTCAATGCTAATTTGTTTTTACCTTCTTCAGTCAACCCTCAACTTGACTCTGACTGACTAGTCAGTCATATTTTTCCAATGATGAAGAAGTCAACCAAGCTCGCCAACAAGTCGGCACAGAGCGCGGAGCCCGCGTCAGCCCACCGTGAAGTGCCGGCGTCGAACCGCGCTGCGCGCGCGCAGGAGCGGCGCGCGGCAATCGTGGACGCCGCAATGGAGGAGTTCATCGCCCGCGGGTTTGCCGCAACGCGCCTCGACGACATTGCCAAACGCGCCGGCGTCGCCAAGGGCACGATCTACCTGCACTTCAAGGACAAGGAATCGATGTTCGAGGAGCTGGTGCGCGTCGTGATCGTGCCGGTCGTGGCGCGGCTGACCGCACTGCCGCCGCCGACGGGCTCGGTGCGCGACCTCGTCGAGGCTTTTGCCGGCAACTTCCTGAAGGAGGTCATCGGCACCAGGCGCGGTGATCTGGTGCGCCTGATCGTGGCGGAGGGCCCGCGCTTTCCGTCTGTCGCCGATTTCTACTACCGCGAGGTCGTCTCGCGCGGGATCGCCGCGATGCGCACGCTGATCGAGCTCGGCATCGCCCGCGGCGAGATCCGGGACAAGGACCTCGCGCGCTATCCGCAGATCCTGGTCGCGCCCGCGATGATTGCGGTGATCTGGCAAAGCCTGTTTGCGCGGCACGCGCCGCTCGACGCGCAGGACATGCTGCGCGTCCATCTCGATTTGATTTTTGGCGAACGGAGGACGACATGAGGTCGTCACGAGAAATCTCTCACCTCATCCTGAGGAGCGCGGAACGCGCGTCTCGAAGGATGCAGGCCCGGCTGTGGCTGCTCGCCCTTCGAGACGCTGCTTCGCAGCTCCTCAGGGTGAGGGATCGACAGCGAAATCTGCCGCGCCTCTGTGCGATCGCGGTTCTGGCCCTCGCAACCGGTCTCGCCGGCTGCAAGGAGAAGCGCGATCCCGGCTTCCAGGGCTGGGTCGAAGCCGACATGATCTTCGTCAGCCCGGACGAAGCGGGGCGGGTGACGAAGCTCAATGTCCGCGAGGGTGATGAGGTCAAGGTCGGCGATGCCCTCTATTCCGTCGATGACGATCTCCAGCTCGCCGATCTCAACCAGAACAAGGCGACGCTGGCCAACGCACAACAGACCTATGACCGCGCAGCCTCGCTGAACAAGACCGGCTCCGGCACCCAGGCCAATCTCGACTCGGCCGTCTCCGCATTGCGCGTAGCCGAAGCGCGGGTGGTGACGTCGGAGACGCGGATGGCGCGGCGCAAGGGCTTTGCGCCCGTTGCCGGCACCATTCAGCAGATCTATTTCCGTGAGGGCGAGATGGTGGCGGCGCAGCGCCCGGTGCTGTCGATCATGCCGCCCGGCAACATGAAGCTGCGCTTCTTCGTGCCTGAGACCGCGCTGCCGAAGCTTGCGATCGGCGATACGGTGCGGATCGGCTGCGACAATTGCGCGGCCGATCTCACCGCGAAGATCTATTTCATCGCGACCTCGGCCGAATACACCCCGCCCGTCATCTACAGTCTCGAAGAGCGCAACAAGCTGGTCTATCTGATCCAGGCGAGGCCGTCGCGCCCCGACGCGCTGCGGGTCGGACAGCCGATCGACGTCTATCTCAATCCAAAAACCCCGGTGGCGGACAAGCGATGAACGGCGGCAACGGCATCGCGATCGACGTCAAGGGCCTGACCAAATCGTTCGGGGGCCGCGAGGTCGTGCACGATCTGTCGATGCAGGTGAAACGCGGCTCGATCTACGGCTTCCTCGGGCCCAACGGCTCGGGCAAGACCACGACCATCCGTATCCTCTGCGGCCTGCTCACGCCCGACAGCGGCAAGGGCACCTGCCTCGGCTACGACATCTTGCGCGACGCCGAAAAGATCAAGCGTCAGGTTGGCTACATGACGCAGCGCTTCAGCCTGTATCAAGACCTATCCGTTCGCGAGAATCTCGAATTCGTCGCGCGGCTCTATGGCCTCACCGACGCGCGCGGGGCAGCGCGCGACATGATCAAGCGGCTCGGACTCTCCGGCCGCGAGACGCAGCTGGCGGGTGAGCTCTCCGGCGGCTGGAAGCAGCGTTTGGCGTTGGGAGCCTGCACGCTGCCCAGTCCGAAACTGCTGCTGCTGGACGAGCCGACCGCAGGCGTCGATCCCAAGGCGCGGCGCGACTTCTGGAACGAGATCCACGCGCTTGCCGCCGAGGGCCTGACCGTGCTGGTCTCGACCCATTACATGGACGAGGCCGAGCGCTGCCACGAGATCGCTTACATCGCCTACGGCCATCTGCTGGTGCACGGCACCGTGGAGGAGGTGATCGCGAAATCCGCGCTCTCGACCTATACTGTGACGGGCGAAGACCTGAACGAGCTCGCGGCCGAGCTCACCGGCAAGCCCGGCGTGGATATGGTGGCGCCGTTCGGCACCTCGCTGCACGTTTCGGGGCGGGACGTTGCCGCGCTCGAAGCCAGTATTGCGCCGTGGCGCGAGCGAAGCGGCCTGCACTGGCAGAAGTCGCATCCCTCACTGGAAGACGTGTTCATCGAACTGATGGGGCGCTCCAAGGACAATTTCCAATGAGTGCCGACGATCATCCCGCACCACAGCACGAAATCCGCGAGCGCTTCGGCTTCCTGCGGCGCTCCTATGCGATGCTGATCAAGGAGTTCATCCAGCTGAGGCGCGACCGCGTGTCGTTCGCGATGATCGTGATGCTGCCGGTGATGCAGCTCATGCTGTTCGGCTATGCCATCAACACCACGCCGCACCATCTGCCGAGCGCGGTGCTGCTCCAGGAGGACTCCGATCTCGCCCGCTCGATCCTGAAAGCTCTGGAGAACACCGCCTATTTCCGCTTCCTCTACGAGGTGCACGACGTCGAGGATTTCGACAATCTGCTGAAATCCGGCAAGGTGCTGTTCGGCGTCGAGATCCCGCGCGGCTTCGAGCGTGCGGTGCGGCGCGGCGACAGGCCGGCGCTGCTGGTTGCGGCCGATGCCACCGATCCGGTCGCTGCGAGCGCCGCGATCGGCTCGCTCGGCATGGTCGTGCAGACCGCGCTCAAGCACGATCTCTACATCGGCGATCCCCCGGAGATGCCGTTCGAGATCCGCGCGCATGCCCGCTATAATCCGGCAGCTAGCTCCAGCCTCAACATCGTGCCGGGCCTGGTCGGCACCATCCTCACCATGACCATGCTGATCTTCACCGCGCTGTCGGTCACGCGCGAGGTCGAGCGCGGCACCATGGAGAGCCTGCTGTCGATGCCGATCAAGCCGGTCGAGGTGATGTTCGGCAAGATCGTGCCTTACGTGCTGGTCGGCTTCGTGCAGGCGTTCCTCATCATCGGCATCGGCGTCGGTCTGTTCGGCGTCCCTGTGCTCGGCAATCTCTTCCTGCTGGCGCTGCTCTCGACCCTGTTCATCACCACCAATTTGTCGATCGGCTACACGATCTCGACGGTGGTGCAGAACCAGCTCCAGGCCATGCAGATGTCGATGATGTTCTTCCTGCCGAGCATTCTGCTGTCGGGATTCATGTTTCCGTTCGCGGGCATGCCCACCTGGGCGCAATATCTCGGCGAATGCCTGCCGCTGACGCATTACCTTCGCATCGTCCGCGCCATTATGCTGAAGGGCGCGACCATGCAGAATCTGCATTTCGACGCCCTGGCACTGGCGATCCTGATGGCGCTCGCCATGACCATCGCCGTGACGCGCTTCCGCCGCACGCTGGATTGAGGCAGAATGCCCCGGAATCGAGGGGCGGAATGGTCAGATTTGCGAGCAGGAGGACACGGCATCACGCCGTGCTATCGGAGGATTTCGAGCGCGAGCTGACACGTGAAGTGCTGCGCACCGAGCTGTTGCGGGTGCGGGCGCTGATCACGACGGGCTGCGTCATGACGCTGTTCCTCACCGCGATCTATCTGATCGACCCCGCCGTGGTGAACAGGGTGTGGCGCGGCACGGAAGGGCTCCTGGAGGTCTACGGCCTTCTGGTCGGCTTCATCCTGTTCGAAGTCTGGGTCCACACCCAGATCAGGAAGAACCTCCGCCTCGATCGCGACCTGCCGGTGATCAGGCGCTATATCGGCACTCTGATCGAGACGTCGCTGCCCACCGTGATCCTGATTCTTCAAATCCGCACCATGGGCGCGACCCAGGCGCTCGGCTTCGCCGTGCCGCTGATGTACTTCATCTTCGTCATCCTCTCGACCCTGCGGCTCGATTTCTGGCTCTCGACCTTCACCGGCCTCGTCGCGGCCGTGGAGCTGTTCGCCGTGGCGCTGGTCTACGATTCCTCGAGTAGCATCGGCGAGCCCCAGACCTACTTTCACGCCGTTCGCAGCGTCGTCATTTTGATCTGCGGCGTGCTCGCCGGCGCCGTCGGCGCGCAGCTGCGGAGGCAGTTTGCCGCGAGCATCGCCGCGGCCACAGCGCGCGACCGGGTGACCAATCTCTTCGGCCAGCACGTCTCCCCCCAGGTGGTGGAACGGCTGATGGCGGCGGGAACGAGCGCGAGCGGGGATCTCCGCCGCGTCGCGGTGATGTTCGTCGATTTTCGCGGCTTCACGGCCGGCGCGCAGTCGCGCACGCCGCAGGAGGTGGTCGACCGGCTCGACGGCGCTTTCGCCGTGCTGGTCGACATTCTCGACCGGCACGGCGGCATCGTGAACAAGTTTCTCGGCGATGGCCTTCTCGCGCTGTTCGGCGCGCCGCTGGAAGCCTCCGACGCCGCGCATCGCGCGGTTGCCGCAGGCCGCGAGATGCTGAGTGCGATGGACCGCATCAACGCGCAGACGAGCTGGCCGCTGCGCATCGGCATCGGCATCCATTTCGGCGAGGTCGTCGCCGGCAATATCGGCTCGCCCCGGCGCAAGGAATACACCGTCATCGGCGACACCGTGAATTTCGCCTCGCGGCTGGAGGCGCTGAACAAGGAGTTCGGCTCGCAGCTCCTGATTTCCGCGACCGTGCGCGAGGCGCTGGGCAACGACGGTGATGATGCCGTTGCGCTCGGCGAGGTCGAGGTGCGCGGCTATGAACGGAAGGTGGCGGTGTTTCAATTGGGGTAGCGCCTTCACATGCGAGTCGCGGTTCGTTGAAGCGGGTCGCGGTTCGTTGAAGGCGCGTGATGAAATATCCCTGGTATGTTTCGGGTCCTGCACTGTGGAGGCCGAGCCATTTCGGCTTCCGTTTGTGATCCGGAGAAAGCCAATGACCCGATTGACCCTTGTTACGGCCATCTTGATCGCCGCTGCTGTTACCCAAACCCAGGCCGCATCCGCGCGCCACGTCGCGCCACCGCGCGGCACAACCGAGACGATGGCGGACTGCGTCAGGGCTCCGGCGGAGGGCGCGTATGCCTCTGCGCCCTATACCAAGCCGCCGTGCCTGCCGAACACGATGACGTACTAGCGATCGCGGCAGACGATGCCGGGCTGGTGAAAGTCTGCCAGCCCGGCCACGCGACCGCTGCACCTCCTCAGCTTTCGACGTCATGCGCGATTGCTCCGATTGCTCCGAATTTTGGGGCATGACGAGCGATGTCGCCGGCCTATAGACTGCCGCCCGATGCGGCCGGTCGCGGCCGCGACTTGCCTGAGGAAGTGACGATGCAGCGCCGCTACATCACCGTCGACGTGTTCACCGACCGCGCCTTCGGCGGCAACCAGCTCGCCGTGGTGCTCGACGCCGGCGGGCTCACGACGGCGCAGATGCAGACGATCGCGACCGAGTTCAACTATTCCGAGACCACCTTCGTGCTGCCGCCGCGTGACAAGGCCAACGATGCCGAGGTGCGTATCTTCACCCCGGTCCGGGAGATGCCCTTTGCGGGCCACCCCAATATCGGCACCTCCTTCGTGCTGGCGAGCCTCGCCAAGGAGCCGAAGCCGCGCCTGCTATTCGAGGAGAAGGCTGGGCTCGTGCCGGTCGATATTTTTCGCGAGCAGGGCCGGGTGGTCAGCACCGAACTCACCGCGCCGCAGCCGTTGTCACGGCTTGCGCAGCTTTCTGCCGGGGACGTCGCGGCCTGCATCTCCCTGAGCGCCGATGACATCAGGACCGATCGCCATGCGCCGCAGGTCGTCGGCGTCGGAACGCCCTTCGTGGTGGCGGAAGTACGTTCGCGCGATGCGCTGAAGCGGGCCAGGTCCGACGCGGCGGCCTTCGGCAGGCTCCTGCCGCGCGACGGTGCAGTCTCGGTGTGGTTCTATACGCGCGATGTGCCCGCGGCGGAGGCGCCTAGCGAGATCCAGGCGCGGATGTTCATGCGCGGCGCCGGCGGCTACGCTGAGGATCCCGCCACCGGCAGCGCCACGGTTGCCGCGGCCGCACTGTTCGCCGATCTCGATCCCGTGCGCGATGGCGAACTCAAGCTCACGGTCGGCCAGGGCTTTGACATGGGCCGGCCGAGCCTGCTGCTGACCCGCGTGCGCAAGCAGGACGGCAAGATCGTCTCCGCGCATGTCGGCGGCAGTTGCGTGCAGATGATGGAGGGGACGTTCAAGCTGGCGGGGGAGGGATAGGGACCGTCATCCCCGCGCAATGGCGAAGCCATTGTCGCTGGAGGTGCGAGCTCGTGCGAGCCTCGAAGGACGACGGCTACGGCTGAAACCGGCGCCAACGACGGCTACATCTGGCGTCCCGCCAAGTTCTTCACCGCAACCCCATCGCGCTCCTCGATGATCTCCGCGATCATCTGGCGGTGGCAATGCGTGTGATCCCTCTCGTAGCAGAGCAGGCAGACGGGGCCGGCCTTCTTCACCAGCGCCGAGAGCTCGTCCATCGCCTCTTTGGCCTCGGGCGCCTTGAGGTGCTTTGAGAAGATCTTCTCCAGCACATCGTACTGACCGCTGCGTGCGGCGAGCCGGCCTTCCTTCGGCGTGCCGAGCGCGGCGAGGTGGACATAGGCGATACCACGTTCGTCGAGCCCTGCCGAAAGCTGCTTCTTGGAAAAGCCCGGCCGGCGCGAGGATGTCACCGCGCGCACGTCGACCACGAGCTTGACGCCAGCCTCTACCAGCTCATCCAGCACCGCCTTGGGCGGCGTCTGCTCATAGCCGATGGTGAACAGCTTTTTCGCCTTTGCCATGGCTCACCTCAGCTCACCCTTGCGATCAGTTCCATGGCGCCGGCGGGTGCGCGCACCTTGCCCTCGTGGATGACGTAGGCGAACACGTCGCGTGGCTCCTTCTTCGGCTTGGCCTTGTCAACTTTGGGCAGGTCGTCCGGTTCACCGCCCGAAGCCCAGGACTGAAGGCGCTCGGCCCAGGCATCGAGCTGCTTGGGCGGGTAGCAGGTCTTGATCTCGTCATTGCCCTTCTGCAGCCGGGCATAGACGAAATCACCGGCGACGTCGGCGATGGCGGGATATTTGCCGTGCTCGGCGAACACCACAGGCGTCTCGAACTCGCGGATCAGCGCCACGAAGTCCGGTGTGCAGAAACTGTCGTGGCGGACCTCGACGACATGGCGCAGCGCGCGTCCCTCGAGCTTGCGCGGCAACAGTTCGAGGAACTTGCCGAAATCGGCGCCGTCGAATTTCTTCGTCGGCGCGAACTGCCACAGCACCGGCCCGAGATGATCGCCGAGCTCCAGCACGCCGGAATCATAGAACCGTTTGATGGAATCGCCTGCTTCCGCCAGCACGCGGCGGTTGGTGGCGAACCGCGGTCCCTTCACCGAGAACACGAAGCCGTCGGGCACCTCGCTCGCCCATTTGCGAAAGCTCTCCGGCTTCTGCGAGCCGTAATAAGTGCCGTTGATCTCGATCGAGGTCAGCTTCGAGGCGGCGTAGGACAGCTCCTTCGCCTGCGTCAGCTTCTCCGGATAGAATACGCCGCGCCAGGGCTCGAAGGTCCAGCCGCCGATGCCGATGAAGATGTTGCCGGATTTTTTGGACGCGGTTTTTGCTTTGGCCACGGAAGGATCTCGCATCGACGTGGAGGGGATGCCGTCATCCTAATCAAACCAGTTGTGATTGGCCAGTTGCTGCGTCCCGTCTAAGGTCGCGGCAGGATCTGCGAAAAAGGAGAAAAAGATGCGGATGCTGATGGTGGGAGCGGCGCTCGTCATGATGACATCTGCTGCCATGATCTCTCCAGTCATGGCGGATGACGACGATGCGAAGGGCGCGCAGAAGCTCGCCATGCAGGGCCGCGACGATTACTGGCATTGCCTGGCGCGGGAATATTCGCGCGACAGCAATCAGGGAATGACGGAACAGGACTTTGGCCGCTCGGTCGCGGGCGCCTGTCCGTCGGAGCGGCAATATTATCGGGTGGCGCTGCTCGACTATCTCACCACACAGTACCCGAGCATCGATGCCGGCGCTCATCTCGCTACCGCGAACGGGGCGGTGGAGGCCGCGCAGAAGGACATCGTGACGGCCTTCGTCAAGCAGAGGCCGCCGGCGAAATAGGGCATGGCAAATGGCGAGTAGGGCAGAAGCCCGGGCCGCCTGATTTGCTATGCGCCCCTTCGGCAGCCCTTCCGGCTCCGCGCGCATCCGTGATATCACGAGGCCTATCTGGAACAGGGATGGGTTTCCATGGCGTCTGAGTCGGTGGGGGGCATTTTGGGCGCGATCGTCGCCGCGGTCGTGCTTGCGGTCGCCGTCGTGTTCGGGCCGATCGGCCAGTACGGCAAGCCGCCTAAGCCGGCGAAAGTCGAGCCGGCGCCGGCTGCCGCACCCGCGGCTTCCGCCGCGCCGGCGCCGCGCGGGCCGATCATCCGGGAAGTGCCCAACCAATAAGGCACAAAAATCGTCGTTTTCGCCCCTTGCGAAGCGGTCTTGTCATTCCTATCTAGCCTTTAACGGCGCCGTTGAGCGAAAAACTCCGGCGTTGGGACGACCTTGGAATAGCTTGGGCTCGCGCCGGATGTACGCGCGGCCCGCCGTTCCGGGGTCGTTGGCATTTTGGGCCCCCTTTTGGGCCATTTCGGACACCCCCGGCTTCGTAGCATAAGAACCTCGCAGCGCAGAACTTGGCAGCGCAGGATGCGGCGGATATACGCTGCCGTCATGAATGAAGCGATCAGACCGGGCTCCGACAATCCGCTGCAGGCTCAAGAAGGGCCGGAACTATCGGTCATCGTCCCGACCTTCAACGAGCGCGACAATGTCACGGTGCTGTACCGGCGGCTGGAGGCGGTGCTCGCCAACGTCGCCTGGGAAGTCGTATTCGTCGACGACAATTCACCTGATGGCACCTGGGATGTCGTGCGCGCGCTGGCGCAGCAGGACAGCCGCGTGCGCTGTATCCGCCGCATCGGCCGCCGCGGCCTGTCGGGTGCCTGCATCGAGGGCATCCTGGCCTCCAGCGCGCCCTTTGTGGCCGTGATCGATGCCGACCTCCAGCACGACGAGACGCAACTGCCGAAGATGCTGTTGCTGCTTGCAAGCGACGAGGCCGACCTCGTGGTCGGCAGCCGCTACATCGAGGGCTACAAGAGCGAGGGCTTCAACAAGCAGCGCGCCGGCGCCAGCGCTCTGGCGACCGAGGTCGCCCGGAAAATGCTCCGGGTCGAGATCGCCGATCCCATGAGCGGCTTCTTCATGATCCGCCGCGATCGTTTCGAGCAGCTCGCGCCGAAGCTTTCCGTGCACGGCTTCAAGATCCTGCTCGACGTCGTCGCGACCGCGCACGGCGGCTTGCGGGCGGTCGAGATTCCCTACACCTTCGGCGCCCGCCAGCACGGCGAGAGCAAGCTCGATTCCATGGTCGCGCTCGATTTCCTCGGCCTCGTGCTGGCCAAGCTGAGCAACGACATCGTCTCGCTGCGCTTCATCCTGTTCGCGATGGTCGGCGGCATCGGCCTCGTGGTGCATCTCACCACGCTGTTCATCGGACTTCAGCTGTTCAAGGCGCCGTTCGCGGAGGCGCAGGCTGCCGGCGCCATCGTCGCCATGACCAGCAATTTCATCCTCAACAACTTCCTCACCTATCGCGACCAGCGGCTCAAGGGCTTTGCGCTGCTGCGCGGCCTGATCGCCTTCTACATCGTGTGCAGCGTCGGCTTGCTCGCCAATGTCGGCGTCGCCTTCTCGGTGTACGACCAGGAGCCGATCTGGTGGCTCGCCGGCATGGCCGGTGCGCTGATGGGCGTGGTGTGGAACTACGCGATGTCAGGCCTGTTCGTCTGGCGCAAGAAATAACCCACGATGGGCGAGGCTGACGCGCGGATCGTCCGCAACACCGTGCTGCTGATTCTGGCGCTGGTGGCCCTGCGGCTCGTCGCGGCCGCGTTGACGCCGATCACCTTCGACGAAGCCTATTACTGGATGTGGTCGAAGAACCTCGCCGGGGGCTATTACGACCATCCGCCGATGGTCGCCTACGTCATCCGCGCCGGCACCATGATCGCCGGCGATACCGAGCTCGGCGTGCGCCTCGTCTCGATCCTGCTCGCACTGCCGATGAGCTATGCGATCTACCGCTCCGCTGCGATCCTGTTCGGTGGCGCGCGCGTGGCGGCGACCAGCGCCATCCTGCTCAACGTAACCATGATGGCCTCCGTCGGCACGCTGATCGTGACGCCGGATGCGCCGCTCCTGGTCGCATCCAGCTTCGTGCTGTTCTTCCTCGCAAAAGTGCTGGAGACCGGCCGCGGCGTCTGGTGGCTTGCGGTCGGCGCGGCCGTCGGTGCGGCGCTGCTGTCGAAATACACGGCGATGTTCTTTGGCGCCGGGATCCTGATCTGGCTTGCTTGCGTGCCGAAGCTGCGGCGCTGGTTCCTCTCGCCCTGGCCCTATCTCGGCGGTCTCGTTGCGCTGGCGCTGTTCTCGCCGGTGATCCTCTGGAATGCGGACCATCAATGGGTCTCGTTCGCAAAGCAGCTCGGGCGCGCGAAGATCGAGGACTTCCGACCCGTCTTCATCGCCGAGCTGATTCCGACCCAGATCGCGTTCGCAACCCCGCTGGTCTTCATCCTCGGAGCGATGGGCCTGCACGCGCTGACCTGGCAGCGCACCGGCGCGTCGGCCTCGCGCGTGCTGATCGAGGCGATGTTCTGGACCATCGTCGCCTATTTCGTCTGGCATTCGCTGCATGCCCGCGTCGAGGCCAACTGGTTCGCGCCGGTCTATCCGCCCTTCGTCATCGCCGCGGCCGCCGCCGCCAACCTCGTGCAATGGAAGCCGCGACAGCGGCGCCTGGCGGATTTCTGCCTGCGCTGGGCCGCACCCGTCGGCATCGTGATGTTTGCAGCGCTCATCGTGCAGGCCAACACCGGCTGGCTCTCGGGATATCGCCGCGATGCCACCGTGCGCAGCGTCGGCGTCGGCTGGCGCGAGCTCGCCGCGGGAATCGAAGCCGTGCGCGCGCGCCATGGCGCGACCTGTGTGCTCGCGCAGGACTACGGGACCACGGGCTGGCTCGCCTTCTACTTGCCGCGCGGCACCTGCGTGGTGCAGCAGAACCAGCGCATCCGCTGGGTCAACATGGGCGAGCCCGATCCAAAGCTGCTTGCGGGCAAGCTGCTCTATGTCGACGAGCTGCGCCCGGACGGTCATCCAGTCCTCAACGACCTCTTTGCGAAGGTGACCCAGGTCGCGCAATTGCAGCGCAAGCGCGGGCCCCTCGTGGTCGAGACCTACAGCGTCGATCTGCTGGAGGACGCCAAGGGCGACGTCCTCGATCGCTCGCCGCCGCCGGAAGCGCGGTAGCAGGCCGCACTGCTTCCACAGCGTCGTCCCCGCGTTCGCGGGGACGACAGCCGAGTGCTGGGTCGATAGCAACGACTATCAGTCGATCATCTCAGCCTTTGTCGCACCCTGGCCCGGCCCACTGTGATCCCGCCAGAACCACACGGTCACGACGCCGGAGCGGCCACGGACGTGGGCCAGCAGGGGGCCGGACAGAACGCCGTCGGGAGCCCCTTGAAAGTCGGCCGTATCCAGCAGCGTATTGCTCAGGGCGAGCCGCGCATCGTTCTGGACGGCGACTTCCATCAGCCGGCTCGCGACGTTGACCGTGTCGCCTGTCGCCGTGATGTGCTGGTGGCTCTCGCCGAGGCGGGAGGCGACGATCTCGCCGAAATGCGCGCCGATCTTGAAGCCGAGCTGACCGCCGATCGCTGACGGCAGCGAGGCGATCCAGTGGTCGACGCCGCGATGCAGGTCGATCGCGCATTTGAGCGCGCGCGCGGCGTCATCGGGCATCGCGGCCGGCAGACCGAACAGGATCATGGCGCCGTCGCCGAGAAAGCCTGTGATCATGCCGCCGCAATCGACCGCAGCCTTGTCGATCAGCGCGTGAAACGCCTGCAGGATCTCCTGAAGCGCGTCCGGATCGATCCGTTCGCTCAACGAAGTGAAACCGGAGAGATCGATGAAGACGATTGCGGCGTCTTGCCGGACCGGTTTGGACAGGAAATTCGGATCGCGCGCCAGCCATTCCTGCACGGCAGGTGCCTGGAATTGTGCGAGAGACCTGCTTTTGGCGGCGAGATATTGGGTGCGGCGACCTCCGGCCCACAGCTGCACACCGGCAAAGATCGCGACCGGCGGCACTGCGGCGGCGAGCGTGGTTGCCGCATTCAGCCAGACGCCATGCGTGAACGCGAAGGCGTTGAGGCCGGCCCAGGCGATCATCACTGCGGCCGCCGCCATGATGCCGAGTGCGCTGCGCCGCCACGCCAGCAAGCCGACCAGCAGCATCGGCAGCAGGATCGCAGCGAGCGCGTCGGCGATATGGACCCTGTGGTCGCGCACGATGCCGTCGCCGGCAATGAGATGGGTGATCGCGGTCGAGACCACCTCGACGCCGGGCATCAGGGAATCGAACGGTGTCGGGTAGAAGTCGCCGCCGCCAGCGACCGAGGCGCCGATCACGACGATCCGGTTCTCGATCGCGTCGCGATTGAGCGTGCCGTCGAAAATGCTCTGCGCACTCACGGTGCGGATGGTGCGGCGCGGGCCGTAATAGGTGATCGGCAGCGCGAAATCGGTGTCGGTCGGCACCGCGCGATCGCCGAGCATGAGATGATCCGGTGCTATCGTCAGCGGCTTGTCGAGCGCGCGCGTCGCGACGCGCAGGGGGAACGACAGCTCGACCTTGTCGCGGGTCCGGAACAGCATCGGCACCGAGAGCGGCGAGCCCGATTGTCCGGTCGCGACATTGACGATGCCGACCTCGGCGTGGTCGGCGAACGCAGGCAGCGGCAGCAGGAAACGTTCGGCTTGCGGCAGCGCGGCGAGGGGACCTGCGCTGCCGGGCGCCACGTTTTCGCTGGCGGAGGGGAAGATCGCGGCGGCGGCGAGCACCATGGGGCCGGTGGCGAGCGTGTTTGCCAGCGTGGCGTCGCCGATCGCAGCGCTGCGGTCGACCAGCAGGAGATCGATCGCGACCACCTTCGGCTTGAACTGCACGATGGTGTCGACGATGCGGGCAAGATCGGCCCGCGGCAGCGGATAGCTGCCGCCGCGCTTCACCACGGTATCGTCGATCGCGACGATGGTGACGAGATCGGGCGGACGCTGCACGCCGCGGACCTGGGTTCGCCAATCGGTCAGCGTCGCTTCCAGGCGGTCGAGAAAGCGCAGATGGCCGCCTGCGTGCGCGGCATAGATGCCCGCGCCCCACAACGCGGTGAGAGCGAGTGCCACCAGGATCTGAACGCGTCTTGTCATTACGGCGTACTGCAACTTTTTCTCTTCGAGGCCTGTGGGCCGAGGTCTATTGACCAAGTCCTATTGACCAAGTCTTGCCATGAGAGCGTCGATGCGCGGCTGGCCCCACTGCTTCACCGTCAAAGGTCCGGTCGCTTCCACGTCGACGCCTTCGCCGGGGCCCAGCACGACGCCGCGCCCACGCGCCCTGCGGCTGACGCCGACACGGCCGTCGGCGACGAAGACGGAGGTCTTGGCCTCAGCGACATCGACGGCCCATCTGGTGCCGCGCACCGCTGCAATCGCCTGCGGCGTCAGCACCTTGAAGGGATTACCGCCCGCCTTCCTGGGCACTTCAACCAGCAGGGCTTTGCTGCTCAACTCGACCGAGTCAATATGTCCGTCGCGGTTGGCGTCCTTTAGTTCAAATCTGGCGCCGTTTTCTGCAACGATGGTGATGCCGTTGTCGCAGCGCCAGGTCTGCGTGCCCGCTGCCGAGGCCGAGGATGTGCAAGCTGCATTGGCAGGCTGCGCGGCCGCAAATCCGATCAACAACGACCATGCCAGAGCAAAACATCCGGCGCGCGCGAACCTTCTCATGCCAGCCTCCGTTTGCATGTCCGGCACAGTTCAAGGCGATGTTGATACGGTACCGTATCACACGCAGAGGCTGCTGAAAAGTGCCGCTTTACGAGCTATTTTCTCGCCCCGGCCTTTTCCAGAGCGGTGCGATCAACTTTCGGTCAGGGCGCGCCACGTGAGTGCCAGCCTCTCCCTCTCCCCGGTCTGAACAGCTTGCGAGGAGAGGGGTGGGGCGAGGGGCCATCTCCGCGAATTCGGTCGGAGTTGCATTCGCGGAGAGTCCCCCCTCACCTGAATTCACGGCCTCTCCCCGCGGGCGGGGAGAGGCGAAGGCGGAGCCCGCACACCAGCCTCGCGCAACGCTTCCCCGCTATCTTCCGGGTATCGAAGGCCACGAAAACGACTTGGTTCCGTGGCCCTAGAGATGCGGCCGAAGACGGCCGCTGAACGCGCCGATCCTGCCGAGAATTATAGTTAACAGATGCGACTAAGTCCGTAGTTCTGCGGGCTTTTTTCTCGAAATGGGACGACGTTGACGAGCTGCCCCACATCTGCCCGAACTTAATCCGCATTTAACTAAAAGTCGCCTTAATGACGCTCCGACCCTCTGCGAGATGCTCTTCCCGGATCGTGACCAGCGGCACTTCGAAGGGGGACTGAGTGACACCGTCCTGGACGCAAGGCGAATGAGTACGAGTATCGCTGCGAAGAGTAACGCGGCACGGAAGTCCAAGAAATTCTCCAAGAATTATTCGCGGAAATCTTCCCGGAAAATGACCACGACCAATTGGCTTGGCGCCGCGGCCATCGGCTGCGTCGTGATGGGCGCCGGCTGGACCATCTACAACAACATTCTCGGCGCGAGCGTCTATCCGACCGTCGGCAGCACCGGCTATGATGCGCCGGTGCTCAAGCGTGCGCCCAAGGTCGCGCTGCGCGAGGCCGGCGACGCCATCAAGGAAGCTTTTGCGCTTCTGCCTGACCGGTTGCAGGTCGCCGCCCCGATCTCGCGTGAGATGTTCAACGAGCGCTTTGCTGCCGCTGCGACCCAAGGCGTGGCATCGAACGCGGACAGCGCGGCGCCCGCGACCCAGGTTGCGGTGGCCAAAGACGCGCCAAAGCAGAGCGTGATCGCGAAGGTCGCGGAAGCACTGAAGCCGTCGGCCCCGGCCAAAATTGCTGAAAAGGCCGCTGACAAGACCGCGGACAAGACCAAGCGCGCTCCGGATGCCCAGATGCAGCTCGCCTCGGCCGATCCGGCCCAGATCGTGCCGGCACCGGAAGCGAAGAAGTCGTTCGCCGATCGCGCCAAGGCAGCGGTGATGTCGATCACCGGGCCGCGGCAGTCGATGGTCGAGAAGCTCTGGGGCAAGCGCGAGCCGTCCGGCGGGCTGCTGGCCTATGCCTCGGCCGATGCCAGCGTGACCGCGTCCATCGCGCCGAAGGAGCAGAACCCGATGTTCGGCGGCGCGCCGCCCTATGAGCGGGACACCGCCGTCTACGACATCACTGCCAAGGCGGTGTATCTGCCCGACGGCACCAAGCTCGAAGCGCATTCTGGCCTCGGCTCCAATCTCGACGATCCGCGCTCCCAGCGCACCCGCATGCGCGGCGTGACGCCGCCGCACATCTACACGCTGAAGCCGCGCGAAGCGCTGTTCCACGGCGTGCCCGCGTTGCGCCTGACCCCGATCGGCGGCGAGAGCGCGATCTACGGCCGCGACGGCCTGCTTGCCCACACCTTCATGCTCGGGCCGAACGGCGATTCCAACGGCTGCGTGTCGTTCAAGGACTATTACGCGTTCCTCGACGCCTACCGCAACAAGGGCATCCGAAAGCTCGCGGTGCTGGCGCGGGTGGAGTGAGGCGCAGCGCGCCTCACTGCTCACTTCTCTGCATGATCAGCGTTTGACGAAGACCAGGTTGCAGGCGCGCGCCTCGTTGCGCTTGCCGGTGCCGCGGGTGCGATCGAACTGCGCGTCGACCGTAAAGGCGTAAGGCGAGCCGGGCGCAAGGTTGTTGAGCGTGTACGCGCTTGCCCCCGTTGTGCCGCGCGCGCTCAACGTCGTCTTGCCGTCGGCCGGGATTTGGCCGTCGATCTCCAGGCGGTTGACGCCGTCCTTGCTCTGAGCCTCGGCGTGAAACACGCCGTTGGTCACGGTGCCGGCGAGGGGTCTGGTGAAGCCCTGCGCCTTGCCGGAAGCCGGGCAGTTCAGCGTCACGTCCCAGCTGCCGTCGAAGTCCTTGCTGCCGCCGGCGCGGGTGTTGGTTGCAGGCGCCAGCGCCACCTTTTGCTTCAGGCCCTCGATCCGCGCTTTGGCGAGACTGGCGAAGCTGCAACTGGAAAATCGCGTCAGATGGTCCTCGAAGGCGCTGACGGTGCCGATGGTGTCGGCAGCCTTCCAGTGCGCCTCCGCGGATGCGCAAGGGTCGGCCCGCGGCGCGACTTGTGGAGCTGCGGGAGCGATCGTGACCGACACCGGTCCGTTCAGGTAGAACTTGCCGATGATCGACAGCGACAGCTCCGGAAGCTGTGTCTTGCCACTGGCGTCATAGACGTCGCTGCTGATGTCGCGGAAGACATCGCCGATCTCCTGCGGCTCTTCGATGTGCTTGAGGAACGCGGCCGTATAGGGGCTGTTGCGGCCGACGCCGTCTGCCGCGGTCTGCCCCGATTGCGTCGAGAACGACACGATCGTTCCGCGCGGCGCTTCGACCTTCGACAGGCCGCGCCCGATCGAGGCGGCCCGCGTCGCAGAGCGTTTGAGAGTTTCCGCCAGCGGATTGTCGCGGCAGGAATCGAGCACCAGGATGCGCAGGTTCTTGGCTTGCTGCAGATCGTTCACGATGTCGTCGACCCGCACGAAACGTTTGAGGTCGGCCTCATCGGTCAGCGTGGCGTCGACAGGCATCAGATAGTTCACGCCGTTGTACTGCATCGCATGGCCGCTGTAGTAGAATATGGCGACGTCAGCTCTGCTCGCGGCGCGCGCGAAGCGGATGGTCAGGTCCTGCATGTCGGCCTGGCGCAGGTCGATGCCCTGGATCACCTCGAAGCCGCTGCGCCTCAGCGAGGCCGCGACGTCCTCGGCGTCGTGCGACGGGTTGGGAAGTTGCGCCGTCGAGGCATAAGCGCCGTTGCCGATCACCAGTGCCACCCGCGTGTCCGCAGATGCACTATCGGGGTACAGCCAGCCGGCGAGGAGGACTAGGCAAACTAAAGATAAGCACAATCTGGAAAGAGCACGCATGAATGCCTTCCAAGAAAATATCGAAAAATATCCCTCCAGATTAGCTCATGCCGCGCCGACTTCAATGCCCTCGCCGGGGAAAACGCTCAGATTTCGCGACCGTGATGTCCGGTCACGCTGCCATCGCCTTGCGCATGGCCATCTCGGTCGCAATCGCTTCCCGCACGGCCGGCCGCGCCTGCATGCGCCCGAGATAGGCTGACAAGGGCGGCCATTGCGCGATGTCGACGCCGGCGGGGCGGAGCAGCAGCAAGGCCCAGGTGAGATGGGCATCCGCGACAGTGAAGCTGTCGCCGACGAGGAATTCACGCTCCGCCAGATGCGCCGACGGCACCGACAATGTCTGCGTGATTCTGGCGCGCGGCTTGGCGAGCGAGCCGTCGTCCTTGTACCAGAAGGTCGGAAACAGAAACGCCTTGTGGATCTCGGCGCCGATGAAGCTCAGCCATTCCTGCAGGCGATAGCGATCGGGATCGTCGGGCCGCGGCGCAAGGCCGCGCTCGGGCTTCGCGTCGGCGATGTATTGCAGCACCGCCGCGCTCTCGGTCAGCCGCTCGCCGTTCTCCAGCACCAGAACCGGCACCGCGCCCTTTGGCGACACGCCGCGGAAATCGCTGCCGTCATCCACGACCTGCTTGGTCCAGATGTGGGCGAGGTGATACTGCGCCTCGATACCAGCTTCCATCAGCGCGATGCGACTCGAGAGCGAGCAGGCCATCGGAAAGTAATAGAGTTGCAGCATCTTATGCTCCGTCACGTCAGCGCATCGCTGCGCGCGATGATCGCGAAGCGGTCGGAGAGCTCGGCCAGCGCGACCTCGTGAATCGTCCGGGCATCCAGCGTGCCGCCGCGGCCATCCGGTAGGTCGCGGGTGGCGCAGGCATCGGCCGCGATCGTCGTCCGCAGACCGAGGTCGAGCGCGGCGCGGGCGGTCGAGGAGATGCACATGTGAGTCATGAAGCCGGCGAGCACGACGTTCTTGCATCCGGCCGCGGCAAGCCGGGCTTGCAGATCGGTGCCGGCAAAAGCGTTCGGCAGCGCTTTCTCGATCACGGGCTCGCCTGCTTGCGGCGTCAGGCGATCGACGATCGCGCCACGCGCGGCCTCGCGGTCGAACAGGCCGCCGGCGCGGCCCTTGTGCGCGATGTGGATGATCGCAGCGCCGCTCTCCCGCGCCCGCGCCAGCAGGCGCGCCGCCGCGGCGATCGCGGGCTGCGCATCGGGCAGGGCCAGCGGGCCGGCGCAATATTCGTTCTGGATGTCGATCAGCACGAGGCAGGCCTCGGTGAGCTTCGGCGGATTGAGATCGGCGCCGGCGAGTTCGAGCAGGGTCTTGGGTGCGGTCATGTTGGTCAGGCCTTCCAGGCATATCGGATGACGCGATACTAGCGCAGCATGGCCCTGCCATTGTGCAGGACTATTGCAGCTTATGGCTGCAGATTTGCAGGACACAGCATCGCCTGCTAGGCTCGCCGCCATGAACTGGGACGATCTGCGCATCATCGCTGCGGTGAGGGACGAGGGCACCTATGCCGGCGCCAGCGCGCGGCTGCGCATCGACGAGACCACTGTCGGCCGCAGGCTCGCGCGCATCCAGCGCGATCTCGGCGTGCCGCTGTTCGAAGCGGTGGACGGCCTGCGCCGACCGACGCGCCATTGCGAGGCGGTGCTCGAGCATGTCGGCGCGATGGCCGCCCATGTCGCGGCGATCGACCGCATCAAGGAGAGCCAGCCCGGCCCGATCGGCCGCCTGCGCATCGCCTCGACCAATGCGGTCGCCGAGGAGTTGTTGGCGCCGCACGCGAGCAGCTTCCTGCGCGATCATCCCGGCCTGACCCTGCAGTTCCTGACGTCCAGCGGCAACGTCAAATTCTCGCGCTGGCAGGCCGATCTCGCCATTCGCCTGCGCAAGCCGGAGAAGGGTGACTTCACCATCTCCAAGCTCGGCGATGTCAGGCTGTATTTCTTCGAGCCCGCTGACCGCACCGGCGGCGAGCCGGTCGCCTGCGTCTATCCCGATGAGCTCGATGCGATTCCGGAGCAGCAATTCCTGCGAGCCAAGCGGCTGAAGAACGTGCGCTGCGTCACCGACAATGTCCGCATCATCAGGACCATGATCCAGTCGCATCAGGCCGTCGGGGTGCTGCCCGAGCACAGTTGCGAAGGCCTGTTCGCCGACCGCAGCCTGCGCGCGACGCTTCTGCCGAGGCGGCGCGACGTCTGGCTCTTGGTGCAGAACCACCTCAAGCGCGATCCGGCAACCCGCGTGACGATCGACTGGGTGAGGGCGTGCTTCCAGGACAGCTCGCGCGATTGACGTCGCGTCGCGCTGTGATCTGCATGTCACAGCGCGCGATGCGCGATAGAAAATCTCGAAACAGCCCCTTGCAACCCGAACGTGCCTGGTCTATTAGCCCGCTCCTTCGCTAGGTCATGTGTCCGGGCTCTCTGAGATCCCGGCTGGCGCGAGCCGGTCTCCGGTTTCGTGTTCCGCCGAATGAAGACGCAGGATGTAGCTCATGGAGAGCGTCGGAGTAAAATCCGGAGGCATCGGTTCGATTCCGATTTCTTGTACCAACCAAAGGATAGCTCAGTGGTAGAGCAGATGACGTTTAATCATCGTGACGCGGGTTCGAATCCCGCTCCAGCGCTACGGGTCAGCCTGAAAAACTGACACCTCTGACGAGGACCGGACGCGCGCTTCAGTCGCAGTCCGGCCGTTTTGCCGCAAGGCTCTCCGTCCGAACCTAGACACTGTGAGACCGGCTTTGCGCCGCGGGTAGATACCGCTTGCGTTGATGCCGGGTGGCTCCGCTCGGCCGCGCGACACCCGTCGCGCGATCGCGCGCGTGCGCCCGTCGTCATGCAAGCTCAAGCCTCGGTCCGTCGATCTCTCAGGAAGCGTCGTCCGCGTCCTCAAATCCTTTGCAAACGAAACCTGTTGTCCGGCATCCGGCCGGACGCAAAACGATGGAGGCGTGCCATGACTTCGAACAAGGGCTGGCATTTGCTGATGCTGAACGTGACGGTCAAGGATGGCGAGCGTGCGCTGCTCACGCGCAACGGACAGCTCGTGCGCGTGCTCGCGCCCGGCAGGCATCGTCTGTTCGATCCCCTGCACGAGCTCAAGGCCGAGGTGCTCGATGTGGTCCGCAGCGAATTCTCTGCGGATCGCTACGCGGTGCTGAAGGCCGCACGGCCTGATCTGGCCGCCGAGCTGTTCGAGGCGGTCGAGACCAAGGCGGACGAGATTGCCATCGTCAGCCTCGACGGCCGGCCCGTGCATCTGATGACGCCCTGGCAGGTGCGCGTCTACTGGAAGGTCGCAACGAGCGTCGGTGTCGAGCGCATCGATGTGTCCAGCGATGTCAGGGTCGGCGCGCGGCATCTGGCCATGATCGAGCGTAACCGCTCGGCCGTGACGTCGGAGACGGTGGTTGAGAACCACGAGGCGGGCCTGCTCTATGTCGAGGGCCGGCTCGTGGAGCGGCTCGCGCCCGGCCGGCACGCCTTCTGGACCGTCGGCCGCAAGATCGAGGTGAAGCGCCTCGACCTGCGGCCCCAGGCGGTCGAGATCACCGCGCAGGAGATGCTGACCAAGGATCGCATCGCGCTGCGGGTGACGCTGACGGCGTTCCGTAAGGTGGTCGATCCCGAGCGGACGGTTGCGACCGTGCCCGACGTGGATGCGTGGCTGTACCGCCTGGTGCAGTTCGCGATCCGCGAAGCGGTTGCGGGCCGGACGCTGGACGAGGTGCTGTCTGCGAAGGCGGCGCTGGATGCGGAGCTGCGCGACTATGTTCGCGCACGCGTCGCGGAGTCCGGTGTCGAGGTCACCGAGCTCGGCGTCAAGGACGTGATCCTGCCCGGCGAGATCCGGGAGCTGGTGAACAAGGTGGTGGAGGCGGAGCGGGTCGCGAAGGCGAACCTGATCCGCCGGCAGGAGGAGACCGCGGCGACGCGTTCGCTCCTGAACACCGCTCGCCTGATGGAGGAGAACCCCCTGCTGCTGCGGCTCAAGGAGCTGGAGTCGCTGGAGCGGCTGGTCGAGAAGGTCGGCCGCATCGACCTCCATGCCGGCAATGGCGAGGGCCTCGATGCCCTCTTGACCCGGCTCGTGCGCCTCAAGGCGCCCGAGAGTGCGTAAAACCGAAGGGCCGCCCACGGGCGGCCCTTCACATATCCGTCGTCGTCGCTTGCAATGAACGCGGAACCGCGCCTGTGCGACCAAAATCACGAAGCCGGGATTGTGCGCGCGCGAAGGTTGCGTAATCTCGCGATGACCACGGGTTTGATCAGGGCAGGCGCATGACGATGCTTCAGGACACCATCCGGCCGCCGACGGCGCGATCGCGGGAGTGGAAGGTGATCGTCATCCTGATCCTGCTGGTCCCCGTGCTGTGGTCCCCGCTGATCTTGTTTCGCTTCGTCCTGTATCAGCCGTTCAGCATCCCCTCGAATTCGATGGTGCCGACGCTGATGGTCGGCGACTACGTCTTCGCCGCCAAATATGCCTATGGCTACGGCCGCTACTCCGTCCCGTTCGCGTCGTCGTGGACCTCGAGCCGCGTCTTTGCTGCCGACCCGGAATACGGTGACGTGGTCGTGTTTCGCACGCCGAAGGATACCTCGGCCGACTACGTCAAGCGCGTGGTCGGCCTGCCCGGCGACCGCATCCAGATGCGGCAGGGCCAGCTCTTCCTCAACGACAAGCCGGTGACGCGGGTTGCGTTGAAGGAGACACTTGCCGGTTCTGCCTGCGGCGTGGATGAGGGGGCGACGGTCAAGCGCTGGCGCGAGACGCTGCCGAACGGTGCGAGCTACGTGACGCACGACTGCATCGACAACGGTTTCCTGGACAATACCAACGTCTTCACGGTGCCGCCGGGCCATTTTTTCGTGCTCGGCGACAACCGCGACAATTCCACCGACAGCCGCATGATGTCGACGTTCGGTTTCGTGCCGATGGACAATCTCGTCGGCAAGGTGACGCGGATCTTCTGGTCGCTCGACGAAGACGGTGAGCCGCGCATGGAGCGGTTGGGCAAGGTGGAGTGAGGCTCGGAACGACGGAGGTTCGTAGCCCGGATGGAGCGCAAGCGTAATCTGGGAAGGCTGCCTGCGTCGCACGAGATGTCCCGGATTGCGCTTCGCTCCATCCGGGCTACGGGCCGCCGTTCCGCGAAATCGTTCGCTCAAAACAAAAACCCCGGCATCGCTGCCGGGGTTTCGTAGTTCTTGAGGTCGTTGGACCTTAGAAGTCCATGCCGCCCATGCCGCCGCCCGGGGGCATCGCCGGACCGGCGCCGCCCTTCTTGGGCAGCTCGGCGACCATGGCTTCCGTGGTGATCAGGAGCGCGGCCACCGAGGCTGCGTTCTGGATCGCGGTACGGACCACCTTGGTCGGGTCGATGATGCCCTTCTTGACGAGGTCGCCGTATTCGCCGGTCTGGGAGTCGAAGCCGAAAGCATACGACTTGTTCTCCAGCACCTTGCCGACGATCACCGAGCCGTCTTCACCGGCGTTGATCGCGATCTGGCGAGCGGGAGCCGACAGCGCCTTGCGCACGATCTCGACGCCGGTCTTTTGGTCGTCGTTCTTGGTGCGCAGGCCCTTGAGCTGCTCGGAAGCACGGAGCAGGGCGACGCCGCCGCCCGGGACGATGCCTTCCTCGACAGCCGCGCGGGTCGCATGCATCGCGTCATCAACGCGATCCTTGCGCTCCTTCACCTCGACCTCGGTCGCGCCGCCGACGCGGATCACCGCGACGCCGCCAGCGAGCTTGGCGAGACGCTCCTGGAGCTTCTCACGGTCGTAGTCCGAGGTGGTCTCCTCGATCTGCGCCTTGATCTGGGCCACGCGCGCTTCGATGTCGGCCTTCTTGCCGGCGCCGTTGACGATCGTGGTGTTCTCCTTGTCGATCATCACCTTCTTGGCGCGACCGAGCATGTTGAGCGTGACGTTCTCGAGCTTGATGCCGAGATCTTCCGAGATCGCCTGGCCGCCGGTCAGGATCGCGATGTCCTGCAGCATGGCCTTGCGGCGATCGCCGAAGCCCGGAGCCTTGACGGCCGCGACCTTCAGGCCGCCGCGCAGGCGGTTCACGACCAGGGTCGCGAGGGCTTCGCCTTCGACGTCCTCGGCGACGATGACCAGCGGCTTGCCGGTCTGCACCACGGCCTCGAGCAGCGGCAGCAGCTCGTTCAGCGAGGAGAGCTTCTTCTCGTTGATGAGGATGTAGGCATCGTCCATCTCAACGCGCATCTTGTCGGCGTTGGTGACGAAGTAGGGCGAGATGTAGCCGCGGTCGAACTGCATGCCCTCGACGACGTCGAGCTCGGTCTCGAGCGACTTGGCTTCCTCGACGGTGATGACACCCTCGTTGCCGACCTTCTTCATGGCGTCGGAGAGGAACTTGCCGATTTCGGCATCGCCGTTGGCGGAGATGGTGCCGACCTGGGCGATCTCGTCGTTCGAGGTGACCTTCTTGGAGTTCTTGACGAGGTCCGCCACGACGGCCTCGACCGCGAGGTCGATACCGCGCTTGAGGTCCATCGGGTTCATGCCGGCGGCAACCGACTTGGCGCCTTCGCGCACGATCGCCTGGGCCAGCACGGTCGCGGTGGTGGTGCCGTCGCCGGCCGCGTCAGCGGACTTGGAGGCGACTTCGCGCACCATCTGGGCGCCCATGTTCTCGAACTTGTCCTCGAGCTCGATCTCCTTGGCGACGGTGACGCCGTCCTTGGTGATGCGGGGAGCGCCGAACGACTTGTCGAGCACGACGTTGCGGCCCTTCGGACCGAGCGTGACCTTCACCGCGTTGGCGAGGATGTCGACGCCGCGCAGCATCTTGTCGCGCGCTTCAACCGAGAATTTGACTTCTTTGGCTGCCATCTGGAATTTTCCTTGAAATGTGTGACTGGAGGGAGAGAGGGGCTGTTAGGCCGCCTTCTTCTTGGAAGCGGGGACGTCGAGGACGCCCATGATGTCGCTTTCCTTCATGATCAAGAGATCGACGCTGTCGATCTTGACTTCGGTGCCGGACCACTTGCCGAACAGCACGCGGTCGCCAACCTTGAGGTCGATCGGGATCAGCTTGCCGGCTTCGTCGCGGCCACCGGGGCCGACGGCGACGACTTCGCCCTGCGAGGGCTTTTCCTTGGCAGTGTCGGGAATGATGATGCCGCCAGCGGTCTTCTCTTCTGCGTCGATGCGCTTGACCACGACGCGGTCGTGAAGCGGACGGAATTTCATGCAGTCCTCCTAAGCAATTGCTCGGGTTGAAGATTTCAGATTGTTAGCAGTCGCCGCCAGCGAGTGCCAGGCGGGCTAAGCTGAGATAAGGCAGGATTTTTGCGGGGGCAAGGGCTTCTAGCAGAAAAATAAGCACTCGAAAGCGCCGTCTGCCAGAATCTCACTCCCATCGTTAACCCGAGCGCAGACCCGTATTAGCACGGAGCGTTCTCTGCTGCTAACGCATTGAATTTCAACAGCTTGTTAAACTTTTGGGCTTGAGATGGGTTGTCAGTTTGCGTCACATTTCACTCATGTGAGCGCATCTCCATCGGGTGGCTCGTGAGCTGCGTACCCGGAAAGCCACCCCCTGAATGCGCTCCTGCAAAGGAGGTTGGCATGGTCTCGCGGGTTGGGGTTGTTTCCGACGACTTCCGGAAACAGGTGTTGGGTTACGGGCTGACGACGGCGGAAATTCTCTACCGGATGCCGGATCATCCCTCGCTGCTCCAGACCTATGTCTGGCAGAACTACGACATGTTTCCGAAATTCCCGGCGCTGAAGGATTTCCTGGCGTTCTGGCAGGAAAAGCTCGACGGTCCCCTCCATTCAGTCACCGTCGCGCACTCCAAGCTGATCAAGCCGGCCGAGTTGCGCGCCGTGGATGGCGTGTTCCGGCTGCATTGAATCGGCGATCAGGCACCGCTGCCGCAATAGCGCTTCCACATCGCGCGATAGGCGTCGTCGACCGCTCGCCCGTATGAGACGGGGTTGCTGGCGGCTGCGGCCCGGATCTTGTCGGGCAGTTCGCGGCGCAACCTGTCGAGCTCGCTGATCGCAGAACCTCGGCTCGTTGCGATCTCGATATACGCCTCATGGCTGTCCGTCACCCAGTCCGGCAGGCCAAGTGCGGTGAGAATAGAGCCGGCAGCACGGCTGGGCAGGCTGTTGCCGAGTTTCGCCACCACCGGCACGCCCATCTGCAAGGCTTCCCATGTGCTGACGCCGCCATTCTGCGGGAACGGGTCGAGGCAGATATCGACGCGATTGAACGATGCCAGATGTTCGCTTCGCAAGGTGGCACCGAGCAGATCGACGCGTTCGGCCGGCAATCCGCAAGCCTCGAACCGCGCCAGCAGATTCTCGCGGACCAGCTGGTCGTCCAGCGCGACATCCTTGACCAGCAGTCGCGACCCCGGCACCCGCTCGAGAATCCTGGACCAGACTTGCGCAGCCTCGTCCGAAATCTTGCTGATGCGGTTGAAGACGCCGAAGGTGACGAAGCCGTTCGAGATCGCCGGCGTTGGGGCCCGCGGAATCTCGGTCGGCAGCGACGCCAGCGTCACGAAGCACGGCAGGTCGACGACGGTCTCCGCAAACAGATGCCGAACCTCGAAGGGAATCGCGACCGGGTCCGAGATCAGATAATCGATCGTCGGCAGCCCGGTGCCAGTGCCGTGGCCCCAGCCATGCACCTGGATCGGCGCCGGCTTGCGCGCAAACACGCCGAGCCGGTTCCCTTTGGTATGGCCGGACAGATCGATCAGGATGTCGATGCCGTCGGCGCGGATCTCGGCGGCGAGGCGATCTTCGGTCCATTGCGAGGCGTCGCGCCAGCGATCGGCGATCCCCTGAAATTCGCTGGTCGTCGCATCCACTTTCGACGAACAGGCGTAGCACACGACCTCGAACTGTGCCCGGTCATGGTGTTGGAGGACCGGCTTGAAAATCAACGCGGCCGAATGCGCGTTGAAATCCGACGAGACATAGCCGAGCACCAGACGACGGTCCGGATCGCGGCTGTTGTCATGCGGTTCCGCCGCGCCTGAAGCGATTTTCGCGCCGACACGGTCCCACCACACCTGCCGCGCCTGCTGATGCCGTTCGACGGTGGCGTCCCCCGCAAAATCGAGCGTGAATATCTTGTTGGAGATCGCGCTCTGGAGGTCAGGCTGGATGTCGAGGGCTCTGTCGAAACTGGCGAGGGCTTCGTCGACGCGGCCAAGTCCGGCGAGGCAAAGACCCAGCACCAGGTGAGCTTGAATGGAATCGGGATCGATCGCGAGCGCCTGCTCGCAGTCGTGCGATGCCTGGGCAATCTGCTGGATCTGGAGCAGGACACTGGCCCGCGCGAGCCACCCATTCGCGTCCTCGGGGGCCAGCGCAATTGCCTGATTGCCGTCTGCCAGCGCTTCGTCAAATCGCTGGAGTTCCCGAAAAGCAGTGGCACGGTTTGCCAGCGCCGAGGCATAGTCAGGCTTGATCGACAGCGCGCGGTTCAAGCTTGCAATGGCCTCGTCATAGTTGCGCTGACGGCACAGCGCCCAACCCCGGCCGTTGTGGGCTTCGGCAAGGCTTGCGTTGAGTGCGATCGCCTTGTCGTAGCTGTGGAGCGCGTCCTCGTGAAGATCGAGGGCTACGCTCGCGTTACCGAGATTGGAGAGGGTTGCGGCGTGGTTGGGCCGCAAGGCGAGGGCCTTTCGATAGCTCGCGCAGGCCTCGTCGTGACGCCGCAGCCCGTTGAGCGCGATGCCCAGGCTCATATGAGCATCGGCAGATCGCGGATCCAAGGCGACCGCTTGGCTCAGCAGGATTTCGGCTTGCTGAAAGTTCTTGGCATCGGACTCCAAGGCGCCGAGCATGTGCAGCGCCATGAATTGGTTGGGCGCGAACTGCAGGACTTGACGATAGGCAGCGTGGGCCTCGGGGAGAAGCCCCATCTTGTGCAGCTGCAGCGCGTGCCCGAGCAGCGGCAGCACTTCGGCCTTTTGCCGTTTCTGAAGCCGGGCATTTTGAAATGCACGCTGACCTACGCTGTTGCCCATGAGTTCATTCCCCCAGAATCTCTCTTCGAGATTAATTCAGCGAGAGAACGAATACGAGACGATGGCCGCTCGCCACGACAGCTTGGGACAAGCTACGACCGAGTGGGTGATCGGGCTGCCGGCCTTGCGCCCGGCAATTGCCGCCCGATCCAGGACTGGATAATCTGCCCTCGGGTTGTCCCCGTCCGGCGGGTGCGGCTCAGATCAGGGAGGCAGACAATGGCCAAGCAAAAGGCATCGAGACCCGCAACGAAGACCGCGGTGAAGAAGCGGAGCGGCGCCAAGCCGGCGGCGCGATCCTCGGCACGCAAGGCGGTCAAGGCAAAGGCCCGCACTGCCGTGCCGAAGAAGCCCGCACGCCCCAAGCAGCGCATCGCGATCAGCCATCACCGCGAGGAAGACTTCAAGGCCGATGGCCTGCGCGCTTACGCGAAATACCGCGACCTCGGCATCGCCGCCGCAAGCCACGGCCTCGCGCAAGCGCACGTGATCCGGCTGCAAGGTCCTTGCGATCCGGCCGAGGTGTCAAAATTGCATTTTCACGACGTCGATTTCCAGATGGTCTACGTGCTCAAGGGCTGGGTGAAGACCTATATGGACGGGCAGGGCGAGACGCTGATGAAAGAAGGCAGCGCCTGGACCCAGCCGCCGAAGATCAAGCACATGATCCTGGATTATTCGGACGACGTCGAACTGCTGGAGGTGATCCTGCCGGCGGAGTTCAGGACAGTGGAGTTGAAGGCGTAGGCCGATCTCTCTCCTTTGTCGGTTCGTAGCCCGGATGTGCTGCGCTGCATCCGGGCTGCAGGACCGTCGCGACTCCAGCCCCCACCACCGCCCATCAAGCACGTCGTCAGCGTTCCCGTCACGATCGCTAAAAAGCACGCGATCTGCGAAACCGGGCAATTACCAGCCGGATGGTTTCAGCTGACCCGCAGGGCGGGCGCTAACCAATCGAAAATACCTCTCGCGGCAACTCAAGGATGTGAAAACGCGGGAGTGCTTTCATGGCGACCAACACTTTTGGCCGACGCGGCGTTACGGCGCCGCCGTCAAGAGCGTCGTTTCAACCCGTCGCCGCGCCGACCGTGCGGGAGATCGTGCGTGACCCCGCTCGGCCCTTGCCCAGTGAAGGGACGCTTTTTGGCGATAACAGGCTTCTGGCCGATATCCCTTTCCTCACCATTGGCCTGATTTTCGGTCTGCTTTTGATCTTCGCTCTGCAACGCAGTCTGGCCATCGACGTTGCGAGGGACGGCGACCTCGACGTCCGCTCGCTGATCGCTCAGGGCGCCTCCGGCTACGATCTCGTTGTCGGACGAGGAGAGTGGTGGAGGATTGGCCTTGCGCCGCTGCTGCACGGCAGCGGGTGGCACCTCGTCAGCAACTGCATCGGGTTGTTCATCGTCGGCGTCAGGCTGGAGTCTCTGATCGGCCGTGGCTGGTTTGCGCTGATCTTCGTCGCCAGTGCAGTGGCGGGCGAGGTCGGCTCTCTGCTGGGCAATGGCCCCGGCACGGTGGGAGTCGGCGCGTCCGGCGCCATTACAGGGCTCATTGCCGCGCTGTTCGTCGCGAGTTTCGAGCCCGAAGCGGACGCCGATCAAACCATATCGCGATTGAAGACGTCGCTCTTCTTCGGCGTGCCCGCATTGCTGCCGCTGGCCTTCGGCGCCTCGGGCAACGTCAATTATTATGCCCATGCAGGCGGTGCGGTGGCCGGCGCCGCGCTTGCGATCACGCCGTGGCTCGCCTTCTGGTCCTATGACAGCCTGCCGCGGAGTGCCGGCATGACGTTGCTTGCAGCATCCCTCGGATCTCTGATCTGCGCCGGCTTCGCCGCCGTTCATTATTCGTCATACATGGCCGATGCCGTGCACTATATCCGCGCATCGGAAGTGCCGGCGAAGGCTGACGAGATGGTCAGCCGGTCGTTCGATCTCGTCACCCGCTACCCGAAGGACGCGCGGGCTCATGTGTTCCGTGCGGTCTTCTTCCTGGAGCAAGCGAACCTCAGTGCCGCCGAGACGGAAGCGCGAACTGCTCTGTCGCTCGCAGCATCAGATGTGGCGGGTGGGCCGGTGCGCTCCGGGGCGCAGGGCTTGATGGCGGTGTTGCTATGGGCGCAGGGACGAACCAGCGAGGCGAAGGCCATGGCGGCCGAGCCCTGCCGTGCCAAGCTGGCCGAGGTGCGCCGCATCTTGCAGAAGTCGAAATTGTGCAGTTGACCAGGCTACGGCATCACCACGGGTCACGTGATGACCCCCACCACCGCGCCCATCAAGCACGTCGTCAGTGTCCCCGACACGATCGACTTCAATCCCAGCGCGTTGATCTCCTCGCGCCGCTCCGGCGCCATCACGCCCAAGCCGCCGATCATGATGCCGAGGCTGGCGAAGTTGGCGAAGCCGCACATTGCGTAGAGCATGATCAGTCGCGAGCGCGGGTCGAGTGCGTCGCCCGGCAGCTTCGCGAAGTCGACATAGGCGATCAATTCGTTGAGCACGGTCTTGGTGCCCATCAGGCTACCGGCCGTCACCGCCTGGCCCCATGGCAGTCCCATTAGCCAGCACACCGGCGCCATCGCGATGCCGAGCAGGCGCTGTAACGAGATCGCGGCGCCGCCAACATTCGGCAGCAGGCCGAGCATGGCGTTGACGAGATAGACCAGCGCCACCAGTACCAGCAGCATGGCGACGATGTTGATCAGCAGCTCGATCCCCGCGCTGGTGCCTTTCACGATCGCATCCATCGTGCTGGAGACTTCCATCTCCGGATCTTCGAGCGTGCCGCCGGTACGCGTGTTGGAGGTTTCAGGCACCATGATCAGGCTGACGAGGATCGCGGCCGGCGCGCCCAGCACGGAGGCGATGACGAAGTGCGCGGCGGCATCGGGAATGTGGGGAGCAAGCAGCGTCGCATAGAGCACCAGCACGGTGCCGGCGATGCCCGCCATGCCGCCGGTCATCACCAGGAACAATTCGCTGCGGGTCATCTGCTTCAGATAGGGCCGCACGAACAGCGGCGCCTCGACCATGCCGAGGAAGATGTTGGCGGCGGTCGACAGGCCCACCGCGCCGCCGACGCCGAGCGTCCGCTCCAGCAGCCAGGCCATGCCGCGCACGATCGGCGGCAGCACGCGCCAATAGAACAGCAGCGTCGTCAGCACGCTCATCACCAGCACGATCGGTAGCGCCTGGAACGCCAGGATGAAATCGGCGCCAGGCACTTTGAGGTCGAAGGGCAGGGCGCCGCCGCCGACATAGCCGAACACGAAGGCGGAGCCGGCGCGCGATGCAGCCGAGATCGCACCGACCGCATCGTTGATGGTGCCGAAGGCGTGCGCGACGACCGGCAGCTTCAGGAGCACGATCGCGGTGACGAAGGTGGCGACGAGGCCGATCGCCGCCTGCCGCAGCGACACGGCGCGCCGATTCTCCGCCAATGCGAAGGCGATCAACAGCAATGCGAAAATGCCGAGTGCCGATTGCAAGCGCAGCATGATGTCCCCAAACCCCCAATGATTATGGCCGTGCCGGCGCTGCAAAGGCAATGCCGGGAGCCGCCAGAAGCGCCCCACTGTTGACAAGCCGGGCCACCTCGGCCACGCGGGGGCCTTCGACAGTGAGGGGGAGAGCGGTCCGAGGGTGACCCAAAAGGCGATGCCAGAGCAGCCAAACTCCGGCCATCCGCCGGTCAGCGCCCGCGCGCTTCTCGCCCATCGCGCGTTCCTGTTCTTCCTGCTCTCGCGCAGCCTGTCGCGCTTTTCCAGCCAGATCGCGGCGGTCGCGATCGGCTGGCAGATCTACGATCTCACCGGCTCCGCCTTCGACCTCGGCATGGTCGGCTTGGTGCAGTTCCTGCCCACGGCGCTCCTGGTCTTCGTTGCCGGCCACGCCGCCGATCGCTATGAGCGCAAGCGGGTGGTCCAGCTCTGCCAGCTCGTTGAAGCGGCGACCGCGCTCTATCTCGCAATCATCACCTATCTCGGCGCGGTCGGCGAAGTCCAGATCTTCATCGCGACCTTCGTGCTCGGCATTGCCGGCGCGTTCGAGAGCCCGACCACGGCGGCGCTGCTGCCGCTGATCGCGCCGCAGGGCTCGCTTCAGCGTGCCACCGCCGTCTCCAGCGGCGCGGCGCAGGTCGCGACCATCACCGGCCCGGCGCTCGGCGGCTTCGCCTATGCGGTCGCACCGCATCTCGCCTACGGCATGATGCTGCTGTTCTGGATTCTTGGGATGATCCTGACCGGCTTCATCCGGCCGCGCCCGCAGGCCATCGCGAAGCAGGGGACGGACTCGGACAATATCTTCGCCGGCGTCCGCTTCATCCGCAGCAATCCGGCGATCCTCGGCACCATCTCGCTCGATCTGTTCGCCGTGCTGTTCGGTGGCGTCACCGCGCTGTTGCCGATCTATGCCCGCGACATCCTCCAGACCGGCCCAATGGGACTCGGGATCTTGCGCGCTGCGCCCGCCGTCGGCGCGCTCTTGATGACCATGGTGCTGGCGCGTCACGCCATCTCGCGGCATGTGGGCCTGCGCATGTTCCAGGCCGTGATCGTGTTCGGTCTCGCCACTATCGTATTCGCGCTGTCGTCCTGGATGTGGCTGTCGGTGCTGTCGCTCGCCGTGCTCGGTGCGGCCGATACGATCAGCGTCGTGATCCGCTTCTCGCTGGTGCAGCTGTCCACGCCCGACGAGATGCGCGGACGGGTCGGCGCGGTCAACTTCCTCTTCATCAACGCCTCGAACCAGCTCGGCCAGTTCGAAAGCGGAGTGGCCGCCGCACTGCTCGGCGCCATGCCGGCCGCCGTGCTCGGCGGCGTCGCCACCGTCGCAGTGGCGCTTTTGTGGATGAAGCTGTTTCCGAGCCTGCGGCAGGTGGAGAGCTTGGAGTAGGGAAAGCCTCGTGTCCCGGACAAGCCGCAACGCGTCAGCGTTGCGCGCAGAGCCGGGACCCAGGAGGCCAAGCACGAGATCCCGGAGGCCGGGCCCCGGCTCAACAGCGCGTCATTGCATGCCGCGCAGCGTCCGGGGCACGGGACTGGATGCCCCCCGAAAGCCTCGGACAAAGCACAGAGGAATCAAAGAGATCCCTACTGTGCATGGGGTTGTTTTCGCAGTTTTGAGTTCAGCCCCGCCCCACGAACGGCATCTTGGTCGCCATGACGGTCATGGTCAGCACGTTGGCATCGAGCGGCAGGCCGGCCATGTAGGCCACGGCATCGCCGACCGCCTTGGCGTCCATGCGCGGCTCGTGCTTGGTGGTGCCGTCGGGCTGGAGCACGCCGGGGCCGTTGACCATGCGATCAGTCATCGGGGTCGCGGCATTGCCGATGTCGACCTGGCCAACCGCGATGTCATACATGCGGCCGTCGAGGTTAGAGGCCTTGGTCAGGCCGGTGATGGCGTGCTTGGTCGAGGTGTAGGCCGCCGAGAACGGCCGCGGCGCGTGGGCCGAGATCGAGCCGTTGTTGATGATGCGACCGCCGCGCGGGCTCTGGTCCTTCATGATGCGGAAGGCGTGCTGGGTGCACAGGAACGGGCCGGTGAGGTTGGTGTTCACCACCGCCTGCCACTGCTCGAGGCCGAGGTCCTCGAAGTTGACGGCGGGGGCGCCCATGCCGGCATTGTTGAAGAGCACGTCGAGGCGGCCGTAGGTCGCCTTCACCTTGTCAAACAGTGCCGCGATCGAGTCGGGCTTGGTCATGTCGGCGGTGACGCACAGGCTTTTGCCGGCGAGGCCGAGCTTTGCCGTCTCCTCGAGCATGTCGAGCCGGCGGCCGACCAGCACCACGGTGAAGCCGGTGTTCATCAATGCCAGCGACGCTGCGCGCCCGACACCGGTGCCGGCGCCCGTCACCACTGCGATCTTCTTTGCTTCACTCATTGTTTCCTGCCTTTTCTCATGCTGTCAGGTTTTGGGTTCTTTTTCGTTCTTGTAGGGCGGCCGCGGAATGTTCTGGTGCGCCGCGCGCAGCGCCGCGGACCAGCGCGAGCGGAGATCGTGGAAATAGGGCTCGCCCGCCTCGATGCGATGGTTGAGATCGGCCTCGCAGGCATCGGCGCGCACCACCAGCACGTCGATCGGCAGCCCGACGCCGAGATTGGAGCGCATGGTCGAATCCATGGAGATCAGGCCGGTCTTCAGCGCCTCGTAGAGTTCGACGTCGTAATGCATGGCGCGGTCGAGCACGGGCTTGCCGTATTTGTGCTCGCCGATCTGCAAGTACGGCGTATCGGTGGTGCACTCGATGAAATTGCCGGCGGTGTAGACCATGAACAGGCGCATGCGTGCGCCCTTGATCTGGCCTCCGAACAGGAACGAGACGTCGAACGAGACGTCCTCGGATCTCAGCGCCGGGCCTTCGGTCGCATGCACCGCGCGGATCGCCCGGCCGATGCGCTGGGCGGCCTGGAACATGGTCGGCGCGTTCATCAGCGTCTCGACCTCACCCGTGTTGGGGTCCTCCAGGCCTTCGGTCAGCGTGGACAGCACCGACTGGCTGATGGCGAGGTTGCCGGCGCTGGCGATCGCCATGATGCGCTCGCCGGGCTTCGAGAAGATGTGCAGCTTGCGGAAGGTCGAGACGTTGTCGAGGCCGGCATTGGTGCGGGTGTCGGCGATCATCACCAGACCGTCCCGAACCAGGATTCCGCAGCAATAGGTCATTTCCAGTCCCCGAACGCGTTTGCGCGGAATTACTAGCCAATTTCGGCAGCCGCTCCAACCCCCGATTCCCGGGGCGAGTCGTCGTTCCAGGACGCGTCCGCCGGCCTCAGTCGGCGGCGCCTACGAGAAACGCCTCGTCGACGGGCACGCCGAGCGCCGTGACCAGCCGGTTGGTTTCCGCGGCCATGCCGACGATGGCGAGCATCTCGGCATATTCAGCCTCGGTCATGCCCTTGGCCCGCGCGGCGGCGGTGTGCGAGTGAATGCAGTAGCTGCAGCCATGCGCAATCGACACCGCCACGTAGAGCATTTCCTTGACCTTGGGATCGAGCGCGCCGGGAGCCATCACCTCCTTGATGCTCTCCCACGTCCGCCGCAGCGTCTTCGGATCATGCGCCAGCGCGCGCCAGAAATTGTTGACGAAGTCCGACTTCCGCACCTTGCGGATATCGTCGAAGACGGCGCGCGCCTCGCTGGAGAGTTCATCGTCCGAAAGCAGTTTTACGGTGGCCATGAGTACCTCGCGGGGACAGGTCTGATCCCGCCAGTGTAGCACGGCACACGTGTCGGGCGGCGGCGCCTAGCTCTGCCACTGCGATTGGGACTGCCCGCCGCGGCCCGCCTGGTCGACCTTGACGGCCACCGTCAGCGTCTCCGTGCCTCCGCCATAGCGGGTGCCACGCACCGGGGCTGCGCCGAGATAGTCGAGCCCGATCGCGACGCGGACATGGGCGTCGGTGGCGCAGATGCTGTTGGCGGGATCGAATCCGACCCAGCCGAGATCGGGAACGTAGGCTTCAGCCCAGGCATGGCCGGCCTCCTGATGCACCGTGCCGTCGGAGCGCAGGAAGTGGCCGGAGACGAAGCGTGCCGGCACGCCGCCGGTGCGGGCGCAGGCAATGAAGATGTGCGCGTAGTCCTGGCAGACCCCGCGCTTGAGCGTGAACGCCTCCGCCGCCGAGGTTCCACTGTTGGTCGGGTCCTCGTCGAAGGTCATGTGATCGCCGATCTCGGTCATCAGCGTATGCAGGAAGCCGAGCGTGTCGCTCTCGGCCTCGCTGCGCAACTGGCGCGCGACCGCCATCATCGCCGGATTGACGGAGGTGAGGTCGGTGGCGCGCAAGAACATGCCGGCCGGAAAGCGCTCGTCGGTACCGCGCAGCACGCCGCCGGTGTCGTGGGTCTCGATCAGGCCTTCGGCGGTGATCTTGATGTCGCCGACGGGACCGCAGGACAGCACATGGGTGACGTTGCCGAAGGCGTCTTCATGGGTGTCGAGCTTGGTGTCCGTCGAGACGTCGATCTGCCATTCCGCCACATACTGCCCGTCATGGCTGCCGGGCGTCATGCGCAGGATCTGGATCACGCTGGTGGCCGCCGGCTCGTAGCGATAGGTCGTGGTGTGCAGGATTCGCAGGCGCATGGTGGACCGTGTCGTCAGCCGGGTGACATCAGATCAGATACTGCTTCGTGATGATTTCGCCCAGCCTGGAATTGTCGGTGATAAATTCCTGAATGAATTCATGCACGCCATGCTGGAAGATGTCGTTCATGTTGCTGTGTTCCAGCCGGTTGCGGATGCCGCGGGCGTGGCGCTGGGCCGGGCCCTGGCGGCCATAGGCGACGCCGATCTGGTCGAGATTGCGCACGAGATTCTCGTAGCAGCTTGCCAGCGAGCGCGGCAGCGTGCCGTTGAGGATGAGCAGGTCCGCGACCAGCCACGGTTTCAGCGTCTCGCGGTAGACCCAGTGATAGGCCGTCAGCGCCGACACCGAACGCAGGATCGAGCTCCACTGATAGAAGTCGAGCGGGCCGCCGACGTGCTCCTCTTCCGGCAGCAGCACGTGATACTTCACGTCGAGAATGCGCGCGGTGTTGTCGGCGCGCTCCAGATGCAGGCCGAGGCGAGAGAACCAGTAGGCGTCGTTGCGCAGCATGGTCCGGTAGGCCGAGCCGTCGAAGCGCAGCGAGGTCTCCTGCACGAAACGCAGGAACTTGGCGAGGTCCTCGCGCGTCGAGGTGCCCTTGCTCCAGACCGCCTGAAGCTCGATCCAGGCCGAGTTGATGGTGTCCCACATCTCGCTGGTCAGCGCGGTGCGCACCGAGCGCGAGTTCAGTCGCGCCGCCTCGATGCAGTTCCTGATCGAGGATGGATTGTCCACGGAGAACGAGAGGTAGTCGACGACGTTGTGCTCGTTGGCTTCCTCGTAGGTCTGATAGAAGCTGGCGGCGACGCCGGCGGTGAGCAGCGCCGAGTCCCATTCATTGGTCTTGCCGACATAGGCGGCGGGAAGCGCGGTGACGCGCAAGGTCGCATCGATGGTGCGCGCGAGATATTCGGCCCGTTCGACGTAGCGGGCGAGCCAGTAGAGGTTTTCGGCGGTACGCGACAGCATCTGACTACTCGTCCAGGATCCAGGTGTCTTTGGTGCCGCCGCCCTGGCTCGAATTCACCACCAGGGAGCCTTCCTTCAGCGCAACACGTGTCAGGCCGCCCGGCACGATGGTGGTGCTCTTGCTGCCGGTGAGCACGAAGGGCCGCAAATCGACATGGCGCGGGGCAAGGCCTGACGCCGTGCAGGTCGGGCAGGTCGACAGCGCCAGCGTCGGCTGCGCGATGAAACCTTCCGGCTCGCGCTTGAGCTTCTCGCGGAACGCTTCGATTGTCGCTTTCGTCGCGGCAGGCCCGATCAGCATGCCGTAGCCGCCGGAGCCGTGCACCTCCTTGACAACGAGCTCGCTCAGATGATCCAGCACATAGGCGAGGTCCTTCGGCTCGCGGCAGCGCCATGTCGGCACGTTCTTCAGGATCGGCTCCTCGCCGAGATAGAATTTCACGATATCCGGCATGTACGAGTAGATCGCCTTGTCGTCGGCAATCCCTGTGCCGACGGCGTTGGCGAGCGTGATGTTGCCGGCCGCATAGGCCGACATCAGCCCGGGCACGCCGAGCGCGGAATCGGGACGGAAGGTGAGGGGATCGAGGAAGTCATCGTCGACGCGGCGATAGATCACGTCGACCCGCTTCAGCCCTTCCGTCGTCCGCATGAACACTTCGTTGTTCTTGACGATGAGATCGCGGCCCTCGACCAGCTCGATGCCGAGCTTGTCGGCGAGGAAGGAGTGCTCGTAATAGGCCGAGTTGTAGACGCCTGGGGTGAGCAGGGCGACGGTCGGCTCGCCCGAGGCGCTGAGCGGCGCGACGGAGCGGAGCGCCGAGAGCAGCTCGTCCGGATAGCGCTCGACCGGCGCCACCTTGTGGCGGGCGAACAGATCCGGAAACAACCGCATCATGATCTCGCGGTTTTCCAGCATGTAGGACACGCCGGATGGCGTCCGCGCATTGTCCTCCAGCACGATGAAGTCGTTGGCATCGACCCGGACGATGTCGATGCCGGCGATGTGCACATAGACGTCGTGTGGCACCTGCTGGCCGTTCATCTCGGGCCGGAAGACCGGGTTCTGGAAGATCAGATCGTCGGGCACGATCTCGGCGCGCAGGATGTCGCGGCCATGATAGATGTCGCGCAGGAACATGTTGAGCGCGCGCACGCGCTGCTTCAGGCCCTTCTCCAGCAGTGCCCATTCCTTGCCCGACATGATCCGCGGGATCACGTCGAAGGGAATCAGGCGCTCGGTGGACTCGGCCTCGCCATAGACCGCGAAGGTGATGCCGATGCGGCGGAACAGGAGCTCGGCTTCCTGGCGGCGATATTCAAGCGCCTCGGGAGGCGTCTCCTTGAGCCAGCGCGCCAGCTCCTGATAGGCGGGGCGAAGGTCCCCGCCGGGAATATTCATTTCATCAAACGCGACTGCCATAGATCCCGACTTGTCTCCGCAAGGCGTTGCGCCATTGGACAGGTCGCCAGGCCCTGGTGAAGCCGCAACGTCCTGGCCATGCAGCAAGAGTGCATGACTCTGAGGTGGTAGCAAGGGCCGGGCCAGCGCGATATGCATGGACTGACAGCATTTGGCGGGCATGGCCGCGAGCATGCCTGAAAAAATGGCTGAGGACTGCTTATTTCGACAGCAAAACCGCGTGACTTCAACGCGTTACCTCGGCAAAGTCGGCGCCACAGGTGAGGGACTTAAGTTATGAGCGAGATCGTCACGGCGGGCATTCTGGTCATTGGGGACGAAATCCTGTCCGGCCGGACCAAGGACAAGAACATCGGCTTCATCGCCGAATACCTGACCAATATCGGCATCGATTTGAAGGAGGTCCGGGTCGTCTCCGACGACGAGCCCGACATCATCGCTGCCTTGGATGCACTGCGGCATCGCTACACCTACGTCTTCACCACCGGCGGCATCGGGCCGACCCATGACGACATCACCGCCGACAGCGTCGCCAAGGCGTTCGGCGTCGGCATCGACCACCACCCGGAGGTGGTCGCCCGTTTCAAGGAGCGTTGGAGCGAGCAGGACCTCAACGAGGCCCGCTTGCGCATGGCCCGCATCCCCGATGGTGCCGAGCTGATCCAGAGCGCAACCATCCTCGCGCCCGGCTTCAAGATCGGCAATGTCATCGTCATGGCCGGCGTGCCCTCGATCATGCAGGCGATGATGGACATCGTCTCGCCCAAGCTGAAATCGGGCGTGCGCATGCTCTCCGAATCGGTCCGCGCCAATGCGCGGGAAGGCGACATCGGCAGCCCCTTGCGCGCGATCGCTGCCGCCCATCCCGACACCATCATCGGCAGCTACCCCTTCATGGACGAAGAGCAGAAGCCGAATACGAACCTCGTGGTGCGCTCGCGCGATGCGGACAAGCTCGCGGCAGCCATGGCCGCGGTGAAGGACATGCTGGCGGGATTGAACATCACTCGTTAGCAGGCATGTTGCCGGCAGGCGAAGCAGGAGACGACAATGGCTGGTGAAGCACCGGAACTCAGTGCACAGGAGCGGGCGGGCAGGGCCTTCCCGGTCTCGTGGGACCAGTTCCATCGCGACTGCCGGGCGCTGACCTGGCGGCTCAACGAGGTCGGCCCGTTCCACGCCGTCATCGCGATCACCCGCGGCGGCCTGGTGCCGGCCGCGATCGTGGCGCGCGAGCTTGGCGTGCGCATCATCGATACGGTCTGCGTCGCCAGCTACGACCACGACAAGCAGGGGGACCTCCAGGTCCTCAAAGGCATTTCGGACCAGGCCATGAAGCTTGGTGGTGGCACCGGCAAGGGGCTATTGATCGTCGACGACCTCGTCGACACCGGCAAGACCGGCAAGCTGGTGCGCGAGATGCTGCCCGATGCGCATTTTGCCACCGTCTATGCCAAGCCGAAGGGCCGCCCGCTGGTCGACACCTTCATCACGGAAGTCTCGCAGGATACCTGGATCTTCTTCCCCTGGGACACCGCGCTGTCCTACCACCCGCCGCTGCGCGACGGCGCGGCGTGACCAAGTGGGAATGGCGAGGGGCGAATGGCGAGTAGTGAATCCCCAATTCGCAATTCCCCATTCGCCACTCGCCCGCTCCAAAACCGCGTCACACCGCTCGGCGACATCATCGCTACCCCGCATCGCGGCCTCTTCACCGGCAATCGCGGCATCATCCATGATCCCGCAACGAAGACGCTGCTGAACAAGCGCTGGTCGTCGCCGGCGTGGATTACATGCCTGTGTGAATTCCGCGGCTGGCGCCGGCCGGTGATGGCGCGGCGGAGCTGGACCGAGCTGTTCTTTCTCGACGAGGCCACCGCCTTTGCCGCGGGTCATCGTCCCTGCTTCTTCTGCCGGCGCGAGGATGCCAACCGCTTCCGCGCGGCGTGGGAGACGGGGAATGGCGTCAGCAAGGTGAGTGCGAAGGCGATGGACGCCCAGCTGCACCTGGAGCGCCTGGATCATGGTCGCAAGCGCCTGCACGCCCTGCCGGTGCCGGCGGCAGAATTGCCCGATGGCGCGATGGTGCAGCAGGGCGAGGAGAGCTTTCTGGTGGTGCAGGGCAGGGCGCTGCAGTGGTCGCCAGCGGGCTATGCCCGCGCCGAGCACGAGCTGGACAGCCCAATGCTGCTGACGCCCCCGTCCACACTGCATGCGCTGCGAGCCGGTTATCAACCGGCACTGCATCCGACGGCTCTGGATTAGCAGAGCGGCCCGCGGATCCCAGCCATCACCCCAGCTTCTCCCGCGCCAGCGCGGCGCCTGCGCCGAGCGCCATCAGCTTGGCTTCGGCGATCTCGCGCCGCATCGGTGCCATGCCGCAATTGGTGGTGGCGATGATGTTGCTCTTGGGCACGAATTTCGACACCGCGTCGATCACCTTCACGACATCCTCCGCAGTCTCCACCGTGTCGCTCGCAACGTCGATCACGCCGGCCTGCACGATCTTGTTCTTGAGCAGCGCCAGCAGGTCGAGCGGCACTTTCGAATTGCGGCATTCGATCGCGACCTGCTGGATCGGGCTGGCGTCGATCGCCGGAAAGATCTGCTCATACTGCCGCCATTGCGCGCCGAGCGTTTCCTTCCAATCGGTGTTGGCCTTGATGCCGTAGCCGTAGCAGATGTGCACGGCGGTGGCGCAGGTCAGGCCTTGCGCAGCGCGCTCCAGCGCCTTGATGCCCCAATCGTTGACCTCGTCCATGTAGACGTTGAAGGCGGGTTCGTCGAACTGCACGAGATCGACGCCATCGGCCTGCAAGGCCTTGGCTTCCTCGTTGAGCAGCTCGGCGAAGGCAAACGCCATCTTGACGCGATCGCCATAGTAGCGATCGGCAATGGTGTCGATGATGGTCATCGGGCCGGGCAGAGTGAACTTCAGCTTCCTCTTCGTGTGCGTGCGCGCCACGCGCGCCTCGAAGGCGTGCACGCGATCCTTGAGGCGGAGCGGCGCCACCACCTGCGGCACCATCGCCTTGTAGCGGTCCTTGCGGATGCCCATCTCGACCTTGTGCGCGAAGTCGATGCCTTCGATCTTCTCCAGAAAACCGTGCACGAAATGCTGGCGGGCCTGCTCGCCCTCGGTGAGGATGTCGATTCCGGCGTCCTCCTGGATCTTCAGCCAGATCAGTGTCGCGTCGCGCTTGGCGCGGAGCAACTCGTCGCCCTGCGACTTCCAGGGCGCCCAGAGCATGTTGGGTTCGGCAAGCCATTCCGGCTTCGGCAGGGAGCCGGCGATCGTGGTTGGAAACAGCATGGCGGCCCTCCGGCAGGTTGTGTTGCGCCCCTTCCTGCCATGTCCTAACGTCAAGGTACAGAACAACAAAAGTCGCTCTCTATTCCAGCGGCGGCGATGGGAAATACCAAGGGATAGGTCATGATCGACCTCTATTACGCGCCGACGCCGAACGGCTGGAAGATCTCGATCATGCTGGAGGAGCTCGGGCTTCCCTATACCGTGAAGCCCGTCAACATCCGCGCCGGCGAGCAGTTCAGCCCCGAGTTTCTGGCGATCTCCCCGAACAACCGCATCCCTGCGATCGTCGATCACGCCCCCGCCGACGGCGGCGGGCCGTTCTCGGTGTTCGAGACCGGCGCAATTCTGATTTATCTCGCGGAAAAGACCGGTCGTTTCTTGCCCGCTGACTTGCGCGGCCGCTCCGCCACCATCCAGTGGGTGATGTGGCAGATGGCCGGCCTTGGGCCGATGCTCGGCCAGCACGGGCATTTTGCGCTCTATGCGGCGGAGAAGATCCCCTATGCGATCGAGCGCTACCGCGACGAGGCCGCCCGGCTCTACGGCGTGCTCGACCGGCAGCTGGAGAAGACCGGCGCCTATGTCGCCGGCGGTTATTCCATCGCCGACATCGCCTGCTTCCCCTGGACCATGACCCACAAGGCGCAGGGCTTTACGCTCGATGACTTCCCGAACGTCAAACGCTGGTATGCCGAGGTCCGCGCAAGGCCGCAGGTGCAGGCGGGGCTTGCGATCGGAAAATTCGTCAAAGAGCCCTTCGACGAGGAATCACGCAAGATCATGTTTGGCCAAAGGGCTAAGGAAGTGCTGGGAAGGAAGTGACGGCCACGCCGTCATTCCGGGGTGCGACCAAGTCGCGAGCTATGGTGCGCAATTGCGCACCCGAGAATCCATCGGGCCGCAGAGCCAGGAGCGAAATGGATTCCGGGCTCCCGCCCAAGAGGGCGCGCCCCGGAATGACGAGAGCAAAGGAAACGCTATGATCGAATTCTTCTTCGACTGCTCCAGCCCCTGGACCTATCTCGCCTTCCACAACATCCAGCCGCTCGCCAGGGAGCTGGGCGCCGAGATCGTCTGGCGGCCGATCCTGGTCGGCGGCATCTTCAATACGGTCAATCCGAGCGTCTACGCCCAGCGCGAGACGCCGGTGCCGCTCAAGGCGCGCTATATGAAGAAGGACCTTCAGGACTGGGCGCGCTCCGCAGGCCTCGCGATCAAGATGCCGCCGACCGTGTTCCCGGTGAACAGCGTCAAGGCGATGCGCGGCTGCGTCTGGTTGGCCGCGGACATGGTGCCGTTCGCGACCGCATTGTTCGAGGCCTATTGGGGGGACGACAAGGACATCTCGCAGGACGCGGTGCTGGCGGAGATCTGCAAGAAGGTCGGCGTCGACGAGGCAAAATTCTTCGCAGGCATTTCGGAGCAGGGGATCAAGGATCAGCTCAAGGCGAATACGGAGGAGGTCGTTGCCCGCGGCGGCTTCGGCTCGCCGACGATCTTCGTGAACAAGACCGACATGTATTTCGGCAACGACCGCCTGCCGCTGATCCGCGAGGCGCTCAAGCGCAGCAAGGCGAGCGCGGCCTGATGGTGCGCGCCGTCGTCTGCCGCGCGCTCGGCACGCCCGAAACATTGCGGCTGGAAGAGTTTCCGCCGCACGCCCTGAAGCCGGGCGAGGTACGGGTCGCAATCCGGGCCGCCGGCCTGAATTTCCCTGATGTGTTGATGGCCGCCGGCCAATATCAGCTCAAGCCGGAGCTGCCGTTCACGCCCGGCATGGAAGCGGCCGGCGATGTGACCGAAGTGGGCGCGGAGGCGGGGGGCGTTGCCGTTGGCGACAAGGTCATCGTGAAGATGCGGCACGGCGCATTCACCGACGAAGCCATCGTGACGCCGTCGCAGCTCACCCCGATGCCGTCGACGTTCGACTACGCCGAGGCTGCGACTTATCTTGCCGGTCATGGCACGGCCTATCACGCACTGATCGATCGCGGCCGGATTGAGCCGGGGGAGGTGCTGCTGGTGCATGGCGCCGGCGGCGGCACGGGATTGGCCGCCGTCGAGATCGGCAAGATGCTGGGCGCGACCGTGATCGCAACCGCATCCAGCGACGAGAAGCTTGCCATCGCCAAGGCGCGCGGCGCCGATCATCTCATCCGCTATGACCGCGAGCCATTTCGCGACGCCGTCAAGCGCGTCACCGATGGTCGCGGCGCGGATGTTGTGTTCGATCCCGTCGGCGGCCAGGTTTTTGAAGATTCGATGCGCTGCATCGCTTGGGGCGCGCGACTGCTGGTGATCGGCTTCACCGGCGGCATCGGCTCGGCCAGGACCAACCTCCTGCTGATCAAGGGCGCCAGCGTGCTCGGCGTGCGCGCCGGCGAAGCGGTACGAAAGAACCCTGCGCTCGGGCAGGTGCGCCTGAAGGCGCTGCTGCAATGGGCAGAGGAGGGCAAGCTGCGCCCCAACGTCTCACACCGTCTGCCGCTGCAAGATTATGCGAAGGCAATGCGGCTCTTGATCGACCGCAAGGCGATCGGGCGTGTGGCGCTGATGATGGACTGATCGACGGTGCCGCACTGGTGAGCAGTTACCGCCTATCTTTTTCTCACTCGTATAAGGAGTTTTCTTTACCAGTCTGATCCTATCACGAGTACGAAAATCGCGAACTCGAATGATGTTCAGGAATATAAGAATAATTCATCGCATCGCTCTGGCGGCACTGCTGCCTCTTGCGACGCTCGCTGCGCTCGCCCTGTACGATATTTCCGCCAAATGGACCGTGCGTTCGGAAATGGGGGACATGCAGCCAGTCGTGGATGGGGTCGGCAAGTTGAGCAGCCTGGTCCACGAGCTCCAGCGCGAACGCGGACTGTCCCTGACCTTTCTGAGCAGCAAGGGCGCACAATTGGGGGCCGAGCTCCAGCAGCAGCGTGGCCGCACCGACGCGGGACGAGCAACAGCACTTGGTGCACTGGCGGATCTTGCGCGAGAAGGAAGCGGCCGGCTCAGCTCTGCAAGCCAGGCGGCAGCTGAGAGCCTTGGGCGTCTGGATTCGCTGCGCGAACAGATCGATCGGCAGACGATTGCTCCGGCCGCCGCGGCGGGTGCCCTGACGGACATCGTGGGCCGCTTGATCACGGTGACATCAGGAATTTCCAAGCTTGCAACGGACGACGAGATCTCGCGGGCGATTGCCGCGCATGCCAACCTGGTGGAAGCCAAGGAACGTGCCGGACTGGAACGTGCGACCGTCGCCGGCGCGATCGCTGCCGGACGTTTCGAGCCACAGGCCTATGTCAGGGCGATCGGCCTCGCGGCCGCGCAGGACAGCTTTCTTGCCTCCTTCCGCGCGGTCGCTTCGTCCCGGGCGAAGGATCTGTTCAGCTCGGAATTGTCGGGGCCCGCGATCGACAAGTTCGAGGGCATGCGCAAGGTGGTTGAGCGGGGCGGGCTCGCGGGCGAGTTTGGTTCGCTCGACAGCAAGTCCTGGTTCGAGGCTGCGACGGTTCGAATCGATCTGCTGAAGAAGATCGAGGACGGGCTCGTGACGGAGCTTACCGGCCTGATGGCGAAGAAGAAGTCCGAAGCCACTCTGAGCCTCGGTCTCGTCACCGCGCTGTCTCTGCTCGCCCTGCTGACCAGCATGGTGACCGCGGCGATGATGGCGCGCGGCATCACCATGCCGATCGGTCAGCTCGCCGGCACCATGGCGCATCTTGCCGACGGCAAGCTCGACCAGCAGGTCGACGGGACCGACCGTACGGACGAGATCGGAGCGATGGCGTGCGCGGTCCAGTTCTTCAAGGACAGCCTGGTCCGGAGTGTCGAGTTGAACGCGAGAGAACGCGAGGCGGCTGCGCAACGGGCCGCTCGCGCGACGCGCATCGACGAGCTCTCCGATCGCTTTGACATCGACGTCGCCGAGGTGATCGAGACCGTCATATCCGCATCGTCCCAGCTGGAGGCGACCGCGGCCAGGATGAGCCGGTCCGCCGGTCAGACCAGCGACGAGGCGGCGAGTGTGGCAGGCGTGACCGAGGTTGCGTCGGCGAACATGCAGACCGTCGCTGCGGCGACCGAGGAATTGTCCAGTTCAGTCGCCGAGATCGGACGCCGCGCGACACAGTCGGCGCAGGTTGCGGAGAAGGCCGTCGCCGAAGGCCGGCGTACCAACGCGACCGTGCAGGGTCTCTCGTCGGCGACGGAAACGGTCGGCGATGTGCTCAAGCTGATCAACGAGATCGCGAGACAGACGAATCTCCTGGCGTTGAACGCGGCGATCGAGGCGGCGCGTGCGGGACAGGCGGGCAGGGGATTTGCCGTCGTGGCGGGCGAGGTGAAGAGCCTTGCGGAGCAGACGTCGAAGGCGACCGATGATATTCGCGATCAGATAGCCGCCATTCAGACGACCTCCGGACAGGCCGTGAGCGCGATCCACGGCATCACGGCGACGATCGAGGAGATCAACGAAATCACCTCGTCGATCGCCGCTGCGGTGGTTCAGCAGGATGCCGCCACGCGGGAAATCGCCCGCAATGTTCAGGAGGCCGCGCGAGGGACCGGCGAAATCTCACAGAGCATCCAGGGTGTCAAAGTCGGTTCGAGCGAGTCCAGTGCCGCGGCAGGCGAAGTCTTCGACGCCTCCGAGGAACTGACGCGTCAGTCGGAAAACATGCGTCAGTTCGTCGAGACCTTCATCCGCGCCGTCAAGGCGGCGTAGCTTCGCTATTTGTAATCCCGTTCCGTCCACCATGGGAAATAGTCCGGCATATCGCTGGACACCTTGTTCTTGAACTGAGCGGGGCGCTTTTCCAGGAACGACACCACGCCTTCCTTGACGTCGTCTGAACGGCCGCGGGCGTAGATGCCGCGGCTGTCGACCTTGTGGGCCTCCATCGGATCGTCGGCGCCCATCATGCGCCACATCATCTGGCGGATCAGCGCGACCGACACCGGTGCGGTCTTCGCCGCGAATTCCTTGGCGAGCGCGCGGGCGGTCGGCAGGAGATCATCGGGGGCAACGACCTTGCTGACGAGACGACCCGCGAGCGCTTCCTGGGCCGGGAACACGCGGCCCGAATAGCACCATTCCAGCGCCTGCGAGATGCCGACGATGCGCGGCAGGAACCAGCTCGAGGCCGCCTCCGGCACGATGCCGCGCTGAGAGAACACGAAGCCGAAACGCGCGGCGTCGGAGGCGATGCGGATGTCCATCGCGAGCTGCATGGTGACGCCGATGCCGACCGCGGGACCGTTCACGGCGGCAATGACGGGCTTGAGGCACTTGAAGATGCGCAAGGTCACCTGGCCGCCGCCGTCGCGCACCTGCGGATCGCTGTAATCGACCTTGCCGTCGGCGGAGCGTTTGACGGGTCCGCGCCGCGCGTCGCGGTCGAAGGTATCTGCACCGGAGGAAAGATCGGCGCCCGCGCAAAAGCCGCGGCCGGCGCCGGTGACGATGATGGCGCGGACGTTGTCGTCCTTGTCGGCGGCGTCGAACGCGTCGATCAGCTCTGCCTGCATCTGCGCGTTGAAGGCGTTGAGCTTGTCGGGCCGGTTCAGCGTGATGGTGAGAATCTGCTCGGCGACCTCGTATTTGATCGTCTCATACGCCATGGTGGTTTCCTTCCTTGTTTCTTTATCGGTCTCTCTACCACGTCATTCCGGGGCGCGCGAAGCGCGAGCCCGGAATCCATCTCTCGGCATCAGTAGTGCCGATGAATGGATTCCGGGCTTGCGCCAAGAGGGCGCAACCCGGAATGACGACGGTGCGATTAGTTAGCCGGCGGCTTCGGCCAGGGCCGCTGCTGGCCGCGCAGGCCCTCAAAAGCCTTGGCCATGCCGAGCACGCCGATGTCGTCGAATCGGCGGCCGACGATCTGCACGCCGATGGGAAAGCCCTTGGCGTCGAAGCCGCCGTTGATTGAGACCGCCGGGTTCTCCGACATATTCCACGGCACGGTATAGGCGATATGCTCGAACGGCCTCATGGGATCGTTGGTCGGCGAGGCCCAGTCGGCCGGATAGTTCACGTTCGGCGCGGTTGGCGAGATCACGTAATCGAGCTCGCAGAACAGCTTCGACGCCGCTGCGCGGATCGCCATGGTCTGGTTGAAGCCGCGGATGACATCGACACCCGAGAGCTTGGCGCCGGACTCGCCCCATTTGAAGATATAGGGCAGCACCTTCGCCTGTTCGGCCGGCGTCAGTTTTGACAGATCGTCCCACATCCGCGCGCGCCAGAAATTGTCGAGGCCGTCGAGCATCTCGCGGGTCAAAATGCCGTTGACCTCGGTGACGACGGCGCCAGCAGATTCGAACGCCTTTGCGGCTTTCACGGCAACGTCGCGGACGGACCTTTCTGCTGGCAGGCCGACGCCGGCATCGAGCATCAAGCCGATGCGCAGCTTGCGCGGAGATTTTTCCAGCCCCTTCCAGTTGAGCGGCTCGGCGGGCAGGCTCATGCCGTCGCGCCGGTCGGGCTTTGCGATCACGCTCATCATCAGCGCGCAATCGTCGACCGTGCGGGTCATCGGGCCGGCGACGCGGCCGACATAGGTCGGGTCGATCGGCACGCGGCCAAAACTCGGCTTCAGCCCAACGAGGCCGCACCAGCCCGCGGGTAGGCGGACCGAGCCGCCGATATCGGTGCCGAGATGTAGCGGACCGTAGCCGGCCGCGGCCGCCGCGCCTGCGCCCGCGCTGGACCCGCCGGGATTCTTGGAGAGGTCCCAGGGATTACGCGCGAGTGCGTGGAAACTGGAGAGCCCGGACGACAGCATGCCGTAATCGGGCATGGTGGTCTTGGCGAAGATGACCGCGCCGGCCTCGCGCAGCCGCGCGGCGGGCGGGGCGTCCTTCTCGGCCGGCACGAGCTTGACGCTGGCGGCGCCCAGCGGCACCGGCACGCCTTTGGTCGCGATGTTGTCTTTCACGGTGACCGGCACGCCGTCTAGCGCGCCGGATGGCTCGCCGCCGGTCCAGCGCGCGGTCGAGGCCTTTGCGGCCTCGCGCGCGCTGTCGGGATCGAACGCATAGAGCGCCTTCAGATGCGGCTCCCACGCAGCGACGTGCGTGAGCAAATCCTCCAGCACCTCGCTCGGCGAGAATTGCTTGGCGCGATAGCCCGCGATCAGATCGACCGCGGACAGATCGTGCAGCGAGGTGACCGCCTCTTCGACGCTCTTTTTATGCATCGCTAGCCCACCGGCATGCGCGTTTCGATGATCCGGGCGAACATGCTGGCGCCGATCGGCAGGATCTTGTCGTCGAGCACGAAGCCGGGATTGTGCACGGGCACCGAACCGTCATGGCCGACCCAGAAATAGGCGCCGGGAATGGTCTCCAGCATGTCGGCGAAATCCTCGCTGCCCATCTTCGGCTGGGCGCGCGTGATCACGTTGGAGGGGTCGACGATGGTGCGCGCAACGTCCTCGACCACCTTGGACTGCTCGACCTGGTTGACCAGCACGCCGAAGGTGTCGCGGATGTCGACGTCGATCACGCAACTATAGGCGCTTGCGATGCCGGCGCAGATCGTGCGGATGCGTTCGCTGATCAGGGTGCGAACTTCCTTCGAGAAGGTGCGGATGGTGCCGCAAAGATGCGCGTCGCCGGGAATGACGTTATAGGCGGAGCCCGCGTGGATCTGGGTGATCGACACCACCGCGGCCTGCAGCGGCTCGACGTTGCGGCTGACGATGGTCTGGATCGCCTGCGCCAGCGTGGTTGCGATGATCACCGCGTCCTTGGAGCGCTCAGGCATCGCGCCATGCGCGCCGTAGCCGGTAATGCGCAGGTCGAAGAAATCGGCGCTGGCCATCGCCGGGCCCGGCAGGATCGCGATCTCGCCGTGGTTGAGGTCGGGCGCGTTGTGCAGGCCATAGAGCTCGTCGCACGGAAACTTCTCGAACAGACCGTCCTTGATCATCGCGCGGGCGCCGCCGAGGCCTTCCTCGGCCGGCTGGAAGATCAGATGGACGGTGCCGTCGAAGTTTCTGGTCTCGGCGAGATAGCGCGCGGTGCCGAGCAGCATCGTGGTGTGGCCGTCATGGCCGCAGCCGTGGAAGCGGCCGGGGATTTTCGAGCTCCACTTCAGATTGGTATTCTCTTCCATCGGCAGCGCGTCCATGTCGGCACGCAGCCCGATGCGCTTGCTGCCCGAACCCTTGCCCTTGATGACGCCGATCACGCCGGTGCCGCCGAGACCGCGATGCACCTCGATGCCCCAGCTCTTCAGCTTGTCCGCGACGATGCCGGAGGTGCGCACTTCCTCGAAGCCGATCTCGGGATGGGCGTGGAGGTCGCGCCTGATAGCGGTGAGTTCGTCGGCATAGCCGTCGATGCGGTCGATGGTGGGCATGTGTTCTGTCCGGTTAGCGTGAGGAGGGTGTGAAAGCGGGGCCGTTCGGCTTGATGCGGATACCCGGCCGCAGGCGCGTCCAGGGCAGGGTGGCGGTGTCGGCCGGCATCGCGCCGGGCGCGGCGCAGATCATCAGCTTCTCCGCGATCGGCTCGAAATCGGCGCGGAAATGCACCGAGCTCTTGTTGACCAGAATCTTCTGTTCGGTCGGCTCGATGCCGACATAGCGGTACATCGCCTGGTCGGCGAGCTGCGCCTTGTGCGAGGAGACGACGACGCGGACGTCGCCGATGCGCAAGGCTGCGGAGGGGCCCATCTCCATCTCGCGGCCGCCATAGTAAGGGCCGGGTGCGATGAAGCGGCCGTCGGAGAGCTTCTCGACCACGAAGGTCTCGCGATAGGGCTCGTCGCCGGGGATGCCGGATTTGCCGCCGAGCGACAGCGTCACGGTGGCACCGACGCCGGCGTCATGCGCGGCCTTGGCCGAGACGGGATCGTAGATCGCGCCAGTCGCGGCGCTCGCTCTGTTGCGCACCAGCGCGCGCAGCATGCCTGTGGTGTCGGAATCGCCGCCGGCGCCGGGATTGTCCTGGGTGTCGGCAATGATGATCGGCTTGCTCGCGCTCTTCGAAAGTTCCATGGCGTGGCGCACGCCGTCGTCGGGCGACCAGATCTTGCCGTCGAAATCGTCCTCGTGGCTTTCGATCAGCTTCACGATCGCATCGGCCGCGCGATCAGCGTCCGCTTGCGTCCTGCCATAGGCGAACACGCTGGGGCCGCAATCGCGGAAATCGGCGGCGGGAAAGCCCGGCGCGAAAGACAGCGTCGGAACCGCATCGCCCTCCAGCGCGGCGAGCTGTTCGTAGATGCCTTTGGTCGGCTGGTCGTTGGTGCATTGCCAGCTGATCGGGATCAGGAACGGCAATTGCCGGAACGCCTTTGCGAAGCGCTGCTGGGACTTCAGCAGCAGTGCGAGATGCCTTGCAGAGGCGCGGCCGGTTTCAGCCATGTCGACATGCGGATAGGTGCGGTAGGCGATCAGCGCGTCCGCATGTTCCATCATCTCGGGCGTGACGTTGGCGTGCAAATCGAGGCTGGTGACCAGCGGAACGTCCTTGCCGATGACGCGGCGCACGCGCGCCAGGATCTCGCCTTCGCCGTCGTCGAGATGCTCGGTCACCATGGCGCCGTGCAGGTCGAGATAGACCGCATCGAGCGGGCCGGCGGCTGCGATGCCGTCGACCATCACCTTCACGATACGCTCGAAGGCGTCCCTGGTGACATGCGCGGAGGGGCTCGCACCGCAGGCGATCGTCGGAACGAGTTCCCAGCCATTGGCCTCTGCGCTGTCGGCGAAGCCGGCAAGGCCGACATTGATGCGCCGCATCACCTTGAGAACGTCGGCGCCTTCAGTCATCGCCGGCCAGCCGCCGCCATGCTGGAAGTCGGCGAAGGTCGCCTTGGTTGGGGCGAAGGTGTTGGTCTCGTGCAGGAAGCCGCCGACGGCGATGCGTGTCATTAATTCTGGTCCAGCGTTGGAAAGGTGCGCGACGTTAGCCTTGGCCCAGAGGCGAGGGCAAGGCAGGAAGCAATCGCGCCGCGCATGGCCTCAAGCTGTTTTGGGAATGCTGCTCCGCCGTCATTCCGGGGCGCGCCCGCTTGGGCGCGAGCCCGGAATCCATCCGACGACAGACTCTGAGGCGCGATGGATTCTCAGGTGCGCAATTGCGCACCGTAGCTCATCGCTTCGCGATGCCCCGGAATGGCAGCGGCGAGTGTCGCTATGCCGTGGCCGCCACGCCCTCCGACACCGGCCGGAAGTTCGCAAAATCCCAGTCGCGCCCCGGCGCCGCGTCCAGCAGCGCCCTGGTGTAGGCCTCCTTCGGATGCGTCAGCACTTCGGCGGCCGGGCCCTGCTCGACGACGCGGCCGTGCTGCATCACCACGACCTCGTCGCAGATCTGTGCTGCGACACGCAAATCGTGGGTGATGAACAGGATGGCGATGCCGAGCCGCTTCTGGATCTCGTCGAAGAGTTCCAGCACCTGTGCCTGCACGGAGACGTCGAGCGCCGAGACGGCCTCGTCCGCGACCAGCACGTCCGGATCGAGCGCGAGCGCGCGGGCGATGGCGATACGCTGGCGCTGTCCGCCCGAGAACTGGTGCGGATAGCGCGACACCGCATCGGCGGGCAGGCCGACCAGCTCGAGCAATTCGCGGGCGCGCTTCATCGCATCGGGATGCGCCACGCCGTAATTGATCGGGCCTTCGGCAATGCTCTCGCCGACGGTGACGCGCGGGTTGAGCGAGCGGTAAGGATCCTGGAACACGATCTGGATCTTCTGCCGGTGCGGCTGCAGCAGGCGACGCGAGATGTCGGCGATCTCGCGGCCGGCAAGGCGCACGCCGCCGGAGGTCGGATCGATCAGGCGGACGATGCAGCGCGCCACCGTCGACTTGCCGGAGCCGCTCTCGCCGACGATGCCGAGCGTGCGGCCCTTGCGCAGCGTCAGCGTCACCTTGTCGGCGGCGACGACCTCGCGTCCCTTGCCGAAGAACGCGCGCTCCTTGTAGACCTTGCTGAGCTCGTTGGCCTCGAGCACCACGGGCTCCTTGGTCTCGGGCCGCGCCGCGCGCGGCACCAGGCTCGGTACCGCCGAGAGCAGGTTGCGGGTATATTCCATGGTCGGATTGCGTAGCACGGTCTCGAGCGGGCCGGTCTCGACCAGGCGGCCCTGCCGCATCACCGCGACGCGGTCGGCGATCTCGGCGACCACGCCCATGTCATGGGTGATGAACAGCACCGCGGTGCCGTGATCGCGCTGGAGCTCTCTGATCAGGGACAAGATCTGCTTCTGCGTGGTGACGTCGAGCGCGGTGGTCGGCTCGTCGGCGATCAGCAGCTTCGGCTCCAGCACCAGTGCCATCGCGATCATGATGCGCTGGCGCTGGCCGCCGGAAAGGCGGTGCGGATAGGAGGCGAAGATGCGCTCGACCTGGGGCAGGTGGACCTGCTCCATCATGTCGAGAATGCGCTTCTTGCGCGCCCTGGCATCGAGCTTGGTGTGCGCGCGCAGCACCTCGTCGATCTGGCGGCCGACCGGCACCACCGGATTGAGCGCGGTCATCGGCTCCTGGAAGATCATCGCCATCTGCGTTGCACGCAGTTGCCGCAGGCGGCGGTCTGTCGCGGTCAGGATCTCCTCGCCGACCAGCTTGACGCTGCCGCCGGTCGGAACCAGCGTGCCCTTCGGCAGCAGGCCCATCGTGGTGAGCGAGGTCACCGACTTGCCCGAGCCGCTTTCGCCGACGAGGCACAGCGTCTCGCGCTCGCGGACCTGGATCGAGATGCCGTCGATGATCTTTGGTCCGCCCGGCTTCTTGCCGACGGACACGACGAGGTTGTTGATGTCGAGGACGGTGTTGGTCATCACTTGATCGGTCATCACTTGCCTTCCCGCTGCTTCATGCGCGGATCGAGCGCGTCGCGGGCGGCGTCGCCGATCAAATTGATGCTGAGGATGGCGATCGAGAGCAAAAGGCCCGGCCAGAAGATCAGCGACGGCTTGATCTGGAAGTACTGGCGGCCCTCGGCCATGATGTTGCCCCAGGTCGGCGTCTCCGGCGAGATGCCGGCGCCGAGGAAGGAGAGGATGGCCTCGGTGAGGATGGCGCTCGCGCAGATATAGGTGCCCTGGACGATCAGCGGGGCGACCGTGTTCGGCATCAGATGCCGCCACATGATCTTCGGCAAGGACGAGCCGACCGAGATCGCCGCCTCGACATAAGGCTCCTCACGCGCCGACAGCACGACCGAGCGGACCAGGCGCGCCACGCGCGGAATCTCCGGGATGGTGATCGCGATCAGCACGGTCCAGAGGCTGGCACCGGACAGCGACACCACGGCGATCGCGAGCAGGATGCTCGGCATCGCCATCAGGCCGTCCATGACCCGCATCAGCACGGCATCGACCAGCTTGAAGAAGCCGGAGACGAGACCGATCGCGAGCCCGATGACGATCGACAGGATCGCCGAACCGATGCCGATCAGCAGCGAGATACGGCCGCCATAGAGGACGCGCGACGCCAGGTCACGGCCATAGGCGTCGGTGCCGAGCAGGAATTGCGCGGACGACGGCTTGAGCCGCTGCGACGGCGCGAGCTGGATCGGATCATGCGGCGCGATCAGCGGCGCGAGGATCGAGATCAGGATGATCAGCGCGAGCAGGACCGTTGCGGTGGCGATGATGGGCGTCGAGGTGAGGAAGCCGAAACGCGGCCTCAGCGGCGACGTGATCGGAATAGAGGACTGGGGAAGGGTATCGACCGACATTATGTTCTTGTCCTTGCCTCAGTACCGGATCCGGGGATCGAGCAGGGTGTAGGCGACGTCGATGAGAAGATTGACGACGACATAGATCAGCGACGTCAGCAGGATCATCGCCTGGATCACGGGATAATCGCGCGCCAGCACCGCATCCACGGTGAGGCGGCCGATGCCGGGGATGTTGAACACGCTCTCGGTGACGACGACGCCCGAAATCAGAAGCGCAAAGCCGGTGCCGATCACGGTGATGACGGGCACGGCGGCGTTGCGCAGCGCGTGGCGCATCATCACGGCGACCTCGTTGATGCCCTTGGCGCGCGCGGTGCGGACATAGTCCTCGCCCAGCACGTCGAGCATCGCCGCGCGCGTCATGCGTGCGATCAGCGCGATGTAGATGAAGGAGAGCGCGCAGGTCGGCAGGATCATGCGCTCGAAGAACGGCCCGAAGCCGGCGCTGATGCTCTTGAAGCCCTGCACCGGAACCCAGCGCAGCTCGATCGCGAAGACCTGGATCAGGATGTAGCCGACCACGAACACCGGCACCGAGAAGCCCAGCACCGACAGCCCCATCACGAAGCGGTCGATCCATGTGCCGTGCTTCCACGCCGCGATCACCCCCAAGGGAACAGCGACGATGACCGCGAGAACGATGGTCGACAGCGCGATCGAGATCGACGGCTCGACGCGCTGGCCGATCATCTTCATGACGGGCAGATTGGAGATCAGCGAAGTCCCGAGATCGCCGTGCAGCAGCTTGTTCACCCAGGTGATGAACTGCACGATCAAGGGCTCGTTGAGGCCGAGCGAGGTGCGGATGCGCTCGAGCCGTTCCGGCGTCGCGTTGTCGCCGGCGAGGATCGCGGCGGGATCGCCGGGGGTGAGGCGGAGCAGGAGGAAGACGAACAGCGCGACGACGCCCATCACGGGCACTGCGGCGAAGATTCGGCGAAGGAGATATCCGAGCAAGTTGGATCCGTCAGATTAGAGTTAATCGGCGGCAGCGGTCATAGCCTGTTCTGCCACCAGCCTAACATTTCAGCAATTCCCGTGCCATCAGGGCCACAGGTTTTGCAGTGCGGCCAGTATTTTGGGGCACCTCTTCGTGCGCGGCCAAGCAGAGCGTGCCCGCCGGACGAAATATGGCGTGCCGGGCGCACAGGCGTTTTGCGCGCCCGCCCAGTCTGATCAGTCTAGCGTCGCCAGCAGCCCCGCCATCAAGCGGCCGCGTTCGACCAGGCTCTCGACCTCGATATACTCCTCTAGCGTGTGGCCATTGCCACCACGCACGCCCAGGCCGTCGAGCGTCGGGATGCCCATCGCACCGGTGAAGTTGCCGTCGGAGCCGCCGCCGGAACTCGCATGCGGCAGTTCGGCGCCGAGCGACTTGGCGATGCCGCGCGCCTTCTCATACAGCGCCATGGTGCCGGCATCCGGCTCCCACACCGGCCGCGTCACGCCGCGCGTGACCTTGAAGGCGACGTCGTTGGCCGTGCCCGACAGCGCCAGCATCCGCTCGACCCCGCGGTCGAGATCTGCCTGCCGCTTGGCCATCGAGAGCGCTTCGCCGGTGGCGGTCGTGGCGACGCAATTGACCCATTGCCCGCCATGCACGACGCCGACCGAGAAGGTGCAGTCCTCCGTCGTCATGGCGTCGATGGCGAGGATCTGCCGCGCCATCTCGCGGATCGCCGAGCGTCCCGCCGACAGCGTCGCGCCGGCATGGCTCGGCCGGCCGGTCGCCTCGAGATTGAAGCGTGCGATGGCGTAACGTCCGGTGGTGACGCCGTTGTCGGCGCGGCCGGGCTCGGGCACCAGCACATATTTGTTGCGCGCGGCTTCCGCCTCGATGATGTCGCGCGTCGAGGGTGTGCCGACTTCCTCGTCCGGCGTGAACAGCACGGTGATCGGCAGCGGCGTGGTGAAGGATGCGCGCGCCAGCTCCCGGATCGCTTCCAGCGAGAGGTAGTTGCCGCCCTTCATGTCGTAGATGCCGGGGCCGTAGCACCTGTTGCCCTCGCGCCGCCATTTCAGCTTCTCGATGGTGCCGACCGGGTGGACGGTATCCATGTGGCCGGCGATCAGGATGCCGGGCTCGCCTTGCCTTGGATGCGGAAAGCGCGCGCGGATCACGCCGCCGAAGCCCTGCCGGCCGGCGATGCGCTCGATCGTCGCACCCATGATCGCCATATCCCGCGCTGCGATATCGAGCATGCGGTTTACGGCACCAGCGTCCCAGGTCGGGCTTTCGCATTCGACCCAGCCGCGCAGACCCTGGAGCATCGCCTCGGAATCGAAAGGAAGATTGGCTGGATTCATCTCAATGTCTCTCAAGCTTCGAAAGATGGAACGCGCATTGCATCGCCGCGAGGCGAGACGAGTGGAGAGTGTTGTAGAGCCAAACCGATCCTTGTGGAGCCCGTGCCTGCGCCGCCAGGGCCTGCAGCGAAACCGGATTGACGCGCTCGGCACTGTCTGCAAGTCTCGAAAGATAAAGGCATTGCATGAGGTTAGTTCGCCCAAGGAACGAGCCGCATGCTTAACCAATAACCTGCCTTTGAACAGTTTCACGTCAGGAGAAACTTTTTATGTTCCACTTCATGCGCCGGGGGCCTCGCGCGTTTGCCTCCAAACTTGCGCTGTCCGTCGTCGCGCTTTCGACGGCGCTTGCCTCGCCAGTGCTTGCAGCCGGCAAGACCATTACGGCGGTGATGCATTCGGATCTGCGCATCATCGATCCGATCTTCACCACGGCCTACATCACGCGTGACCATGGCTACATGGTCTACGACACGCTGGTGGCCCCCGATTCGAGCTTCAAGATCCAGCCGCAGATGGCGGACTGGAAGATCTCCGACGACAAGCTCACCTACACCTTCACGCTGCGCGACGGCCTGAAGTGGCATGACGGCGCACCGGTAACGGCGGAAGATTGCGTCGCTTCGCTGAAGCGCTGGGGCGCGGTCGACGGCATGGGCCAGAAGCTCCTGGACTTCACCGCGAGCATCGAGGCGACCGACGCCAAGACCATCACGCTGAAGCTGAAGGAGCCCTACGGCCTCGTGCTCGATTCCATCGGCAAGCCGTCCTCGCGCGTCGCCTTCATGATGCCGAAGCGCCTCGCCGAGACGCCGCCGGACAAGCAGATCCCCGAGCAGATCGGCTCGGGCCCGTTCAAGTTCGTGGCGTCGGAATTCCAGCCCGGCGTGAAGGCGGTCTACGTCAAGAACACCGACTATTTGCCGCGCAAGGAGCCGGCGAGCTGGACCTCCGGCGGCAAGGTGGCGAAGGTCGACCGCGTCGAATGGATCACCATGCCGGATTCGCAGACCGCAGTGAACGCGCTGCAGTCGGGCGACATCGACTTCATGGAGAACCTGCCCTACGACATGTTGCCGGTGCTGGAGGCGAACAAGGAGATCACCATCGAGGTCTCGAACAAGTTCGGCTTTCAGACGCTCGGCCGGATGAACTTCCTCTATCCGCCGTTCGACAACGTGAAGGTGCGACGTGCCGCTCTTCTGGCGATGAACCAGAAGGACGTTCTCGACGCGCTGGTCGGCAACGCCAAATACCAGAAGATCTGCGGCGCGTTCTTCGTGTGCGACACGCCGTTCGCGACCGATGTCGGCGCCGAAACCCTGATCAAGGGCAACGGCATGGCGGAAGCCAAGAAGGCGCTCGCCGAGTCCGGCTACGACGGCACCCCGGTCGTGGTCATGGCGCCCGGCGATGTCACCACGCTCAAGGCGCAGCCGATCGTTGCGGCTCAGCTGCTGCGCGAAGCCGGCTTCAAGGTCGACCTGCAAGCGACCGATTGGCAGACGGTGGTGAGCCGCCGTGCCAGCCAGAAGCCGCCGAAGGAGGGTGGCTGGAACATGTTCTTCACCAACTGGGTCGCGGCCGACGTCTCCAACCCGATCGCCAATCTCTCGATCGGCGGCCAGGGCAAGAAGGGCGGCTGGTTCGGCTGGGCGGAAGACCCCAAGATCGAGCAGCTCAAGGACGCCTTCGTCCGCGCGCCCTCGATCGACGAGCAGAAGAAGATCGCCGCCGACATTCAGAAGGAAGCCTATGAGCAGGTGATCTACATCCCGCTCGGGCAGTATCTGCTGCCGAGCGGCTGGCGCAAATCGCTGACCGGCGTGCTCGACGGCCCGGCGACCCCGCTGTTCTGGAACGTCGACAAGTCGGAGTAAGGGGAGGCGGATTCACGCAGCCCTTCGCTGTCTTCACCACGCGGCGCCGCTGTCATCAGCGGCGCCGCTGCCATTTGTCAGCCTCACGTCAGCTTGAAACGGTGGGGCTTTTAACCTTTCCAGTTTCCAATCATTGCTATTTGTTTCAATCCTGAAATAGATGTGCCGTCCTTACGCATCACTTTCCCTTCCTCAGTTTGATTCCCGTGCCGATCGATTTTGCATTCCAGGCGACGGCCGAACGGTCCGATCGCGCGCCGGCGCGTTGGCGGCGGCCTTTCCTGCATTGGCTCGACGGCGTCGAGGCGGGATGGGCCGTGCCGCTTCTCATTGGCTGCTTCGTCGCGGTCTGGACGCTCTATCTGGTGATCGCCTATGCCGGCGGCGGCCTGCACCCCGATACGCTCGAGGCCTGGACGCTGGGGCAGCATTTCGCCTGGGGCTATCACAAGCATCCGCCCTTGACCGGCTGGATTGCCGCTAGCTGGACCTCTGTCTTCCCGCTCAGCGACTGGTCGTTGCAGTTGATGGCGATGGTCAATGCCGGGCTTGCGCTGATCTTCGTCGACCGGATCGCGCGGCAATTCGTGACCGGGCATAAGCGTATCCTGGTGCTTTTGCTCCTGATGCTGACGCCGGTCTATCAATTCCACGCCCAGCGCTTCAACGCCAATTCGGTGCTGCTGGCGGTCTGGCCGCTGGCGACCTGGTGCTTCCTGCGCGCCTTCGAGACGCGCGCCCCGCTGTGGGCGGTCGCCATGGGATGCACGACGGCGCTGGCGATGGTCGGCAAATATTATTCGATCTTTCTCGTCACGAGCTTCGCGTTTGCCGCGCTGGCGCACCCGGCGCGGCGCGCTTATTTCACCTCCGCTTCGCCCTGGATCTCGGTCGTCGTCGGGCTTGCGGCGCTGTCACCCCACATCTATTGGCTCGCGACGACGGGCGCGTCGACTTTCACCTACGCGCTGGCGCACGCAGGCGGCAACGCTGCGACCTCACTCGGCGAGGCGAGAAACTTTCTGTTGGGGCTGGCGGCGGCGATGAGCATCTCGGCCGTGTTCTGGGTGCTCGTCGCTGGAACGCGCTTGAAGCAGTTTCCGGCGGACTTCGCGGCAATGAGCCCGGGCCTGCGGCTCTTGCTCTACGTCACGATGGGCACGATCGTGCTGCCGGTGGCGACGTCGCTCGTGATGGGCACCGATCTGCCGTCGCTGTGGGCGTTGCAGGGACTGTTCCTGTTCACCGTTCTCGTGGTCTGCGGCACAAGCTACCCGATCGAGCGCTTCTACACGGTCAACCTCACCGTGATCGTGGCCGGCGTCGCGCTCGCGGCCGTCCTGATCGCCGCGCCGATCCATGCCGTCTATCGCAACGATCACGGTTATGAGGAGGGCCGGAATCTCTACGCCCAGGCGGCCAGTGAATTGACGCGCGAGTGGCGCGAGCTGACTGGCGTGCCGCTGAGCGCCGTGAGTGGTGATGGTTCGCTGGTCTTTGCCACCGCGTTCTACAGCCCGGACCATCCGCGTAATGCGGGGCCCTTCGAGTACGATCAGACGTTGGGCTTGCCGCGCAAAACGCCGCTCGACCGGGGCTGGGCCGCGCTGTGTTTCCGCGACCAGGAGTCTTGCAATCGATGGATGGCGTGGGCGTCCTCGCAGACCGGACACTTCGTCAGGCGTGAGTTCACCGTGCGGGCCACCCTGTGGGGGCGGCCCGGTCTGACGCGAGAAGTGGTCGTTGTGATGGCGCGTCCCCGGGGAATGCGGATGATCCCCAAGAGCACTGCGGATGATTTCAGCGCCAGCCGGCGAGCGACCGAGTAGACGCCGCGCTCAGCAATGGCTGTCGCGCAGCTGCTCCAGCCCTTCGCTCGCAAAAGGCGTCGTCAACGCGGCCTGCCCGGGGCTTGACTGCGAACGTTCCGTCGTTTGTGGCTCGACGTCGCGGTGATCTTCGCGGTGTTCCAGTTCCATCGCAGCGGCCTTTCGAAATTGCTGCACGACAACATAGAGGCCGCCGGGAAGTTCCTTAACCGATCGGGCGATGATGCGGCTTGAACAGCCGGCCCTTTTCCACCACCAGCACGATCGCGAGCGCAGCAAGCGTCGACAGGAAGAAGCCGACCGAGAACGGCAGCAGCGTGCCGTCGAAGCTCTGTCCGATCGCCATGCCGACCACGATTCCGATCAGCGTCGTGATCGAGCCGTAGAGCGAGGAGGCGGTGCCCGCGATGTGGCCCTGCGGCTCCATCGCGAGCGCGGTGAAGTTGGCAACCATCATGCCGAACGAGAACATCATCAGGGCCGAGAGCACCATGAACAGGGCAAGCGGCAGGACGCCGAGCATTTCCGTCAGCAGCATCACGGCGGCGACGATGGTGTAGAGCGTCAGCGCGCCATGCGAGATCACGCGCATGCCGAGCCGCCCGACCAGCCTCGCATTGAGGAAGCCGGCGACGGCTGTGCCGGCTGCAATCGCGGCGAAGGCGAGCGGGAAATAATGGCCGAGGTGATAGACGCCGGTGAAGACCTGCTGGGCGCAGAAGACATAGGCAAACAGCGCGCCGATGACGCTGCCGGCGGCCGTGGCATAGCCGATGGTCTGGCGGTTGGTCAGGGTCTGCCGGAATGCCGAGAGCACGTCGGCGGGCGCCAGCGACCGGCGCTCGGACTCGGGAAGGGTTTCAGGCAGCCGCAGCACGCACCATGCGAGCGCGAGCAGGCCGTACAGCATCAGCACCACGAAGATGCCTCGCCACGCCGTCACCAGCAGCACCGCCTGTCCGAACGAGGGGGCGATCACGGGCACCGCGATGAACACCATCATGGCGAGCGACATCACGCTCGCCATGCGGCGGCCGACATAGCAATCGCGCACGATCGAGGTCGCGATCACGCGCGTCGCCGAGGTGCCGAGCCCCTGCAGCGCGCGCGCCAGCAGCAGCGTCTCGAACGAGGGCGCCGCGACCGCCAGCACGCTCGCCACCGCATAGACCGCCATGCCGCCGAGCAGCACCGGGCGGCGGCCAAAACGGTCCGACAGCGGGCCCATGACGAACTGACCGGCGCCGAAACCGATCAGGAAGGTCGACAGCACCAGCTGGAGATGGTTGGCGACGGGAATGTTGAAGGCTGCCCCGATATTGGGCAGTGCGGGCAGCATCATGTCCATCGCAAGCGGATTGAGCGCCATGATGGACGCGATCACGATGACGAATTCTGGAAATCCCATCGGGCGGTGTCCCGAGGACACCCAATCGTCGGCATTGACGTCAGACAAGAAGCTCACCTCTGAAATTGAGCGACTTTATCCATCGGCCATGCTGCGTTGCACAACCCATGTTTCGGGATGGCTGGCAGGCGGGGGAGGGGCGGACAAGAATTGGTGAGGGAGCCCCCGCGAGCCCCTGCTATGGCCCGGAAACCAGTGATTCACCATCCCTCCCTAAAGATCGGCGCCAGGCGAGGCAGGCCGGCCCGGCGGGATGAAACGGAAACGCCTCCTGTCCACTGTGGCGGCCGATCAATGAGGCGCCGCGCTGGCGCCGAGAGAACCAGGCCAGACAAGGTATCCGATTGTGTCTGATGTCACCGGTACAGCACGATGGTTGGAGCCCTCGGCCGACATGGCTTCGAGGCGAAACATCTGGCTTGCCTGCCTGATCGCACTGACCGCGTTTTTGGTGTTCGGCAATCTCGCCCACGACGCCGTGCTCGATGTGAGATATGGCTGGGACACCCGCGTCAATTGCGCGGCGGTGGATGCCTATGCCGGCGGACTCGATCCCTACTTCGTCAAGAACCTGAGGGGCACCAAGCTCTCTTATCCCTACCTGCCGGTGACGCTGGAGGCCTTCCGTCCCTTCTGCGCGGGCGGCATTCTGGTCGCTCATTACAAAACTATCTTTCCCGTCCTTGCCGTGCTCTGCGGCCTCCTCTTGCCCGGTCTCGGCCGAACGCGCCCGAGCGCTCGCGACGTTGGGCTCAGGGTGCTCTGCGCGCTCGGCGCATTCGTCGGTTTCGAATGGGTGCAGGCGTCCGGCAATTTCGCGATCCTGAGCGGCGTGCTGACCGCGATCGCGCTGAGGCTGCTGCTTTCTCTGCCCGCATCCGGTCCGTCGGAGGACCGCAGCTTTCCGTCGCGCCTGGCCGGCGCTGCGCTGCTCGGTCTCGTGATGTCGTTCAAGCTGGTGTTCTTTCCCGTGCTGGGCGCGCTCTATTTCCTGCCGCTGCCGCGCGGCCGCAAGCTGACGCTGATCGCGATGGCTGTGTTCAGCTTCGCCTTGCCGATCCTGATATCGCGGCTGGCATACCCCGATCTGTTCGCGAGCTGGCAGCTTGCGATGGCCGGAAAGATTCCGGACCAGCACCTCGTCGAGCTCTTCGAGAGCAATCCGTCCCTGCTGCTGCTGGCGCGGGATCTGATGGGCCATGTGGGCCTGATCGATAGCAAGCCGGCGATCTTCGCAACATACGCATTCGCCGCGACCGCATTGGTGCTCGTGCCGTTCGCCCTGTCCATCCTGCGCTTGATCGGGAGCCGGCCGGCGCACGAGGGAGGTTCGCTGCTCGCGCGACTGGATCGCTGGCTGATGGATCACCCCCACGTCGCGATGCGCATCACGGTGCTGGCCATGTTTGCGCTCTATCTCAGCTCGCCGCGCCTGAAGGAATATGCCTTCTTCGAGCTCGCGCTCTATGCCGCGATCCTGCTGGTCGATCTTCCGGCCACGGCACTCGCCGCCGCGCTCACCGTCGGTCTCCTGATGCCCTCATTGATCTCCGTTGCGGGGACTCCCCTCGAGGACAGTTTCATCCTGCTCTTCAGCGCGCTGATGTTCTTCTGGGTGCTGCTGCTCGACGCCCGTCATGCGAGCCGTGTGCCGGACACGGTCCAGCTATAGCCGTGGCGGTGGTAGAGCCTGACATCCCCGAATCCGCCATCCGACAGCAGCGCCTCCGCTTCGGCGCGCGTGTAGTATTTCGCGTAGGCGGGATTGAGCTGGTCGTAGATGGTCAAGCGGCGAACGCTGCGCGGAAACTTCGCCAGCACCGAACGCATGTAGGACCGCATCGGTAGCGGCAATATCCGGCACAGCCCGATATAGGCCGTCAGTGCCCATTCCAGACCATGCGACAGCACCACCAGCAGCCGGTGCGGCAGCAGCACGGTGAGCTTGCGCAGCGGGATCGCGAGCGACAGATAGGTCTCGTTGCCTTCGTAGCCGTAGAGCCAGACGATGCAGCGCCCGCCGGGGCGCAAGGCATCATAGGCCGCGCGAACCACCGGCGCCGGTTCGGGGATGTGATGCAGCACCCCCATCGAAACCACATAGTCGAGCCCGAGATCGGGCGGCAACCGGTCGCCGGGCGCCTGCAGATAGTCGACGCGCTCCGCGCGCGCCGCCGTGTTGTCCTTCAGGACCAGCATGGCATCGGACGGTTCGACCGCGACGACACGATCCGCCCCGGCATCGAGCAGCATGTTGACGATGCGCCCCGTGCCGCTCCCGATATCGGCGATCCGCTTGCCCTTGACCTCGTCGAGGGAAAGCAACGGACCGAACAGATCGGCGAGCAGGTCCGCCGAGCCGTAATAGCCGGGATTTTCGCGGAATGCGGTCCATTGCTCGCCGAAATCGTTGATCGTTTGGTCCTTCAGGTCCGGCATGCGCCTGCTCCCTAGGCTCGGCGCGGCGAGGGGGCCGCAAGCCCCGTCAACCAGATGCCCAGCGTCAGGATCGGCCACAGCGCGAACGCATTGTCGCTCCTGGCCTCGCGATGCGCATTCCATAGCAGCCGGATCGCCTCCGGTTTCAGGAAGGGCGCAAAAACGTCAGCCTCGCGGCCGAGCACCCGATCGCAGATCGGCCGCAGCCCACCGCGTCGCATCAGTTGCGCGATCGGCACGTTGAAGCCGCGCTTGCGCGACCATGCGGCCTCACCCGGCATGCCCAGGCGCTCGGCGAGCTTGCGCAGCACATATTTCGGCGCCCCCTTGGGCCAGGGATTGAGCAGCGAGACATCGAGACTGCCGGCGAGGTCCATGACCCGTCGGTCCAGGATCGGCACGCGCACTTCGAGACCATGCGCCATGCTCATGGCATCGACCTTGGTGAGGACGCTTTGCAGATGGAAGCGCTGGTCAGCGATCAGCGCCCGATCCAGCAAATTGTCATGCGGCTCCGAATAATATTCGGCGTATTCCGCGAACGGATCGGCCGATGCAAGATCGGCCATCGCGCGATCATAGATCCTCTCGGCGAGAAAGCGGGGAACGAGCCGCCGCCATTGCAGATGAGGGCTGTTGCCGGCTTCACCCAACCCGAGTGCAAAGCGGGCGAGTTGCGCCGCGGCCGGAAGCCGCTTCTCGTTGCCGCGCACCGACGCATAGGCGAGGCGCCCGGTCAGGCCGGCAAGGCCGCGCGGGACGAAATGGCGCGCGCGCTCCGCCATCATGGTCGCGGCATAGGTTTCATATCCCGCGAAGAATTCGTCGCCGCCGTCGCCGGACAGGACCACCGTGGAATGCCGGCGGACCGCGCCAGCCAGATGATAGAAGCCGAGCGCGCCCGTGTCGGCGCATTGGCCGTCGAAATGATAGACCACCGCCCGCAGCGCCGCCTCGGCATCCTCGCCCGCTTCCCCGTCGATGACGTTGAGCGAGAGGCCGGCGGCGGTGGCGATCTGCTGCGCCACCGCGGTTTCGTCATGGCTTTTCTCGGTGAAGCCGGCCGTGAACAGCGGCGGCTTCAAACCGAGCCGGCCGAGCGTGAGGCTGATCAGCGAACTGTCGATGCCGCCGCTCTGCAGCACGGCGAGCGGCACGTCGCTCACCATCTGGCTCTTCACCACGGTCTCGATCGTCGATTGCAGCCGGACAACGGCTTCATCGAGGTCGCGGATCACGGGCGCGCGCACCGGCCGCCAGAACCGTCGCTCGGTCCGCTCGCGGTCGGTGAATCCGATCATCGTGCCGGGCGGGAGCTGCTTGATGTCCTGGTACAGGCTCTGTCGCGTTCCTGGATGGCCTGCGGCGAGATAGGTATGCAGGGCCACCGGGTCGATCCGCGCGGCGACGTCTCCGCTCGCCGTAAGTCCCTTGATCTCGCTTGCGAACAGGACGCTGCTGCTGCTTTCGGAATAATAGAGCGGCTTGATCCCGATGCCGTCGCGCGCCAGGATCAGGCGGCGCTCCTGCCGATCCCACAGGCCGATCGCGAAAAAACCCTCGAGGCGTTCGAACATCGCCTCACCCCAGGCGAGATAGGCGTAAGGAAGGATCTCGGTGTCGCAGGTGCTGCGAAAGCGGACGCCGAATGATCGCTCGAGCTCGCTGCGCAATTCGTGATCGTTGTAGATCTCTCCGTTGTAGGTGACGACGATGCGCTCCGAGGCATCGAGCATCGGCTGGCGACCGGCATCGGAGAGATCGCGGATGGCGAGCCGGCGGTGGGCGAGGCCGACAGGGCCGTCCAGCCAGGTGCTCCCGCCGTCCGGCCCGCGGTGGACCAGTGCTGCCGACATCGCCGCAACCGCGCGGCCGTCGGCGGGCCGGCCGTCACGATGAAAGATGCCCGCTATGCCGCACATCGCGTTCCCTTGCCGCGGGAGGTCATGGTCGCTGATTCATGATCTGCTTCAGCAGCACCGCGAGCAGTCCCATGGCGACGACGAGAATGCTGAGCAGGATCGCGCCGACGCCGAGGACGAAGGCGCTGACGAGCTGCAGGATGATCCCGCCGATCAGTGAGACCAGCGCGAGCGCCATGCACATCATCGCCAGCAGAACGAAGATCTTCAGCGGATTGTAGTAGGTGCAGGCCTCCAGGACGTATTGCAGGGTCCGAATGGAGTCGCGGAACAGGTTCACCTTGGAGCGGCCGATGCGCTCCTTGTAATCGATGTCGATGTAGTCGACGAACTTCGCGTTCATCATGTAGGCGAGCGTCAGCGACGTCGTGAAGCTGAAGAGGTCGCTGACATGCTCGAAATAGGAGATCGCGACCTGCCTGCCGAACACGCGCAGGCCGGAATTGATGTCGGGGATCTCGCGGTTTGCGGTGAATTCGACGATCGCCTTGAGGATGGCGCGTAGCGGCGACTTCAGCCTCGACTCGCGGTAGTTGGGCCCGGTCCTGGCGCCGACGACCATGTCGAAACCCTGCTTGAAGCGCGCGACGAGGGCCGGGATCGCCTCCATCGGGTAGGAGCCATCCGCATCGCTGATGACGATCATGTCGTAGGATGCGGCGCGAATTCCGTCCTTCAGCGAGCGGCCATAGCCGATGTTGTGAGGATGCCTGAGCACCTTTGCACCCGCCTGTTCGGCGAGCTCGCCGGTGCCGTCGGCCGAACCGTCGTCGACGATGATGATCTCATACGGAGTGAGCTGAGCGCCGTCGAGAGCCGCCTTGGCTCGATCAATGGTTTCGACGATGCCGTTGCGCTCGTTGAGCGCGGGAATGACGACTGAAATCATAAGCGGCGTGCAATGCAGGTGACGGATTGCCCAAAGAAGCTTCGCGAGAGCGGATCGAGCGCCCGCGACAGCGGCACGGCATATTTGTCGAACAGGGCGATCTGCCCGTTGACGGCGGCATCGTTCAGCGACTGGTGTCGCTTCAGGCGATTGGCAAGCCACCCAAGCCCGCCGATCGGATTGAAGTAGTTCAGCCGAACCAGCTCGACCGGTTGATCGGCGAGCAGCTTGGCGAGGCGCGCCGTGGTGTAGCGGCGGCAGTGTCCCGCCAGGCGATCGAGATCGTTGTAGAGCAGCATCAGGGCGGGAACGCTGATCAGGAGATGGCCTCCGGGCTTGAGCACCTGCACCAGGTTGGCAACCGCCGTGGCGTCATCCTCGATATGTTCGAGCACGTTGATGGTGAAGACCGCATCGACGCCTTGGGGAAACAGGGAACTCAGCTGATCGCGGACCAGAATGTCGCAGACGGCGAACTTGCGATCGGGCATCGCCTTGGCGGCACGTTCGACGCTTTCGCGGTCGTGGTCCACGCCGCAATAATCGCCAAGCTCTCCGAGCACTCTGCTGTAGAGCCCATGCCCGAACCCGACCTCGACGATGTCACCTTTCAGGTAGGGGCGGAACTGGTCGATGACCCAGTTCATGTAGTTCTGCGCGTCGGCGATCGCGCTCGAATACGTATCGGCCCCGACTTTCAGGCCTTCCGTCGTGGACTGGGCGGGAAAGGAGGTTTGAGCCATGGAGCCTGCGCCTTGTTCTGGCCCGGGTTAGCAGCGAGCGCCGCATTTCTCAAGGACATGTGAGGCACAATCGCCTTAAAGTTGACGGCTCTTGCGACAGGAACGTGACGCGCTCCAACGAGCGCCCGATGCGCTGAAATCCCGCCTCGATCATCGATCGGATATCGTCGCCTGCTTTCGACGAAGCGGCTGCTCGGACTCGGAAGAGGGCGATCTTCAGATGCCGAAGCCGAGCAACAAAGCTCTCGGGCAGATCGAGACGTCACCGGACACGTTCGATCATCGTTTGGCTGAAGCGGGCGGCCGGCCGCGTTGACCAGTGGCCCGGCGCGCGTCGCGGCTTGCAAGCCTGTTTTCCGGAGGCGGCGGCCGCGCGGGAGCATCAAATCTCGTGGTGCGGGCAGCCGGGGTCGAACCGGCACAGCGCTTGCGCACCGAGGGATTTTAAGTCCCTTGCGTCTACCAATTCCGCCATGCCCGCTTGATCCAACGAGATCAAACACTTAAGTCCATCCCCGGGCGTCTGGAATTGGTGACTTTGCGTTAGCCGGGGACGTTCTTCCTTAAGCGAGCCGGGCGCACAAGGCAAAGCCTCAATCCGGACATCTGTTGTTGCTTTAGGCATTCTCAATCCACGGGGACTATTCATCCGGCATGGCTGCTTCGTTTTCCACTTCGCCGCGCGGCTTCGGCGCGCTCCTCGCGCTGCTTGCGACCGGCGCCGCGCTGTCCGGCTGCGCCGGCATGAGCGAGACGGTCGCGCCGGCCTTTGCCGATCCCGCCAAATACGAATTGTACGACTGCAAGCAGCTGGAGGCTGAGCGCAAGTCGCTCGCCAAACGCACTGACGATTTGCGGGGGCTGATGGAGAAGGCCGAGACCGGGACCGGTGGCGCCGTGGTGTCCGAGCTCGCCTATCGCAACGACTATGTTGCCGTACGCGGGTCGGCGCAAATGGCCGAGGACGCCTGGCGCCGCAACAAGTGCCGGGAAACGCCGCCGGAGGCGACCCCGCCTGCCACGCAATTGTCGCCTGCGGCGACTGCCAAGCCCGCTTCGAAATCCGGGAAAACGGCCCGCTGAGGCGCGGCGCCGGCGGCGCTTCGCATCAGGGCCGCCAGCCGTAGATCCAGTCCTGCCGCGCCAGCATGCGGTCCGGGCCGAGCGCGCGGATCGCAAGATCGCGTGCGGCCGCAAGCGGTCCGCTGAGATGATAGATGCGGCCCTGCTGCCGCGCGGTCCGCTGCACCCGCCGCACCCGCGCCTGACGGGCACGGCCGTACTGCGTCAGCGCCGCACTGACGCCCGCCGTGCTCTCGGCGGCCTCAGGGCTCAGGTGCCGGGCGAGCACCGCGGCATCCTCGATCGCCATGCCGGCGCCCTGGGCTGCAAAAGGCAGCATCGCATGCACGGCGTCGCCGAGCAGCGCCACCGGACCTTTGCTCCAGGGGCAGCCGTCGGGCACGCCGAACAGCGCCCATTTCCGCCAGCTGTCGACCGTGGCGAGCATCATGCGCGCCGAGGCGGGCCAGCGTGGGCCGGCAAAGGCGTCCATCACCTCGAGGGGATCGCCGGGCGTGCTCCAGCCCGGCCTGTTCCAGGTGCCCGGCAGCACCGCCACCACGTTGATCTGGCGTCCGCCCGCGATCGGATAGGCGACGAGATGGGCATTCGGCCCCATCCACAGCTGCACCCGGCGCGCGGTGTAATCCTTCGGCAGCTGCGTGGCATCCAGCGTGCCGCGCCAGGCGATCAGCCCGGAGAAGCGCGGCTGCACCTCGGGAAACAGATGCTGGCGGACCGTCGACCAGATCCCGTCGGCGCCGATCAGCGCGCTGGCGAGATCGCTGCGGCGGATCGTGCCGCTGCGATGGACGACCGTGAGCCCCTTGGCATGCGGCGCGACGTCTTCGAAGGTCGCGCCCAGCTTCAGGTCGATATCGGGATGATCGGCAACAGCACCGGCCAGCGCGGATTGCAGGTCGGCGCGGTGCACCACCCAATAGGGGGCGCCGGCCCGCAGCGAAGCTGCTTCACCGAGCGGCATGCGCAGCAGCTCGCCGCCGGCCCGCGCGCTCATGATCGAGACCGCCTCCGGCGTGACGGCGCGCAGCTTGAGGCGCTCGGCAAGGCCAAGCTCGACCAGCACGCGGCTGGCATTGGGAGAGAGTTGCAGGCCGGCGCCGACTTCCTCGAGCCGCTCGGCCTTTTCCAGCACGACGATGCGGAAGCCGCGGGCCGCCAGCGCCAGCGCGGCCGTCAGTCCACCGATGCCGGCACCGGCGATGACAATCGTGCGGGAGAGCGCCACCCCTGACCGATGGAAGCGGTCAGGCCACCTTGTCCTTCAGGACGCATTCCGGCGGGCGGGCTTCGCCCGCCTTCAGGTCGGCCGCGAAGCGGTACAGCGTCGAGCAGTAGGGGCAGATGATCTCGTTGTCGTTGCCGAGGTCGAGGAAGACGTGCGGATGGTCGAACGGAGGGTTGGCGCCCACGCACATGAACTCTTGCGAGCCGATCTCGATGACGGGGACACCGGCATCGTTATGGAAGTGCGGGACGACATGGTCGGACATCGTAACTCATCCTGGAGTGGCAATGGCGGCAGACACAATCAAGAACTGACGCGGCATCTTTAAGGCGCCGCGGACCATACTGGCGGGTGCAGGTGATTGCTAGTCCAGCGGAACCGAAAGGTTCGCAATTGCCCCATGCTCATTTGCTCATGCAAATTCGACACAATCTTAAGGCCTGAGAGAAGCCCTTCTTTCGTCGGGGACGTTGTGTCGCAATTTTGGCATACTATGTCTGTGGACGAGCGAATTTGCGACGAAAGACGAATCATCAGGCGCAAACGGCCCAAGGGACTGCCCGGGTTTTCCACATGAAGTGGCTGCGAATCAGCACAGCGTTGACCGGTATCGCGGCGTGCAGCTTTCTGCTCGCGCAGGTAGCGCCGCATGCCCGTGAGGCCGGCGCCATCCTCGCCGCCCAGGATGATCCGGCCGTGCTCTCCGAGCTGAAGCTCGATGCATTGCTGCGGCAGAACGACCACCTGGTCCAGGACAACATCGAGGCCGCGCTCGCCGCCGGCGATGCCGATCTCGCCGACAGTTTCGTCGTGCTCGCGCGCGATCGCAACATCGCGCTGCCCGACGACCTTCTGAGCCGCGTCAATGACGCGGTCAAAGCCGAAAGCTCCACCTCGCATTTCGCCAAACGGTTCGCCACCGGCCTTGTCACCGGCAATGCCGACGATGTCGCAAGCCTCTCCGGGACGGTGGCCGGCGACCTCTTCGTGATCGGCGACGTCAGGGACGTGGTGCGCGAGGGCAAGCATCTTGCCATGGGCGAGGACACCGATCGTCTCGTGCTCGGGCTTGCGGCCGCGGGCCTTGCGGTGACGGCGGCAACTTACGTGTCGGTCGGTGGCGCGGCGCCGGTGCGCGCCGGACTGACGCTGGTGAAGGATGCGCGCAAAGTCGGGCGGCTCGGCGAGGGGCTCGCCGTCTGGGCCGGCCGTTCGGCGCGCGACGTCGTCGACACGCCGGCGTTGCGCAATGCGGTGGTATCAGGCTCGGTGCTGCGGCCGGGCGAGACCGTCAGCGCCATCAAGGCCGCGTTCCGGGCCGAGAAGGCCGGTGCGCTGGTCCGGCTCGGCAAGGACGTCACGCGCGTCGCCGAAAAGACCGGCACGCGCGGGGCGATGGATACGCTGCGGATCGCCGAAGGTCCCAAGGACGTCGCGCGAGCGGCGCGGCTTGCCGAAGCGCAAGGCGGCAAGACGCGCGCGATCGTGAAGCTGCTCGGCCGCGGCGCGTTGCTGCTGATCGGCGGCGCGTTCGATCTGGCGCTGTGGCTGCTCAGTGCGGCGCTAACGCTGTTCGGCCTTCTCTCCTCCATCAAGGCGACCACCGAGCGCCTCACCCAGGCCTGGTGCGATCGCAAGCGGGCGCGGCGGCTTCGCCGTGCCCAGATCGCAGCCGAGGCTGCTCTGGCAAACGCGGCCGTCACGGCCTGAGGCGCGCGGCGCTTCAGGCTATTGTTTGAGCATGATGTTGCCGGAAAACCGCTGCACGCTTTGCCGGATCGTGCTCTAAGATCAATCACTCCCCACAACACCACGGAACTGCTGATGCCGAGCTTTCACAACGGCGCCGTTGAAATTGCCTATCTCGATGAAGGCGAGGGCGATCCGATCATCCTGGTGCACGGTTTTGCCTCGAGCAAGAACGTGAACTGGGTCTATCCGACCTGGGTCTCGGAGCTGCGCAAGAACGGCCGCCGCGTGATCGCGCTCGACAATCGCGGCCATGGCGAAAGTGCAAAGCTGTACGAGCCCGCGCAGTACTCGATCCCGACCATGGCCGGCGACGTGCTCGCGCTGATGGACCATCTCGCGATCCCGCAGGCCGACATCATGGGCTATTCGATGGGCGGGCGCATGACGGCCTGGCTCTCCCTCAACGAGCCGCAACGCCTGCGCTCGGCGATCCTCGGCGGCATCGGCATCGGTGGCCTGATCGAGGGCACCGGCCCCGGCGAGAACGTCGCGAAGGCGCTGGAGGCGCCTGGGCTCGACGACGTCACCGATCCCGTCGGCCGCACGTTTCGTGCGTTTGCGGACCAAACCCGCTCCGACCGCCGTGCGCTTGCCGCCTGCCTGCGCGGCACGCGAGATCTCATGACCAGGAACGAGGCTGCGCGGATCGGCGTACCCGTGCTGATCGCGGTCGGCTCGACCGACGACGTCGCGGGCTCCGCCAGCGCGCTCGGCGCGATCATCCCCGGCTCGGAAGTGCTCGACATTCCGAACCGCGACCACATGCGCGCGGTCGGCGACAAGGTCTACAAGAACGGCGTGCTCGATTTCCTGTCACGCCGCGGCTGAGGCGATGTCTGAGGCGATGCGGTTGTTGCCCAGCTATCCTGAAATGTCCCATCCCAAGGGGCTGTGCGCTCCCTTCAGGTCGGCGCGAACCAGGGACGCTTGCACGTAAGATTGCCCCGCGGTTAAGTCTTGGGAGGCGACTGTAATCTATGCACAGCCTGAGCGCGTCGCTCCGCCTCTTCGACTCGAAGGCGGAGATCTTCCAGTTCTGACAGTCGGGAAGAGAGGTCGTTCAGCCGTTGGGCCAAAAGGATCGCGCGAGACTCCTTCATTAACGCCTTCCGCTCCAAATGCCGCTCTTGAGGGCCCACGGGAGGCGCCGGCTTCGGGCATTGGGGCGTGATGAAGCTAGGGCCGAGTGCGTTGCCCTAGGGGATGGGCGCCGGGAAAACAGGATACCCGTTCAACCGTTCCACTTGCCGTTGGGGGCTATGACTCTCGGCATAGGGTCCTAACCTGGCGAGAACACCAGTCATCGTCTGCGGCTGCGGTTGCACGAAGACCATGACAGGGCCCGAAGATAGTCGCGCGTATTGGGTCGATCGGATGATCCAATATCCCGCGTCGAGGCTCGGCAACTTGCAGCAGGCCGGAGAGGGAGCGCTGATCTCTTACATCGTGCGCGAAGGCCTGGTCGGCGCGGTCTTGAAGTTCAACGCTGCTGGCCAGGTAGCGGCGCATACCTGCGGACCTTCAAACCGACGTGCGGTGGGAAAGGCACCAGTTCGCGGGCGATGGGATGCGAGCTGATGCCTCTCCCAGGCTCACGGTCCCTCCGTGCGATCGGGAAAATAATCCATTTATGGTTCCGGCACCCGCGATCCTCGCTCTCGCGAGGCCCTTCGGCCTGTGGCGTTCAGGATTGCACTCGGAGGAGCACCGCTACAAGCGCGGCAGCCAGGATCGCCAGCCATATCAGCGAGACGATGATGGAGGCGAAGTGCCAATCTACGTCGCGGCGCCTGGGCTGCATTGTGTCTCCTTCCGGAGGTCGCACGTCGGCTCAGCGGCCTCTATCGCTCTTCCCGTTGGGGCTGCCATCGCCGCCGCCGTTGCCCCAGCCATTGTTGCCATGGTGATGATGGTCGTGGTGGACCGCCCTGCCGCCGGACTGTGCAATCGCGTTGGACGTGAGGGACGTTGATAGCAAAAGGGTGATGGTCGGCGGCGTCACGGCGGCGAACTTTCCGCAGGTCTTCAAGAACTCACGCCGGTCGTCGTCCTGGTCTGGCATTGCAGGTCCTCCGGAGGGGTAAAGGAAATTAAATCCTATTAAATAAATTAAATCAATTAAAGTTTGTTCCTGGGAGCAGGCCGAATTCCGGCGCCAGCCGCTTGACGGCCTTTCGGCATCCTGGAGCCCGCCAAGGGCGGTTATCGGACCTCAGCTCGAAGTGGGTTGGAACGTCGGCAAAGGGGCCATCACCGGAAGTCGCAGGTCTTCGCCTTTCACGTGAGTTCCTCGAGCAGGGCCTTCGCTTCCTTCAAATCGCGGGTATCGAAGCCTTCGGTGAACCAGTCGTAGATCGGCGCGAGCAGCTCGCGAGCCTCGTTTCGCTTGCCTCGATCGCGCCAGAGCCGCGCCATGCTCATAGCGACGCGCAGCTCGAACGATCTTCCCCGCTGCTTGCGGGCGAGTTCGAGAGCTTGAACAAGGCTTGCTTCCGCTTCCATGGATGCTCCGAAAAGCAATCGGAGTTCGCCTTCAATTCTGAGCACGTCGGCCTGCCAGAGATATTCGCCTGTGTCGGCTATCAGCTCGGTGGCTTTTCTGATCGCGCTCAGGCTACCCTGCATATCTCCTGCGCGTGCTTGCAGGACCGCAAGGAGTGAGTAGTAGTGCGGAGAATGAAACCGAACCTGTTGTTCGGCGGCATGTAGTCCGTGTTTCATGAGAGCAATGCCGTCTTCCAGCCGCTCTGCACACCCGATTGCCCAACCGCTCAGTATTTGACCGCAACTAATGGCCCAGAGCGGCACGCGCGATCCAAGTTGTGCGTTCAGGTCTTCAACGTAGTTCTTGACGTCGGCCATCTTGCCGAGCAACACCGACAACTGTGCGCCAGCATAGATGCCAACGATGCCGCTCGTATTCGCGTGGTTTGCGTCAAGAGCATGTTTAATTGCCTTCTGGCGTGCTGCGACTGCCTGGTCGGGGTATCCCAAGGCCCATAGGCTCAGTGCCAGATAGGCAAGACCTGACGAGTGCGGATCCGCGAGGTAAAGCACCGAAAGAGCTTGGTCCATTTCGACCCTGTCGATTGCAAGGATCTGTTCCAGCTGTGCTTTCGCGGCCTCGAACTCGCCCATTTCAAGCAGCGACGCGCCCATGGCGCGGTGCGCGATCAGTCGCGCCGCGCGGTCACCGGTGTGCGCGGCCAGCGATTGGCAGCGCTGCGAATACTCAAGTGCCTTCGGGATCCTGCCGCTCGCTATGCAATAGGCATACTGCCCGTAGAGGCTCGGCAACAGGTGCTCCGTGTCGCCTAACTTTTCACACAAGGCGATCGCGCGATCGCGTGCAGCCCCCACGAGTGGGTTGCCATAGCCATGCTGAGCCGCCAAGGGCGTGCCCAAGGCGAGCTGGAATTCGAGTTCCTGCTGATCCTTCTCTGTCGAATGCGGCAGCATCATTAACATCTCCAGGCCCCGTCTGAGATGACGCACGGCCTCCTCGTCGGCGGAGCGTCCCGCCGCACGCCGCCCGGCCTTCAACCAATATGAAATCGCGATCTCTGCCTCTCCGGCCTCCGTGAAATGGTGCGCCAACAGCTCGGGTTCGATGCTGCCAAGCTCAGGAAAGAGCTGTTCGAGCGCTTTGCCAATCCGTGCATGCAGCTTGTGACGGGCTCCGCGCAGCAACGTGCTATAGGCCGCATCCTGCACTAAGGCGTGCTTAAAGCTGTATTCCGCGTCTGGTGGCATTCCGCGCCGGAAAATCAATTCGGCAGATACCAGTTGATGGAGCGCTTTATCCAGTTCAGCTGAGTTCCGCTCCGCTACGGCCTGTAATAGTTCGTAGGAGAACTCTCGACCGATGGCAGCACTCACCTGCGCCACCTCTTTCACGGGTGATCCGAGCCGATCAAGGCGCGCCATCAGCGAGGCGTGCAGAGTGGCCGGAATTGCAAGCGCCGTCGCTGAAACACGCGAGAGTGCGGTTTTGGCGCCGCGGTCATCTGCCTCCAGCACCGCCTTCGTCAGCTCCTCGAGAAATAGCGGCACCCCATCCGTGCGCGCGACAATCTCTGAAACGACATCACTCGTTAGCGTCCCTTCGCCGATGAGCTGCTGAACCAACGCAGCGCCCTCGCGCCTGTCGAGCCGGCTGAGGGACAGCATTGTGACGTGCGCCTGCCCGGCCCAGATGCGCTCGAACTCGGGACGGAATGTAATAACCAGCAACACCGGTAGATGCTGGACCCGCTCGACTACAAGGTCGAGCAGTTCGCGCGAGCTGGGATCGATCCAGTGCACGTCCTCAAAGAGCATCAACACCGGTCGTTGCTGCGCTAGACCATGGAGCTGCCGAAGCAGCGCCTCGAAAGTTTTTTCCTTTCTGCCCCTAGGCGTTAACTGGAAAGGCAGAAAACGGCCTTTGAACGGGATCGATAGCAGCTCGGCCAGCAAGGCCTGATCCTCTTGCGGAGGTGAGGCCGGCGCCAACAGCGCCGCCAATTTGTCAAGCTGCGCCTCCGGCGTATGTTCGCGCAAAAATCCGGCGGCGCGCTCCAGCTGTGTAACGATCGGATAGAACGCACTGTCGACGCGCTGCGGTGAGCAAAAGTACCTAAGGCTGGTGTGCAGCTCGATTTGAAGTCGCTCCTGAAGCGCCGCTATCAATCGCGACTTGCCGATACCTGGCTCGCCAGCAAGCAGTACGACCTGACCTTCACCGCTCGCCGCCCGCCGCCATCGCCGTAGCAGCAAATCGAGTTCTTCTTGCCGTCCGACTAGCTCGGTCAGCCCACTTCCGTGGAACGCCTCGAAACGGCTTTCCACCGAACTCACTTGTAGCACTGCCCAGGCTCGCGCCGGCGCATCGATGCCCTTGAGGTCCTGCAATCCGAGGTCCGCCAAATCGAACAGGTTCCCGAGCAGTCTCCGCGTGCTCTCAGCTATGACCACCGCGTTCGCTTTGGCGACGCTCTGAAGCCGTGCAGCAAGATTTGGGGTCTCGCCGACGATCGCCTGCTCCTGTGCCGATCCCGTGCCGATCAAGTCGCCGACGACGACCAGGCCCGTCGCGATACCGATGCGGGTTTGCAGCGGAACTGAAAACTCGAGCGCACCAACCGCGCCAATCGCTTCCAATCCTGCGCGAACGGCTCGCTCAGCGTCGTCCTCGTGAGCCTGCGGGTAGCCGAAATAGATCAGCACGCCGTCGCCCATATACTTCGCAACGAAGCCCCCGAAGCGGCGTACCGTATCGGCGATGCACGTTTGATACGCCGAAATGATCTCGCGCAGGTCCTCTGGGTCCATACGTGCGGAGAGCGACGTCGAACCGACTAGGTCCGAGAACATCACGGTGACTTGGCGGCGCTCGGCGGTGTCCTTGGCGATTTTACAGGTTGCCGAAGAAGCGTCGGATAGGGGCGCCCGTGCGCCCGCTTCAGCACGCAAGGCGGCGATGGCGTCGAGCAGCTTGCGGCGATGCCCGACAATTCCGACACCAAGGTCCTTCAAGTCCTCCGCCGTCAGGTTCGGCAGGACCGTATCGTCGATCTCATTCTCGCGGAATGCCGCCTCATATTGTTCGAGGCCAAGCCTCCGTAGCCAACCTCCCAGGTCCATGACGGCGGCCCCAGTTCGCCTAGAGCTCCATCATTCCCCCAGCGAGGCAGCCTGTCTAGGGAAATGACCGGTTTGGCTCACAAGCGGACGTGCAAGCGGGGCGTTCGAGAGCGACTGGAGTCCGCCAAGGGGTGCGATCGGACTCTGGTTCTTTGCCGACGCGGATAGGCTGCTGAACGCCAAGTCAGTTCCGGGTGTTGCTTTTCGATGAAAGCGTTCTCTGCTCGGACGAAACCAAGCGCGATGACTCTTCATTCCAACCACATCGCGCCTTGCCGTCCTCCCCAACCCTCCGCCCCACCGCCATCAGCACCACGAACGTCGCGACCCACACCATCCGCGCGCCGTAGCGGTCGTGCGGGCCGGAGATGACGGCGCAGATGAAGGCGTTGCCGAGCAGGGCCAGCGTCACGGTCGCCGCCAGCAGCGTTAAATCGTCGAGCCGGCGGCTTGCGAGCGCGTTGCCGAGCAGTGCGAGCAGCGCCAGCATTGAGGCCAGCGCCACCGGCACGTGCAGCCAGTTGATCGCGGTGAAGTCGAGCTCCCAATTCTGCTGCCGCGCCGCGCGCATCGGCGCGGCCTGTCCGGGGATATAGCGCTCGATGATGCCGCGGGTGTGCGGGATCCAGCCATTGGTGCCTTCGCCGGTCGCGACATGCAGCAATTGCTGGCCCATCGCCCGGAGCGCCGCGCCGGCCTGCCAGGCCGGATAATCCTTGAGCGACTGCACGACGATGTAACCCATCTCCTCGTTCATGCCTTCGAAGCGGCCGAGCGTGTTGAACATGCTCTTGCCCCACAGGAACTCGTCGGCGCTCGCCGGCAGCTCATTGCGATATGGACAGAGCTTGTAGCGCTCGCGCGGGCAATGGTCGTTGAGGTAACGCGCGACGATGCCGTCCTGCATCATGCGGCCGAAGGCGACGCCGTAACCGCCGGGCGTCCAGGCCAGCTTGCCGGACAGCGCATAATTCGCCGAGACCAGCATCAGGCCGCCTGCAACGATGGTGAGGCTGGCCTGCGCCAATCCCGCCAGCGGAAGGCGCTCCTTCAGAAACGGCCGGGCGATCCAGCCCGCGACGCAAAGGCCGAGCAGCACGCCGAGCGTGGCGCTGTGGGTTGCGGCGGCAAAGGCGGTGAAGACGAACAACGAGATTTTCTCGAGCGCCGAGGTGCGGCTTGCGCCGACGGCCAGGAGGAACAGCGACAGCACCGAGAGCCCTGCGAAGATGTCGGTGAGCAGCATGCTCGCAAGCCAGGGCAGTGCGGTCGACAGGATCAGGCCAAGGCTGATCGCGACGAAGCGGAAAGTCTGCATCATCGAGAGCACGCGAAGGGTGAGCTGCAACAGCCACAGCGTCGCCAGCGACTGGACCGCGAGGTTGATCCAGAAACCAAAACTCTCGCCATAGTGCAGGTAGAGGCCGAACACCGTGGAGCGGCTGGGGACGAGATAGCCCTCGTACCAGCGCGCCAGATAGCCGCCGGTATCCCATTGCAACAGCGGGTAGCCGTTCCAGAACGCCGGCGCGATCATCAGGAGGGGCAGGGCCACCGCCGCCAGACGCAGCCAAAGCGTATCAGCGGCGCGCGCGCGCAATTGATCGGTGGTGATGCTCAAATCTGCTCCCCGTCCTCGCCCCGAACCATGCTCGCAATAACGGTCGGGAGAGAATTCACCAATAGTTTGACGCCGCCCGACTTGAATTTGGCAAAACTCTGACCACTTTGAGCCAACCTCGCCGCTTGGGGGCTTCGAAAAAAATCTTTTGTTTCAACGTCTTGGCATGCTTTCGCGGGGCAAGGCGCTGTTCACTCTCAGGCAAGCCGGTCAGGACTTCGTCGCCTAAACTATGCTATAGAGCGGGCAAAACGAGCCCACTCGAAAGAGCAAATCCCAAAGAGCAAATCCATGGCAGTGCATCAGGTCAATCCGGGAGGAAAGCTCGCATCGCTCGATCCGATCTGGGATCGGATCCGGGGCGAAGCGGAGGACATCGTCCGTCGCGAGCCGGAGCTTGCGACCTTCATCTATTCGTCCGTGCTGCATCACAGCCGCCTTGAGGATTCGGTGATCCACCGCGTCGCCGAGCGGCTCGATCACTCCGCATTGTCGGGCGACTTGGTGCGCCAGGCCTATATGGACGCGCTGCGCGACGATCCCGATCTTGGCAACGCCTTCCGCGCCGATCTCGTGGCCGTCTACGACCGCGATCCCGCGACCTCGCGCTTCATCGATCCCTTGCTCTACTTCAAGGGCTTTCACGCGATCCAGACCCATCGCCTCGCGCACTGGCTCTATCTGAGAGGCCGCAAGGATTTCTCGTATTATCTCCAGAGCCGCGCCTCCGCGGTGTTCCAGACCGACATCAATCCTGCCGCGCGCATCGGCCGCGGCATCTTCCTCGACCATGCCACCGGCTTCGTCTGCGGCGAGACGGCGGTGATCGAGGACGACGTCTCGATCCTGCACGGCGTCACGCTCGGCGGCACCGGCAAGGAGAATGAGGATCGTCATCCGAAGATCCGGCACGGCGTCCTGATCGGCGCGGGCGCAAAGATCCTCGGCAACATCGAGATCGGCCATTGCGCGCGCATCGCCGCCGGCTCGGTCGTGGTCAAGCCTGTGCCGCACAACGTCACGGTCGCGGGCGTGCCTGCCAAGGTCGTCGGCGAGGCCGGCTGCGCCGAACCGTCGCGGACCATGGATCAGATGATCAACGCCATGGGACTCTGAGACGGGACTCTGAGATGGGGCTTTGAAGGCGAAAAGGGCCGGATTTCCTGCCCTTTCGGTCCCCGAATTCTTTGACAATTCATGCTGGCGGTTCGTCGCGTCTCGTCCTAAAACCCGCCGACCATTTTCGATCGGAGACTTGCCGTGGACGTCAAAGAAGTCAGAAAGTTAGATGCGTATCTGAAGCGCGTATTCGGCAATCCCAAGATCCGCGTCGTGCCGCGGCCGAAGAAGGACGATTCCGCCGAAGTCTATATCGGCGAGGAATTCATCGGCGTGCTCTTCGTCGACGACGAGGACGACGACCGCTCGTTCCAGTTCCAGATGGCGATCCTCGAAGACGATCTCGTCGATCAGGAATAAAAGTTACACAGGCCGTTCGGCTTCGTGCCCCGGACGCAGCGCAGCGCCTCCCCGGCGATGCGAAGCGTCGTCCGGTTCGGCGGTGCGCTGCAGAGCCGGGGCCCATGCAGCGGCGGAGCGCGGGGCCTTCTGGATCCCGGCTCTGCGCAGCAGCGTAAGAACGCTGCAGCGCGTCCGGGACACGCACCGAAGATCAGGCGCGCTCTTCTCATGACGAACAGCAGCTTCACGACTGCCTCATGACGACGTCATAGCGCTAAAATTTGACTTCGAAAAATACGAACAATCACAGGCGCTTGGCTACTGTGCATGGGGTTGTTTTTGCAATTTTTACTTCGGACCTGGCCTGAACAGGCCCCGCTTACCCCTTCGGCCCGCGCAGCTGCGCCGTCAGCCTGTCCATCGCCTCCGCTGCATCGCGCCATTGCGACAGCCAGCTGCGCGGAAAGCGGAAGGTGAGGTCGGCGCCGCCGACGCGGCGCTCGGACAGGCACATGCCCGGGGTGGCCGCATCGCGGGTGCAGCGCGCGGCCAGCGCGGGGCTTGCAGCGGAATAGAAGTCTTCGCTGCCGTAAGGGGTCTCAGTGCGGAACATCCGCATCGTCAGGCCGTCCACGGGCGTCGCTGCGGCCTGGTCGAGATAGCGCGGATAGATCGTGGCTGTGCGCTGCTCGGGCGAGAGCGCATCGTGATGGGCTGCGATCGACAGGAAGATGCGGTCGATCGACTGCACCGCCGCTTCCACCGTGTCGGCGGTGACGTGCTTCGGCGCGCCGGGCGGCTCGAGAGACGGATAGAGGAAGTCGAGATCGATGCGCTCCTGCGGTCCGGAGTGCCGCTGGATCTTCATGCGGATCGCAGTCACCGGCAGGTTGAATAGCGTGCCGCCCACGCTCACCGGCAGCTTGTCCGGGGCGTTCGCACCGCGGGTGCCCCAGGTCGGCCACAACAGATAGGCGACGAGCGCGACCGCGCAGACCGCAGCAATGCCGCCGAGCACGATCGGGACGGCATGCGTCCAGCTGCGCGTGCGGGGGGATCTGTGGGGAGCTGCCGAAAACACCGTCATGAGCTTGCGCAAGGAGAGCCGGAAGTCGGCCGGTGGCCGACGAATCAGCGGCGAATATGCCATGGGGCGGCGATTTCGCGCAGCGTTCCCGGCCGCGGGGGGGCGAGGGCGGCCCTGCGTGGAAGGGACGGCGGCGTTAACCTTCCCTTAAGGATAATGTAGCGTTAACCGGCACCATTTGTCACAGGAATGCTCCGGCGTTGCGTAAGGGCGGACCGTTCCGATGACACCTGAAGCTTTCAACACCTTCTTCTCGATCTGCATTGGCTTCGCGCTCGCTGGCGCGCTCGTGAACGGATACCAGGCGCTGGCGCGGCGGCCCGCCGGCTTCGGCCTGTTGCAGGACGGCGTGGCGCCGAAGACCTTCGCTGCGGTGCCGTTCCTGGTGTTCGCCGCGCCCTTCATCATCATGCGCAACACGCTGCGCGGCATGCGCGTGGAAAGCCGCCGTGCCGAGTTCGTGATGATGGCGACCCTCATCGCCGGGTTCTGGAGCATGATGAGCGGCACCTTCTTCCTGATGACGCTGCGCGCGGCCGGCGTTCTGGGCTGACGTCCGCGCATCGAGCGCTGCCGGCGCGGGGCCTTTGCGTCGCGGCTGCCGTTTGGCTATGCCAGTGGTCAACGCGACAGGAGACCTCCATGGCGATCTACGAGCTCGACGGGCAGGCGCCCGACCTTCCCGCCGACGGCAATTATTTCATCGCCGAGACCGCCACCGTGATCGGCCGCGTGCGCCTGAAGCCGGGCGCGAGCGTCTGGTTCGGCGCGGTGCTGCGCGGCGACAATGAATGGATCGAAATCGGCGAGGGCGCCAACGTGCAGGACGGCTCGACCTGCCACACCGATCTCGGCTTTCCGCTTCACATCGGCCGGAACTGCACGGTCGGCCACAATGTCATCCTGCACGGCTGCACCATCGAGGAGGGCGCGCTGATCGGCATGGGCTCGATCGTGATGAACGGGGCGAAGATCGGCCGCAACAGCATCGTCGGAGCCGGTTCCGTCATCACCGAGGGCAAGGAATTTCCCGAACGCTCCCTGGTCATCGGCTCGCCGGCGCGCGTGATCCGCACGCTCGACGACGCGCAGGTGCAGCGAATGGGGAGCGCGGCCAGGTTCTATGTCGCCAACGGTCCGCGCTTCAAGAAGGGCCTGAAGCGGATCGGTTGACGCACCTGCGGTGTGCGGCACGCTCCCGCTCTTTCGGTTCCATGCCGTAAGAATACCGGTTGAAACTTTAAGCCTCCGCTAGCGCCGTGCCGGTATCGTGGGTGTTTTCAACCAGGGAGAGCTGCGCCATGGGCGCTGCGGCACCGGCATCCGGCCTCGCCGCCGGAACCAATTTTTTGAGGAAGCTCGTTCGCTTCGCGCGCGGCGCCGACACATTGACGGTCGCGGAGAAGGTCTACAGCATTGCCGCCTTCCTCGCGATCGTCACCACCTTCCTCATGGTGATGTCGGTCCAGTCGGTGCGCTTGCAGACGACCTATCGCCACATGCACGCCTCTTCCGCCGAGGCCGCAATCAATGTCGGACGCATCAACGCGCTGATCTACGCCATCGTCATGGAGTCGCGCGGCATCTATATGTCCGCCGATCGCGGCGCGATGAAGCAGTTCGCCGATGGGCTGGTGCGCCGGAACGGCGAGCTCGCGGTGGCGGTGAAGAGCCTGGAGCGGACCGTCGGCGACGACGATGCCGAACAACTCGCCACGTTCCGCCAGCGCATCGTGCAGTTCATCGATTTCCGCCGGGAGCTGGTGCGGCGTGGTCTGGAGATCAGTCCGGCCGCGGCGCGCGAATGGGGCGACAACGACGCCAACCGGACAGTGCGCAACAAGCTCAACAGCGATATCGAGGTGCTCGAGCGCATCTACCAGCAGCGTGCCCGCGAGGCGGATGCGCTCGCCAATGAGAACCGCTACGCGGCGGCCTATCTGTTTGCACTCGGGCTCGCGGCGCTGATTCTCGCAGGACTGAACGTCGTCGTCATGCGAGGTTCGGTGGTCGGCGCGCTGGCCGATATCACGCAGGCGACCGACCGCATCGCGCAAGGCGACGTCAAGAGCGAGGTGCCGCATCTCGGCCGTCACGACGAGATCGGGCATCTTGCGCGCGCCGTGCAGAATTTCCGCGACGCCGTGGCGCGTATCTTCGAGCTCCAGGAACTCGAACTCGGCACCGCGCAAGCGCGTGACGCGGCGATGACCGAGCGCGACAAGTTCAACGACAAGTACCAGGCCAAGAAGTGGCAGCTTTCGGCCGCCATCAACAGCATGCCGCAGGGCCTGATCATGCTCGACGGCAAGGCCCACGTGGTGGCGATGAACGCCAACTACCGGCAGATCTACAATCTGCCCGAGACGATCCAGGCCGGATCGAGCCTCGAGGAGATCCTCCAGCACCGGGTCGGAAGCGGGCTGTTCAGCGGCGACGTCGCGAAATATGTCGCGGCCGTTCTCGGCCGGATCGCGAGGCGCGAGCCGGCGGCCTACGAGATCGCCTTGAACGACGGCCGCACCATCAAGATCTACGAGCGTCCGATGGACGGCGGCGGCTGGGTTTCGGTGCAGGAGGACGTCACCGAGCAGCGTCAGCGCGAGCGCATTCTCGAGCGGATGGAACGTTTCCTCGCCACCATCATCGAGAACGTGGCCGAGGGCATCATCGCCAAGGATGCGCGCAATCTGCGCTACGTCTTCGTCAACAAGGCCGCCGAGAAGATGATCGGCATGTCGCGCGGCGAGATCATCGGCAAGACGGCGCGGGAGTTGTTCTCCGCGGAGGCGGCCGAACTGATCGAGCGGCGCGATAAGCAGCTCCTCGGGCAGAAGCAGCAGCTCGAGCCGATCATCGACACCATCGACAATCCCGCGCGCGGGCGTCGCGTGATCTCCGCACGGCGGGTTCAGATCGGCGGCGCCAGCGAAGAGTCCCACATGTTCGTGACCATGGTCGAGGACCGGACCGAGAATATGGTGGCGGCCGCATAGCGATCGGCGCGCGATCCGGAGCGGGACGTCAGCTTCCCTCGGATTCGCGCGCTTCGGTCGCGCCTGCGACCTTCTCGTGGCCGGCGGCCCACAGCGCATGCTCGTCGCTGCCGCCGAGGTAGGGATTGGCCTCGGCCGGAATGTTGTCGCGCGCGGCGCGTTCGCCTTCTGCAAAAGGATCGCGATCGGTCATCGTGGTTGAGCCTCCTCGCTTTCAAGCTGATGTGACGGCATTTGTTCCGGAACCTGCCTTCGCCGCAGCGGTTGACCGGCAAAGGAGAATTCTCATGGCTGCATCGCCTGCAACCGTCTCGATCAAGACCATGATGGTGATCTTCGCCCTCGCAGCGATGCCGGCCGTCGCGTTCGCGCAGGCGAGCGGCGGTTCTGCCGGATCGACCGGAGGCGCTGCGGGATCGACTGGAGGCTCCGTCAGATCGAGCGGTGGCCTCGCCAACTCGCCGGCTCCACCGCCCGGCACCAACAGCCTGGGTACGGCTCAGTCATCCGGCCCGGGCTCCGGCGGTACGACCGGCAGCGGCACAGGCGGCGGCGCCGATGCCGCCGTCAATGCCGAGAATCGTATGCTCGACAAGAAGCTCAAGAGCATCTGCCGCGGTTGCTAAAGCATGATCCGGAAAAGTGCGCAGCGGTTTTCCGAAAAGATCATGCTTGAAACAATACCCTGAAGCGCGATGGACGATTCATCCTGATCGCATCGCGCTCTAGCGCTCGCGCGGAAGTGAGACAGCGTGGCTGTCCCGAATGCCCAAGTGACGTTAGCTTGATCCCGCTTTGAAGCGTGGAGCGTGTCCACGCGGAGGATCGAGTGATGTTACGCAGGATGATGATGGCGGCGCTGGCCGTCGCGGCGGTCGGACTGTCGGCGCCGCAGGTGGCCCACGCAGGGGGATTCGGACATGGCGGGGGACATGGCGGCTGGGGTCACGGCGGTGGTGGCTGGGGCCATGGCGGCCATTGGCATGGCGGCGGCTTCTGGCCAGGTGTCGCGATCGGGGCGGGCATCGCCGGTGCCGGCTACTACGGCGGTTATTACGGCTACGGCTACCCCTATTACGGCAATTCGTACTATTATAGTACCGGCTACGGCGACTACAACGATGGCTATGGCGGCTGCTACGTCGCACGCAAGCGCGTCATGACGCCAGCGGGCTGGCGCATCCGCCGCGTGGACGTCTGCGAATAGCGTCCCACAAAAAAACAAGGCCGTTGACGCAGTATACCGTCAACGACCTTGCCAGCCCCGGACATTGAAATCGGCTCACGCCATCCGGTAAGCGCGACCATCGCGCGGAATCATACGGCCGAATGTGATCCAGTTCACAAGTGGCGAAAATAAAGTTCCACGGCGAGGTGGGAGTTAGCCGCGCGAGCGCTTGCGCGCACTGGCCTGGACACGGTGCCGCGCCGGTTTCCTGCGGGTAACCGAGGGCGCTTCAACCTCGCTCGCCCGTGCGCTGGCGAACGACTGCCGCAAGCCGTCGATGGACTCGTTCAGCGAGGCGACCTGTTCGGACAGGCGCTTGGTGTCGGCCTGCTGCGCCGCCATCAGCCGCTTCATCGTCTGGAGCTGGTCCTGCACGACCTGGAGCTGGTCGATCGATTCCTGCTGGGTCGCCTCCAGTCCCTTGGTCTTCTCGACGAGTTGCTCGGAGGCCTGGGCGGTGCGGGCCTGGAGCTGCCGCGATGCCACCACGCGGTCGGCTTCAGGAGCGGCGCCGGTATAGGCCCGCCAGATCGCGATCGAGGTCACCCCCGCGATCAGAAGCAGGAGCGCTGCGGCGGTCAGCGCGATCGGCTGCGCGCCAAGGCGAAGGAGGGGGTTGGACGGTGTGTCCTGGGCGAGATCGATCATCGCTGACAAAACCCAAATTGAAACTTGGTGAGTGGCGAAGACCGGCAACCAGAGGTCGCCGGGGGGTCCCGAAAGCGTTACGTTTCCGCAAGGAATGGGACCAAAAAGAGGCTAAGGGCAAAAAAACCAGGAATCAGCGTGCCTTGGGGCCTGCGAGGCTCCGCCCCGGCCCAGGAATCAAGGTTGAAACGGCGCAAACGGCCCGGAATAGGTCTTGGATCGCGGTGCCGCGTAGGGCCCGAGCCGGGAGGTCTTCAGGCCCAGCCGCACCAGTGATTCCGCCAGCGTCACCGCCGCCGCGACGCCGTCGATCACGGGCAGGCCATGCGTGGCGGCAAGCTCAGCGGCGAGATCGGCCATGCCGGCGCAGCCGAGCACGATGGCTTCCGCGCGGTCGTCGCGGATCGCGGCGGTGATTTCGGCGGAGATCTTTGCGAGCGCGTCCGTGTTGCGCTCCTCGAGCGCCAGCACCGGCACCTCGGCGGCGCGGACGCGGGCGCAGCGTTCAGCGAGACCGTATTTCTGCAAATTATGTTCGATCGGCACGATGGACACGGCGAGCGTCGTCACCACGGCAAAGCGCGCGGCGATCAGGCTCGCCATGTGGAAGCCGGCCTCGCCGATGCCGATCACCGGCACCTGGGCGACCGCGCGGGCGGCGTCGAGGCCGGTGTCGTCGAAGCAGGCGATGATGTGGGCCTCTGCGCCGTCGCGGTCGGCCTCGCGGATGCAGCCGAGCATGCCGGGCACGGCGAACGCTTCGTCGTAAAATCCCTCGATCGAGACCGGGCCCATCGTCGGCTGCCGCGCGTCGATCACCGTGCCGGGCAGGGCGACGCTGCGCGCTGCAGCGGCGATCTTTGCCGTCATCGACGCCGTGGTGTTGGGATTGACGATGTGCAGTCGCATTTCGTTCAGACGAGTCCCTTCTCAGACAAGCCCTTTGCCGGCATCCGACCCCTTGGCCGCCTGCCGCTTGTTGAGCATGTGGATGGTGCCGAGCGCAAGCGTGATCACCGTGAACGAGACTGCCGAGATCACGGTACCGAGCGCATAGATGTCGGGGTTCGTCACGGTGGTGGTGAGGCCCTGCAGATCGAGCGGCAACGTATTCACCGCCCCGATCGCCTGGCTGGAGCGGGCGAGCTCGTCCCAGGACAGCGTGAAGCCGAACAAGCCGATGCCGATCACGGAGGGCAGGATGATCGGCAGCACGACATGGCGGAACGTCTGCCACGGCGTCGCGCCGAGATCGCGCGCGGCTTCCTCGAGGCGGGGATCGAAGCGGTTGAAGATCGCGAACATGATGAGCAGGCCGAACGGCAGCGTCCAGGTCAGGTGTGCGCCGAGACCGGATGTGAGCAGGCCCATCGAGGTCTCGAAATTCTCGTTCCAATGCGCCTTGATCAGATCGTCGATGATGCGGAATTCCAGGGAGATACCGAGCGAGGTGATGATCGAGGGCACGATCAGGCTCGCGATCGCCGAATAGAACAGGATGCTTTGCGCCCTGAACCTGCGGCGGAACGCCATGCCGGCGGCGACCGACAGCACGACGGTGACGATCATCACGATCAGGCCGAGCAGCAGCGAACGGCGGAAGGCCGCGCCGAGATCGACGATGCCGGTGCCCTGGAACAGTTTTGCGATCCAGAAGGTCGACACGCCGTTCATCGGGAAGGTGAGGCCGCCCGACGGCCCCTGGAACGACAGCACGTAGATCGCGATCATCGGGCCGTAGAGGAACAGCACATAGGCCGCGAAGAAGATCGCGAGCACGTAGAACGAGCGCGGCCGTCCTTCCTTCATGCTCTAGAGCTCCTTCTTGATGTCGACGATGCGCGACATCATGGTGATGATCAGGAAGGTGATGGCGAGCAGGATCACGGCGTTGGCCGCGGCGGCCGGGAATTGCAGCGCGTTGACCCGCGTCTCGATGATCTTGCCGGCAGCGGCGATCTGCTGGCCGCCCATCACGCCGATGGTGATGAAGTCGCCCATCACGATGGTGATGACGAAGATCGAGCCGATGACGATGCCCGGTTTTGCCAGCGGGATGATGACGTTGACCAGCGTCTGGAAGCCGGTCGCACCGGCGTCATAGGCGGCCTCGATCAGCGACTTGTCGATGCGGATCATCGAATTGAAGATCGGCACCACCATGAAGAAGGTGAAGAGGTGCACCAGCGCCAGCACCACGGAGAATTCGGAGAACAGCAGCCATTCCAGTGGGTGGTTGATCAGGCCGGTCTTGACCAGGCCGGAATTGACCAGGCCGTTGCGCCCGAGCAGCGGGATCCAGGCGATCATGCGGATCACGTTGGAGGTCCAGAACGGGATCGTGCAGAGCAGCGACAATCCCATCTGCCAGGTCTTGGACTTGACGTGGAAGGCGAGGAAGTAGGCGACCCAGAAGCCGATGAACAGCGTGATCGCCCAGACCAGGAAGCAGAGCTTCAGCGTCATGACATAGGTTCGCCCGATCGTGCAGAGATCGGGCAGCTGCGCGATGCAGCCTTCGAACGTGTCGGTATAGCCGCGGCCCGAGAAGGCCGGCAGCAGCTGGTATTCGTTATAGTCCCAGAACGAGACGATGACCACGAAGACCAGCGGAACGAGAAAGAAGGCGAGAAACACCAGCATCATCGGCCCGGCCTGGAGCCAGGAGATGAAAGACGGCGACAACCGCGCGGCCTTTGCGGCGCGCGCGGTGTCGGATCCCCGGACAAGGTCCGGGGATGCCCGTTGCAGGATGTCCTCTGACGTGTCCATCAAATTACGCTGCGATGAACTCGTTCCACTTGCGGACCATGTAGTCGTTCTCGTCCATCACGGCGTTCCAGCAGGCGACGCCGCCCATGCGGTCCTCATAGGAGCCGCCGTCACGCACCGCGCCGGCCTTTTCGAGCAGCGAGCCGTCGGGCGCCTTGATGTCCTTCTCGGCCGGCTTGCCTTCCATCCAATACGCCCACTCGTAGGGCTCCATATGCGCCTTGGCGGTGGAGAGCACGGCCGAGTAGTAGCCCTGGCGGTTGAGATAGGCGCCGGCATAGCCTGATAGAAACCAGTTGACGAACTCGTAGGCCCATTCGAGCTTCGCACCCGACACGCCCTTGGAGACGCAGAAGCCCGAGGCCCAGGAGCGATAGCCTTCCTTCAGCGGCTGGAAGGTGCAGGCAATGCCCATCGAGCGGACCTTGGTCACTGCCGGCGACCACATCGACTGGATCACGGTTTCCCCTGATGCCATCAGGTTGACGCTCTCGTTGAAGTCCTTCCAGAAGGCGCGGAACTGGCCGGCCTTCTTGGCTTCGGTCATCACCTTCATGGTGAGATCGATCTCTTCCTTGGTCATGTTGCCCTTGTCGGCATATTTGTACTTGCCGGTGGCCTCCACGACCATCGCGGCATCCATGATGCCGATCGAGGGGATGTTGAGGATCGAGGCCTTGCCCTTGAATTCGGGATTGAGCAGCTCGGACCAGGAGCTGATCGGGCGCTTGATCAGGTCGGGGCGGATGCCGAGCGTGTCGGCGTTGTAGACCGTCGGGATGAGAGTGACGAATTCGGTCGCCGAGGTCGCGAACTTCTTGGAGTCCTTGCCTTCGAGATAGAGCACCTTCCAGGGCGCGGTGCCCTGGCCGCCGATCTTCTTGCCGCCGGGCGTCTCGCCCTTGGTGAAGACGGGCGTGATGTTGTCGAACTGCTTGATCTTCCTGGCGTCGAGCGCAAGGATGTTCCCCGACGGCACGATCTTCTTGAGCGAGAAATATTCGGTGTCCAGCACGTCGAAGGAGTTGGGCTGGGTCATCACGCGCTTGGTGACGTCGTCGGTGGTCGCGGTGATGTATTCGATCTTGATGCCGGTGTCCTTCAGGCACTGCTTGGAGATGTCGTCGCCTTCGTTCACGGCGGTGCCGAGATAGCGCAGCACCTTGGTCTCGGCCGACTTCACATAGGGAAAGCCGGTGATGGCGCCGGAGCCGGCGGCAAGGCCGGCCAGACCTGCGGTGCCCTTGAGCAGCGTGCGGCGGCTGACGCCCTTTGTCCTGATGGTCTCGCTCATGTCAGTCACTCCTCTGTTGCGCATTCCAGTGATCGATCGGCGCTATTGCAGGCGTTGCGCCTTGGCGGGATCCCAGGTGGCCAGCACGCGATCGCCCGGACGGAACGGGTGGACGTCGAAGGTGGCTTCGGGAACGTGGGAGAACAGGGCGGTGCCGTCGTCGAGCGTCAGCGAGACGGCGATGTAGGAGCCCTGGTACTCGGTCTGGGTCAGCCGCGCCGGCGCGCCGAACGCGCCATCGGTGAACGGCGCGATGCCGAGCTGATCGGCGCGCACGGCGATCAGCTTGCCGGCGTCGCTGAGCACGTTGTGGCCGCCGATGAAGCGCGCCACGAATTCGGTGCGGGGATGGTGGAAGATGTCGCGCGCCGTGCCCTGCTGCTCGATCTTGCCGTGGTTCATCACCACGATGTGGTCGGCGAGCGCCATCGCCTCTTCCTGGCCGTGGGTGACCTGGATGAAGCTGATGCCGAGCTCGCGCTGCAGCCGCTTGAGCTCGCCGCGCATCTTGACCCGCAGGAACGGATCGAGCGCCGACAGCGGCTCGTCGAGCAACAGGATCTGCGGCTCGGTGATCAGTGCGCGGGCGAGCGCGACGCGTTGCTGCTGGCCGCCGGAGAGCTGCGCCGGCAGCCGGCCCGCATATTGGCTCATCGCCACCAGCTCCAGAAGTTCGCCGGCGCGTTTGTGGCGTGTCGGCTTGTCGATGCCGCGCATCTTGAGTGCAAAGGCGACGTTGTCGATCACGGACAGATGCGGAAACAGCGCGTAGGACTGGAACATCATCGCGGTGCCGCGCTCGGCCGGCGGCAGGTCGGTGACGTTTTGCGCGCCGAGGATGACGTCGCCCTCGCTGACCGCCTCGTGGCCCGCGATCATCCGCAGCGTCGAGGTCTTGCCGCAGCCGGACGGGCCGAGCAGGCAGCAATAGGTGCCGGCCGGGATCTTCAAATTGACGGTGTCGACCGCCAGCGTCGTGTCGTAGCGCTTGGTGACGGCGACCAGTTCGAGAGCGGCGGGAGTGGCCATGGCGTGTCCGAGGAGGGCGGTGCTTCCGCCTCTCTCCGCAAGCTCCGTGCCAATCGCCTCCTTGCCGGCCGAATCCCGAAACTGTGCTGCGGAGTCAGATCGTTAGATCGAATCCGGCGGATCCGGGCTGCCCGCCCGGCGCGCAGTCATCTGCACACAAAACAGGCGAAGATTGTATAAAGTTTCGCCTGTAATTGGATACAGCTCGTCGACTAACATTCGCAAGCGAACGTCGTCGACCGAGCCCTCAAGCCCAACTCTCGAACCAATGGCCGCCAAGACCCGCCCCAAATCCGACGCGCCAGACGCGAGCGACCGCGTCAGCCGCATCCGGGAGGGCGTGACCGCCGCGATCCTGGAACATCGCCTGCTGCCGGGCACGAAGCTCGGCGAGGACGAGATCGGTGAGATCTACGGCGCGAGCCGTACCCTGGTCCGCACCGCGCTCCAGCAGCTCGCGCATGAGGGCATCGTCAACATCGAGAAGAACCGCGGCGCGTTCGTCGCGCGCCCCACGCCTGCCGATGCTCGCGAGGTGTTCGAGGCGCGGCGCCTGATCGAGCCCACCATCGTCGATCACGCCATCGACGCGGTGTCGCCGGCCTGGCTCGATCGTCTGCAGCAACATCTCACTGAGGAGCGCGAGGCGGAGCTGCGCGGCGACGCGCGCGCCTCGGTCCGGCTTTCCGGTGAGTTTCACAAGCTCGTCGCCGAGATGAGCGGCCACAGCATCTATCTCGGCTTCCTCAAGGAGCTGATCGCGCGCTCCTCGCTCATCATCCTGCTATACCGCCGCCACGACACGCCCGCTTGCGGCACCGATCATCACGCCGGCATCGTAAGCGCGATCCGCAAGCGCGACAAGCAGGCCGCGCGCGCGCAGATGCTCTCGCATCTGACCGAGATCGAGGACGAGCTGTTCCTCAAGGACCCCGCCGCCGACGAGCTGCGGCTCGCGGACGTGCTGGGCGTCTGATCCGCATCGATCGCAAGCGGCAGGAATCGCCGCCGAGAGCTGCGATCCCGCGTCAGTGGCTGAATTCGCGTTCTGCGGCGAGCTGCCCGTCTGGGGTGATCTCGTAGTCGCCGCCTCGCTTTGTCATCCATCCTGACCTGACCATCTCCCGTGCAAGCTGCACCGAGCAGATGGGGTGGTTACCTCCTGGGTAATACAGCCTGTCATTTCGGACGAGCAAGTGACCGTATAGTTGGGCATGACGTAATGCCCTGCGCATCCCGGGTGATGGATCTTTCATGTCGGTTCAAGCGCGAGCGCGATGAAGGTTCCTAATGAATGTGGGGCTCATCGCGCGCTGTTCGCTCATCATTCTGCTCTCCCGTCGCCACGATATGCCGGCTGCGGCGCCGATCATCACGATATCTCTTTGATTCAAATTCGAGCCGATCGCGGCGACCTCTCATCAATGCAGATGGCAGGACTGCATATTTGCCGCTGTGGTGGCCAGTTGACGGAGGCCAGACGTCGGCGTCAATTGGCGCGAGACGTTGCGTGCCTGTCATCACCCCTCGCGTAGCCCTGCACCTCAGCGGAGGCCGGACATGTCGGGTTTGAGGATGCCGGCCAGAGTGTCCGGAATCGCCACGCTGCTTGCGGCCGTTGCAATGATCCTCGGCAGCGCCTCCTCGGCGAGGGCCCAGCAGGACTCCGCCGTCCTGTTTCGCAACGTCCGGATATTCGACGGCAAGAGCGCCGCGCTGTCAGCCGCGTCCAACGTCCTCGTTAGAAATGGGAAGATCGAGAGGATTTCGACCGCGGACATCGCGGCCGCCGGTCAGGTGGTCGACGGCGGCGGCCGCGTGCTGATGCCGGGACTGATCGATGCGCATTGGCACGCGATGCTGGTGCGCCCGACGCCGATGGCCGTGCTCGCGGGCGATATCGGCTATAACAATCTGCTCGCCGCCAGCGAGGCGACGGCCACGCTGATGCGCGGCTTCACCACCGTGCGCGACATGGGCGGGCCGAGCTTCGGTCTCAAGCAGGCCATCGATGAGGACCTCGTCGCAGGTCCCCGCATCTATCCCTCCGGCGCCATGATCACCATCACCAGCGGGCACGGCGACTTCCGCCAGCTCTCTGATCTGCCGCGAACGATCGGCGGCATGCTGAGCCGCATGGAGCGGATCGGCGGCAGCATGGTGGCCGACAGTCCGGACGAGGTGCGTGTGCGCGCGCGCGAGCAGCTCATGCAAGGGGCCTCGCAGGTCAAGCTCACCGCAGGCGGCGGCGTTGCATCGCCCTTCAGCCCGCTCGACGTCTCCACCTTTACCGAGCCCGAGCTGCGCGCGGCGGTCGAAGCCGCCGACAATTGGGGCACCTATGTTGCTACGCACGCCTATACGCCGGTCGCGATCCAGCGCTCGGTCGCAGCCGGAGTCAGATGCATCGAGCATGGTCATCTCATGGACGAGGCGAGCGCTAAGCTGATCGCGGAGAAGGGGATCTGGTTGAGCACGCAACCGTTCCTGGATATCTCCGGTGCCGCCGCGCTCGGAGCCGCCGAGCAGGACAAGATGAAGCAGGTGGTCGCCGGAACCGACCGCGTCTATGCGCTCGCGAAGAAGTACGGCATCAAGACCGCGTTCGGCACCGACGTCCTGTTCTCGCAGGCGCTGGCGGATCGACAGGGCGCCATGCTGGCTGCGCTCACGCGCTGGTACACATCGGCCGAAGCGCTGGCCATGGCGACGTCGATCAATGCCGAACTGCTGAGCCTGTCGGGTTCGCGAAATCCCTATCCGGGCAAGCTCGGCGTGGTCGAGGAGGGCGCGTTCGCCGATCTCCTTCTGGTCGACGGCAATCCGCTCGACAACATCAAGCTCGTCGAAGATCCCGCGAAGAATTTTGTGGTGATCATGAAGGGCGGCAAGGTCTACAAGAACATCCTCGCACGCTGACAAGCGCGCGCGTCGATCACATCTTGCGTGCCTGCCAGACATGAGGTGGCGGGATCGCTCCTAGGGGCGATCCTCCGCAACCGCCCTTTTGAGCTGCGAACCTAACGCGAGCTCCGGGACTGCTGCAGGCCGCCCAGGGCTTGTCACAATTCCAGGCCTGTCATCGGGGGCATGGCTTCTCAGCGTCTCCAGAACCAGAAAGAATTTCTCGGCTAGCATGGGGCAAACTCGCTGGCGCGTTCATTTCGGTTTCGAGGACAGCGAATTTCGCTCGTCGAATCGATCATTTGCTGCGCTCCGGTCAGTTTAGCTCGTATTGGCACGCCGGATTGTGACAAGCCTTGCCGGATTCCCGCGTCTGGCACGTCGTGTGGTTGATCACGCACTGCTGCATAACGTGACTATTCCTCGCGGGCCGCTCCCGCTATATGCTGTCGCTCTGTCATTGAACTGTCATGTCACCGTAAATGCTGAAATCAGACCCAACACCGGCTCGCAAAACCCCGAGTGCGCCGGAGGGGAATCCTGTCCCGAAGGACAACAGGAGAACGCAAGTCGTTGCCGGCTTCCTCAGGCAGATTGAACCGGCCGAGCCCGGCGCGGAACCTGCGATCGTCGAGGGCGCTGTGAGTGATCAGACGCCATCGCAAGGTGCCCCGCCTGCTGCGGAACCGACGCAGTCGAGCCTTGCCGCGCATCCCGGCGAAATCGAGCTCAAGCTGCTGGTCGATGCCGATCGCATGGCGCATTTCAACGCCGCGCCGGTCATCGCTGCGAATGCGCGCAACAAGGGCTCGCGAAAACACCTCAAATCCGTCTACTATGACACCCCCGAGCGGATGCTTCGGCGCAACGGCCTGAGCCTGCGCGTTCGCCAGAGCGGCGCGCGCTTCGTGCAGACCGTGAAGACCGACGTGGCGGACGATCCGCTGCGCCGCGGCGAGTGGGAGGCGAGCGTGGCCTCGCTTGCGCCCGATCTCGCTCTGGCGATGCCTTTCATTCCGGAGAAGCTTCGCAGCCATCTCGAAGCGCAGCCGCTCGAAGCCGTCTTCACCGCCGACGTCCATCGCCACGCGCGAATGATCGACCTGCCGTCCGGCACGGTGGAGATCGCTTTCGACCATGGCGCGTTGACGGCAGATGATCGATCGCTGCCGGTGAGCGAGATCGAGCTGGAGCTCAAGAGCGGCAGCGCGAGCACGATCTACGAGGTCGCGTTGCGGCTGGCCGAGCACGGCGCGGTGAAGCCGTCCATCCGCAGCAAGTCGGCGCGCGGCTTCGATCTTGCTGCGGGCGTGCCGCCCTCGGCACGCCGACCACGCAAGCTTCGCCTCGATCCGTCGGTGACGCTCGACGAGGCGTTCGCGACGATCCTGCGCTCGTGCTTCCTTCATCTGCTTCAGTCGCTGCCGGCGGCCGAGGACGGGCGCAATCCGGAAGGCGTGCATCAGCTGCGCGTCTCGCTGCGCCGGATTCGATCGGCGCTCGACCTGATGCGCTCGGTCGGCGCGCTCAGCAATCTCGACGCACTGAGGTCGGAAGCGCGCTGGCTGGCGCAAGACCTGTCCGCCGCGCGCGACTGGGATGTGTTCCAGCTCGAGACCTTGCCGACGATCGCGAAGGCTTGCCCTGCAATCGCCGGTTTCGATGCGCTCGGCCGGGCTGCGGCCGGACGCCAGTCCGAGGCCTATCGCAAGGCGCATCACGCGCTCGACGATCGCCGCTGCGCCATGTTCCTGATCGGCCTCGGCAACTGGATCGAGACTCGGGGCTGGCGCAATGACGTCGCCGCCGAAGATCTCGGCCGGCTCGCCGAGCCCGCCGTCAATTTCGCGCAGCGCATTCTGTCGGAGCAATACGCCAAGGTGCTCAAGCGCGGCCGCCGCTTCAAGTCGCTCACGATGGAGGAGCTGCACCGGGTGCGGCTCGCGACCAAGCGGCTGCGCTATCTCAGCGAGTTCCTGCTGCCGCTGTTTGCCGATCGCAAGCCCGCGAGGAAATTTGCCCGCAGGCTCGCCGGTTTGCAGGAGGAGCTCGGCGCCTACAACGACATGGCGGTCACGGCTTCGCTGCTCGACAGGCTCGGAGCCGAGCCCGACGGCGCCATCGCCGCCGCCGCGATCGCCGGCTGGCAGGCGCGTGCATCGATCGGCATCAGGCCTGCCTTGCAAGGCACCTGGCGCGATTTCACCGCCGCGCGCGTGCCGTGGTCGCAGGCCGCTCAGGACTGATCACGCATCGCCAAAAAAGTTGCGCCCAGCCATTGGGGGATGGCTGGGCGCGCGCGAACCGGTCTGGGACGGGGAGGGGTGGGGATGTGACCGGGCCGCGTAACTCCTTGTCTCGTTCTCAATCTCTGGCGCTGGCGGTGGAGACCGCCGGCTTGGTATCGCCCAGCGAGACCCAGACGTTGGGATCGCTCTGCGACTGGCGCTTGACGAAGCGGTAACCGGTCTCCGTCCAGGCAACGACGTTCTCGTTCTGATTGTCGAGAACGAACTCGCCCTTGTCGGTCTTCACCGTCAGCACCGCGTGTCCTTCGCCCTTCTTGTCGCGCACGACGGTGATCAGCAGGGCCTGGCGCGGCCATCCGGCATCGATCAGCATCTTGCGCTTCAACAACACGTAGTCTTCGCAGTCGCCGTAACCGTCGGTCGGCAGCGACCATTTCTCGATCACGCCCCAGTGCTCCTGGTCGGTCAAAGGCTTGACGGTCTCGTTGACCCAGCGATTGACCTTGACGAGGTCGCGCCATGCGGCCTGCGACATCACGATGTCGCGCGGCTGCGCCGGCGTGCCCTGGCACTGAGCGGTATTGTCCGCGCAGAACTCGACCCAGCCGATCGGCGCACGCGTGGTGTCACCGAGGCTCGCGTAGAGCAGACGGCTCTCGCCGGCCTGCGCTGCCGCGCTGATCCCGAAGAGCATGGCAGCCAGCGCCAGCCCTTTCCCCTGTCCCTTGAAGTCAAACATTGCGGCCCCCGTTTCTTGTTGGGACCACATTTCGCACGGAGCTTTTGAGTTGCCGCTAAGTCAGCCAAGTCAAGTCGAGACGAATACAAGTAAAAGGCGCGGCGAATTCGATCTATACTTGAATCGAATTCTCATAAAATTTGAAACAACTGCAATTGATTCAAATTTTATCGATTAACGCGGAAACACTGGCGGAACCGCCATTTCAACGTGCAAAGGGGCTGTGCGTTAACCGGCGCGAGGTTCGTCATCACGCACGAAAAAGGCGGCGTCCGCATTACGGAAGCCGCCTTCGGGGCTGGAAATACAGGGGATTTGGCGTCCCTGCGCTTTACCGCGCGGTAACGCTCTCTTCGAGAGTCTCGATCGGCTGGGCGTGGACGAACTCCAGCGCGAAGCCGTCTTCGAGGTTTCGGACCACGCGGCCCTGGACCCGGCCGAGCATGACGGTCGATTTCAGCGGCGGCCGGTTCTCCGCGGCAATGGCGGCACCGGACAAGGAAAGGTCGATGATGCGGCAGGTCATCTTGGTGCCGTCCTCGAGCGTCAGCACCGCGATCGGGTTGCGCGGCACGATACGGTCGTGGCGGCGGTCCTCCGGCAGGTTGAGGATGTCGCGGTTGGCGAGCCAGGTCAGCTGCGCGGCGAGCTTGTCGCGCTTCCTGGGTGTCGCCCCGATCGTCATGGCGAAGCCATTGTCGATGATGCGGGTGATCTTGCCCTCGACGCGGCCGATATGGTCGAGATAGGCGACGACGCGGTCGCCGACATTGCCGATGCCGGGGGCGAGCAGCGCGAGGCCGCCCGGCGACATGTTGATCACCTGGCAGGGGAATTCGCGGCGGTCCGGCAGCATGTAGCGGCCGAGCAGGTGCACCTTCACCCGCTGAAAACGCCGACGCTCTTCGGCGGCAGGAAGAAATTTTTTGTTCGCCAACGCCATTTTCAACACCCGACCCCCCGCCCGGGCGGAGTCCGGGACGACCCTAAGGTGCATAGGGTTAATGCCGCGTTAGGATTGGGTACGGCGGTAACGGACAGACACAATGCGTTCGAAAAGCCACACCCGGAGGCGGGGCTCAAGCCGGCCTCGTCGCCCGCCGCTGCAGCAGGACCAGCAGCGCCAGCAGCACCGCGGCGGACAGCCCGAGCGACCAGTGAATGCCGATCGCAGCGCCCGACAGCCCGACGGTGATGCCGCTGAACGCCCGCATCCCGAGCCCCGCCATATTATAAAGACCGACGACGCGGCCGCGAATGTCGTGCGGGGCATTCACCTGCACCAGGGCCTGCGCCATGGTGTTGAACGACAGTTCGAAGAAGCCGGCGCAGAACAGCAGCACGATCGCAACCGGATAGATCCGCACTGTGGCGAAGCCGAGCAGCGCCACGCTCCAGAGCATCGCCAGCATGATCGCGGTGCGCGGCGTGCCCTTGAGCCGTCCCCAGGATTCCAGCGCGATAGCGGCGAGCACCGCGCCGGCCGCATCCGCCGCGAGCAGCACGCTGTAGGAGACGCCGGGATCGCCATGACCGAGATCGCCGGCATAGCCCGGCATCTGGGCGTGATAGGCGTTGCCGATCATGAAGGAGGTGAGGCCGGCGAGCCAGGTCATCGCGGTCAGGGTCGGCTGGGTGCCGATCGCGCGGACGGTCAGCACGATGTCGGCTAGGCCGCGCACGGCAAAGCGCCGCACCGCCACGCTGTTGTCGCGCACGGGTGCCCAGAACAGCCAGAGCAGCATCGGCAGATAGAACAGCGTGTTGAAGATGATGCCGTGCGAGGTGCCCAGCGTCAGCATGATGATTCCGCCCACTGCAGGCCCGACCAGAATGCCGAGATAGCGCGCCATCGCGTTCAGCCGCACCGCGCTCGGCAGGTCGGCGGGTCCGACGAGATCGTAGAGCAGCAGCTGGTTCGGTGTCTGCCAGAGCACGCCGGCGCAGCCATGGATCACCAGCAGCAGCATCGCGTGCCACATCTGGATCGTGTCGGTGAGGAAGAAGAATCCCCATCCGCTTGATGCCACGATGAACAGCAGCATGCCGCACTGGATGATGCGGCGCGGATCGAACCGGTCGGCAAGCCCGCCGACGGCGACCGAGAACAGCAGGAACGGCAGCCAGTGCGACAGCACCGCAAAGCCCGCCAGCGCCGGCGAATGGAATTTCTGGAACACCACCCAATAGCTGATCACATGCTCGATGTTGTCAGCCATCATCGCCAGCACGTAAGACGCGAACTGGAGCCGGTACGGCACCGACTTCATCGCCGCGAACGAGCCGGACGCAGCGACGGGATTTTGAGGCAGGGGATTCAAGGGGACACCTGGGGTGAGACTATCGGCGCTTACACGTTCGCCGGTCGGTGCTCAAGACATTGGGTTTGCATGGGCATCTGCCATGCGCTGCTGCCACACACTCTGCGGCGGGAAAGACGGCTGTGTTTGCGGCAAGCTTTGTAGCCCGGATGGGCGAAGCGACATCTGGGGCCGCCGGTCCCGCATGTCGCTTCCGCCTTCGCTCTCCGAGCTACGGCGAACAAGTCGCTCATGCGGGGCTACGAGACTGCCTGCTTGGCACGACCGTGCATCTCACATAGGCTTCGCCGCACGCCCGCACCCATCAATCATAACAGACGGGCGATGAGGAAACAGCCATGCAACAGATCCGCGTCTGCACCCACGCCGGTCCCGGCTCGGAGCCCGTCATCAAGACCGTGCCGTGGCCGAAGGTCGGCCGCAAGGCCGCGCTGATCAAGGTCGGCGCCTGCGGGGTCTGTGGCACCGATCTGCACATCCTGAAAGGTCACTGGCCGAAGCCGCTGCCCTGGCCGTTCACGCTTGGGCATGAGCTCGGCGGCGTCATCGTCGAATGCGGCGAGGAGTTCACCGAGGACTTCATGAGCAAGCCGCTCAAGGTCGGATCAAAAGTGATGATCCCGCCGCTGATGCCCTGCGGCCATTGCTATTACTGCATCCATTATCCGCAAACCGCCAACAAGTGCCTGACGCCGGTCTATTACGGCCGCTATCTCGGTTTCGACAAGGCGCCGCACATGTGGGGCGGCTGGGCCGAATATGTCTATGTCGATCTCGACATGCTGCCGGGCACCAAGATCTACAAGCTGCCCGACGACATGTCGCTGCGGCTCGGTGCTCTCTCAGAGCCGCTGACCTCCTGCATCCGCGCCTTCAACCGCGCCAGCCGCGCCGGTGGTTTCAGCTGGGGCGACACCGTGGTGATCCAGGGCTCGGGCCCAATCGGCATTCTCGCGGTCGCGGCTGCCAGGGAGATGGGGGCAGGGCGTGTGATCTGCGTCGGTGCGCCCGAGGAGCCGCGGCTCAAGCTCGCCCGCGAATTCGGCGCGGAGGCGACCGTGAACATCGAGGAGATCAAATCGCCGCAGGAGCGCATCGCCCGTGTGCGCGAGATCGTCGGCGGCTTCGGCGCCGATCTGGTGATGGACTGCTCGGGACATCCCACCGCCGGCCCCGAAGGCATCGAGATGCTGCGCGACGGCGGCACCTATGTCGAGATGGGTCAGTTCACCGACGCAGGCTCCATCGACACCTCCTGGCACCGCATCTGCACCAAGGATCTCAACGTGCTCGGGTCCTGGGGCTTCACCGGCAACGATCTGCCGCTCGGCGTCGACATGCTCTACCGCACGGCCAACAAGTACCCCTGGCTGAAGATGCAGACGATCTATCCGTTCACGGAGGAAGGCGTCGCGCAGGCGGTGAAGGACGCCATGGCGATGAAGACGGTGAAGTCGACCATCGTGCCGTGGCCCGAACTGGTGGACTAGCCGATGCCACCGATCCCGCACGATCTCGCGGCGTTCCTGGTCGAGGCCAAGCAGCGCACCTATGCAGGCCTCGACGACGACGCGACGGTGGCCGCGCCGCTGCTCGCCGGCTCAAAACGGCTCGAGCATCGCGCGCCGCCTTATGCCTATCGCGATATCTATTTCGGGATGGGATTTTTCGTTGGACAGGAAACGGTGTCGCGGGACGACCGCGTCATCTGGTCGATGAGCTACAGCGGCGGCGCCGGTGCGGAGGTCAGGGATCGGGAGACCTTTCTCGAGATCTACAAATTCCTGCGTCAGGCGCTGCTGGGTGTTAGCGTCGAACAGCCGTACCGCGGACCGCGCCGGTTCGAGCAGGCGGGGATGGTCTACCGCAACGAGGCCGAAGGCGCGCTCGATCGTTTTCACGGGGGCGAGACGATTGCGCGGCAGGATGGCACGCAGCTGTACGAGCTGCGTTACAGTGGCGGTTTGCTGCGATAGTTTTGCGAGCTTGTAGCCCGGATGAGCGAAGCGATATCCGGGGTGCTTGTCGACGGAGTTGTCCCGCATGTCGCTTCGCTCATGCGGGCTACGGGACGGGAGCTCGGAATAAAGGACGCGATGACAAACGAACAGACACCCGAACCAACCCCACGTGCCTCTTCCCCCTTCCGCGCCATCCGCGCGATCGACTACACCGTCATCTTCGTGCGTGACATGTCCGCGATGCGCCGCTTTTATGAGGACGTCCTCGCCTTTCCCCTGCTGCGCGAGCTGTCGCCGAACTGGATCGAGTATGGCCTCGGCAGCAACACACTGGCGCTGGCGCGGCCAGGCCGGACCGCCACCGATGCGCCGCTGCCTGCGGGCAGCGCTTCGCTGCAGCTGGCGTTCAAGGTATCCGCGGCCGAGGTCGATGCCTGCGTCGAGGAGCTCGTCCGGCAGGGCGTGGCGCTGGTGTCGCCGCCGACGAACCAGCCCTTCGGCCACCGCACGCTGTTCTTCCGCGATCCCGACGGCAATCTGCTGGAGGTCTATGCGGAGATCTGAGCGGCCGTTCCGCAAAAGTTCCCTCGAACTGTGCACGCACAGGTGAAACTTAGGCCCAGGTTCCGGCTTTCACTCTACGGGAGTGATGGCGTGAAGCGAATCCTGAAACCGATCACATATATCCTGGCTGCGATCTACTTCCTGGTGGACGCGGTCTTCATGGCCGTGGCCGCACCCGTCGCCCGCTGGATCGGGCGGTATGTCCAATTCAAGCGGTTGCGCGCCTGGATCGAATCACTTTCGCCATATGCGTCACTCGCATTGTTCTTGGTGCCCGTCATCATTCTGGAGCCGGTCAAGCCGGTGGCTGCGTACCTCACCGCAACCGGTCAGGTGCTGAGCGGAGCGGTGGTCTTGATCGTGGGCGAGCTGCTCAAGCTGGTGCTGGTCGAACGCCTGTTTCATCTGACGCGCGACAAGCTGATGCGCATTCCAGCCTTTGCCTGGGCTTACGGAAAATACGCCGGGGCGAAGGCGTGGCTGCAGGAGACGGACGCCTGGCGCTTCGTCCGGGCCGTGAACCGCACGGTGAGGGACAGTGTTGCGCGGGCAAGAGCAAGGCTGGTCAACGGTTTCAGCAGGCTGGCGACCTCCCGGGACTGAAAGGGGTCGCGCGAATTTGTCTTACATCGCGCGCGATCGTCGTTAAGACAGTCCAGGTGCGGCCGGAGCGGCGGGGACATGATCTGGATCAGGGAACACAGGGACCATGACGAGTGACGCGAACGTTCGAGCCGGCCAGTGCCATTGTGGCGCGGTACGCTTCGAGGTGACACTCAGCGACGACTTCAAATCGATCCGCCGCTGCACCTGCTCCTATTGTCGAATGCGAGGCGCCGTCGTTGCCATGGCGGCGATGGGCGGGATCAAGTTCCTGCGGGGCGAGGAGGCGCTGACGACGTACCGCTTCCATACCGGATCGGCGCAGCACTTCTTCTGCTCCCGCTGCGGAATCTATACCCACCACCAGCGCCGGTCCGACCAATCCCTTTACGCCGTCAATGTCGCCTGCCTGAATGGGGTGAGCCCGTTCGATTTCGCCGAGGTGCCGGTCATGGACGGCGTCAATCACACCAATGACACCGGCAAGCCGACGCGTCAGGCAGGCACCCTTCGCTTCGTCCCTGCCGACTAGAGCTCCGTCAGCCCGCGATACCTATACGAGCTTGCGCTTCGCCGCGGTTGCCTTGTCGCCGGTGTTCGGTGTGCCGGTCGGCTCGATCAGCATCAGATGAACCTCCTCACGTGCCACCGGGCGATGCTCGACGCCTTTTGGTACGACGTAGAGTTCGCCCGGACCAAGCGTCACCTTGCGATCCCGCAACTCGATGTCCAGATTGCCTTTCAGGACCAGAAAGAAATCGTCAGTGTCCTCGTGCTTGTGCCAGGTGAACTCGCCCTTCACCTTCACCACCATCACGTCGCAATCGTTGAAGGTCGTGACCGTGCGCGGCGACCAATGATCCTCAAAGGTCGCGAGCTTGTCGGCCAGCGATATGCTACCTGTCATGTTTTCTCCCTTGCTCTCTCGTGAGGCACGATTTGGGATCGCGGGGCGGGCGCGACAAGACCGTCCTCGTTGACCGGTCGATCCTGCTGTACCGATGCGATCTGAGATCTCGCCGCGGTCGGCTATGTGACGCATCCGGTCAACATCGCCTGCGCCCATTCGGGGCGGTTGTTGGCGAGCGCACGCGCCGATGCGGCGTCCCAATCATATTCGAGGGCCAGCAGCTCGACCTGCCAGCCCCTCTTTTTCTTCGTGAGGATCGCATAGCGGGCGTGAGGCGAGCGGTGCTCCAGGTTTGCGGCAAACGGAATGTCCGCGAAGACGGGGCAACCAACGCTTCCCGGATTGAGAACCAGGCAGTCGCCCGGTCCCTGAACCGCGGCCTGGCGGTGGCTATGGCCGCACAGCACCACGCGCGCCGTCGGCTCGCTTGCGAGGCGCGTCGCCAGCACCTCGCGGCGTGCCGGCACAAAGCGGCCGTCATCGAGCGATTCCTCCAGCAGGCACGCCGTATCGTTGTCGGGCGTGCCGTGGCAGGCGAGGATCCCGTCGTCGAGACGAATTTGCGAGGGCAGGCCATGGAGCGCGCGCCGTTGCTCCGCAGTCAATGCGCGACGCGCAAACAGGCCTGCAGGCGAGAGCTTGTCGTCCGGAAACTCCTCGATCCAGCGGTCATGGTTTCCGCGCACGGTCGGCAACGCCAGCGATTGCAGGGCCTCGAAAGTCTCTTTCGGCCACAAAGGGCTGGTGACGCAATCGCCGAGGTTCACGGTGCGATCGACGCCGCGCGCCTTGATGTCGGCCAGCACGGCCTCCAACGCAGCAAGGTTGCCGTGGATGTCGGAAATGACGGCCAATCGCATCGTTGCGCTCCCCCTCTAACTCGGTTCGATCTCGGCCCATTTGCCTTGCCGCCAGACCCCGTTGCGCCGATGTTAATCAAGGTGGCCGCAAAAATCCGCTGCAACCTCTGAGGCGCGGCTCTTTTCGCGAAGCCATGCATCATTGGCATGGTGATTTCCGAACTCTTGGCGTAAAGAGCACCCAGATCAAATCCAGCGTGCGGCCGGGCCGTTTGCCGCGCACGCGAGCTCAGGCCCCTCGGCTCACCGTTTGCGCGCCTGAATTAACCAAGGTTCTCCATCCCGTGTCTTTTCCGGCCCTGACCCCGCCGCTCGCCCGCGCTTTGGCCGAGCGGAACTATGATTCACCGACCCCCGTTCAGCTCGCCGTGCTCGCGGACGAAGCCGCCGGCCGCGACCTCTTGGTTTCGGCCCAGACCGGCTCCGGCAAGACCCTCGCTTATGGCCTCGCCATGGCCAAGGATCTGCTCGGCGATGCCGAGCTGTTCGAGCGGGCGGCCGCTCCGCTCGCCCTGATCGTGGCGCCGACCCGCGAGCTCGCGATGCAGGTTCAGCGCGAACTCGCCTGGATCTATCAGCATGCGGAGGCGCGGGTCGTCTCCTGCGTCGGCGGCATGGATCCGCGCCGCGAGCAGCGCGAGCTTGCGGCTGGCGCCCACATCGTCGTCGGTACGCCCGGCCGGTTGTGCGATCATCTGCGGCGTAACCGCCTCGACATCTCGGAATTGAAGGTCGTCGTCCTCGACGAGGCCGACGAGATGCTCAATCTCGGTTTTCGCGAGGACATGGAATTCATCCTCAAGACCACCCCGGAGACGCGCCGCACCCTGCTGTTCTCGGCGACGTTCCCGCGCGGCATCGTCGCGCTCGCCAAGCAATATCAGCAGCAGGCGTTTCGGATCGAAGTCGCCGGTGACGAAGGCGGTCACGCCGACATCGAGTACCGCGCGATCCGGATCGCGCCCGCCGATGCCGAGCATGCGGTCGTCAACGTGCTGCGCTTCTACGAGGCGCCGAGCGCGCTGGTGTTTTGCAGCACGCGCGATCACGTCAGGCATTTGCAGGCGGCGCTGCTGGAGCGCGGCTTCTCCGTGGTCGCTCTGTCGGGTGAATTGACGCAGAACGAACGGACCATGGCGTTGCAGTCGCTGCGTGACGGCCGCGCGCGCGTTTGCGTCGCCACCGACGTTGCCGCCCGCGGTATCGACCTGCCGAGCCTCGACCTCGTCATTCATGCCGACCTGCCCAACGACGCCGAGGTGATGCAGCACCGCTCGGGCCGAACCGGGCGCGCCGGACGCAAGGGGACGAGCGTCCTGCTGGTGCCGCCCGCCCGCCGGCGGCGCGCCGAGCTGCTGCTCAATCTCGCGGGGGTCGACGCCGACTGGGGCACGGCGCCGCAGGCGGACGAAATCCGCAAGCTCGATCATGACCGCATGAAGGACGTGTTGTTCACCGAGGAGACGACGGCGGACGACCTCGTGCTGGCCCAGGCGCTGCTGGCCGAGCGGTCGGCCGAGGATATCGCCGCCGCGCTGGCGCGGCTTTATCGCGCGCGGCTGCCGTCGCCGGAAGACATCCTCGATCCCGGCGAGCGGGCTGGCCGGCCGCGTGACGATCGCGGTCGCGACAATGTTCGCACGCCGCGCGACGATGGCCGCACCTTACGCGGCGATGATCGCCCTGCGGGGCCGCGATCGAAATCAGGCAAATCCTCGCCGCGTCACGGCATGGGAGAGGCCACCGTCTGGTTCCGCGCCAACATCGGGCGACGCAAGAATGCGGAAGCGCGCTGGCTGCTGCCGATGATTTGCCGTCGCGGCGGCATCGACAAGGGCGATATCGGCGCCATCAAGATCATGGACACCACGACCGAGTTCGAGATTTCCGAGCGGGTCGCGGAGTCTTTCGCGGTCAAGATCAAGCGTCCGGACAAGGAAGACAATATCCGCCTCGAGCCGATGGCGGGCGCGCCGCAGCAACAGGCGCCTGCGGAGGAGCAGTCACACACGCCCCGGCGCGAGAGCCGCGACAGCGATCATCGTGAACGTCGCGACGATCGTCCGCGCGACAAGAGTGACTTCAAGCCGCGCAGCAAGCCTCAAGGCGAGCGCGGGCCGAAATTCGACGATGCTCCGTCTTTCGGCAAGAAGAAGCACAAGAACAAGCCGGGTCACGCAGAGCCGTCGGTCACGCCGTGGCAGGCGAAGGGCGCGCCTGGAAAGAAGCCGAAGAAGAAAAAGAATCGCGGCTGAACCGGCACCATTCAGCGCAGACGACAATGATGCCGCCGGGTTGCACCGGCGACATCATCTGAAAAGTCGGGTGTGAGCTCAGCGGCCACCGCCGCCGCCACCACCACCGCCTCCGCCACCACCACCGCCGCCGCCGGCATCGCGCATCGACGAGCTGTAGCGCGGGTCGGTCTGCTTCATGTAGGTCGGCGAGGTATCGTGGACGGGAATGACGCTGCTGCGGGAGCGGCCGGGGTTCGGCTGCTCGAACACGATGCCACAGCCTTCGAAAAAGGCGAATTCGCAACTATAGCTTCGGTGTTGCGCCGCATTGGCACCGGTCGCGACGAACGCGGCCGTCGCAACCCCTGCAATCAAAGCAATCTTCGACAATGTGAGTTTCATGGATCTTCTCCAGCCTCGGTTCGGCGAGACCGGAACGGCTCGCACACACCTTCGACGGAGCGCCACCTGAGCGGGTTCGAGGGCGCGGCTTCACGCCCGCGTGAGCCGGCCCGGGGCGGGACATTACATCGCGGTAAGGTCGCGCAGCATGTACGTGGCGCCTTCGCCATAGGATGCGAGTTTTGCGCGCAGTGCCGCGTCCGCCGTGACGGGCCGAAAGCCGAGACGTTGCCACAGCGGCTGCGTGGCATAGACCGAGACCAGCGCGAGCGTTGCGATGCCTGACGCACGCGCCAGCTGCTCGACATCGGCAACATAGGGGCGCACGACGCCGCCGCGAAAGTCGGGCAGGACCGCAACGTCGTGCACGTAGAGGCAATCGGCGCCGTCAGGCAGTCGTTCGAGCAAGCCGTCGAGCGGCGGAATCCGGTGCCGCTTCCAGGGATGCGCGAGACCGTAGCCGGCGATCTCGTCGCCCGCGACCAGCACGCGGCATCCGTCGGGATAGAGCCGCATCTTCTCCGCGAGCACCTCGGGGCTCTCAGGAAGAGCAGGATGAATTTGCGCCGCGATCGCGCTGATCGCGGGCAGGTCGGATGCGTGCGCGGGGCGCCAATGCGGCTTGCTCATGTCTTTCCGTCGTTCCGTCTCGGTCGGTCCAGTTTATTCCGCCGCGGCGGCGCGCGCAGCGAAAAATATCTTTGCCGCCGTTTCAGGAATACGACGCCGCGCGCGGCGTCCTACCCATGCAAGCCAATTGCATGACAGGAGATATCATGACGTCCCCGATCCGCCTCGCGCTCTCGCTGGCACTGTCGCTCGCGATCGTTCCCGCCGCCTTCGCCGCACCGCCGACCAAGACGGGCAAGACCGACAAGGGCAACGTGCTCACCGATGCCAAGGGCATGACGCTCTACACCTTCGACAAGGATGCGGACGGCAAGTCGGCCTGCAACGGTCCATGTGCGACGAACTGGCCGGTGCTGAAGGCCGAGGCGAATGACGCCGGCAGCGACGGCTACACCATCATCACCCGCGACGACGGCTCGAAGCAGTGGGCCTACAAGGGCAAGCCGCTCTACACCTTCGCCAAGGACCAGAAGCCCGGCGACGTCACCGGCGATGGTTTTCTGAACGGCGCCTGGCATCTGGCGATGCCGTGAGAGCGGGCGACTATCTCAGCCCCTCATAGACCATCAGCCCGCGTGCGATCTGCAATTTGCGGATCGCGCGCGGCAACAGCTTCTCCGGTTGGTGCAGATAGCGCCAGGAGGTGAGGGTGAAGGTTGAAAGCGCGCCGCATTCGTCGTCGAACGGCGCGAGCACGCCGGTCACGCTCACCGGCGTGTGCGGGCGGGCGTTGAAGGGCAGCAGCAGCAGCTCGAGATAGGCCTTGCTGCCGTCCTCGCGCGCGGCCGTGACGCCGGCGATCGCACCGAGCGCCTCGTCGGCGACGATCGTGGTGATCTCCTCGATCTCGCCGCGGCTGGCTTCAGTGAACAGCGCCGCAAAGCTCTGGTCCTTGAGGTCACATCCCGCGAGTGCGCAGACGCGCGTTCCCGCGACGCGGAAGGGAAAGCCGAGATTGGGCTCGCAGGAGAGGACAAAAATGTCGCCGAGCAGGCCGCGGACGGCGGCCGGATCGATGTCGGCCCTGTCAGGGGCCCGTGCGGCGCCGCGCTTCTTGTCCCAATACGCGAAGAACGCGCGGCTCGACGGATGTTTCATGTCTGAACGCTTATCCCGGGGTGCAACCTCGAAGGGACAAACTTGTCCCGCTTCAGTGCACCCGCGATCCCTTGTGATGTTGTGCAGGAGGGGATTTGCAGCGTCCATGCCGGGAGGGCGTTTTCGCCCCCGTTAAGGCGGTCTTTGCGTCATTAACGTTAAATTAACTATGGCCTTTGCGCCTCGCGCGGCGCTGCTATGGTGATCGCAGTCGCAAGCCTCGCCGCTTTCATCCAGGTTCTCGGCGGGGCCTGTACACAGGGCGTCAAACAGTTTGGTCACGGGCCGCGGGGAGGGGTGGGGATACACCTTCATTCCTCCGGCACCGGAAGGCCGACACGGACAGGCAGGGCTTCCCAGGGCCCTGCCTTTTCCTTTTTCAGCCGCCGGCTCTCGTGCCCCGGAGCCGGGGGCCCATGTCCCGAGCTCAACCGACGAAGAGCTGGATCCCGGCTCTGCGGCGCGTCCCTTCGTGCCGCGCCTTGTCCGGGACACTAGCGTTCCGTGTCCCGGACGCGCTGCAGCGCATAGCGCTGCTGCGCAGAGCCGGGACCCAGTCAGTTTGCCAGCGAGTTCAGGTCTTCCGTCAGGTCGCGCCAGTCCGGATTGAGGTCTTCGATCAGCTTGAGCTTCCAGGCGCGCCGCCATCGCTTCAGCGAATGCTCGCGCGCTCTCGCTTCGAGGATGGACTCGTAGCTCTCGAAATAGACCAGCAACGTGACCCCGTATTGCTTCGTAAACCGGGGCACGCGCTTCGCCTTGTGTGCGGCCATACGGCGCGCGAGGTCGTTGGTGACGCCGACGTACAATGTGCCGTTTCGCTGGCTTGCGAGGATGTAGACGAAGAATGCGGTTGGCATGGGCGTGAACCAGAAAGTAAAAACTACCTAGAATTGCATGGTTCGAGCTTGCCGCCAATCTGGGTCCCGGCTCTGCGGCGCGTCACTTCGTGCCGCGCCTTGTCCGGGACACGGGCTGGGCTGGTTCGTGCCCCGGACGCAGTGCGGCGCTCCTTCAGCGCTGCACTGCTGAGCCGGGGCCCAGCGTCGCGTCCGACATCGAAATGAGACGCCGTTTCACGATTTCCTTTTGTGCACTTGCGCAAGGCCGGCAAAGGCGACTATCTCCAAACGGATCGCTCCGATCGCGCCTGAAAGCGAAGCTGCCTTGGATTCTCCGCACGATTCTCCGCCGCAGGATTCTCAGCCCGGCCTGCCGGCCGCCCATGAGGAGGCTCCGCGCGAGCCGGTCCTGACGCTGCCGGTGGCGCTGACCGCCTATATCGTCCTGCTGGCGGTGATCCATCTGCGGGTGCTGCTGCCGCCGGAGCTCGAGAACTGGACCATCGACGTCTTCGGCTTCATCCCCAAGCGCTACGATTCCTCGCTGCTCAATCTGCAGATCCCGGGCGGGGCCGGCGCCAAGGTCTGGACCTTCGTCACCTATTCGCTGCTGCACGCCAACCTGACCCATCTCGGCTTCAACGTGCTGTGGCTGCTGCCGTTCGGCAGCGCGCTGGCGCGGCGCTTCGGCGCGGTCAGGTTCTTCCTGTTTCTGGCGGTGACGGCGGCGGCCGGCGCGCTCGCCCATCTCGTCACCCATGAGCATGCGGTGGCGCCGATGATCGGCGCCTCGGCCTCGGTGTCGGGCGCGATGGCAGCCGCGATCCGCTTCGCCTTCGTCCGCGGCAGCTTCCTGTCGTTCAACAGGTCGGACGCCGATACCGCAGCGAGAGTTCCGGCGCTGCCGCTGTCGCGCGCGCTGCGCGACGGGCGGGTGGTCGGCTTCCTCGCTGTGTGGTTCGGCGTCAACATCATCTTCGGCGTCGGTGCGATCGGCATCGATTCCGAGACCACGAGCGTGGCCTGGCAGGCGCATATCGGCGGCTTCTTCGCCGGCCTGCTGCTGTTCGCGCTGTTCGATCCCGTGCCGCGCGTGCGAAACGATGCTGCGGATGCGTCATCACAGGACGTTTCAGACCGTATTTGAAGCGGCGCTTGCGGCGCGGCCCGAATTCATCCATCATTTGCCGGAAGAATGTTCCGGAGCTGCAAGCCGCTAGCGGCGATGCTTCGCAAAGCGCCTGAGCCTGCAACCGGCGCCAAAACTGTTAGTTGAAGACTCGAAGAACAAGTCCGGACCGCCAAAGGCGGACGGGTCCGATTCAGGGAGGCAACAATGACGGTACGTTCCATTCTCAACACCAAGGGCCACCAGATCATGAGCGTCGAGCCCGACGCGAAGCTGGCCGCCGCCATCAAGCTGCTCGGCGAGAAGAAGATCGGCGCGGTGCTGGTGATGAACCAGAGCCGGCTCGAAGGCATCCTGTCGGAGCGCGACATCGTCCGCGTGCTCGGCGAGCGCGGCGCGTCCGTGCTGGAGGAACCAGTGAGCCAGGTCATGACCCGCAAGGTCGTGAGCTGCAAGGAGGCCGACACGGTCGCCGAGCTCATGGAGATAATGACGACAGGCAAGTTCCGCCATCTGCCAGTGATCGACAATGGCAAGGTGGTGGGCCTGATCTCGATCGGCGACATCGTCAAATGGCGTGTCCGCGAATACGAGACCGAGCAGGAAGCCCTGCGCGACTACATCAAGACGGCCTGACGCGTCCGCTTACGCGTCTGCCTTGTTCTTCCGCCTTATTCTTCCGCCTTGGGCGCGTGGCCCGCGGGAGCCGGCGCCAGCACCTCGATCGCCTCGCGGATCGACTCCAGCGCGCGTTCGGCGGCGCGCGCGCCGTGGGCGATCAGGTCCTCGGAACGATGGAAGTCGAACCAGCCGAACTGGCCGACCCGTGGCGAGATCAAGAGATCCGGCGGATCGCCGGCGAGGCGGGCGCGGGTGATGCGGTCCTGCATGATGTTGAAGGCGTCGACCATCACCGAGGAGATGCCCGGGCGCCCGGCGCTGCCGAAGAACTCGCGCTTCATGGTTCTCTCGGGTGAGAAGAAGCGGGGAAAGCGCCGCTTGGCGGTCGTCTCCTCCGGCTCGGCTGCGGCCGGCGCGGGAATCGCGCCGTGCGAATAGATCGTCGTGGAATGGGTGAAGATGTCGCTGGAAAGATTTGCGGCGATGACGATTTCGGCGCCGAGCGCGCGGGCGGCAGAGACCGGCACCGGGTTCACCAGCGCGCCGTCGACCAGCCAGCGGTCGCCGATCAGCACGGGCGCGAAGATGCCGGGCAGGGCGTAGGACGCACGCATCGCATCGACCAGGCGGCCGCGCGTCAGCCAGATCTCGTGGCCGGTGCGGACTTCGGTCGCGACGCTCGCGAACTTGACCGGCAGGTCCTCGACCAGGGTCTGTCCGACCGCGTTCTCGAGCCGGGTCGCCAGCTTCTCGCCGCCGAGCAGGCCGGAGCCGTTGAGGCGGATGTCGAGATAGCCGAGGATGTTGCGCATCCCTTGCAGGCTGCGCCCCCACTCTTCGAACGTCTCGAGCCGGCCGGCCGCATGGAGGCCGCCGACCACGGCGCCGATGGACGTGCCGACCACGACGTCGGGAACGACGCCGTTGGCGATCAGGGTCCTCAGGATTCCGATATGGGCAAAACCGCGCGCCGCGCCGCCACCGAGGGCGAGGCCGATGACCGGCCGGCGGGTGGGGCCAAGGCCAATCTTCTCACCGTTCGAGCCGTTCGCACCACGACCCTTCAAGATATCAAGCACCGAAACTCTCCTACCCGGGCCAGCCCTCGACACCAGAGTAGGCACCGGACTTCCGCCGCACCAGAGCGAGGGCCAAGCATGGTTTATACCGTTCGGGGAAGCAGGGGGCAGTAGTGTGGCGAGGGCTGGCTGCCGCTGGACTAATCACGCAAGCGTCAACCGGGTTCCATCAATCGGACGGGGCCCGTATTTCCTGGGGTTTCAGAGGCTTGAATTTGCCGCGTTTTCGGTGAAAAGCAGGGGGTATGACACGCGGGGGTGACGGCATCATCGGATGGCGGCGCAGCGGCAGGCTGCTGCCGGCGCTGATCCTTGCCGCGTGCTTCGTTACCTCGGGCCAAAACGCTGCGCAGGCGCAGCTTTTCTCCGATCGTCCGCCGCCGGTCCCGCCGGCTTCGGTGCCCGACCCCGGCGGCGCCGTCAGCCTGGCGCCGCCCTCCGGGCCTGGCGCCGGCCCGCCGAGCCTGCCGCCGACCCTGATGCAGCCGACGACCCCCAGCATGCCGCCGCCCGCGGTCACGACCGTGCCGCCGGCCGCCCCGCTCAATGCGGCCGTGCCCGGACAGGGCGTGCTGTCGCTGACCGCGAAATACGGCAAGGATTCTCCGGCGATCACCAGCGGCCTGGTCTGGCGTGTGTTTGCCGACCGTCCCGACGAGAACGGCACCTTCAAGCTGATCCGCGAGGACCGCAGCGCCACGCCCAACATCGTGCTGCCGCCGGGCAATTACGTCGTGCACGTCGCCTTCGGCCTCGTCAGCGCGGTGCGCACCGTCAGCCTGAAGGCCGAGACCGACCGCGAATCCTTCGTGCTGCCGGCCGGGGGGCTGCGGATCGAGGGCCGGGTCGGCACCAGCCGCATTCCGCAGAACCAGATCTCGTTCGCGATCTACAAGGGCAGCCAGTTCGAATCCGGCGAGCGCGCATCGCTGGTGCCGAACGTCGCCGCCGGCGACGTCGTGCTGCTGCCGGAGGGCACCTACTACATCATCTCCAACTATGGCGACGCCAATTCGGTGGTGCGCTCCGACATCCGCGTCCAGGCCAGCAAGCTCACCGACGTCACCATCACCCACCGCGCAGCCGTGATCACGCTCAAGCTGGTCAGCGACAGGGGCGGCGAGGCGCTCGCCAACACAGCCTGGTCGGTGCTGACCCCGGGCGGCGACGTCATCAAGGAATCGATCGGCGCCTTCCCGCGCGTCGTGCTCTCCGAAGGCGAATACCGCGCCATCGCCAAGAACGAGGGCAAGGTCTACGAGCGCGGCTTCAACGTCGTCAACGGCGTCGACGGCGAGGTGGAAGTCGTCGCGCGCTGATCTGGTGTCCCGGACGCGGCGCGGCATGCAATGCCGCTTCGCAGAGCCGGGACCAGAAGGCCGCAAACGCTTATCTCGATGGATGGGCCCCGGCTCAGCAGCGCACCGCTGAAGGAGCGCTGCGCCGCGTCCGGGGCACGAGAGCGGGCCAAGCCCACAAACGGCCCCCTCACTTCCGATACCTCAGCGCCTCCACCAGCACCGCGAACGCCGGCGTCGGCTGCCGCCGGCTCGGGTAATACAGGTGATAGCCCGCGAACGGCGCGCACCAGTCGGCGAGCACGCGGATCAGCCGTCCGTCGGCGATCTCGCGCTTGACGAGGTCTTCGGGGATATAGGCAAGCCCAAGCCCTGCCAGCACGGCATTCATCCGGAGCAAGCCGGTGTTGAACACGAGCTGGCCGTCGACGCGCACCTTCACGGCGCGGCCGCGCTTCTCGAACTCCCAGGCATAGATCCCGCCATAGGTCGGCAGGCGGAGGTTGATGCAATTGTGCTCGGTGAGATCCTGCGGCTGCTTCGGCTTTGGCCGCGTGGCGAAATAGGCGGGCGCGCCGACCACGGCCATGCGCATCTCCGGCCCGATCCGCACCGCGATCATATCCTTGGCGACCTGCTCGCCGAGACGCACGCCGGCGTCGTAGCGCTCGGTGACGATGTCGGTGAGGCCGTAGTCGACGACGAGCTCGACCTTGATGTCGGGATAGCGCGGCAGCAGCGTTGCGAGCGCCGGCCAGAGAACCGTCTGCGCGGCATGCTCGCCGGTGGTGATGCGGACGGTGCCGGCCGGTGTCTCGCGCAACGCGGTCAATGCCGACAGCTCCGCATCGATCTCCGCAAAGCGCGGTCCGACATTGCGCAGCAGGCGCTCGCCGGCCTCCGTCGGCGCGACGCTGCGGGTGGTGCGGGTGAGCAGCCGCAGGCCGAGCCGCTCCTCCAGGCTGCGCACCGTGTGGCTGAGCGCCGACTGCGACACCCCGAGCTGGGCTGCCGCACGGGTAAAACTGCGCTCGCGCGCGACGGCGAGGAAGGCGAGGAGGTCGTTGACATTGGCTCGGGCCATTCATGAGTCCGTATCATGAGTACATGCCGCTTTTATCACCTAATCGCATGCCGGCGCGCCGCCTAGATTTGCCCGTGAACGTGATTTCTCAAAGGAGAGCTTCAGATGCAGACACGAAAACTTGGCAAGAGCGGCCTCGAGGTCTCGGCCCTCGGCCTCGGCTGCATGGGACTGAGCTATGGTTATGGCCCTGCGACCGAAGCGTCGCAGGCGATCGCGCTGATCAGGACTGCATTCGAGCGTGGCGTGACGTTGTTCGACACCGCCGAGGCTTACGGCCCCTTCGTCAATGAGGAGCTGCTGGGCGAGGCGCTCCAGCCATTCCGCGACAAGGTGGTGATTGCCACCAAGTTCGGCTTTAAGGGCGGCAAGGTCGAAGCCGGGCTCGACAGCCGGCCCGCCAACGTCAAGGCGGTGGCGGAGGCCGCCTTGAAGCGGCTCAAGACCGACCGCATCGACCTGTTCTACCAGCACCGCGTCGATCCCGACGTGCCGGTCGAAGACACCGCGGGCGCGGTGAAGGAGTTGATCCAGGCCGGCAAGGTGCTGCATTTCGGCCTGTCGGAGGCGGGCGCGAAGACCATCCGCCGCGCCCATGCGGTGCAGCCCGTGACCGCATTGCAAAGCGAATATTCGCTGTGGTGGCGCGAGCCCGAGCAGGAGATCCTGCCGACGCTGGAAGAGCTCGGCATCGGCTTCGTGCCCTTCAGTCCGCTCGGCAAGGGCTTTCTGACAGGCGCCATTACCGAGAGCACGACGTTCGACAGTAGCGATTTCCGCAACATCGTACCGCGCTTCTCATCCAGCGCACGAAAATCCAATCAGGCGTTGGTCGATCTGCTCGGCGAGATCGCTGCGGCGAAGAAGGTGACGCCGGCGCAGATCGCGCTGGCCTGGCTGCTCGCACAGAAGCCGTGGATCGTGCCGATTCCCGGCACCACCAAGCTGCACCGGCTCGAAGAGAACCTCGGCGCGGCGGCGGTGAGGCTGTCGGAGGCGGATCGCGCTGCCATTGCCGGCGTACTGGCCAAGGTCACGGTGCAGGGCGATCGCTATCCTGCGCATCTGCAGGCGCGCGTCGGCCGCTGATATCTGCGGCGAAAGTCCGGTGAGCATTCGCTTACCGGACTTTCACGCCTGTGTACCGGTTTGAATACCTCTGCCAGCGCTACCAAGGTGCGTTAGAGCAGCGATGAAACACCGGTACCATCGGCTTATTCCGGAAGCGTCGCGCGTTCATCACAACGGTGCAAGATACGCATTTCCGATCATCAATTTTATTCTCTTTCCACTCCGCTGCGTTATATGTCGGGCATCCGTCTAACGGGGGAGGCCGGAGCAGGCTTGAGCGTCTGCGAGACCGGCAAGGGCAGGGGACCAAGCTCGTCGGCATGTTCGAAGTGATCCTCACCAGGCGCAAGCGGTTTGGCTGGCGATGGCAGGTGTGCGACCAGTCCGGCAAGATATTTGCCGATGGCTTCGAGCGCACCCGGCCGTCCGCCAAATATCATGGCGAGCGCGCGTTGTTCTTCCTGTTGTCGCAGGCGTACTTGCGCAAGCGCTCCGCCGCGTCCAGCGAGGATTAGCGGCGGGCACAGCTCCACCCGGGCTGCAAGCTCCGCCTCAGATATCGACGACCAGCTTGCCCTTGACGGCGCGGTCTCTGATCAGCGCATAGGCCTCGTCGACGTTCTCCAGGGTAAAGCGCCTGTAGTCGAGCAGCGGCATGAGCTTGCCGGCCTCGGCGAGGCGCGTGGCCTCCGCCATGATCTCTCCATGATGCGCGCGGCCTTCGCCCGACAGCAGCGGCAGCAGCGTGAACACGCCTGAATAGGTGGCTGCCCGGAACGACAGCGGCGCAAGTGCATGGGTGCCCCAGCCGAGCGCGCTCACCACATGGCCGAAGCGGCGCACCGCTTCGAAGGAGGCGTCGAGCACCTTGCCGCCGACGGTGTCGTAGACGATGTCGAAGCCGCGGCCGCCCGTGTGCTGCGTCACGTAGGCGTCGACCGGACTGTCGCGGTCGATGAACACGGCGCCGAAACCTTCGATGGTGGCGCGCTGCGGCCGCGAGCCGGTTGCGAACACCTCCGCGCCGAAGGCGCGCGCGATCTGGATCGCGACATGACCGACGCCGCCCGCACCGCCATGAATCAATACCTTCTGGCCTGCCTTCAGGCCCGCCCGGTCGATCAGACCTTCCCAGGCCGTGATGACGATCAGCGGCAGGGCGGCGGCTTCCCGCATGCTGAGATTGGCAGGCTTCAATGCCAGCAGATCGGCATCGACCGCTGCGAATTCGGCCAGCGATCCCTGTACGCCGCCGACACCGCCGGTCATGCCGTAGACCTCGTCGCCCGGCTTGAACCGCGAGACCTCGCGCCCGGCCAGCTCGACCACGCCGGCGAGATCGATGCCGAGAATTGCCGGCAACGGGTGGCGCGCATGCGCCGCGGCGCCGGCCTGGATCTTGGTGTCGAGCGGATTGACCCCGCTCGCGCGCACCCGCACCAGGACCTCGCGCGAGCCGATCTCGGGCGTGGAGATGGTTGAGAGGCGCAAGGGAGCGTTGTGGGTCTCCAGGACATTTGCGCGCATTGTCGATTGTCTCGTCATGATCGTCTTGCTCCGTGATCGGCTCAATATGCCCATGAAATTTTGCATGAGAAGGAACAAGGTTGTACGATCATCATACATTTCTGTATGGCGGGAATCCTGATGGACTGGAGCGATCTGCGCATCTTCCTGGCAATTGCGCGCGAAGGCACGCTCGGCGCTGCCGCACGAAAAATCGGCCAGACCCAGCCGACGATGGGCCGGCGGCTTCGCGCGCTCGAGACATCGTTGGGACAGACCCTGTTCCAGCGCACGGCAGATGGCCTGGTGCTGACCGACGAGGGGGCCGCCGTGCTCCGCCACGCCGAGCGGATCGAGGACGAGGCGCTCGCGTTGGAGCGCCATGTGTCCGGTGCGGAGACGCAGCTCGACGGCCTGCTCCGCCTGTCGTCGTCGGACTGGTTCGGGACGGTGCTGCTGTCGCCCGTGATCGCCGCGTTCGGCAAGCGTCACCCCAAGGTGACGGTGGAGCTGCTGACCGATGCGCGGCTCTACAGTCTGCCGCGGCGTGAAGCCGATCTCGTCTTCCGCATCAAGCCGTTCAGCGAGCCCGAGGTGATCTCCAGAAAGCTGCTGCACATTCCCTACGCGCTCTATGGCAAGAAGGGCAGCAAGCCGCCGCGCGCCGGCGACGGCAGCACTGTCCGCGTCGTGACGATGAATGCAGAGTTCGCCGACATGCCGGACGCCGTCTGGCTGAAGCGCGCACTGCCGAATGCAGCCGTCGCCTCGCGCAGCAACAACAGGCAGGTGCAGGCCGAGCTATGTGCGAGCGGCGGCGGCTTTGCCGTGCTGCCGCGCCCGCTCGGCGACCGCGACCGCCGTCTCGTCGCGCTCGACATCGGAACGGCGCCGCCCGGCCGCGACACCTATGTCGGTTATCACCGCGATCTCAGGCGCCTCGCCCGTCTGCGCGCGCTGCTCGATATCGTGATCGAGAAGCTGGCGGGCTGATGCTTCGTAGCCCGGATGGAGCGAAAGCGTAATCCGGGGCGCTCTTTCCGCTCGGATAGATTCCCGGATTACGCTGCGCTCCATCCGGGCTACCAGACCTTGCGTTGCCCGACGGGCAAAACACGCCAGCGGTGGGTCAACACACGCCGCCAAAAACATTCCACTTTACCGAAATTCGGAAATCACGTATGTGTCGCGGCAACCCGGCCCAAGGAAGAGGGGCGTATCGCGATCGTCACGAACGCGGGCCGGGCGGCGGTGGACGTGGGTCACATCGGCGCGAAGGGTTTTGCAGGGCGGAGAGCCGTGAGCAAGGCCATCGCGCACACGACCGGTGTGATCGGCGTACGGCAAAATCGTGTGGTCCTGACGCCCGGGGTCTGTGCGTCAAGTCTTGTGGTGATGGGTATCGTCCAACCGGACGCGCTCGTCAGCCATCCGCAAGGCGACGGGGGCAATAGTGCAACGCTCCCCGGGGAGAGCACGACATAAGCCGTAAAGCCACTGCGCAGGGAAGGCCGGGATGTCCTGGCTACACCTGTATGCCGCTGTGCAGCTTCTTGTTACGCAGGATTCGCACAGTGGACCGCGGGTGCCAGCCGGCGCCCGGTCTTCCCTGCGCCCTCTTTCAAGAAGAGGGTGAAGCGATCAAGCAAAGCTCGGGCGAAATGCGCTGCGAGGATGCGATCCCATGTCAGTCATTTATCAACGCTCTCGTGCCCCGGACGCTGCGCAGCACGGAGTGATGCGCTGCAGAGCCGGGGCCCATGCATCAGCGAGTGCCGCGGCCTGCTGGGTCCCGGCTCTGCGCAGCAGCGTAAGAACGCTGCAGCGCGTCCGGGACACGAGAGTATCGCCTTCGCACGACCGTCATAGTCTCTAACGCCCACTAACCAACACCTGATTTAAAACTGTCATAATCGCCGAATGGAACCCGCGCCTGCGGCCCTTTTACACGTCGTTAAGCGCACCTGCATTGGATGCGCCGGGAAAGTGCGTTGGGGACTGCCATGAATGCCGCGAAGAAAGTGTCGGGAAAACCGGCCGCCGAAATGTTCGATGACATCCCGGTGCTTCAGCGCAAATGGCGTGCAGCGTTGAAGCCGGGCGATCGGCTGCCGCGCTATGAGGACGTGATGCTCGGCAGTCTCGGACGGCTCGCCGATCACATCGCGCTGTTGAGAAACGACGGCACGCTCGAGCTGTCGCGCAGCGGGCGCTACGTGCAGAAATGGCTCGGCGAAGAGCGCTGGGATATCCCCGTCGCCGAATTGTCGCCGGATTGCGCGACCGCGCTGTCGGAAGCGGCGACGAGCGCGCTTGCCAATGGACGGCCTTACCATGCCAGCGCGCATTGCGTGCGCGACGGCATGGTCCGGACCTACGATGTGCTGGCGCTGCCGACGGCCTCGCGCTGGGGCGCCACGCTGGTCGGCGCTTACATCAACGAGCGCGGCACGCAGTACAATCTGCTGGACGCGATCTTCGCCTCGACCGACGATGCGGTGATCTCGCTGGCGACGTTGCGCGACGCCGGCGGCAAGCCGTCCGATCTCCAGGTCGTGCACCACAACAACAGCGCAAGCGCGCTGCTGAAGGTCGCGAGCGGAGGTCTGTTGTGGCGGCGGATCGGCGAGGGCAACACGCTGCTGGCCTCGCCCGAGATCATGGGCTTTCTGCTCAAGGCCGTCGCGGGCGGCCGCGGCGAGCAGCTCGAGATCGAGAGCGAGGGTCGCCACCTCCGCCTCAGCGCCACGGCCTTCGCCGACGTGGTCTCGCTGACGATCTCCGATGTCACCGCATTGAAGCGGCGCGACGCCTCGTTCCGCCTGCTGTTCGACAACAACCCGATGCCGATGTGGGTGTTCGACGCTGAGACCAAGGAGTTCCTCGGCGTCAACGACGCCGCGGTCCAGCATTACGGCTACAGCCGCGCCACCTTCCTGCGCATGAAGCTGCACGAGATCTGGCCGGAGGACGAGTGGGACAGCCACGCCGAGGCGCTGGAGCGCGTCGGCGATGCCTACCATTCCTCGCGCAACTGGCGGCATCTGCGCGCCGACGGCAGCGAGATCGAAGTGCTCACCTTCGGCCGCCGCGTCGCCTTCGACGATCGCGACGGCTATCTGGTCGCGGTGGTCGACATCACCGAACGGCGCAAGGCCGAGGCGCGCATCGCGCACATGGCCCACCATGACGGACTCACCGACCTGCCGAACCGCGAATATTTCCAGGAGCGCCTGAAGCAGGCGCTCGAGCAGGCGGCCGGAAAACGGGTCGGCGTGCTCTATATCGATCTCGACCTGTTCAAGAACATCAACGATTCCTTCGGGCACCCCGCGGGCGACCGCCTGCTCAAGGAAGTCGCTGAACGCCTGACCCTTGCTGTCCGCGGCCCCAATCTGGCGGCCCGGCTCGGCGGCGACGAATTCGCGGTGATCCTCGCGGCCGACGTCTCGCCGAACGAGGCCAGCGCCTGCGCTGGCCTGCTGATCGACATGCTGAAGGCGCCCTATGACCTCGACGGTCAGGAGATGGTGATCGGCGCCAGCATCGGCATCGCGCTGTCGCCGGGCGACGGCACGACGCCGGAGGAGTTGATGCGCAATGCCGACATGGCGCTGTACCGGGCGAAGTCCGACGGCGGCGGCGTGCACCATTTCTTCGAGCGCGAGATGGACCTGCAGGCGCAGAAGCGCCGCGACATGGAGCTCGATCTGCGCCGTGCGTTCGCCAATGGCGAGTTCGAGCTGCACTATCAGCCGCTGGTGTCGATCGCCTCCGATCGCATCTCCGGCTTCGAGTCGCTGCTGCGCTGGCGTCATCCGGACAAGGGCATGATCTCGCCGGCTGAGTTCATCCCGGTTGCCGAGGACATCGGCCTCATCACCCAGCTCGGGGAGTGGGTGCTGCGCGAAGCCTGTCGCGAAGCGGTGAAATGGCCGTCTGACGTCAAGGTCGCGGTGAATCTGTCGCCGGTGCAGTTCCGCAGCCGCAACCTGGTTCAAATCGTGATCTCGGCGCTGGCGCAATCCGGCCTGTCGCCGCGACGGCTCGAGCTCGAGATCACCGAGTCGATCTTCCTGGCCGAGACCGATGCCAATCTCGCGATTCTGCATCAATTGCGCGAGCTCGGCGTCGGCATCTCCATGGACGATTTCGGCACCGGCTATTCCAGCCTCAGCTACCTCAGGAGCTTTCCCTTCGACAAGATCAAGATCGACCGCTCCTTCGTCAAGGATCTGGCGCAGCGGCCCGATTGCAGCGCGATCGTGCGCGCGATCTCCGGGCTCGGCCGCAGCCTCAACATCACCACGACTGCGGAGGGCGTCGAGACCGAGGATCAGCTCGACTGGCTGCGCGCCGAAGGCTGCAACGAGGTGCAGGGCTTTCTGTTCAGCGCGGCGCGGCCGGCGGCCGAGATCGCAAAGCTGCTCGCCGATTTCGGTCAGCGCGCCTCACGGGCGGCGTAGCCCCTCGGGGTAGCAGTCGTAGACCAGCGCCTTGAAGGCGGGCGTGATGCGGCTGCGCTCGTTCTGGGTCTGCTGCATCATGAGGTAGACCATGCCGAGCTTGGGATCGACGCCGAAATAGGTGCCGCTCCCTGAGTCCCATTTCAACTCGCCGAGCGAGCCCGGCGGCGGCGGTTTGGCGTTGCCCGGATCGGTCCGCACCGCAAGGCCATAGCCATAACCGAAGCCGTCGCCTGGAAAATAGAAATAGTCGCGCCCGACGCCGGAGCCTGGCCCGATATGATCGGTCGTCATCGCCTTGAACGCGGCCGGGCTCAGGTAACGCTTGCCCTCGAACTCGCCGCCATTGAGCAGCATCTGCGAGAAGCGCTGATAGTCCGTGATGGTCGAGAGCAGGCCGCCGCCGCCCGATTGCCATTCGGGATGGTCGAGGCGGTCGCGCTCGGCGGCGAGCAGGATGAAATCGTTCGGCAGCGGCCGCGCCATGCGCGCGAGCTCGTCCTCGGTCGCCAGCGTGAATTTGGTGCTGCTCATGCCGAGCGGATCGAAGATGCGCTGTTTCAGGAACTGGTACAGCGTCTGGCCCGAGATGATCTCGATGACGCTGCCCAGCACGTCGGTGGAATGGCCGTAGCGCCACAGCGTTCCCGGCTGCCGCGCCAGCGGCAGTTTTGCGATGCGGTCGGCGAATTCCCTGTTGTTGAATTGGCCTTCGAAGATGTTGGCGGCCTTGTAGGCCTGCTCGACCCATTTGCCGCCGATATAATCGTAGCTGATGCCCGAGGTGTGCCGCAGCAAATCCTCGATGTTGACGGGGCGGACCGGCGGCACAAGGTCGAGCTCCAGCTTGCCGTCGGGCAGGGTGACCTCGAGGCCGACCTTGGTGTCGGCAAACAGGGGAACATATTTCGACACGGGGTCAGTGAGCGCAAGCTTGCCCTCGTCGATCAGCATCATCGCGCCGAGGCAGGTGATCGGCTTGGTCATCGAGTGGATCGCGAAGATCGTATCGGGCGTCATCGCAAGGCCCGTCCTGACGTCGCGCACGCCAAAGGTCTTCTGGTAGACCGGCTTGCCGTGCTGCTGCACCAGGATCACGGCGCCCGGCAGGCGGCCGCTTCCGACCTCGTCGTTGAAATACGCCGTGATGCGGTCGAGCCCGTCCGGCGACGGGGCGGGGATGTCGGCAGCCCGGCTTCGCGCCATCGTGCCGGCCAGCAGCGCAGCCCCGACCAGAAAATCACGACGCTTCATCCCGGCTTCCTCCCTCGGCGGGATCAAAGCCGCAAGACGCTGGAGGCGTCAACAAGCGTTCGATTAAAAACGCGTCACGATTTCCGAAAGGAACGGTCGCGGACGATCTTCGCTCGGCTTGGTCGGCGTGCCGATATGGATGAAGCCGGCGAGCTTTTCGTCAGGCTTGAGGCCGAGGCCATCGAGCACGTCGCGATCGAACGAGAACCAGCCGGTCAGCCAGCAGGCGCCGTAGCCGAGCGCGGTTGCGGCCGTGACGATGTTCATGGCGCTGGCTCCCGCCGACAATTCCTGCTCGAACGCCGGCACCTTCGGATGCGGCCTCGTGAAGCTGACGATGCCGATCACCAGCGGCGCATCCATCAGGCGCTTGCGCTCGATCTCGACGTCGGCGGCGGGCGCGCCGGGATTCTTGCGGGCAAAGACCTTCGCGATCACCTCGCCGGCGCGCTGGCGGGCATCGCCCTCGAAAATGATGAAACGCCAGGGCGCCAGCTTGCCATGGTCGGGCACGCGGGCGCCGATGGTGAGGATGGTCTCGAGCTCGGCCGCCGAAGGGCCGGGTCCGGTCATCTCGCGCGGCTTGACCGAGCGGCGGGTCTTCAGGAGTTCGATGGCGTCGGGCACTGCGATATCCTCTTCAACTGGCCGGCGGGCGTGCCATGCCGAGATAAGCATGCACGCCCGCAACCGGAAGCGAGTTTAGATCGATTTCAGGAATCAGACCGCGCCCCGCGCCCGCTTGACGTCCGGCGGGGTCGCCTCGTCGACCAGGGCGGCGATCGCCTCCTCGGTCGTCAGCACCTTCTGGCCGTCGCTGCCGAGCCGGCGGACCGAGACCGAATGCGTCTCGGCCTCCTTCTTGCCGACCACGAGCAGCGCCGGGATCTTGGCCAGCGAATGCTCGCGGACCTTGTAGTTGATCTTTTCGTTGCGCAGGTCGATCTCGACCCGAAGGCCGGCGCGCCGCGCCTGCTCCATCACCACCTTGGCGTATTCGTCGCCTTCCGAGGTGATGGTCGTGACCACGGCCTGCACCGGCGACAGCCAGAGCGGGAAGTTGCCGGCATAGTGCTCGATCAGGATGCCGATATAGCGCTCCATCGAGCCGCAGATCGCGCGGTGCACCATCACAGGCGGTTTCTTGCCGCCGTCATGGTCGATGTAGAACGCGCCGAACCGCTCCGGCAGGTTGAAGTCGACCTGCGTGGTGCCGCACTGCCAGTCGCGGCCGATGGCGTCGCGCAGCACATATTCGAACTTCGGCCCGTAGAAGGCGCCTTCGCCCGGGTTGATCTCGGTCTTGATGTGATTGTTCTGCGACTGGATCTCGCGCAGCACCGTCGCCATCACGCGCTCGGCGTGATCCCACATCTCGTCGGTGCCGACGCGCTTGTCCGGCCGGGTCGACAGCTTCACCGTGAGATCGCCGGTGAAGCCGAAATCGGCATAGGTCGACAGGATGAGCTCGTTGATCTTCAGGCACTCTTCGGCGAGCTGGTCCTCGGTGCAGAAGATGTGCGCGTCGTCCTGGGTGAAGCCGCGCACGCGCATCAGGCCGTGCATGGCGCCGGAGGGCTCATAGCGGTGCACCACGCCGAACTCGGCGAGGCGCAAGGGCAGGTCGCGGTAGCTCTTCAGGCCGTGCTTGAAGATCTGCACGTGCCCCGGGCAGTTCATCGGCTTGAGCGCAAACCAGCGCTTGTCCTCGGCCTCGTCGCCGGCCGACTGCGCCGCGAACATGTTCTCGCGATACCAGCCCCAATGGCCCGAGGTCTCCCACAGCACCTTGTCGAGGATCTGCGGCGCGTTGACCTCGCTGTAATCGCCGGTCAGGCGCCGGCGCATATAGGCGATCAGCTGCTGGAAGATGGTCCAGCCCTTCGGGTGCCAGAACACGACGCCCGGACCTTCCTCCTGGAAGTGGAAGAGGTCGAGCTCACGCCCGAGCTTGCGATGGTCGCGCTTCTCGGCTTCCTCGATCTGCTTGAGGTAAGCGTCGAGGTCCTCCTGCTTGGCGAAGGCCGTGCCGTAGATGCGCGTCAGCATCGGATTGTTGCTGTCGCCGCGCCAATAGGCGCCGGCCACCTTCATCAGCTTGAAGGCGTTACCGACCTTGCCGGTCGAAGTCATGTGCGGGCCGCGGCACAGATCGAACCAGTCGCCCTGGTAGTAGATCTTGATCGGCTCGGTGCCGGGAATGGCGTCGACCAGCTCGACCTTGAAGGCCTCGCCCTTGTCGCGGAACACCTGCTTGGTCTTCTCGCGGTCCCAGACTTCCTTGGTGAAAGGTTTGTCGCGCGCGATGATCTCGCGCATCTTCTTCTCGATCGCGGCAAAGTCTTCCGGCGTGAACGGCTCGTTGCGGAAGAAGTCGTAATAGAAGCCGTTCTCGATCACGGGACCGATGGTGACTTGCGTGCCCGGCCACAGCGTCTGCACGGCTTCGGCGAGCACGTGCGCGCAGTCGTGGCGGATCAATTCGAGCGCGCGCGGATCGTCGCGGCTGATCAGCTCGAGCTTGGCGTCGGCCTCGATGGGATCGTTGAGATCGGCGACCACGCCGTCGAGCGCCATCGCGACCGTGCGCTTGGCCAGCGACGGGGAGATGCCCTTGGCGATATCGAGGCCGGTGATGCTCTGGTCGTATTGACGCTGGGCGCCGTCCGGGAAGGTGAGGGTAACTTTGGCGGCGGGGGTCACGGGCTTCAGATTGCTGAGGGAATATTGGAAGCCGGATTCGGACTTCGGCTGGTCGGACTTGGACTGGTCCTTGGATTGGTCCTTGGATTGGTCCTTGGGCTGGTCGGTCATTGCTTTTCTCCTGAGGCTCACTCCTGCGAACGAGCGCAGGTAAGCGGGAACGAGCGATATATCAGGCGATTCGGCCTGCGCAATCCGGCAATTCCAAGAAAGTCGGCGCATAAAGCGGCGTTGGGAGCGAACTATTTCGCACCGGCCCTTTAACTGGCTCGGCGGCTGCTCTACATGCACTTGCATGGAAAATTCACGCGCCAGGCGTTTCGCGCCAACCGCCTTGATGCTCGGCAATCTCGTCACCGGATGCTCGGTGCTGGCCCCGGCGGGCATGCTGCCGGAGCTGGCGAGCGGGCTCGACGTCAGCATTCATGCGGCCGGGCTCCTCATCACCTTCGGCGCGATCACGCTGTGCATCGGCTCGCCGCTGACGGCCTGGCTGACGAGCCGCATCGAACGGCGGACGCTGCTCACGACGACGTTGGCGGTGCTTGCCTTGGGCAATCTCGCGTCGGCCTTTGCGTCCGATTACACCAGCCTCCTCGCCATCCGCCTCGTGATGCTCGCGGTCGGTGCGCTCTACACGCCGCAGGCCGCCGGCACGGCGGCGTTGATCGTGCCGGTGGAGCGGCGGGGCAGCACCATCGCCTATATCTTCCTTGGCTGGTCGCTGGCTGCCGCCGTCGGCCTTCCGCTGATCACTTTCATCGCCAGCCGCTATGGCTGGCGCGCGGCCTATGGCGGGATCGGCGTGCTCGGTTGCATCAGCTTCCTGTTGCTGCTGCTGCGGCTTCCGGCAGGCCTGAAGGGCGCGCCGGTGGATTTGAAGACCTGGCGCGAGGTCGGCCGCAACGGCACGATCCTGCTGCTGCTTGCGATCACCATGCTGCAGATGTCGGGGCAGTTCGTGGTGTTCACCTTCATGGGCCCGCTGCTCAAGAAGCTCACCGGCGCCGGTCCCGATGCGATCGGCATGGTGTTCGCGCTTTACGGCGTCTGCGGCTTCCTCGGCGTCGTCATCGCCACCCGCATCGTCGACACCTCGGGACCGTATCGGACCTCGCTGCTGTTCACCTGCCTGCTGCTTGCGGGCATCACGGGCTGGGCGCTCGGCGCCGGCACGCTTGCTCTCATGGCGGTCGGAGTCGCGATCTGGGGCCTCGGCTTTGCCTCGACCAATTCGATGCAGCAGGTGCGGCTGGTCGCGGCCGCGCCGCCACTGGCATCGGCGACCGTCGCGCTCAACACGTCCGTCCTCTATGTCGGCCAGGCGGTCGGCTCCGCGATCGGCGGGCTGCTGTTCGCCCACGAACTCCTGCATACGCTCGGCTTCGTCGCGGTCGGTTTCGTCGTGCTGGCGCTGATCCTGGTGGTCCTGACCCGGCCCAGGCCTGCTGCCGCAACGGCCTGAATCCCGCATTTTCGTGTACGCAAGGTGCTTGGCAAACCGCGCGCTGGAGCGCTAGAAGGCCGGTCATGGGGACCAAAGAGAGTTGACTGAAATGAGGATGATTCTGGCGGTTGCCGCGGTGCTCTATTCAGCCTCCGCGTTTGCGCAAGCCGACAAGCCACCGATGGTCGGGGACAAGCCCTTGGTGCAGGTCAAGCCCAAGGGGACCAAGGCGGGGACCAAGGAGGCGGCGGCCAAGCCGGCCGCGGCGCCAAAGGGCAAGCCGCAATCGATCGCGGCCCGCCTTCAGGCTTGCCTCGAGCTTGATGACGGCACCAAGGACCGGCTCAATTGCTACGACGCCATCATTCCGCCGACGCCAAAGCCGAAGCCGGCGAAGGCCAAGGGCTACGCCGACTGCAAATTCTTCAAGGAAGAAGACGAGCGGCTGGCCTGCTTCAACGGCTTCGCCGAGAGCATTCCGAAGCTGCCCAAGACCTAATTCTCGCCAGGCTCAGTCGCTGATCCGGCACAGCACAGCCCGGAAGGCAACGCCTGGCGCCTGCAGCGCGTTGCCTTCGAATTCCGCGGTGTCGCCGTCCTCCCGGCCGGCGAGCGCCAGCGTGATGCGGTCGAGGCCGAACAGCGCCTTGAAGGACGGGTCGTCGTTGTAGCGCTGGGTCGAGATCTTGACCTTGATGCCGTCGCCTTCGCCGGTGTACGTGCCGATGAAGGCGAAAGCGGAATTGCCCCCGCGCATCTTGCCATCCATCACATAGACGACGCCGCAGCCCGTTCCGTGAACGGTGTGGAAGTCGACCTTGTACAATCCCTGACGCACTGCCTGTCCCCGCGCAATTCCGAACGCAACTCGACCGCAAACTATGAGCCCTGCCAGCGGAAGCAATCCGGTGGCTCCCGGGGATCTCGGCCATCAACATCACATTTTGATCAGAGCCTGAGGGAATTGCAGGCAATGCAGCCGGATACAGGCTGCACCAATGTCCAAACTATCGGCTCGACGCGGCGGAACTGGTGGCGGCCACGCGGGTCAGCGCCAGCGCCGGCGTCGCCGACATCTTCACCAGCACGTCCTTGAGCGGATCCCGCGTCCAGGCGCGGGTGACGTAGTCGCGATGGGTGATGCCGTCGCCGGTCTCCACGAACACCACGCTGCCGGGACGCAAGGGGCCATCCATGTCCTCGGCGACGCTGATGCCCTTCTGCCGGAGCATGCTCATCAGCTCGCGGTCGCGCCGCGCGGTGTGGCGGGTGTAGGCGCTGACGAAGAAGCCGGAACGGTGGCTCTCGATCCAGGCTGCGAACTTGTCCATTTCGCCATAGACGGCGTCGAGCAGCACGACGCCGCGGACGCGGTCGCTGATGCCACCGACCTCCAGGCTCCAGGCCGTCGGCAGGAAGCCGCCGCTATAGCCGACGATCACGATCGGCATGTTGGCGAAGGCGCGGGCGCCGTTGGGATCGCCGGTGACGCGGGCGAGGTGGTCGGCCGATTCCGCCATGAAGCGCTTGAAGCCGCCCGGCTGCCAGAACTTGCCGGCGCTGGAATCGGCGGCATCGACCGCCATCTGCGGGGCAAGCAGCACGGCATTGGCGCCGGAATCGGTGATCTGCTTGGGGACCAGCTGGCGATCACGCACGTCGCGTTCGAGCGTTGCGCCATTGCCGTGGAAGAACACCACGATCACGCCGGGCTTGCGGACGTCGAAATGCTCGGGCACGTGCATCAGCACGCGGCTGTCATTGTAGGTCTCGTCCTGCCAGAACACGCGACCGGAATAGCTGCGATGGCCGCGGCGCTCGCCCTTGACAATGTTGAGGAACGGCGCGTCGGAGGCGGGGGTGTTGCCGAAATAGGGGAAGGCCGACGACTTCATGCTGACGAGCGTCGTCAGGTCGTCGCGGGGCGAACGCTTGTAGGGGACCTGCGGCTCGAGCGAAGCGACCTTGTAGGGTGCCTGCTCCGGCGGCGGCTGCTGCACTGCGCGCTTTGGCGAGAAGTCCGACATCTGCCGCTGCAGAAAACTCTCGCTCGCCGAGGGGAATCGCTCCCCGAATTGCGGAGCGGGGAAGCGATCCTCGAACGTGTCGCCGCTCGCAACTTGCTGATTGGAGATTTGCGAATTGGTTTTGGCAACGACCTGGACATCGCCTTGCGAGTTCGCCGCGAGCGCCGCCGCATTCGGCGCCTTGCCGCATTGAACCAGTGTCAGGGACAGCGGCACCAAAGCTGAGATCAGGCCGACCCGGAGCGCACGACCGCGCGCACCGGACGACGTCCGGTCGGCACGCATGTCAGCTCTCGGTTTCGGAACGGCCCCGACCATCCACCCATGACCCCAAAGTCACGTCCATCGGCATCTCTAGACAATTGAGCCGACCGGCGTTTAGGCGACGTTAAGCGTCCGGAGAAACTTCCCCACATCCGGAACGCTCAAAAGGACCATGCAATCGTGTCCTGATTGTGGGGAAGGGGAGCGGGCTTTCCCGGGGCTGGCGCAGCTTTATCGCTTGGGAGCAGAATAAGCGGTGCTCGATTACCCGCTTCCGTCGCCTCATTTAGCCCTTGTTAACCCTGCTTGAATTGACTGGGCCAACCTGCACGATGCGCCCATGAGGCACGACGCCTGAGGTTAAGGACCCCGATGACGGCATCAAATGCGGGAACCGCGCCCTGGACTGGCCGGCTGACCGGAGGCGGGACCGGGATCTCGGTTCTGGTCGCAACCGCCATCGTCGTGGCCGACATGATCGGGGTCGGCGTCTTCACCAGCCTCGGCTTCCAGGTCAAGGATATCCCGTCCGGCTTCTCGATCCTGCTGCTGTGGACCGTCGGCGGCATCGTCGCGCTGTGCGGGGTGTTCGCCTATAGCGAGCTCGGGGCGATGTTTCCGCGCTCGAGCGGCGAGTACAATTTCCTCGGTCGCGCCTATCATCCCGCCTTCGGCTTTCTCGCCGGCTGGGTCTCGGCGACGGTGGGCTTCGCAGCGCCCGTTGCGCTCGCCGCGATGGCGTTTGGCGAATACGCCAAATCGGTCGTGCCCGATCTGCCACCGATCCCGCTCGCCATCGCCGTGGTGTGGCTGGTCTCGCTCGTGCAACTGACCGGTGTCAGGCACTCCTCGACCTTCCAGCTGATCTCGACGATCATCAAGGTCGCGCTGATCGTCGCCTTCCTGGTCGCCGGCTTCGTCATCGCTGCCCCGCAACCGATCACGTTCACGCCGCAGCCGGGCGATCTCGCCCACATCGTCAGCGCGCCGTTCGCGATCGGGCTCGTCTTCGTGATGTATTCGTTCTCGGGCTGGAATGCCGCCACCTACATCATCGGCGAGATGAACACGCCGCAGCGGAGCCTGCCGCGCGCGCTGCTGGCGGGCACGCTGATCGTGCTCGTGCTGTATGTCGCGCTGAACGCGGTGTTCCTCTACTCAACGCCAGCAGGTGCGCTCGCCGGCCAGCTCGATGTTGCCAGCGTTGCCGGCAGCGCGATCTTCGGCAGTCTCGGCGGCCGGATCGTCGGCGCGATGATCTGCGTCGGCCTGATCTCCTCGATCTCTGCGATGATGTGGATCGGCCCGCGCGTGATGATGACGATGGGGGAGGACATTCCCGCCTTGCGCGTGTTCTCGAAGAGATCGGCAAGCGGCGCGCCGGCCTATGCCATCCTGTTTCAGCTCGCCGTCGCCAATCTGCTGCTGTTCACGCGCAGCTTCGAGGCGGTGCTCGACTTCATCCAGTTCGCGCTCTTGTTCTGCTCGTTCTTCACGGTCGCCGGCGTCATCAAGTTGCGCATCACCGATCCCGATTTGCCGCGGCCCTATCGCGCCTGGGGATACCCGTTCACGCCCCTGGTTTTCCTGCTCGTGACCGCGTTCATGATGTACTACCTGTTGACCGAGCGGCCGGTGCAGTCGCTCGCGGGGATGCTCGTCATGCTCTCGGGCCTGTTGATTTATGCTGTTTTCCGCAGGCGGCCGGTCGCCGCTGGCAATTCACACAATCGCGAATAGACATGTTTCGACCCTTCAGAATTGCGTCCGTCGCTCTTGCCCTGCTGGCTGCGGCCGTCTCGTCCGCGCACGCCGCCGAGGTGAGCTTCGATGACACCGCGCGCTTCCTCGCGGGCATGCAGCCTTCGGCGGACTCGCCGCTGGTGCCGCTCACGAAGGATCCGGGCTGGCAGCGCCATGCAAAGTTCTTCGACGGCGCCTTCGCCCAGCTCGAACAGCGCCAGCTCTCCAAGATCCGCGATTGGGCCGACGTCAACCTCGCCGCGCCCCGGCCGACCATGTTCTACATGTTCAGCGGCCCCGATTTCCTCTACGCCAACGCCTTCTATTCCAAGGCGAGCACCTACGTGCTCGGCGCGCTGGAGCCGGTCGGGACGGTGCCCGATTTGACCCGGCTGCCGCGCGGTTCGGTCGGCGCCGCGCTCTATAATGTCGAGCGCTCGCTCGGTTCGATCCTGAGCTTTTCCTTCTTCATCACCAAGCAGATGAAGGTCGACCTGCACGCCAATCAGGTCAACGGCACCTTGCCGATCCTCTATGTCTTCCTCGCGCGCTCCGGCAAGACCATCCGCAACGTCGAGATGATCGCGCTCGACGACAAGGGGGGCTTGCATGTCGGCGACGACAATCCGGGGCGTAACGCGACGCGCGGCGTTCGCATCACCTTCGCCGGCAGCGATGGGGAAACGCGCACGCTGTATTATTTCTCGACCGATCTTTCCAATTCCGGCGCGCGCAACACGGGGTTCCTGAAATTCTGCGAGACGCTCGGGCCCGGCAACAGCCTGCTCAAGAGTGCGTCCTATCTCATGCACTCCGGAAACTTCACCGTCGTTCGCGACTGGCTGCTCGCCAACAGCGCCACCATCATCCAGGACGATTCCGGGATTCCGCTTGCGAACTACGGCGCGCGGCAATGGCGGTTCTTCCCGTTCGGCCGCTATCTCGGGCCGATCGACGAATTCCCCGGCCGCTATCAGGAGCGCTACGCCGAGTTGTTCACACGGGCCCAGCCAATCGATTTCGGCGTCGGCTACCGCTGGCGGATGCACGAGTCCAATTTGCTGCTGGCGGTGAGGGTGCCGGGCACCGAAACGGCGCCGGGCGCGGAGGCCACCTCGTCGGCCGATCCGGCGCCGAAGCCGCCGCGTCCGAAGCGGCTGCGACCGCCCGAGCCGATCCCGCCGCCGCCCGGGCGCTTCTACTGGTTCCGCTGATTACCAGTGCACGCTCTGGCTCGGCACGATGAACGCGGTCGTGCTCGGCGCCGTCGCAAAGCTCGTTGCCAGATACCAGCCGGAGCCGAGCACCAGCGCCAGCAAGGCGACGATCGCGAGCAGATCCATGGTTCGGGGGTCGTGGTGACGCCTGGAGCCGGGATTGGGCCCAAGCCTGAAGTGAAGATGAGGGCTGATTTTCCAGCGCATTGTTGTTTCCTCCCGGGGGAGCATCAAAACAACGCGGGAAGAAACTCGAAGGTTCCGCTCAGCCACTTATGGGCAGAGCATCGCAGCAATCTCAGGAAGCATTGACGCCGCGCCAGCGGCCATAGCGCCATGGCAGATACCAGCGCGCGCCTTGCGGCGCGCCGAGCGGCACATTGTCGATGCCCGACGTGCCGAACGGATTGCAGCGCAGCAGGCGCGCGAGCGTCATCCAGCCGCCGGCCCAGAGGCCGAACCGTTCGATCGCCTCATCGCCATAAACGGAACAGGTCGGCAGATGCCGGCAATTGTAGCCGACCAGAGGCGATAGCGTGTGCCGGTAGAGCCAGATCAGCGCACGGCCGAATCGACGCGGAAGCCGGAGCACACCCTCGACGGAATTGGAACAATGCTCGCAGGCTGGATGCTTCATGTGCGCTTTGCTGCAATCGTGGGCGCGGTATTGCATGGTTCCGGCGCATGGAACTGTAAGCTGTTGTTTCCGCGCCATATTTTGCATGTTTTTTGGGAGCAGTGCAGCAAATCCGTATGGACGAGCTGTATTCCCCCGGATACCATTTTTGCGACTCTCGTGGAAACATACGACCGTATGATGGACTCATCGAGCGCGAAGCGGGGATAATCGCGCCAATGGGGCTTGGGGAAGGGATCAGTTTGAAACTCCTGAAGTCGCTCAACCTTCGCGGCTGGTTGCTGGTGGGAGCCGCCGTGGGCGGAGTCGTGCTGGCTGGCGCCGTCACGACATTCGGGTCGTCGGCCCGCGCTGGTGCTGCTCTCGAAGAGCGCAAGCTGCCGATGAAGTTCAACTGGATCGCCTGCGAGCCGAACTGCCGCGGCTGGGTCAGCGCGGTCGGCATCATTACTGCAGACACACCCAAGGACTTCGAGGAGTTTTCCCGCGGACGCCAGCTCGGCGGCGCCACCGTGGTGCTCGATTCCAGCGGCGGTTCCGTCAACGACGCGATCACGCTCGGCCGGCGCTTCCGCAATCTCGGACTTCTGACCACGGTCGGCGTGAGTCTCCGCGGCGGGCAGTCCGCCCGCCCGGCGGTTGCGCCGGAGGCCTATTGCGAATCCATGTGCGTGTTCCTGCTGCTGGCCGGCAAGAAGCGCTATGTGCCGGAAGCTGCCCATGTCCGTGTCCACCAGATCTGGATGGGTGACCGCGCCGACGATGCCAAGGCGGCGAGCTACAGCGCGCAGGACCTGATGATCGTGGAACGCGACATCGGTCGTCTCGCCAAATACACCTTCGACATGGGCGGTGCCGGCGATCTGCTGTCGCTGGCGCTCAGCGTGCCGCCCTGGGAAGACCTGCATGAGCTGGATTCCGGCGAACTCAAGCTCACCAATCTCGTGACCACCGACCTCGTGGCCGACGTGCTGCCGCATGTGGACATCTCCGCGCCGGCGATGGCGGCGCTTGCGCCGAAGACGCAGGCGAGATTTGGCGCGGAACAGGAGCAGTCGCAGCCTGCCAAGTCGACCAAGACGGCGGAAGCACTGGTGCCGACGGGTGGCGTGGCCGCGCCGGCTCCGACGACGCAGAAGTAGCTCTCAGATCCTGGCAATCATACCCGGCGCGCGCTTAGCGCGGACCCGGCCTCAGCCCTGCGCCGCAGCCGGCTGCTTGGCCTCGGTCTTTGCCTTGGCTTCGATCTGGCCAATGGCGTCGACCACCGCATCGAAGGTCAGGAGCGTCGAAGCGTGCCGCGCCTTGTAGTCGCGGACCGGCTCGAGGAACTTAATCTCCTCCCATTTGCCTTCAGGAGGCGCGCCGTTCTCCTTCAGCATCTTGCGAACAGTTTCGCGTAACTCACGGAGTTCGCTCGCAGTCGAGCCGACGATGCGACTTGCCATGATGGATGAGGAGGCTTGTCCGAGCGCACAGGCCTTCACGTCATGGGCGAAGTCGGTGATCCTGTCGCCTTCCATCTTGAGGTCGACCTTCACGGTCGAGCCGCACAGCTTGGAGTGGGCGGTGGCGGAGGCATCGGGGTCCGACAGCCGTCCGAGGCGCGGAATATTCCCGGCCAATTCGATGATCCGCTTGTTGTAGATGTCGTTCAGCATGTGATGGAGTCCAGCACTTCCGCATCGGATCGGCCTTGGCGGGCGCGGTCCACGGTCCTATATAGGGTCGGAACTGGCGGAAAAACAGTCCAGCGGCGGTGGCCATAGGCCGTGCGGCCGACGTGAGAGGTGAGGGCTTTTTCGCCAGGTTCAACTGTTCTCTTCAGGCGTCCGGCGGCATGCCGCCCCGTCTGCCGGTGACACTCCGGCCGTAAGGCCGTCGAACGGAGTCGATATGGACGCTACCATCAAACCCATCCGCCCCAACAAGGTCTCCGACCGGCAGCCCGAGAGCCGCCCGGCCGAGCTTGATCCTGCCGAATTCCTCGCGGCCGCCGTCCGCGCCGACCAGCCGCGCCCGGCCCGCGCCGAGGCGGAAGCGGCGGTGAAGACGCTGCTCGCCTATATCGGCGAGAATACCGAGCGCGAGGGCCTGCTCGATACGCCGCGCCGCGTGGTCGAAGCCTTTGACGAGCTCTATCAGGGCTATCACCAGTGCCCGGCCGAGGTGCTCGACCGCACCTTTGGCGAGACCGCGGGCTATGACGATTTCGTCCTGGTGCGCGACATCGAATTCACCTCTCAGTGCGAGCATCACATGATGCCGTTCTACGGCAAGGCGCACATCGCCTATACGCCGGTGGAACGTGTTGTCGGCCTGTCCAAGCTTGCGCGCCTTACCGACATCTTCGCCCGCAGGCTCCAGACCCAGGAGCATCTGACGGCGCAGATCGCCGCTGCGATCGACGAGGTCCTCAAGCCGCGCGGCGTTGCGGTGCTGATCGAGGCCGAGCATACCTGCATGTCGGTGCGCGGCGTCGCCAAGCATGGCGCCTCCACCTTCACCAGCCGCTTCACCGGCATGTTCCGCGACAATCCGGCGGAGCAGGCCCGTTTCCTGTCCCTGGTGCGAGGCCTGCAGCGCTGACCTCGCGAATAGATCGGCGAGGTCGTCGTGTCCGCCCATTCCCATGAGATCGAGGAAGGCCTGTCCTTCCAGCCGCGCTTCGACGCGAGCGGGCTCGTGACCTGCGTGGCGACCGACGTCGCCACCGGTGACGTGCTCATGGTCGCGCACATGAACGACGAGGCGCTGCGCAAGACGATCGCGACCGGCGAGGCCTGGTACTTCAGCCGCTCGCGCAATGCCTTGTGGCGAAAAGGTGAGACCTCGGGTCAGACCCAGCGCGTGGTCGAGATGCGCACCGATTGCGATCAGGACGCAGTCTGGATCCGTGTCGAGCAGATCGGCGCGGCCTGCCACACGGGGCGGCGATCCTGCTTCTATCGCAAGGTCGAGGCCGAGGGCGGGGGAGCGAAGCTGGTCTTCGCCGATGCCGAGCGGCTGTTTGATCCGAACGCGGTCTACAAGAAGTAACCTGCTGTCATTCCAGGGTGCGCGCAGCGCGAGCCCGGAATCCATCGCAAGGCATCACGCGCGGCTCAATGGATTCCGGGCTCGCACCTGCGGTGCGCCCCGGAATGACGCGGGGCGGGCGGGGAGAGCCCAATTAACCCCGCATTAACCATACCTGTCCCACGGTGAGACGATCGGGCGTCCGAATTGCCGGCGCCGCTCAACGCCGCGTGGGGCGGGCACTTCATCATGTCGGTCGACAATTCCAGTGCCACGCAGACGGCGGTTCTCGATCCGTCGCGGGCGCGCGTCGCCGGTGCGATCAAGCAGGCCTCGAATGTTTCAGGCGTCAGCTTCCAGTACATGCTGACCACCGCCAAGATGGAATCGGATTTCGATCCCACCGCGGGAGCCACCACGTCATCGGCGCACGGACTCTACCAGTTCATCGACCAGACCTGGCTCGGCACGGTGAAGGAGGCGGGCCCCCAGCTCGGCTACGGCAATTATGCCAACGCGATCTCCAGGACCACGTCGGGCGGCTACACCGTCGACGATCCCGCGATGAAGCGGTCGATCATGAAGCTCCGCGACGATCCGGAGGCCGCTTCCAGCATGGCCGCGGCGCTGACGCAGTCGAACAGCTTCAAGCTGACGGGCCTGCTCGGGCGCAGGCCGAGCGACAGCGAACTCTACATGGCGCATTTCATGGGCGTCGGCGGCGCCGCAAAGCTGATCGCCAATGCTGAGGACAATCCGCAAGCGGTCGGCGCGCGGCTGTTTCCCAATGCGGCATCCGCCAACCGTTCGATCTTCTACGCCAGGGACGGACGCGCCCGCAGCGTCTCCGAAGTCTATTCGGTGCTGGACGCGCGCTATGCCAGCGCGGCCAATTCGAAAACGACCCGCAGCGCGATGGCGATGTATGGCGGGACGCCGTCGACCACCGAGGTTGCGAGCGCGAGCGGCGTGCAGCCCACCGCGCCCGTCATCGACAACGCCGCCTATCTCCAGACTTTCCCGAACACACGCGCGGTGACGCCCGTCAGTGCGACGTCGCCGACCACGGTCGCGGACAGTGCCCCGACCACGCCGGTGTTTCGTTCGATCTATCAGCCCGGCGATGCCACGCAGCCGGTCTCGACCACGGTGCAGAAATTGTGGGGCAACAACGCCTCGCTGACGTCCGTCGCCTCAGCGACGCCAGATGTGCGTCCGCCGCAGCCGCTCGATCTGTTCAGCGATCGCAGCGGCACGTTCTCGAGCTAATCGAGGTCTCGCGTCCCGGACGCGCCGCAGCGTGAAACGCTGCTGCGCGGAGCCGTGAACCCATGCCGCAGCAAATCTTCCTGTCGGAAATGGATCCCGGTTCAGCAGCGCATCACATCGTGCTGCGCTGCGTCCGGCGCACGCGAGCCGAGGCACCTTTGTTCCCTTAACAAATCATCAATAAAACCAGCCAGTTATGGTGAACGCTTTGTTAAGCGTCGTGGTTTATTTTGTGTTGCAGGTGACGAGCCGTCACCATTTTCGTTTGTTGTGTAAGCCGGAAGCAGCATGATTGTTCGGCAGTTCATCAATTGGATCAGGACGGCGCCCGCCGGCGAGCGGGCCGAGGCCACACGGGCGTTGGCCCGGGCCTGGCTGATCTCAGATCTTTCGACAGACGACCGCATCGCCGCCGAAGGCGCGCTCCTGATGCAGCTCGACGATCCCTCGCCGCTGGTGCGGCAGGCGATGGCCGAGGCTTTTGCGCGTAGCCTTGATGCGCCGGCATCGATCGTGCGGGCGCTGTCGGCGGACCAGCCGACCGTCGCGCTGCCCGTGCTCGAACATTCCCCGCTGCTGATCGACGCCGATCTCGTCGACATCGTCGCGACCGGCAATGACGAGGTGCAGTGCGCGGTCGCGCGCCGCATCGCGCTGCCGGTCTCGGTCTGCGCCGCCATCGCCGAAGTCGGCTGCGCGGCGGCCGCGCTGGAGCTGATCGAAAATCCCCATGCCGAGCTTGCGCCGTTCTCCTGGGACCGCATCGTCGAGCGTCACGGCCATCTCGCCGCGATCCGCGAGGCGATGCTGGTGCTGGACGATCTGCCGGCAGCAACCCGCGCCGCGCTGGTGGCGAAACTCTCCGAGACGCTGGCGCAGTTCGTCGTGGCGCGGAACTGGCTCAGCGCCGACCGGGCCGAACGCATCGCGCTCGAGGCGCGCGACCGCTCCACCATGAATATCGCATCGCGCTCGCGCGGCGAGGACATGCAGGGCCTGGTGCGGCACCTGCGCATCACCGGCCAGCTCACGGCGGGTCTCATCTTGCGCGCGCTGTTGTCGAGCAATCTCGACCTGTTCGACGCGGCGCTGGCCGAGCTCGCCGACCTGCCGCTGGCGCGCGTCACCGCGCTGCTGCACGACCGCGGCGGCAACAGCCTGCAGGCGCTGCTCCGGCGCGCCGGGCTTCCCGAGCCGACGTTCGCGGCGTTCCAGGTCGCGCTCGATGCCTGCCACGAGCAGGGCTTCGTCGACAGCGACGACGGCGCTGTGCGGCTGCGCCGTCGCATGGTCGAGCGCGTGCTCACCCATTGCGAGACCGACCGCGGCGTCACCGAGCCGCTGATGGTCCTGCTCCGCCGCTTCGCCACCGAGTCGGCGCGGGAGGAGGCAAGGCTGTTCTGCGACGAACTCGTCGCGGACGAGGCGATCGACCCGGTGTATGGCGATCTGATTGCCGCATAGCGAGCTGCCGTAGGGTGGGTTAGCCTTGCGGCTGCGCGAAGCGCAGCTCGCAGGCGTAACCCACCTCTTTGCTTTCCACGCAAACAGAGAAGTGGTGGGTTACGCTACGCTAACCCACCCTACGATTCTGATCGTGGTGATAGAGCCGGACCTTACTCCCCCGGCGCGATGCTCGGCGCCAGGATCACTTCGAGATGCTCGGGGCGGTCGCGATTGACATGGGCGAGGTAGTCGTCGGCGACCTTGCGCAGGCGGCGGCTGAGCTCGGCGGAGACGCTGATGCTGTCGAGCTTGGTATTCTCGTGCACGATGGCGAGGATGGCGTTGATGTGGTGCGTGAACAGTTCGGCCGGCACCTTTTCCAGATCAGGCGCGTGCTCGATGACGCGGCACAGGCTCTCGGCGATTCCGGCCGCGGCCGGATAGCCGAAGGTCGCGGCGTCGCCCTTGATGTCGTGCGCGGCGCGGAACAGCTCGTCGCGCCGCTCCTTGGTGAAGCCGTCATTGCGGATGGCGACGTAGGCGGCCGACAGGCGGTTGACCTCGGTCGTCATCCAATCCTTGAACTCGCCGGACAGGCCGGCGAGCGCCTGCTCGGCGCGGCCGATCGGATCGTCCATGTCCTTGTCTTCGACCCGGCGCAGGACTTTCCGCAGCGGGTTGGGCTGCGTGATGATTTGATGCGTGGCGAAGGCCGTGACCTCGATGTCCTTTGCGCTGTTCTTCGCCATGATGCCTGCCTCGTCTGAAGACGTTGCGCTAGATGGATGAGCGGGCCTTATCGAGCAGCGAGGGCTGCTGCAGCACCTCGTGCTTTTCGCCGACGCGGCGCTCGGGGCCCATATAGGCAGAGTTGATGTTGCGGCGCCGGTCCGGCCCGAAATAGGTCTTGGTCTTGATGAAGGGGCGGGGATTGGCGACCACGTTGAGGATGCGCTGATAGAGCCCTTTGGCCGAGATCGGCTTGGCCAGGAATTCGGTGACGCCGGCATCGCGCGCCACCGTGACGCGGCGCTTCTCCGAATGACCGGTCAGCATGATGATCGGTGCGTAAGGGTTGCCCTTGGATTCCGGCTGCCGGATCATCTGCGCGAGCTCGAGCCCGTCGAAGATCGGCATGGCCCAGTCGGTGATGACGATATCGGGCACGTAGTGGCTGTACATTTCCAGCGCGGTGGCGCCGTCCTCGGCTTCATAGACCTCGCGCGCGCCGAACGAATGCAGCAGCGTGCGCAGGATGCGGCGCATGTGCGGATTGTCGTCGCAGACGAGGAAGCGCAGCTTGTTGAAATCGATGCGGAACATGACGCCTGGGCCAGAGCGGTCAACCTTCGTTAACCATATCGTGGCGAGGGTTAACGAAGGGTTGCGACCGGGCTCCCGCAGCGCGCGGAGGCAGGGGCTCAGTAGCCGAACTGCTCGCGCAAAATGCGTTCTTCCAGGCTGTGGCCGGGGTCGAACAGCATGCGCATCGAGATGCTCTTGTCGGACAAGATCTCGACGCGCCGGACCCTGCGTACCTCCTCATGGTCGGCGACGGCCGCGACCGGGCGCTTGTCGTCCTCCAGCACGTCGATCACGACATAGGCGGTGTTGGGCAGCAGGGCGCCGCGCCAGCGGCGTGGACGGAAGGCGCTGATCGGGGTCAGCGCCAGAAGGGCGGCGTTGATCGGCAGGATCGGGCCCTGCGCCGACAGATTGTAGGCCGTCGAGCCGGCCGGCGTCGCCACGATGATGCCGTCGGCGATCAGCTCGGGCATGCGCTCGCGCTCGTCGATCAGGATCCGCAGGCGCGCCGCCTGGGAGGTCTGCCGGAACAGGTAAACCTCGTTGATGGCGTGGTGCAGATGGACGCGATCGTTGACGTCGGTTGCGCGCATCAGGAGCGGATTGATCTCGGATTCATGCGCCGTCTCGAGCCGCGCGCGCAGATCGTGCGTCGAGTATTCGTTCATCAGGAAGCCGACGGTGCCGCGATGCATGCCGTAGATCGGCTTTCCCGTGTGCATGTTCTGGTGCAGCGTCTGCAGCATCAGCCCGTCGCCGCCGAGCGCGACCACGATGTCGGCGTCCTTGGGGTCGCAATTGCCATAGTCCCTGGTGAGCTGGCTGAAGGCGGCCTGCGCCTCGCTGCTGGGGCTGGCGACGAAGGCGATGCGGTCGTATCGCTGGGGCTTGGTCATGGCTTGTCGGGCAGGCCGCTGGCTGGAGGAAGTTCCGCCGGGCTCGTCTATACGAGGTGGGCCTGCATTGTCGAGGATGACCGGGTCTCAAGGCAAACGGGCGATTGTCGATCCGGAGAACAAAACGGGTCGATTTGAGCCCGCCGAGGCGCCTTGCGCGCCATCGGACGGGCGATCCCGCAAACCGTCGCAATTCCTCGCTAGCTTCGATGCGCGCCGGCTATGACAGCCGGGCAGGGAGAACGATCATGCTCACGATCCTGTCGGCGCTGCGCCGCGCGGCCCTGGTGCTGGCCGTGTCAGCTTTCGCGTTCGCAAACGTTGCGCGCGCGGATGATCCGCCACAGCCGCGCTCCGAGGCGGCATCGCCGGCCGGACAGAAGGGCGGGCGCGCCGGCAGCGCGCAAGGCGCGACGCAGGCCTCGCCGTCGGCGGCCGAGCCGCATCGTCTCCCCTCGGATTCCACCACGAAGCAGACGCTGGATCTGCCCGGCCGCACCCTCAATTTCGCCGCGACCGCCGGCTCCATCCGGGTGTTCGACGGCAAGGGCGAGCCGCTGGCCGACATCGCCTATACGTCCTACCAGCTCGACGGCGCCGATCGCGCCACGCGCCCGGTCACGTTCCTGTTCAATGGCGGGCCCGGCGCGTCCTCGGCGTGGCTCCAGTTCGGGGCTGCCGGTCCATGGCGGCTGCCGCTGGATGGCGAAGCGCTGTCGCCGTCAGCCTCGCCCGAGGTGAAGCCGAACGCGGAGACCTGGCTCGATTTCACCGATCTCGTCTTCATCGATCCCGTCAGCACCGGCTACAGCCGCTTCATTGCGAGCGGCGAGGACGCGCGAAAATCCTTCTACTCCGTCGACGGCGACGTCAACGCGATCGCGCTGGTGATCCGCCGCTGGCTCGAGAAGCACGACCGGCTGACCTCGCCCAAATACGTCGCGGGCGAGAGCTATGGCGGCATTCGCGGGCCGAAGGTGGTGCGCCAGTTGCAACTCCAGCACGGCGTCGGCGTCAAAGGCCTGATCCTGGTATCGCCGCTATTGGATTTCCGCGAGTTCACCGGCACCAGCCTCCTGCAATATGTCGCGACCTTGCCGAGCTATGTGGCGGTGGCGCGCGAGGCCAAAGGGCCGGTCAAGCGCGCCGATCTCGCCGACGTCGAGGCCTACGCGCGCGGTGAATTCCTGGCCGACCTCGTCAAGGGCGAGGCGGACAGGGAGGCGACCAATCGGCTTGCCGACAGGGTCGCCGCGCTCACCGGCATCGACCAGGCGGTGAGCCGCCGGCTCGCCGGCCGTTTCGACGTCGGTGAGTTCCGCCGCGAATTTGACCGCAAGAACGGCAAGGTGACGGGACGTTACGATGCCTCCGTGCGCGGCTTCGATCCCTATCCGGATTCCAGCAGCTCGCGGTTCGGCGACCCCTCGGGCGATGCGCTCCAGGCGCCGCTGACGAGCGCCGCGGTCGACGTGCTCTCGCGCAAGCTCAACTGGCGGCCCGACGGCTCCTATGAAGTGCTCAACGGCGCAGTGGAAGGTCACTGGGATTTCGGCCGCGGCATCAACCCGCCGCAATCGGTGTCCGAGCTGCGCCAGATCCTCGCCACCGATGCCAAGCTGAACGTGCTGGTCGCGCACGGCCTGTTCGACCTTGCCACGCCCTATTTCGGAACGAAGCGGGTGCTCGACCAGATGCCGGCCTTCGCAACGCAGCGCGTGAAGTTCGTGGTCTATCCCGGCGGCCACATGTTCTATTCGCAAGGCGGCTCGCGGCAGGCGTTTCGCAGCGAGGTCGAGGCGCTGATCAGGGAGTAGGCCGGCGCTTGCGCGGCGGATAGCGGCGGGCGATCTCCTTCGCCACGGCGCTCGCCGGCTTGAGGTTGGCGCCGGCGATCCAGACCTCGCTGATCCTGCCGCGCTTGTCGCGGATCCGTCGCACCGGCTCGCCATGGCTGGAATAGCCGGCAGCCCAGGCGAGCTTGCCGGTGTCGCGGCCGGTGACCTCGATCTCGGCGGCATCCATGAACGGATTGATGAATTGCGGATTGGCGACGAGCACGCGGTTGCGCGCGGGGACGAGGTCGCTCGCGCCCCAGATCGTCCACCAGCGGCCGGTCCAGTCGCGCAGGCGCCGGTCGGCCGTGCCGCGCGTCCTGAACACGCGCAAGATCTGCATCGCGCCGTCCATCCAGAGCGGCGCCGCGCCGTCGATGGAGTTGCTGAGGATGCTGATCGTGAGCTCGCAAGCGGGGATGGCGCAGGTCCGGGAGATGTAGCCCTGAAAGCCGCCGCCATGGCCGAACCAGTCCCAGCCGTCGGTCTTGCCGGCATTGACGCCGAGCCCGTAATAGCCCTCGAAGTTCTGCGGGATGCGCCAATGATGTCGCGTCATCTCGCGGCGGCTCGCGACCGAGAGCACGCTCTTCTTCGCATTGGGCGCAAGCTGCGCGAAGAAGCGTGCGGTGTCGCCGGCCGTCGCAACGAAGCCTGCGGCGGACGCCATCGCGTGCGCGGGATTGTCGCCGGGGATCACGCATCGCTCGCCGAACGGCAGCTTCCGCGTATGGCCGCGCGCGAACGATGCGCCCTTGGGCAGCGGCGCGTCCGGCTCGCTCTCGCGCAGGCCCGCAGCCTCGATGATCTCGCGCTTGATCCAGGCGGAGTAGGGCTGCTTCGTCACCGCTTCGATGACGAGGCCGAGCAGGCCAAAGCCGTGATTGGAATATTTGAAGCGGGTGCCGGGCTCGATCGCGGTCGGCAGCTTCAATTCCGCGAGCAACTCTTTCGCGTCGAGATAGGAACGGCGGTCGATGAACTGTCCGGAATCGGCGCCGTCGCGCGTCAACCCGGCGCTGTGCGAGAGCACCTGCGCGATCGTCGTCTCGGCGACGCGCGGATGCAGCCCGCCGACATGTTGGCCGATCGGATCGTCGAGCCGGAGCTTGCGCTGCTCGCGCAGCTTCATGATGCCGGCCGAGGTGAAGCTCTTGGAATGGGAGGCGATGCGGAAGCGGTGGCGTGGGGTGAGCTTCTCGCCGGTGTCGAGATTTGCAAGGCCGAACGCATGCTCGGCGACGATCTCGCCACGATGGGCGAATGCGACGATGACGCCTGGCTGTTGGATTGTCGTCAGTTGGAATTCGATCCAGGAGCCGATGTAGTCGATCGCGGATCGCAGCCATGGGTCCATTGCACACCAATTTACTGGGAAAATCGATGCGAGAGGCTAGCCGAGAAAGCCGAACGGGCACAACCGAAAGGTTGTGCCCGTCCGCGAGGTCAAAGATGCGATTGTCTTAGTAGACGAGCGTCGCGCCGGTCGGCTTGTCGAGCGCCGTGGCAAGCGAGCGATACTCGGAGCTGTCGGTGCCGGCGAGCGAGGCGATCTTGTTCAGATGATACTGCGCCTGTTCGCGGTTGCCCTGCTCGAGCTGCCAGAGGCCGTAATACTGCCAGGTGCGGACGTGGTTCGGATCGTCCTTCAGCGCCAGCTCGTAATAGACCTTCGACGACTGGTAGTCGCCGAGCTTGCGATAGGAGTAGCCGATCAGATTGGCGACGTCGGCGACGTCGTCGCGCCCCAGCGACTTCAACTGACCGATCGCACCGGTGTAGTCGTGGTTGTCGTAGATCGCAGTGTAGGCGGTGCGGTAGGCGGCGAGGAATTTGGGATCGCTGACGGAGGAGCTCTTCTTCTTGCCCTTCTTGGACGAGGAGTCCGATTTCGGCGGCGAGGAGGGCTCGTCACTGCCGGCGGCATAGGCGCTGGACAGCACCGGCGCGGCCGCCAGCGACATGGCGACCAATCCCGGCACGACAAGCATTGAGAGTTTGCGCATCTAAATTCTCCCGTATGGAACGTGGCGATCCTACACGATTGCCCGAAGACCGGAACACCCGTCTGGCGAAAACATTCCCGCTTCGCCCGATCTATTCGCCCGGGCGCGGATGACAAACTTGTCATCGAGATGAACGGAAGCCTGCAAGGGGCTTCAGACCGGGTTCAGCGCGCCACCCCTAGGCTCCCACCCACGATCGAAGGGTAGGCGACAGGGCGCCGCCTCGAGATCCTTCCAAGAGGAGACCACCATGTTGAAGACCATTTCCGCAGCTTTGCTCGCAGCTTCCGTGATCGCAGCCCCGGCCTTCGCTGCCGAGGCCGGCAAGACCACAACGGCCCCGGTGATCAAGGCGGACCAGAGCCAGACCAAGGCCTCGACCACCGCCGCGAAACCGGACACCGGCGTCAAGGCCGATGCCAAGACCGATGCGAAGGCCGGCGACGTCAAGGCGGATGCCAAGGTGGATACCAAGTCGAAGGCGTTGAATGCCAACGCCGCGGTCACGTCCGACGAGCACAAGACCGTGCGCACCCATCGCCACCACCACAAGCATCTGTCGGCGAAGAAGCTGAAGGCGCAGCCTGACGTGACCAAGCCGCTGGCCACCGACAAGCGCAGCTAGCGTCTGATCCGGCGCGGCGGCACCGTGCATTGCCCGCCGCCGCATACGGACTTCAGGCCCGTCCCGGCGCCTGTGCGAAAGCGCAGACGCCGGCGGCGGGGCGGTGCGTTGTCCGCCAGGCCTTGCGAGCGGGCCTTGCCAGCAGGACTGAATTCCCTTTGCGCGACCTTGCGGCTAGAACGTCCCCCTAATCTGTTCGAGCGGGAGCGGGATCTGTGGGGCGATTGGCGAAACGTGCGGCGAGCTTGGCATCGGTCCTGCTATTGCCGCTGGCGCTCGCGGCATGTTTCGGCAGCGACGGTGACCGTCCGACCATCATCGGTGGGACCCAGGCCGGAGGCCCGCAGCCGTTTCCCGACAATTTCCGCGGCGACATCCTGGCCCTGATGCGCACCTATCTGAACAACCCGGTCGGCGTGCGCGAGGCCAGCATGGCCGAGCCGGTCCAGCGCGAGGTCGGCGGCCGGCAGTTCTATGTGAGCTGTCTGCACTTCACCCCGCGCGAGACCGACGGCAGCTACAAGGCCATGCGGGAACGCGCTGTGATCTTCGTCAACGGACGAGCGGACCGCGTCGTCGACCGCACGAGTGAGCTCTGCGCCGGCGCGGTTTACGTACCCTTTCCGGAACTGGAAAAGATGACGCGGTAGCGCAAAGTCCGCCTTCATCGCCTGGTGCTAGAACGATCAGGGCCGGAGCTGCCGGATCACATTTCGGGGAGCTTTGAACGGGGTGGTTTGACCTCGCGACAAATTGTTACGGCAGGCCCTGCGCAGGCGGCAAAAACAGTCGGTGCAGGACGACGTGACGGAACAAAATCGCGTTGTTGCCCCTCCGTCACAGTTACGAGCGATCAACGTTCCGGCATCGCCGCGAAGCAACCCAATTCACGCCACGTTGTTTCCTGAGTGTCGTAATGAAAGAACGGGGATGATCATGAAATCGATTTTGCTGGGTGCTGCCGCTCTGCTTGCGCTGGCCGCGCCGGCTGCAGCCGCGGATATGCAGCCGCGCACCTACGCCAAGGCCCCGGCCTATACGCCGCCACAGCTGATTTATAACTGGACCGGTTTCTACATCGGCGGCCATGTCGGCGGCGCGTTTGCCGGCGACAGCAGCTTCCAGTCCAGCGACGCCCGCTTCCTCGGCGGCGTGCAGGGCGGCTTCGACTACCAGTTCGCGCCCAACTGGGTGGTGGGTATCGAGGCCCAGTATTCCTGGCTGCCGACCAACAACAATGGTGTCACGTTCCCGGCGGGCACGCAGGTGACCTCCAATACCGACCAGCTCGGGTCGGTGACCGGCCGCATCGGCTACACCTGGGGTCCGACGCTGCTCTACGCCAAGGGCGGTTACGCCTGGCGCAATGGCGGCCTGGGCGTCAATGTCGCAGGCGTGCCGCAGGGCTTCACCACCACCGGCAACAGCAAGGACGGCTACACCGTCGGCGCCGGCCTCGAATATATGTTCGCGCCGAACTGGTCGGCCAAGGCCGAGTACCAATACTACAATTTCGGCAGCACCACCTTCACCTCCGGTCCGGCCGACATCGTCGGCGTTCGCGGCCGGGAGGACGAGCATACCGTCAAGGTCGGTGTGAACTACCGCTTCGGCTGGGGCGGTCCGGCAGCCTCGCGCTACTAACGCTCCACCGCGACAACGCTCTGACAAAGGCCGGCTCCGCCGGCCTTTCGTTTGTCGGCCCTCTTGCCTGCCGGCCCCATGTTTGCTTTGCGTGAACCATCTGGCGCGTCATTTGCAGGAAAACATTCCGGCGGGCGCCTTCTCACGCGCGTCATGGGACTTGGGTAAAGCAAAAATAATTTTTGCCGCTTACGGAACTCGCGCTCCGGGAAGCGTTATATGAGAATTACCGGGCTGGTGGGACGACGGACATGCGTATCTTGGTGTCGGCAGTAGGGCTCTCGTGCTTCTTGTGCCTGCCGTGCTCTGCACAGACAATCCTCAAATCCGAGCCTCTGATGCTGGCACCTTACGAGGTGGCTTTCGTCAAGGACGCGTCCTGCCCGTCGGGCAAGGTGCTCAAGGTCACCGGCGCGATCCGCGGGCTGCATCGCCGCAAGGCCTGCGTGGCTCTGGCCGGTGAGCAGGCCTCGCTGGCAACCGCAACGCCCTGACCGCTTTGCGGCATCCGCCGCCGGACCTCACGAATTCAGCTCGAGCTCCATCGTCGACTGGCGGTCGGCCTCGGCCTTGTTTTGGGCGGGGTCCTCACCCTGGGCGACCCGGCAGGGCTTGATCTCGTAGTCGTTGTCGAGCACCCGGCGTGGCCCGGGACGCTCCTCGTCGGCGCTGATATCCACGACCAGACCGCTCCGATACGCGAGCTTCCAGACGTCGGATTCGCTCGGATAGGCCTTGCTGATCTGGGCGTCGTTGCAGAACAAGGCGTAGGGCATTCTTCCCGCTCCCGGAAAACGCATTAACGACCTAACGGCCCGCCGGTTCCGGGGGGCTGGCGATCACGGGGCCGTGATCCAGGCTGCCGGGCCTTGAGTCCTTAACGAGTCCTGAATCGCGAAAAAAAGAATCCTTGGGACTCGTTTGGCGGAATCAGCGGATGTTTTCCGCCATGACGAGCGACCTGAAGACCTCCTGCGGGCACATGCTCCTGCCGCTGACGCTGGCGTTATTCGGCGCCTGCGCGGCCAATCTTTGGCTGGTGTGGTCCTGGCTATAGGCCCTCTGACGGGAGGCGGCCTTATTTTTTGGCCGATGGGCCGGAGGCGTCGTGGATGGCGGCGCGCAATCTGGTCAGGGTTTCGGCACAATATTCCTCGCGCTCGCGCTCGAACCGCTCCTGATGCTTGCGGAAATTGGCGATGCGGGCCTGCATCTCGGTGCGGAAATCACCGATCGCCCGCGCTGGCGGCAGAGGAGTGGGCGGGAGCGGTACCGGAGCTTGCGCCAGCTCGATCTCGACTGCGGCGGCCTCCACGGCAACGAGCTCGACCGCGACTGTCGTGGCGACCGGGGTCCGTTCCGGCTGAAGGACATCATCCTTCCTGCCGGTCACCGATTGGACGAAGGCCAGTGTCTGCGCGATCAGCGCGTCGCGTTCCACGATCCATTTCATGATCCACCTCAGCCGGCCCATTCCAGCAAAGCGGCCGTGCCGAATCAAGGCGGTAAACAGGGGATTGCATATTTTTCCCGGTCGCCCGAAAATAGGCAGATGGATTCCGGAAAAGAACGTTCGGACGAAGTAGAGGGCCTGAGGCTCATCCGCGCGTTTCTGTCGCTGCCGCCCGACAAGCGGGCGGAGGTGATCGCGTTCGTGGAGGAATTGGCGCGTGCGCATGGCCGGCCCGATGAGGGCAAGGCGGCATCGCCGAGGTGAGCGCTATCGCTCGCGCGGATTGACGTTGGGCTCGAACGGCGCGCCGACCACCCGGACCGGTGTCTGAACCGACGTCCGGGTGACGTCGATCACGGCTGTCTCTGCGACCAGCTTTTCGGGGGCCGGCCCAGGCAGCGGCGCGAACAACGTCAATGTGCCGGCCACGGCGGCGCAGCACAGCGTCACCGTCGCCAGCAGAAACATGTTTCGGTTTTCTTCCCTGATCCGCATGGGCCGACAACGATTGAGGGCAGGGCTCGGTTCCCCGTCTGCCGCGCCGACTACGCCCTCTATGGTGCCAGCAGGAAACCGAGCATGAACACGAACAGCACGGCCGTCATGACGACGGCCGTCACCGCGCCAGCGGCGATCCTGGCCTTCTCTCTCGGAGTGGTCGAGCGCATCGGACGCGAGTATAGCTCGTCTGCACCGGAATCTCGACCTCCGAGTCCGATCCCATGATCTCCAATCGTCCTGCCGTCCTCGCCCACGAACGCTTCGTCGCCGACCGCGACAATTTCTCAGGGCTAGATCTTACCGCAAGGTTCGAGCGGATCGAGCGGACGAACCTCTGGGGCGCTGCCGGCTCGGTGTCGGGCCTCGGCTCCGAGGACCCCGCGACCGCCGCGATCCGGGACGCGCTTCCTTCGCTGCTGCAACAGCTCGGCGCGCGCTCGCTGCTCGATGCGCCCTGCGGCGACGCCGGCTGGATCGGTCGCATCAAGCTCGATCTCGATTACACCGGCGTCGACATCGTGCCGTCGCTGATCGAGACCAACAACGCGCGTGCGGCGCGCGGCGAATTGGCCGGCCGATTCTTGGTGGCCGATATCACGCGCGATGCACTGCCGCGCGCCGATCTGATCCTGTGCCGGGACTGCCTGGTGCATCTGAGCTTTCAGAACATCGCCAGCGCCATCGCCCGCTTTCGCCAGAGCGGCGCGCAATTCCTGCTCGTCACGACGTTTCCGGAGTGGGAGGATAATTGCGATTGCGAGGATGGCGACTGGCGCGCGCTCAACATGACGAAGGCGCCGTTCGACTGGCCGGTGCCGCGCGCGCTGATCGACGAGCGTTGCGAGGAGGGCGATGGCGGCTGGCGCGACAAGAGCCTCGGGCTCTGGCGGCTGGATGAGTTGCCGGATCGCGTCCGCACGGCCACGGATGTGTGACAGCTGCGGGCGGAACGTCCATTGCGTCCGTAATCGCCCCGGCGATAGACTTCGGGTTGTGTCGCGATCTCCTGTCGCATGCCGGAGCCCACCATGAGAGCACGTGCTGTCCTGGCCGCGTTGTTGATTTGGTGCAGCGCGCCGGCGCTGGCACAGCAGGAGGGCGCAACGCTTTATGCGACGCATTGCGCGCAATGCCACGACGGCGATGCGCAGAGCCGCGTGCCGGGCCGCGGCGCCATGCAGGCGATGTCGTTCGATCATGTGCTGGCGGCGTTGACCTCCGGCAGCATGGCGGGGATGGCAAAGGATCGCAGCGACGCGGAACGCCGCGCGATAGCGTCCTTCGTCACCGGCAAGATCGCGACCGGCGCGGTTGCGGCCGACGCGGACGGCCGCTGCGCGCAACAGGCCAGCGGCTTCCCGCAGGCCCTCGATGGTCCGCGTTGGAACGGATGGGGCGTGGACACCGGCAATAGCCGCTTCCAGCCGGCCGACATGGCGGGGCTGACGGCGGAGCAGGTTCCGCGCCTGCGGTTGAAATGGGCTTATGCATTCCCCGGCGCCTCGGTGTCGTTTGCGCCGCCGACCATCGTGGGCGGAATGCTGTTCATCGGCGGCACCGATCGCAAGGTGCACGCGCTCGACGCGCGCAGCGGCTGCACGCTGTGGACGCTGGCGATCGATGCGGCGGTGCGCGCCGCGATCAGCTTTGCGCCACTTCCAGGCTCCGACCAGTTCGCGATCTTCTTCGGCGATTTGCGCGCCAACGCCTATGCCGTGAACGCGCTGACCGGCGCGCTGATCTGGAAGACGAAGGTCGAGGAGCATGCCGCCGCGCGCATCACCGGCGCGCCGACGCTGCATTCCGGCGTGCTCTACGTGCCGGTGTCCTCGATCGAGGAAGCGGCCGGCTCGCAAGCCAGTTACGAATGCTGCACCTTCCGCGGCAGCGTGGTGGCGCTCGACGCCGCGACCGGCAAGCTGGTCTGGCAGGCCTATACGATTCCGGAAGTGCCGCATCCGACCGGCAAGAATGCCAGGGGCACGCAGCTGTTCGGTCCGTCGGGCGCTGCGATCTGGTCGGCGCCGACGATCGATGCGAAGCGGGGCGCCGTCTATGTAGCGACCAGCAATTCCTACTCGAACCCGCCGGCGGCGACCGCTGATGCGATCCTCGCTTTCGAGCTTGCGACCGGGAAGCTGCTCTGGAAGCAGCAGGCCACGCCCAAGGATGCCTTTGTCGTGGCGTGCTTCACTGCGGACAAGTCCAATTGTCCGGAGGATCCAGGACCCGATCACGATTTCGGCCAGTCGCCGATCCTCGTCACCTTGCGCGACGGCCGGCGCGTGCTCGTCATCGCGCAGAAATCCGGCGTCGTGCACGCGCTCGATCCCGACGACGGTGGCAAGATCCTGTGGCAGACCAGGATCGGGAAGGGCGGTGCGCTCGGTGGCAGCGAATGGGGTTCGGCCGCGGACGGCGAGCGCATCTATGTCGCCAATTCCGACGTGCGCTTCATGCGTGACGGCACGCGGCAACTCGATCCCACGCAAGGCGGCGGCCTGTTCGGCCTCGACCTCGCCAGTGGCAAGATCGCGATGGAAGTGCCGCCGGTCGCCTGCGGCGACCGCCCCAAATGCAGCCCCGCGCTCTCGGCGGCGGTGAGCCTGATCCCGGGCGTGGTGTTCTCCGGCGGCGTCAGCGGCTTCCTGCGCGCCTACGCCACCGATGGCAAGCTGCTCTGGGAGTTCGACACCGCGCAGGATTTCAAGGCCGTGAACGGCGTCCCCGCCCATGGCGGCGCCATCGATGGCCCCGGGCCCGTCATCGCCGGCGGCATGCTCTACACCAATTCCGGCTACGGCCAATGGAGCGGCGTCGCCGGCAACGTGCTGCTGGCGTTCGAGGTCGGACCGGAGTGACGACTTTGCCGCCGTGTCCCGGACGCGCAGCAACGCGCCTCTCGCGTTGCTGCGCAGAGCCGGGACCCAGAGAGCGGCACGGTGGAATGCGGCGCGATAGGCCCCGGCTCTGCAGCGCATCGCCGAAGGGGCGCTGCACTGCGTCCGGGGCACGGGTTGAGGCCGCCTCGTCAACCCCGTCATTGTGAGCCAACGAGGGGGAGCAAATTCGATGATCGATGCCAGATGCAGCTGCGGTGCGCTTTCGCTGTCGCTGCCGGGACCATCGCAGCTCGTCGTCGCCTGTCATTGCCTTGACTGTCAGCGACGAACCGGCGCGCCGTTCGGTGTCGGTGCCTTCTATCCGGCGCACGCCGTCACGATTTCAGGGCCGTCAAGGGAGTACGTCCGGACTGCCGAAAGCGGCGGCAAGGTCCGCAGCTATTTCTGTCCCGACTGCGGCTCGACGGTCTATTGGCAAGCCGAGAATCTGCCGGGGATGATCGGCGTCGCCGTCGGCGCGATCGCAAATCCCGATTTTCCACCGCCGATCAGATCGGTGTTCGAGCAGTCGAAACATGGCTGGGTGGAGATGTCAGGCGCCGAGCACTTCCAGCAAGGCAGCGCGGCGAACCGTTCGAGCTGAGACCTGTACGCCAGATGCTGGTGCCGGCTGAGGGGATTGAACCCCCGACCTTCGGTTTACAAAACCGCTGCTCTACCGCTGAGCTAAGCCGGCGACGCGGGCAGGGCCGGCATGGGCCGGGGTGTCCACCCGTTCCGCGCCGCAATACCAGACTTGGTCGGAAAGTGCCAGAACCGGAAAGGCCGTCGCCGCGAACATGAATCAGGCGGCCCGGAGGCCGCCTGATCTCTCCGCATCGATTTAGATCGCCTTACTGGCAGAGATGCCGGCGGCCGTCTTCGCCCTTGAACCAGGTGCCGGGCGTGCAGACGAAGCCGTTACGCTGGGCGTAGGTGCGGGTGTCCCAGCCACGATTGTCCCAGCCGCGGTTGTCCCACGAATTATCGTACGCGTAGGAATTGTCCCAGGCGCGGAACGGCGCTGAGGCAATCGCGCCGGCGGTGCCGATCGCGGCGCCGGCTACGCCGGCCGCGACGTCGGTCGGCCAGAAGCCGGTGCGGCTCCTGTTCCAGTCGTTATTCCAGTCGCCATTGGTCTGACGATAGGACACGCGGCGATGGCGGTATCCGCTATCGGTGTACGGATTTCCGGGGCCGAGATTCTGGCAATTGGCGTTGGGGAATTGCGCCGAGCAGCGGCCAGGATTGGTGACGACGGCCTGCGCCATGGCAGAGCCTGCCAGCATGGTCGCCGCAATCGCCGTCGCTCCAAGAAGTTTGATGTTCATGGTTGTTGGCTCCCATTTTGTTGACGGGGGCTAAACGCTTGCGGCGCCGGACGTTCCGAAGAAACCGGTGGATTTCGCCAGCAAACGGTCAAACGGATGTGAGCGCACGGCGCGGTTCCGTGCGGCGGAGCCACACGCCGTTAACGCTTCGCTCATTCGCTTTGCAGCATTTGAGCGGCGCGCAATCCTTACACATTAGGCTTACCGGAATTTGGTGAGCGGGCCTTAACCCTCTCTGCGTCGCGATCGGGTAGGTTGCCGCCGCATAACCGGGGTCCCCTCATGCGCGCTGTCGCGCTCGCTGCCTTTCTGATCGGATTGCCCGCGACGGCGCTTGCCGGCGAAGGCTTCGATATCGTCGTGCCCGGCCGTCCCGGCGTGCCGATCATCATCAACAACATCGACGCGTCCTATGCCGTGGTCGAGGGCACCTGGGGTCTTGGCAAGAACCAGCAGGTGCAGCCCACCATCTATGGCGGGCGCTATGTCGCCGAGCGGCAGCCTGCCGATGTCGGCCATTATTATCCGACGATGGGCCTGCGGCCCGGCTACGGCCGGCTCGAGGTCGAGCCGCCCGCGAACCGGAAATTGCCAAAGCCCGCCGAGAGCTACCATCAGAGCTGGGGCGCGCAATCGGCGCCGCTGCCGCCGCAGATGGACGCGCCCGTCGATGCGCCGCCGGTGATCCTCGCGCCTGAGATCAACGATCGTCCGCGGCCACCGCGACCGCGGCCGCATGTCCAAGTCCCCGGCAAGCCGCCGGGTTAAGAAACGTCAAAATCCAACAAACGGAAATCAACAGGAGAGAGTAATGCGTCAAATGATTTCGGGACTGGTTGCGGCGGCTGCCGTGATGTTCGTCGCCACGGCACCCGCCGCGGCGTGCGGCTTCAACCCATGCCAGCCAGTCGCGCCGGTCTATTCCGGCTGCAACACCGGTTGCGGCGGCTACGGCTATGGCTATGGCGCCTATGAGCGTCTCGCCGAGCCGACCACGCAGTATTATCACGTTAACCAGGGCCCGACCTATACCGGCCCGGGCGCCTTCGCGCCGTATCCGACCTATCGTGAAGACGCGGTGGTCGCGCCCGCCAATTACGGCTACGGCTATCGCGCCGCCGTGGCTCCCTATCACCGCCCGTACTACCGTCCGTACCGCTACGGTTACGGCCCGCGCTACGGCTATCTGCCGCGCGTGCACTACGGCCATGGTCCGCGCTACGGCTACGCCCACCGGCACGCGCCGGCGCCGTACTACGGCGGCCACCGCGTGCTGCGCCGCTACTACTGATCTCCGATCGGTTGAGCTAACGAGACGCCCGTTCGCGCGATGCGGACGGGCGTTTTGCTTTTTGCGATGTCTGCGTGCCGTCCTGGCGATCGCGCAAATTCAGGTACGAGAAGTCGTCGTGTCGGGGGTCGGCTTCGCGCCGTGACGTTCGGCTCGCCAGACCGAAGCTCGCGCGGCTTGCCAAGCCGAAGCTCGCGAAGCGAGCGAAGGCTGGTGGGGGAGGCAGGACTCGAACCTGCGAAGCCATGAGGCGGCTGATTTACAGTCAGCTCCCTTTGCCACTCGGGACACTCCCCCGCTCGACGGCAGCACAATCGGGCCGGACCTTTGCCGGCGACCGAAGACGGCCATGGAACGTGAAGGCCGCGACAGCCCGGATGGGGGCGCGACCGGGCGCGGTTATGGGCGATCCGGTGGGGCAAAGTCAACCGAGGCGAACAGCTAAAATCGCCGTCGAAGCCACCCAAATTGCCATATTCCGGCACCCGTGACACAAGCGAGCCCATGAAGGATCGAAAATTCACCCCCAGGGGCCCCCGCGGCGGGGCTAAGCCCTTCAACAGACCCGGGAAATCGGCCGGCCGGCCGGCCTGGCGCGACCGCGATTCGCACGCCGACGGACCGGTCATCCTCTATGGCTGGCACACCGTGACCATGGCCCTGGCCAACCCGGAGCGGCGGATCCGCAAGCTGACGCTGACCGAGAACGCAGCGAAGCGGCTTGCGGACGAGAATATCGAGACCCGCGTCACCCCCGAGATCGTCCGGCCCCAAGAGATCGACCGTCTGCTCTCGCCTGATGCCGTGCATCAGGGCCTGCTCGCCGAGGCCGATCCTCTGCCTTCGCCTGACATCGAGGCCTTGAAGCAAGAAGGCATGGTGCTGGTGCTCGACCAGATCACCGACCCGCACAATGTCGGTGCGATCCTGCGCTCCGCCGCAGCGTTCGCGGTGAAGGCGATCGTCACCACCGCGCGCCACAGCCCGGAAGCCACCGGCGTGCTCGCCAAGGCCGCCTCCGGCGCGCTGGAGCTGGTGCCTGTTGTGACGGTGCAGAACCTCGCTCGCGCGCTGACCACGCTGAACGAAATCGGCTTCCAGACCGTCGGGCTGGACAGCGAAGGCAGCGCGGATCTCAGCGACGTTGCGCTGCGCGAGCCGCTCGCGCTGGTGTTAGGGGCCGAAGGCAAGGGTCTGCGGCAATTGACCCGCGAGACCTGCAGCGTCGTGGCGCGGCTCGACATGCCCGGCGAGATCAAGAGCCTCAACGTCTCCAACGCCGCCGTGCTCTCGCTCTATGTCGGCGCGAGCCGGCTCGGGCTGATGAAGTAGGCGGCTGCCTCAAGCCGCTACCCCATCATCTCCCGTACCATCGGCACCACCTTGCGCCCATAAAGCTCGATGCTCTTCATCAGCTTCTCGTGCGGCAAGGGCCCCGCCGAATACTTCAGCTGAAAGCGCGCAACACCGAGCGTCTTCGCCGTCCTGGCGATCTTGCGCGCCACCGTTTCCGGCGAGCCGGCATAGAGCGAGCCGTGCTCGACCTCGCTGACGAACTCGTCGCGGCCCATCGGCGGCCAGCCGCGTTCCTTGCCGATGCGGTCGCGCATGGCCTTGTAGTCGGGCCATAGCTCTTCGCGCGCCTCTTCATCCGTCTCGGCGACATAGCCGGGCGAGTGCACGCCGATCGGCTGTGCCGGCCGGCCGAACTCCTTGGCGGCGCGGTGATGGAGATCGACGAAGGGCGCAAAGCGCGCGGGATCGCCGCCGATGATCGCGAGCATCAAAGGCAAATCGTAATGCGCAGCGCGCACCACCGATTGCGGGCTGCCGCCGACGCCGATCCAGGTCTTCAGCCGGCCGTTCTCGACAGGGGGATAGACCAGCTGATCCCGCAGCGGCGGACGCAGCTTGCCCTCCCAGCTCACCGGCTGCTGCGCCAGCAGTGCGGCGAACAGGTCCAGCTTCTCCTCGAACAGCTCTTCGTATTTGCGCAGGTCGAAGCCGAACAACGGAAAGGATTCAGTGAACGAGCCGCGGCCGAGGATCACCTCGGCGCGTCCGTTGGAGAGCGCGTCCAGCGTGGCAAAGCGTTGGAACACGCGGATGGGATCGTCCGATGACAGCACCGTCACGGCCGAGCCGAGCTGGATGCGCTTGGTCCGCGACGCGATCGCGGCGAGGACGGTCTCCGGCGAGGAGATCGCAAAATCGGCACGATGGTGCTCGCCGAGGCCGATGAAGTCGAGGCCGAGCTCGTCGGCCAGCACGGCTTCGTCGACGACGTTGCGGATCACCTGCGCGTGCGGAAGCATGGCGCCGCCGGCGTCCCTGGTGACGTCGCCAAAAGTGTCCAGTCCGAATTGAAGCGATGCGGTCATCGGTGAGGTCTCTGCGGACGCAGCTTGCGCCTGTCACTGTGGGAGGGGATCGTTGCGGTGGAGCTAGGCCGCGGCGGCCGGTGCAACAATGCTGCTCTGAGAAACCCACCGTTTCCTTTTTGGATCGCGCCAGGCCCGCGCCCGCTCAGCCGGATCGGGTGAACATCTCGACCAGGGTCTCGCGCAGCCAGCGCTGCGCCGGCACGGTGTCGTTGCGCTGGTGCCAGAACAGGCTGACGATGCGCGGCGGCGCCTTGAGCGGCAGCGGCATGGCGTGCAGGAACGGCGCGTGCCGGGATTGCGAGCGCAAATCGCTCGGCAGCACCGCGATCAGGTCGGACTGGCGCACCACCTCGTAGGCGGCGCTGTAGTGGTTGACGGTCGCGACCAGGTTGCGCGACAGCCCGCGCGAGGCGAGGAAGAGGTCGTAGGACGGCAGGGTCTTGCCGGCGAGGCTGACGTCGACATGGCCTGCGCCGAGGAAGCTGCGCGTGCTGAGCCGCTTCTGGGCGGCGAGCGGATGGCCGCGCCGCATGAAGCAGGCGTAGTCGACCGTCCACAGCGAGCGCGAGCGGATGGCGGCCGGCTGCTGCGCCTCGTTGACATAGACGCTGAGCACGCAATCGACGCGATTGTCTTCGAGCTGATCGGCGATCTCCAGAATGGTGTTGGGGACGGTGTGCACGCGCGCCTTGGGCGCGACCTTGCCGAAATGGCCGAGGAGATTCGGCATCACCAGCGAGGCGACGTAATCCGACATCGACAGGCTGAACTCGGTCTGCGCGCGGCGCGGATCGAACACCTGCTCGTCGAGCGCGCCGCGTACGGTTTCGAGTGCCTCGCCGATCGGCTCCCACAGCACCACGGCGCGCTGGGTCGGACGGATGCCGGTGCCGGACCTGACGAACAGGGGATCGCCGAGCGCGTCGCGCAGCCGCGCCAACGCGTTGCTGACCGCGGGCTGCGTCATCAGCAGCGCGTTTGCGGCACGCGTGACGCTGCCCTCGGTCATCAGGGCTTCGAAGACTTTCAGCAGGTTGAGGTCGAGCGATCGAAACGACAGAACATTCACCGTGGTGATGTATGGGATCACGATTATAAATTATGACGATAATATCTCTTTGTCTATGGTTCCCCCAGGGACTTGCGGATGCCGGGCCGCCGGACAGAAGGGACTTACATGTCGATGATCTCGGCGCGCATCGAGCGCCTGCCATTCGCGCGCTTCCACACGCATCTGCTGTTGATGGGTGGGCTCGGCTACATGTTCGACGCGATGGACGCAGCCGTGCTGGCGTTCATCCTGCCGGTGCTGCGCACCGCCTGGAATCTGACGAGCGTGCAGATCGGCGTGCTCGGCAGCAGCACCTATATCGGCTTCCTGTTCGGCGCGTTGCTGGCGGGCACGCTCGGCGACCTGATCGGCCGCCGTGCGGTGATGATGTCGGCGCTGGCGCTCTATTGTGCCGCATCGATCGTCAGTGCCGCCGTGGACAGCTGGCCGTCCTTCTTCGCCGCCCGCGTCGTCGCGGGCATGGGCACCGGCGCCGAGAGCGCGATCATCGCGCCTTATCTCGCCGAGTTCGTGGCGCGGCGCTTCCGCGGCAGCTTCACCGGCGCGCTGGCCGGGTTCTTCTCCTTCGGCTTCGTCGCGGCGGCCTTGCTCGGCTACTTCATCGTTCCCGCCTATGAGAACGGCTGGCGCATCGTGCTGGTGATCACCGCGGTGCCGGTCGTCATGCTGCTCTGGTGGCGCCGGGCGCTGCCGGAATCGCCGCGCTGGCTGGAGAGCCGGGGCAGGGCGAAGGAAGCCGAAGCGGTGCTGGACAGGATCGAAGCCGGCTTCGCGCGCCAGGGGCATGTGCTGCCGCAGCCGGTCGTCGACGCGGTCAGCCCGCCCGTCGCCGGGGGAACGTTGCTTGCCAACTTCGCGGCGCTTCTGGCGCCCCGGCAGGCGCGCATCACCGTCATGACGTGGATCATGTGGCTTGCGATCACCTTCAGCTATTATTCCTTCTTCGTCTGGATTCCCGGCCTGCTGGTCCAGAACGGCATGAGCATCACCAAGAGCTTCGCCTATTCGCTCGCGATCTATTGCGCGCAGATCCCCGGCTATTTCAGCGCCGCGTATTTCAACGAGCGCATCGGCCGGCAGGCGACCATTGCGTCCTACATGGTGCTCGGCGGCATCAGCGCGCTCGGACTTGCCTTCGCGCAGAGCGACCAGCACATCATGGTCGCCGGGATCCTGCTGTCGTTCTTCATGAACGGCACCTATGCCGGCGTCTATGCCTATACGGCGGAGGTGTTCCCGACGCCGGTACGGACCACCGGCGCCGGCCTTGCCTCGGCGATCGGCCGCATCGGCGCGATCGTCTCGCCGATCCTGGTCGGCTACCTCTATCCCAATTTCGGCTTTGCCGGCGTGTTCGGGATCACCACCAGCGTTCTGCTGATCGGAGCGCTCACCGTCGTGGTGATGGGCGTGCCGACGCGCGGCCGTTCGCTGGAAGACATTGCTGCGGGCGAAGTCGCATGAGGGCAACGACACGCCGGCTCGATCCGCTGGTCAACGCCGTGGCGGCGGCGCAGGGCAGGGCGGATCAGCCGGAGGCCCTGTTCTCCGCGCTGGACGATGCCTTGAAATCGGCGATCGGGCAGAAGCTGTTCACGATCCTGACCTATGACGACGATAGCGGGGAAGCGGCGCGGATCTATTCCAACCGCCCCGGGCCTTACCCGACGGGCGGCCGCAAGCGCCTGGCGCCGGGCCCCTGGACCGAGGCCGTGCTCGACCGCGGCGAGGCCTTTATCGGCCGCACTCTCGATGATTTGCGCAATGTGTTCGCCGATCACGAGCTGATCGCGTCACTCGGCTGCGAGAGCGTGCTCAACATGCCCGTGCGCTGGCGCGGACGCACGCTCGGCTCGCTCAACCTGCTGCATGAAGCCGGCTGGTATAACGCAGACGATGTCGCCGCGTGCCTTCCGTTCGCCCAGCTCGCGTTGCCCGCGCTGCTCACACAGTCCTGACCAGACAGGAAACGACCATGCCCAGCACCCTCTTCAAGAATGCCGCTCTGCTCGATCCGCTTCAGCCGGATTTGCTGGAAGGCCATCACGTGCTGGTCGAGGACAACGTGATCAAGGAGGTCTCGGACCGGCCGCTCCAGGCTTCAGTCGACCGCACCATCGACCTCAACGGCAAGACGCTGATGCCGGGCCTGATCGACCTGCATGTCCATGCGGTGGCGGTCGAGCTCAATCTGTCGCAGCAGGTGCACATGCCGAACGTGCTGGTGACGCTGCGCTCGACGTTGCTGCTGCGCGGCATGCTTCGGCGTGGCTTCACCACCGTTCGCGACGCCGGCGGCGCCGGCCATGCGCTGAAGCAGGCGATCGAGACGGGTCTCACCGACGGCCCGCGGCTGTTCGTTTCCGGCCGCGCGCTGAGCCAGACCGGCGGGCACGGCGACATGCGCGCGCGCTCGGATTATCTTGCCAGCGACGCGCCGTGCCCCTGCTGCGTGCGCGTCGGCGCGCTGGCGCGCGTTGCCGACGGCGTCGACGGCGTGCGCAGGGCGGCGCGCGAGGAGCTGCAGATGGGCGCCGATCAGATCAAGATCATGGCGTCCGGCGGCGTCGCGTCACCGACCGACCCGGTCGGCGCCTTCGGCTACTCCGAGGACGAGATCCGCGCCATCGTCGAGGAGGCGCGCGGGCGCCAGACCTATGTGCTCGCCCACGCCTATACCGCCGCCGCCATCGAGCGCGCGGTTCGCTGCGGCGTGCGCACCATCGAGCACGGCAATCTGGTCGATGCCCCGACCGCGCGCCTGATGGCCGAGAAGGGCGCCTATGTGGTGCCGACGCTCGTCACCTATGAGGCGCTGGCCAATGAAGGCGCGCAATATGGCCTGCCGCCCGAGAGCGTCGCCAAGATCGCCGATGTCCGCGATGCCGGCCTGCGTTCGCTCGCGATCTATCGCGACGCCGGCGTGAAGATGGGGTTCGGCAGCGATTTGCTCGGGCCGTCGCAGCGCCTCCAGAGCGACGAATTCCGCATTCGCGCCGAGATTCTCGGCCCACGCGCGGTGATCGCCAGCGCCACGGTGATCGGCGCCGAAGTGCTCGGCATGGAGGGCAAGCTCGGCCGCATCGTGCCCGAGTCGATCGCGGACGTGCTGGTGGTCGACGGCAATCCGCTCAACGACGTTGCCTGCCTGCTCGGCCAGGGCGAGCATATCCCGCTGGTGATGAAGGCGGGCAAAGTCCTGTTCGACAGGCTGAACACGTAGCTGCCGCTGCGTCACGGACGCCCTCGCGCCGCTCGTGCGTCCTATGTCGAGATGCGCACGACCATCTTGCCGAGCGCCCCGCGCGTCTGCATGGTCCTGAACGCTTCCCGGAAATCGCCCAGCGCGAAGACGCGACCGACCACAGGCTTCAGCTGGCCGTCGGCAAGCCAGCCCGTCAACTGCGACATCAGGCGCTTCTGCACCTCGGGCTCGCGCAGGGGAATCTGTGCGAGGTCGACACCGAGCAGGGCGCCGCCCTTCAGCAGTGGCAGGTTGAACGGCAATGCCGGGATCGCACCGGCAGCAAAACCGACCACGAGATGACGGCCACGCCAGGCGATGGAGCGAAAGGCCTGCACCGAGACGTCGCCTCCGACCGGGTCGAAGATCACGTCGGCGCCGTGTCCTCCCGTCAATTCCTTCAGCGTGTCGCGCCAGCCGGCCTGCGTGTAGTCGATCACAGCGTCGGCGCCGTGCGCCAGCGCGAACGCGCGCTTGTCCGGCGTCGATGCTGCTGCGATCACACGGGCGCCAAGCAGCTTGCCGATCTGGACTGCCGCAATTCCGGTGCCGCCAGCTGCGCCCAGCACCAGAAGCTGTTCCCCTGCGCAGAGCGAGGCGCGTGCACCGAGCGCATAGAGAGCGGTCAGATAATTGGCGCGAAACGAGGCGGCGACTTCGGCCGCGACGCCGTCGGGCAGGGGATGGAGCGCTTCGGGTCTGACGACGATCTCTTCGGCAAGTGCGCCCGAGCGCGTCATCCCCATCACGCGCATGCCGGGCTGATAGCCGCCGGGTGCGCCGGGCGCGTCCGTCACCACGCCCGCGAACTCCGTCCCGGGAATGAAGGGCAGGGGATCTTTGGTCTGATAGCGTCCCTCGATCTTCAAGCCGTCGACGAAGCCGATCCCGGCAGCTTCCACGCGGATGCGCAATTGTCCTGGTTCCATGGACGGGGGCGGGACGTCCGTCAGTTCGATCTGATCGATCGGTGCGTATTGCTCGACCACGACGGCTTTCATGTCGGACCTCTGTTGTTCCGGTTATCCTGACAGGTCCCGACACGAGCCTCTTGCGTCTACCGCCACATCCCGCGCATCCGCGCGCCGATGTCGACCTTCGGGCCCTGCGCCGCGGTGCGGGCCGCGCCCGCGGCAGCCTTCGGCCAGGCGGTGCGCTCGAACAGATAGACCAGCTGCTCCGGGATGAAGCGGGTGCGCGAGGCATAGACGTGGCGGTCGCCCTTGGCGGCCTGGCCGTGGACGAAGAAGCGCTGGGGGACGACGAGGTGCAGATCGTCCTTGGCGCGGGTCATCGCGACGTAGAGCAGGCGGCGCTCCTCCTCGAGCTCGGCGCTGGTGCCGGCGCCGAGATCGGACGGCATGCAGCCGTCGACGACGTTGAGCACGAACACCGACTTCCACTCCTGGCCCTTGGCGGAGTGGATGGTGGACAGGATGAGATAGTCCTCGTCGCGCAACGGCGGGCCGGATTTGTCACTGGTCGCATCCGGCGGATCGAGCGTCAGCTCGGTCAGGAATTTCTCGCGCGAGGCATAGCCGCTGGCGATCTGCTCGAGCTGCATCAGATCGGCGCGGCGCGTCTCGGACTCTTCGTGGAGGCGATCGAGATGCGGCTCGTACCAGAGCCGCACGCGTTCGAGATCGACCGGCCATTCCGAATAGCGCAAATTCTCGACGGTGCGGACGAAGTCGGTCCAGTCGGCGCCGGTCCGCGCGGGCACCGGAAGCTGGCCGAGCACAGCAAGTGGGTCGGTGCTCTCCGCCATCTGGTCGAGCACGCGCTGCGCGGTCGCGGGTCCGATGCCGGGCAACAGGTGCAGGATGCGGAAGCCGGCGACACGGTCGCGCGGGTTCTCGGCAAAGCGCAGCAGCGCCAGCACGTCCTTGACATGCGCGGCGTCGAGGAATTTCAGCCCGCCGAACTTGACGAACGGAATGTTGCGGCGGGTCAGCTCGATCTCGAGCGGGCCGGAATGCGAGGACGTCCGGAAAAGCACCGCCTGGTGCTTGAGCAGCGCGCCTTGCTCGCGGTTCGCCAGCACCTCTTCGACAATGTAACGCGCCTGGTCGGCCTCGTTGTGGACGGTGACCAGTTGCGGCTTGTGCGAGGCGGCGCGGTCGGTCCACAGATTCTTGGTGAAGCGCTCACGCGCAAGCCCAATGACGCCGTTGGCCGCCGCCAGCACGGTCTGCGTCGAGCGATAGTTGCGGTCGAGCGTGATCATCTCCGCGCGGGGCGAGAAGCTCTGCGGGAAATCCAGGATGTTGCGCACGGTGGCGGCGCGGAACGAATAGATCGACTGGGCGTCGTCGCCGACCACGGTGAGCCCGCGTCCGTCGGGCTTCAGAGCCAGGAGGATCGAGGATTGCAGGCGGTTGGTGTCCTGGTATTCGTCGACCAGCACGTGATCGAAGCGGCCGCCGATCTCTTCGGCGATCAGCGCATCGCTCATCATCTGCGACCAGTAGAGCAGGAGGTCGTCGTAATCGAGCACGTGCTGCGCCTGCTTGGCCTCGACATAGGCGGCGAACAGCCCCTTCAGCTCGGTGGCCCACCCCGCACACCAGGGATAGTGCTGGCCGAGCACCTTCTCGATCTCCATCTCGGCATTGACGCAGCGCGAGTAGATCGACAGGCACGTGCCCTTGGCGGGGAAGCGGCTCTCGGTCTTCGACAGGCCGCGCTCGTGGCGGACCAGGTTCATCAGGTCGGCGGAATCCTCGCGGTCGTGGATGGTGAAGGCGGGATCGACGCCGATCCGCTCGGCATATTCGCGCAAGAGGCGCGCGCCGATACCGTGGAAGGTGCCGGCCCAGGTCAGCGCATCGCGCATGACGGCGGCGTTGTTCTCGCCCAGCACCTTGCGGGCGATCCGTTCCACCCGGCCGGCCATCTCGGCCGCCGCGCGGCGGGAGAACGTCATCAGGAGGATGCGGCGCGGATCGCTACCTGCGACGATCAGGTGCGCGACGCGGTGGGCCAGCGTGTTGGTCTTGCCGGAGCCAGCGCCGGCAATCACGAGCAGGGGGGCGCCCACGGTTGAGCCCTCGGCCACGCCATGCTCGACGGCGCGGCGCTGCTCCGCATTGAGCGTGTCCAGATATGTTGCCACGAATCGCCCCGGTGAAAGGGCAAGAGTCGGCGATCCCGGCGCGAATCGCAATGCGGCTGGACGGAACGGGAATTAGGATTTAGGGGGAAGATGGCCCTAAGTTCCAGCAGCGCAGGCCCCGACATGACCGAGCCCAACCCCGACCAGTTCGAGATGCGGCGGCTGGAATCACTCAGCAACACCATTTTCGGTGTCGCCATGACGCTGTTGGCCTACGACCTGCCCAAAGCTGCGGTCTTCACCAGCGTGCCCGACTGGAGCGATCTCGCCCACGTCTATTCCGGCAAGCTCGCCGGCCTTGCCCTCAGCTTCATCATCGCCGGCGTGTTCTGGATCAGCCATCACCGGCGGCTGGCGCGCCAACCCGTCGGCAGCCGCGGCGCGGTGATCCTCAACCTGTTCTTCCTGCTCTCGATCGTTCTGCTGCCTGTCACCAACGGCCTCTACACCAATTACGGCATGAGCAGTGCGGTTGCGGTGCTCTACGGGCTGCACCTGACCGCGATCGCCGGCCTCAATGCCTGGCTGTGGTGGACGATCCTCGGCGGCTGGCGCCAGGAGATCATGGCCTCGCTGTTTCCGCTCCTGGTGTTTATCCCGGGCACGATCGTTGCGGCGTTCGCCCCGCACATCGCGCCCTTCGTGTGGTTCATCGCCTTCGGCGGGCTCGCGATCCAGCGCTTCTACGGTGCGCGGACCGGGCCGGGGGCGTGAGGCCTCACCCGGACGTCGCGCCGAACCCATCGGCCGGCACGTAGAGCTTGACCGGGCGGATTTCGTAGACCGCTGTCGGATTGACCGCACGCAGTTTCCGCGCCGCCGTGATCGCCTCCTCCTCGCTGGCGCATTCCATCAGGTGGAAGCCCAGAAGCTGCTCCTTGGTCTCGGCAAACGGGCCGTCCAGCACCATGCCCGCGCCGGGGCCACGCAAGGTGCGCGCCTTTCGGGTCTCATCCAGACGGGCGGCCGGCCCGAACTGTCCGCTGGCCCGCAAGGGGGCCTGAACTTCGATGACCTTGGCCACGACTGCGGCGTCCTGCTCGGGCGTCCAGGACAAGATCTCGTCTTCCACGTGGTAGGCCAGGATGGCGTAAAGCATCGTCACCTCGTTGTTTTTCTGCACCGATCCCGAAGGACGTCGCACCGCAGGCAATGCCGACAATCCTCAAGAATAAACTCAAGAATAAATTCACGCACAAAATATTGCGTGGCCGGGCCGCGACGAAACCGTCCTGAAACCCGATTGGGCCCTTGCCGCGTGAACGCCGCCGGAAGTGGTCGCGACTGATGACCACAAACAACAAGATTTCTGCTGGAGGCGGCAATGTCGGGTCACATCAAGATCATCTGCGACGCACGTCGGGCCGGACAATCTCAGACGGCCGATCTGCACGACCAAAGCGGCCATCACCGCTATTACGGCAGCTCGGCCGAGAATGGCGGCGAGCGCATCGTGGAGAGCCGGCGCGGCAAGCGCCCGCGCGCGCTCGGCGTTTGCGGCTTCTGAAGCCTCGCGACCGATTTCCAATGGACGTCCTGCAAATATCGATCGCGGCGATGCCGTTCCTGCTCGCACTGACGAGCCGGACGGGCAAGGTCATCGTGCCGTGCCTGCTGACGAGCATCTTCACGGTGCTGCTCGGCGTGGAGCCTCACCGCGCCGTCGTGGCCTGGTGCGTCGGCATGCTGATTGCCGCCGTCGCGCTACGCGAGCGGCTTCGCGCGGGCTGACACAGCAGTCGTCACTTCCCGCTCAAGACCTGCTTGACCAGGGCCTCGCGCAGCGCCGCCAGCTCGCCGCTCGCCTCCATCTGAGCGATCGCCTTGCCAACCTTCGGCACGAGATCGCGATGGCGTTCGTGCAGGTAATGGTAGATGTGGATGCGCTCGAGCGGCGGCGAGAGGGGGTAGATCCTGGCCTGCAGATTGAGTTTGCGCACCGCTGCGAGCCCGCTGAAGAGATCGGTGACCATCACGTCGAAACGGTCGGCATCGAGCATCCTGACCATGTTGTCGAGGCCAGTGGTCGCCGTGACGCGGGCCATGCCGCGCGTACCGGCCTCCGAGGAGCCGACGCCGCGGACGATGCCGATGCTGTAGTCTCTGATCGAATCCCAGCCGGCGACGTCGAACCGGAATTTCGTCGCAAACACCGCGGGCTCGATATAGTTGATCGCCGGCGTGACCTGGACCAGCGTCGGGTAGTCGCGCGAGAGCGTTCCGATCCGTTGGATCTCCCCGTCCACCTCACCGGCGCTCGACAGCGCGAGCGCGCGCTTGCCGGGGACGTCCTCGAACTCCAGTCTGATGTTCAGCCTGGCGTAGACGGCCCGCAGCATCTCGCCGCCGACATATTGATCGGGGATGTCGGTGATGCGCGCCAGCCGGATGACCTCCTGCGCCTGCGAAGGACCGCTTGCAAGCAGTGACAGGCAGGCGACGATAATCCGCCACATGACGCGCCTCCTCGTTGCCCGATTCTACCGCTGGATTCCGATGTCCGCCCGATTTACCGGAGATGGCGCCTGCGTGTGGCCATAGAGGTCACTGCCCGCCCGAGGTGCAGGCGACGTCCGGACTTTCACCGATGTCATTCTACCACGCGAAGTGGTAGTTTGCGCGGGAATCCTGCTGCTGCGCAAGATATGACCCGCCGACCTCGAGCCGCCCATGGGGTTGACAGGAAATGGGCGGACAGGATCGCCGCGCGCATCGCGTGAAGGCGAAGTCTCGACGATCGAATTGCTCGAGGCTGCGACCGGTCGGCCGCAGCGTGCCGCCATTCCGGGGATGTGGTGCATGGCCAAGGCTGGTGACGAGGACTCCAATCGCGGCCGCGCCGTCGCACCGGCGGCTGCGAAGCAGGATTTGATCGGCACCGCGCTCGCGCCTTCGATGTTCGCCGCGCTGCTGTCCCGACTCTTCAACTGGTCGCGCAGCGGCGTCGGGCCGCGCCTGCTCGCGGCCGTGCTGCTGTTCTCTTCGGTCGTGACGCTGACGTTGACTGCGCTCCAGCTCTATCTCGATTATGATCGCGAGGTCGGCCTCATCGAGACCAGGCTGGACGAGATCGGCCGCAGCACCACCGGCAGTCTCGGCGAGAGCCTTTGGAATCTCGACCAGAACCAGCTCAAGCTCCAGCTCGACGGTATCCTGCGGCTGCCCGACATCCGCGCCGCGGAGGTGCGTGAGATCGCCGACCGTCCCAATCCGATCCGTCTCGCCATCGGCGAGCCGAGCACCCGCTCGGTCGTGACGCGCGACTATCCGCTGAACTACGCCGTGAAAGGCAACGCACGCGAGATCGGCGTGCTCCATGTCGAGGCGACGCTGACCGACGTCTACCAGCATTTGCTGAACCGTGCGCTGGTGATCCTGGCAAGCCAGGCGGCCAAGACGTTCCTCGTCTCGCTGTTCATCATCTACATGGTCCATCTGCTGGTGACGCGGCATCTGGTCGCCATCGCCGAGTTCGTCAGCAAATACAGCCTGGCGCGGCCGCCGCCGCCTTTGCGCCTGGAGCGCCGGCCGCCCTACGATGCCGACGAGCTGGACAAGGTGATCGACGCCTTCAACGCGATGTGCGCGAACCTCCAGCGGGCCTATGGCGAGCTGCGCGAGGCCAATGCAAATCTCGAGCGCGACCTCAAGGTCCGCCGGAGCGCCGAAGAGGACGCGCGTGCGAGTGAAGAGCGTTTCCGCGACTATGCCGAGACCGCGTCCGATTGGTTCTGGGAGACCGGACCGGACCATCGGTTCACCTACATATCCGACCGGGCCGGTGTCTTCGGCATGGACAACAAGGCGCTGATCGGCAAGCGCCGCACCGATGCCGCGTTCGGCCGCGACGCCGAGCCCGAGAAATGGCGCGCGCACATGGCGATGCTGGACCGCCATGAGCCGTTCCGGAAGTTCGAATATCGCGGCTGCGACACCACGGGGCGGATGCATCATTTCAGCGTCAACGGCCAGCCGGTCTTCGCCGCCGACGGAAGCTTCATGGGTTATCGCGGCTCTGCGACCGACCTCACCGAGCAGCACGAGACCGAGGAGCGACTGCGCCAATCCCAGAAGATGGATGCGATCGGCCAGCTCACCGGCGGCGTCGCGCACGACTTCAACAACGTGCTCACGGTCATCACCGGCACCATCGAGATCATTCAGGAAGGGCTTGCGGACAAGCCCGAATTCGCCGCGATCGCGCAGCTGATCGACGATGCGGCCACGCGCGGCGCGGAGATCACCTCGCAGCTCCTGACCTTCGCGCGCCGCCAGCCGCTGGAGCCGCGCGAGATCGACGTCAACGCCCTCGTGATCGAGACCGCGAAGCTGCTGCGGCCGATCCTCGGCGCCCATATCGAGATCGTGACCCGGCTCGCCGACGACGCCTGGTCTGCGATGGCCGATCCGTCGCAGCTCTCCTCCGCGATCGTCAATCTCGCCGTCAACGCGCGCGACGCGATGCCGGGCGGGGGCAAGCTCACGATCGAGACCGCGAACCGCGAGCTCGACGACACCGACGCTGCCGGCGACGGCGGTGCCATGCGCGGCGCCTTCGTGATGGTCGCGGTCGCCGACACCGGCCACGGCATCCCCGCCGACATCCGCGAGCGCGTATTCGAGCCGTTCTTCACCACCAAGGGCGTCGGCCGCGGCACCGGCCTCGGGCTCAGCATGGTCTACGGCTTTGCCAAACAGACCGGCGGCACCGTCGCGGTCGAGAGCGAGGAGGGGCGGGGCACGGTGATGCGGCTGTTCCTGCCGCGGTCGAAGGGCGAGGCGCCGGTCAGGACCGCGCCGGTCCAGGCGCTGGACACGGCACGCGGGCACGAAACGATCCTCGTGGTCGAGGACGATCCGCTGGTGCAGGGCTATGTCATCGCTCGGCTCGGCAGCCTCGGCTATCGCACGCTGGTGGCCGGCGACGGCGCCTCCGCACTGGCGCTGGTCGACCAGGGCGCCAAATTCGATCTCCTGTTCACGGATATCATCATGCCCGGCGGCATGAACGGGCGGGAATTGGCCGACGCGGTCCGGCTCCGCCGGCCGGGAGCAAGGGTGCTCTATACCTCCGGCTACACCGACGATGCCATCGTCCACGAAGGACATCTCGATCCCGGCGTGGCGCTGCTCAGGAAGCCCTACCGGAAGTCGGAGCTGTCGCAGAAGATTCGCGAGGTGCTTGCGGGCGAGCCGCCGGCCTGAGCGCGCCCCCGGACGAAAAAGGCGCGGCGGGGAAGCCCCGTCGCGCCCGATTTCTTGCTCGCTGGTCCAGGGCTGAGAGCGCCCCGATGCCAAGCCTTGTTCGAAGCTTAGCGGGCGATCCCAGCGAGGTGACAGCGCTTGGTAAGAGACACTGGATCACCTCCTTTCGTTGGTTTCGGAAGATTTCAATATAGGCGGCATTGCCACCGCTGTTAAGAGGCGGCGGCTCCGGAGGGAACCGGGGCGGCTCGCAAGGCCGCCGAAGACGCCGGAAAGCGACCGCCTGGGCAGTTGAGACCGCCGCCCGGCCGTGTTAGGGAGCCCGTAACGCGGGTGTAGCTCAATGGTAGAGCAGCAGCCTTCCAAGCTGAATACGAGGGTTCGATTCCCTTCACCCGCTCCAACGCCCAAGCCCTCCGCTTGAAATGAGGGCTCATTGTGGATCGCAGAAAAGTTGAAGCCTGCTTGCTGACGTCGATCGCCAGATGGCCGGAGCTTTGCGATAGGAGCTGACGGTTGCCTGCTTGTTCGTACCTTTGGACAGCGACCTGAGCCCGCCGGCTCATTCGCTCGGGCGAGCCGACGGTCAGGAAGGCAAATCCACCTGAAAGCTCAGTAGCACGCAGGCATCAAGCCAAGTCGTGGATATTGCCGATCGATTGCAGCCAGCTCGATCCGCATTTGCGCGATGATCCAATCCCGGATCTCGGCGGCAATGGGCCGCATGGGCCGGTTGCGTGGCGGCAGGAACTCGCAGAGACGGCGCGTGGTGGTGAGCGTATCGGAGGCCGGCACCAGCGCGCCTGTCAGGAGCCAATGCGAGGCGACCGTCAGCCAGCCGAGCGCGATGCCTTGGCCGAGCAGGGCGGCCTGCATCACGACGGCATAATCGGTGAAGCTGAGCCCCTTGGCCGCACCGCGACGACCGGTGAGCAGTGATGCGTAATCCGCGGCCCAGTCGCCCGCCGTCTCGGCGAGGCGGATGATGGTGTTGCCCTCGGTGGGATCGGTCGCGCCGAGATAGGTCGGGCTGCACATCGGCAGCATCACTTCCTTCATCACCAGCGTGCCGCCGGACGACGGCTCGTCGCGATCGCGGAAGCGCATGCCGAGATCGACGTTCTCCACCGGCCCGCGTAATGCGCCGGAGATCAGCTGGAAGCGCAGATCGACCTGGGGAAACTGCTTCTGGAGTTTGTCGATGCGCGGCATCAGCCAGTGCGTGGTAAAGGCAGAGGAGACCGACAGCGTCACGGTCTCGGTGCCCTTGCGGCGCCGCTCGATCTCGACGAGGCCGCTCTCGATGCTGCGAAAGCCTTCGAGCACGCGGCGATAGAGCTGCTCGCCTTCCTCGGTGAGCACCGCGCGGCCCGCCTTGCGGTCGAACAGGCGAACGCCGAGATGCTCCTCGAATTGTCCGAGCATCCGGCTTACCGCCGGCTGCGTGACGTTGAGTTCGGCGGCAGCCGCCGTGAAGCTGCCATTGCGCGCTGCTGCGTCAAAGACGAACAGGGCGTTACTTGAGGGCAGCATCCTGCGCAGCTCGGGCATAACGTCATGTTATGGGCGCGGTGAGAATTTGGCAATTGCCGAGTTTTGCCAAGTCTGGTGTCATTCGTGTCACAGCCTAAAGACAGGGTGTTCGAGAGACAGTTTTGGTGCGGCGCACGCTGTACCCGCGATTGCTCCGGGATGCTGTCTATAAAGCAGGCTTATGGCGCGCAGTGAGGCACGTCATGACAGGGAACGAGGCGAGGGCGATCGTTGGACAGACGAGCGGAAAGCGTTGAGATCCGGTCCGCGAGCAAGGCGTACGGCGCCGTTCGCGCTCTCGACGATGTCTCCCTCAATGTCGGCGCCGGCGAATTCGTCTCGCTGCTCGGCCCCTCCGGTTCCGGCAAGACCACGCTGCTCGGCATTTTGGGCGGCTTCATCATCCCGACGTCGGGCACAATTCTCTTCGGTGGTCGCGACGTCACCTGGATGCCGCCGCACAAGCGCGACATCGGCGTCGTCTTCCAGAACTACGCCCTGTTCCCGCATATGAGCGTCGGCGAGAACGTCGCCTTTCCCTTGCGCGCGCGCCGGCTGCCGAAGGCGAACTGGCCCGACAAGGTGCGCGCGGCGCTCGCGATGGTCGGCCTCGCCGGCTACGAGGAGCGCGGCATCGCGCAGCTCTCCGGCGGCCAGCGCCAGCGTGTGGCGCTCGCGCGCGCCATGATCTTCGAGCCGCAACTGATCCTGATGGACGAGCCGCTCTCCGCGCTCGACAAGCAGCTGCGCGAATCCATGCAGATCGAGCTGCGGGCGCTGCACAAGCGCATCGGCGCCACCATCATCTACGTCACCCATGACCAGCGCGAGGCGCTGACCATGAGCGACCGTGTCGCGGTGATGAAGGACGGCAGGCTGATCCAGATCGACGAGCCCGCGCGGCTGCACGACCATCCCGCCGATTCCTTCGTCGCGAGCTTCATCGGTGAAGCCACGATGCTGTCGGTGCGCCGTGTCGATGCCACCAGCGTCGCGCTCGGCAACGCGCTGCTGCGTAGCGCCCGCGCCATCCCCGACGGCGATGCGCTGATGCTGGCCGTGCACAGCGAAAAGCTGCTGATCGACGATGGCGCGCAGGATGCCGCCTGCAACCGGCTCACGGCTACGGTCACCGATATCGTCTATCAGGGCGAGAGCCTGCGTATCTTCCTGGCGCTTGCCGACGGCGTCGCGCTCAGCCTGCGACAGCCGAGCTATCACCAGGCCTACAGCCGCATTCCGCCACTCGGCGGCAGCCTCACCGTCACCCTTCACCCCGAGGACACCATCATCGTGCCCCGGGTGGACTGAACCCTAGCCTGTTTAACCTGAGAGAAAAACGACATGTCGACCCAAGCCGCGTTCAGCAATTTCAAGGTCCTCACCTTCGACGTCGTCGGCACCTTGATCGATTTCGAAACCGGCGTGATCAACGCAGTGCGCAAGATCTCGGGCAAAACGCCGGCCGAACTCAGCGACGATCAGATTTTCGAGCCCTACAAGCGCGGCCGCGACATGCACTACGAGCGCTCGAGCGAGGCGATGTTCCACGTCTATCGCCATCTCGCCAAGGAGCTCGGGCTGCCGTCTGACGACGCGTCGTGCGATGTCTTCCAGCTCTCGGTGCTGCGCTGGGGACCATTCGTGGACTCGGTCGAAGCACTGAAGCGCTTGCGCACGAAATTCCGGCTGGTGGCGATGACCAATGCGGACCGCGTCGCGCTCTCGTGTTACGCGCATGCGCTCGGCAATCCCTTCGACGACACCGTCTGCGCCGACGACACCGGGGTGGCAAAGCCCAATCCGGAATTCTTCGCCTACAACAAGGGGCGTCAGTCCGCCTTCGGCTACAAGCAGTCCGACATTCTGCATGTCGCGCAGAGCCAGTACCACGACATCGGCATCGCGCGGAAGCTGGGCTACAAGGTGTGCTGGATCGAGCGCCGCCAGGGCATCGCCGGTTTTGGCGGCACGCCCGCGGTGGAGACGCTAACCAAGCCGGACTTCCATTATCCGACCTTGAAGGCACTGGCCGACGCAGCGATCGGGCCGGCGGCATAAATCCGTGAGCGCGGGCATGACACGGGACTGGAGCGCGCAGCCATCGGTCAACTCGCTGTGGGAAGCCACGGCGGAGCCGGCGCGCGATTGTCCCGTGCTGTCGGGCGAGCATCAGGCCGATGTGGTGATCATCGGCGCGGGCTATACCGGGCTCTCCGCTGCGCACCATATCGCCAAGAGCGGGCTCGCACCGATCGTGCTCGAGGCCAACCGCCCCGGCTGGGGCGCGAGCGGGCGCAACGGTGGCGTGATCACCGCAAAGTTTCGCCTGTCGTTCCGTGAGATCGACGCCGTGCACGGCCGCGCGATGGCAAAGCGCATGTACGAGATCGCTCATGAATCGACCGACATGGTCGAGGAGCTAGTGTCCGAATTCGGTATCACCAGCGCAAACCTGACGCGCACCGGCCAGGTCAAGGCTGCCCACAACGAGACGACGCTCAAGGCGGCGATCGACGAAGCCAACTGGATGACGCGCGAGATGGGCTCCGCCGAGGTCCGCATCCTCAACAAGCGCGAAGTGCGCGAAGAGACCGGCTCCGACATCTTTGTCGGCGGCGTGCTCAATCCCGGCTCTGGCGGCATCCATCCGCTGAATTATCTGCGGGGCCTCGCCGACGGCGTGGCGCGCCGTGGTGTTCTGATCTTCCAGGAATCCCCGGTCGTCAAGCTGCGGCGCGAGAAGGACGGTATTGTCGCCGAGACGCCGCAAGGCGCCGTGCGTGCCAAACAGGCGATCATCGCCACCAACAGCTATTCCGATCTGACTGGCGCCACCGCACATATGCAGCGCACGTTGATCCCGTTCCGCAGCGCCATGGTTGCGACCGAACAGCTGCCGCACAATCTCGCTGGAAAGCTGATGCCGACGGGGCGGACCTACACCGAGACCAAGCGCATGATGCGCTGGTTCCGCATGGTCGATAACCGCGTGATCTTCGGCGGCCGCGGCGCCTTCGGCAAGCAGGACTCGCAAGCTGCGTTCGACGCGCTGCGCAAGGCGATGGTCGGAATCTTTCCGGATTTGGACGAGGTCCCGCTCGCATACAAATGGTCTGGCCTCGTCGCGATGACGCTGGACTCGGTGCCGCATATCGGCCGGCTCGACGACCGCACGCTGGTCTCGCTGGGCTACAACGGAGCAGGTGTGGCGATGTCGAGCCTGATGGGCCGCTATCTGGCCGCCTTCGTGCGCGACGAGAGCCCCGACGTCGGCCTGCTCGATGTCAGTCGCATGAAGACCATTCCGTTCTATCCGCTGCGCGAGCCCGCCGTGCGCATGGTCGCCGGCTGGTACCAGTTTCTGGATGCGATCGGTCAGTGAGAAGTCTTTGGAGGAGGCGAGGATGACGATGAAGCAGAAGTTTGGACTGGGCTGCGCGCTGCTGGGCGCAATCGGATTGACCAATGCGGCCGATGCCGCCGAGCAGATCACCTTCGTCTCGCAGGGCGGCGCCTACCAGCAGGCGCAGACGGTGGCGATCCTGGATCCCTCCGCCAAGAAGCTCGGCATCACCATCAACCAGGATTCCATTCCCGACGCCTGGCCTGCGATCAAGACCCAGGTCGGCAGCGGCAAGCCGATCTGGGACGTCGTCGACACGCCCACCGGCAACTGCCTGCGCGGCGGCGAGCAGGGGCTGATGGAGAAGCTCGACTTCTCGAAGATCCCGAACGGCGCGGCGATGCCGGAGGCGTATCGCAGTCCCTATTCGGTCTCCTATGAGTTCTATTCCAGCGTGCTGGCCTACAGCCAGAAGACGTTCCCGAAGGACGCGCCGAATAGCTGGGCCGATTTCTGGGACGTCAAGAAATTTCCCGGCCGCCGCGCGCTGCGCAACCACCCGTTCGCAACGCTCGAGGCCGCGCTGATGGCCGACGGTGTTGCGCCCGACAAGCTCTATCCGCTCGATGTCGACCGCGCCTTCAAGAAGCTGGAGGAGATTAAGCCGCACATCACGGTGTGGTGGACTTCGGGTGCGCAGTCGGCGCAACTGCTCAACGACGGCGAGGTCGACATGGAGATGGCCTGGAACGGCCGAGTCAGCGCCGTCGCCAAGGAAGGCGCCAAGGTTGCCTTCACCTACAATCAGGGCGTCCTACAGAGCACCTCGCTCTGCATTCTCAAGGGCGCGCCGAATCTCGACACCGCGTTGAAATTCCTCAACGAGGCCGTCGATCCCGTGCACCAGGCCAATCTGCCGCTCCACATCGACTACGGCCCCGGCAATCCGAAGGCGTTTGAAACCAACGTGATCAAGTCCGAACGTGCCGCGCAATTGCCGAGCGAGCCGGCGAACGCGGCCAAGCAGGCGCTGATGTCCTACGCCTGGTGGTCATCGCCGGCCGGCGAAGCCGCCGAGAAGCGCTGGGCGTCGTTCATGCAGAAGTGAGACGAGGCAGCGTTGACGATGACAGTGTCCGATCCTTCGCAAAAGCATCAGCGCCGTGAGCACGGGCTGATGCTGGCGCTGGTGTCGCCGGCGCTGCTCGTGATTTTGCTCTTGATCGTGCTGCCGGTCGGCTGGCTGGCCTGGCAGTCGATCTACCATGATGGCTTTACGCTGGAGAACTACCGGCGAGTCTTCACCGAAGACATCTACTGGCGAAGTTTCGCGCTGACCTTCGAGATCAGCCTCGCGGTCACGTTGATCGCTCTGCTGCTCGGCTATCCCTTGGCCTATCTCGCCAATTCGGTGCCGAAGGGCTGGAGCATCCTGATCCTGTCGCTGGTCGTGCTGCCGTTCTGGACTAGCGTGCTGGTCCGCGCCTATGCCTGGCTGGCGCTGCTTCAGCGTAGCGGCGTGATCAACCAATTCCTGCGCTATTTCGATGTGATCTCCGAGCCACTCGCGCTGGTCCACAACAGTTTTGGTACGGTGGTGGCGACCGTGCACATCCTGCTGCCGTTCATGGTGCTGCCGCTCTATGCCACGATGCAGAAGATCCCCGGCGATCTCATGCAAGCCGGCGCCAGTCTCGGCGCGAGCCCGTCGCTGACATTCTTTCGCGTCTTCCTGCCGCTGTCGTTGCCGGGCGTGCTCGCCGGCTGCACCATGGTGTTCGTGCTCTGCCTCGGCTTCTACATCACGCCGGAGCTGCTCGGCGGCGGCCGCACCGTGATGGTGTCGATGCTGGTGAGCCGCAATGTCGAGCTCTACAACCAGTTCGGCGCGGCGAGCGCCGTCGCGGTGGTGCTGCTTCTCAGCGTGCTCGCAATCTTCTTTGTCGTCAGCCGCTTCATCTCGCTCGACCGCGTGCTGGGGCAGAAATGATGCGCATCTCGCCCGCACGGATTGCCCTCTACGCGATCAGCGCGCTGGTGCTGGTCTATCTGATCCTGCCCGTTCTCATCATCGCGCCGATCTCGTTCTCCAGCGCGCGCTTCCTGACCTTCCCGCCGCCGTCGTTCTCGACGCGCTGGTATCAGCAATATTTCACAAACCCGGCCTGGATGCAGGCAACGCGCGTGACGCTGACAGTTGCGCTCTTCACCGTCGTGATTGCAACGCCGTGTGGGGTGGCTGCCGCCTATGCCATCAGCCAGTCCAAGCTGCGCATCATGCGCGTCGTTCATATGGCGCTGCTGCTGCCGCTGGTGGTGCCGATTATCATCACCGCGGTCGGCATCTTCTTCGTCTACGCCAAGGTCGGCCTGGTCGCGACCATGCCCGGCCTCGTGCTCGCCAATGTCATGCTGGGCTTGCCTTATGTCGTCATATCGGTGCTGGCGGGCCTGCAGAGCTTCGATCCGGCGCAGGAGATGGTTGCGCGAAGCCTCGGCATGAACCGGCTGCGCAGCTTCTTCGCGGTGACCCTGCCGCAGATCAAGTCGAGCGTGGTCGCCGGCGGCATTTTTGCCTTCATCTCGGCAATGGACGAGACCATCGTCGCGCTGTTCATCTCCGGCGGCCAGTACCAGCCGCTGACCAAGCGCATGTTCACCGCGCTTCGAGACGAGATCGACCCAACGATTGGAGCGATATCGACGCTGATGACTGCGGCCTCGTTCCTCCTGGTATTGCTCGCAACCACGCGACAGAAGAGGAAGGTGGGATAAATCCTGCGCTGACGGCCCGGCCGCGCCGGGCCTGATCCAGGTCAATGTCGCGCGCGCCGGATGGTCTATCGGTTAGTCGCAACTTCGGGACAACCATGACATGACCAACAAGCCGATCGATTGGACGCCGGACCTCTCCCTGCCGACCTCCAAATCCACCGTCCAGCACTTCATCGCAAATGCCGGCGGCGACCGCCTGGAGATTGACACCACGCCCTGGGGCGAGGCCGATCTCACGGTCAACGGTCAGTCGCTTGCTCACATCGAAGCGGCACCGAGCGCCGGGGAGGCGTTTCGGGCGCTCGAAACGATCGCGGAAGATTTCGAAGCCGGCAAGGACGCGCGTCTTGATCAGGCAATCGAGGATGACGAGGTCCGCGAAAGGCTGGGTCTGACGCGTATCCAGGGCAGCCGCGGTCGGTGATATTGCCGCCGCGATGAGCGCGATCTGCGCGGGTCAAAGCGGAGCAAGGCGGATCCCCTAGGAACCATCACATCCCGCACGAGTTGGCCGGTCGGGCTGGAGGAAAGTCACACGAGGCCAACCGTGCAGCAAGACGTGCGCGTGCGCACCATCGCGCAGATCGCGGGTCATCCCATTCATCCGATGCTGGTGTCGATCCCGATCGCGTGCTTCATCGGGGCTCTCCTGACCGACATCGCCTATGTCGCCAGCGCCGAGATCATGTGGGCGGATTTTTCCGCCTGGCTTCTGCTCGCTGGCGTCGTCTTCGGCGTGCTGGCGGCGATCGCGGGCCTCACTGATTTCCTCGGCAACCGCCTGGTGCGGGCGCAGACGCCGGCCTGGCCGCATCTGATCGGCAATGCCGTGGCGCTGATCCTGGCCATCGTCAACGCGCTGATCCACAGCCGCGATGCCTGGACCTCGGTGTGGCCGACAGGGCTCGTTCTGTCCGTGATCACCGTGCTGATCCTGCCCGTCACCGGCTGGCTCGGCTGGGCCATGGTCTATCGCCACGGCGTGGGAGTTGCGCGATGATATCGAAGCTCGCCCGCGCGCTGGTGTGCTCGTTGCTGCCGTTGCTGGCCGGCTGCGACGACGGCAGCGGCGATCCCAAGGCGCAGATCGGTGCGACCCCAAAGCTACCGGACATCCAGCAATATCTGCTGCCGCCCGTCCACATCGCGCGCATCGTCGGCTGGAAGAAGGGCGAGACGCCCGCTGTGGCCGAGGGCCTGCAGGTCAAGGCCTTCGCGACCGGCCTGCAGCATCCGCGTTTCCTCTACGTGCTGCCCAATGGTGACGTGCTGGTGGCGGAATCCAAGGCGCCGAAGGGAGCGGGGATCAAGCGGCCCAAGGAGATCGTCATGGGCTATATCGAGTCCTGGGCGACCTCGGGCGGCAACGACACCGGGCCGGGCAACCGCATCACGCTGCTGCGTGACGGCAATGGCGACGGCGTGCCGGATACGCAAAGCGTCTTCCTCGACCATCTCAACTCGCCGTTCGGCATCGCGCTGGTGGGCAACGATCTCTACGTCGCCAATGCCGATGCGATCGTCAGATATCCCTACACGGACGGCGACACGAAGATCACCGCACCGGGCACGGTGCTGACGCCGCTGCCGGGCGGGCCGATCAACCATCACTGGACCAAGAGTCTCGTCGCCAGCCCCGACGGCTCGAAACTCTATGCCGGCGTCGGCTCCAACAGCAACATCACCGAGAACGGCATGGAGGCCGAGCACAATCGCGCGGCGATCCTGGAGATCGACCGTGCCAGCGGGCGCTGGCGCGTGTTCGCAAGCGGCCTGCGCAATCCGAACGGGCTCAGCTTCGAGCCGCAGACCGGCGCGCTGTGGACGGTGGTGAACGAGCGCGACGAGCTCGGGCCCGATCTCGTTCCCGATTACATGACCTCGGTGAAGGACGGCGGCTTCTACGGCTGGCCCTACAGCTATTACGGCCAGCATGTCGATCCCCGCGTCAAGCCGCAGCGGCCGGATCTCGTCGCCAAAGCGATCGTGCCGGATTATGCCCTGAGCTCGCATGTCGCCCCGCTCGGGCTCGCCTTCAACACCGGCTCCAGCCTGCCGGCTGCCTATCGCGGCGGCGCCTTCGTCGGCGAGCATGGCAGCTGGAACAGGCAGGTGCTCAACGGCTACAAGGTCGTGTTCGTGCCGTTCATCGACGGCAAGCCGAGCGGACCGGCGCAGGATGTCGTGACCGGCTTCCTCAACAGCGACAACCAGGCGCGCGGCCGTCCCGTTGGCGTCGCCATCGACAAGACCGGCGCGCTGCTGGTCGCCGATGATAGCGGCAATACGGTGTGGCGCGTCACCGCCGCGCATCCGCAGCTGACGCAACGTTAAGCCCGCCGGCGCGTTATCGGGACGACGGTTTCTGAAAGCCAAGCCAGGAGTTGGACAATGGGCCTTGCTCAATATGCCATCGTGCCGGTGCGGAACGAATGGGGCGTGCTGCACGACGGTGACGTCAAGAACACATACGCCACCAAGGAAGCTGCGTTCGAATCGGCGGTCGCCGCCGCATCCCTCGCGCTTCGTGAGGGACATGAAGTCCAAGTCAGCGTGCCCGGCCGCGAAGCCGGAGACAACGCGCTCGGCATCTAGCCATCAGACGATCAGCCGCCCGCGCCGCGCGGCAATCCCGATCGTGACCTCGGCACCCGCGTTGAAGTCGAGACGGTCGGCTTCGACGCCGTCGCTGAAGATGACGCCGTTTTCCGCCATCAGCGAGCGAATGCGCAATTGATCCGCCGAAGCGAGCCGGCCGCAGACGAGATGGGTCTGCGAATGGCGGCTGGGAAAGGGCTCTCGCACCGCAAAGCGCAGCTCGGCTGCGTCCCAGGGCAGGGCCTCGTAACCGGTCAGCGGGGGAGGCTGGCCAAAGCTGCCGGCAATGGCCAGCGAGCCGGTGACGATGCTCTTGAACCAGGCGGTCGATCCAAGCCCGGTCGAGACGATCAGGCCGCTGGAAGATTGTCGTTCCGTCGCCCCGCCGGCCGCAAGCTCGTAGATCGCGGAGACATGCGTGCGGGCGCCGATGAAGAGGTCGTTGACGGCGTAGAGCACCTGGCCGTCGTTGAGCCGCGCTTCGGCCATCGTCACGGTCTGGCTGCCGCGCTTCTCACTGGCGACCTCCGGCAGGAGTTTTGCGAGGTCACGCGGCGCAAAGGGAAGCAGGATGCCGTCGTGGCGCGCGGGATCCGGATTGAGCCCGATCAGCGGGTGGTCGTTCAGATATTTCATCGTGTTGGCGACGACGCCGTCCTGGCCGAGCGCGACCACGATGTCGTCCGGGCCGAACAGGAAGTTCGGCAGGAAGCCGCGGTCGACGACCTGATAGCGCCCCCATTGCTCCAGCACTTGCAGCGTCGTGTGGCGCTGCGCACGATAGACCTCGTGCTCGCGCTCATAGTCCGAGAAGTCGGCGCCGAGATGCTCGACGTAGAAGCGGGCCTGCGCCGCCGTCAGGTGGCGCGCGATCAGGTCCTCCAGCCTGGTCTTGCGCGTCACCAGCACCACCTTGCGGTCATTGGCGGCGGGCATTGGCGGCCTCCGTCGGCTTCGGCTTCTCCATCAACTGGCTGAGCAGGTCTGGCGAGACGTTGAGCTGGCCGATCTTCTCGGCCTTCTCGGCAATGCCGGAGAAGGCTTGCGCGATCAGCTGACCCGGCTGCATGCCGGCGGCGGCGAGCGCCTGGATCACGCGGGTGTCGACGCCCTCGAAGATCTTCATCAGCGCACCGACGCGATAGGCCTCGGCGTCGGCCAGCGTCCTGGTATTCTCGGCATTGAGGCCGACGAAATCCTTGCGCTTGCCCTCCAGCACGATGTCCGCGGCCATGCCGGCCTCGCGCAGCTCATTGCGCTTTGCCGCAACGCTTGCCTCGGCGTCCATTTGGGTCTCGCGAATCGACCGCTTCTTCTGCTCGACCGCGATCTCGGTGTCGAGCTCGCTCTCGCGAATGGCACGTTCCTGCTCGACGGCGAAGTTGCGCCGGGCGAAGATCGCTTCGTCCGCGTTCTTCAGGATCGCCTCGCGCGCTTGCGCCTCCAGCGCCCTTGCGGTGTCCGGAGTCGGCTTGATGCCGCGGATCGACACGCCGAGGATTTCGAGGCCGAGAGCGGCGATGTCGGCGCGCGCCCTCAAGCCGCCCGCGATGATGTCGGCGATGCGATCGGACGCCTGCAATGCGTCCCTCAGCGTCAGCTCCTTCACCGCTTGCTGGGCGAGGACCTCGACCGTGCCGAGAATGCGCTCCGGCAGCTTTTCCGGATCGTCGCTCCCGTAGGACTTGCCATCGGCCTTCAGCGTGAAGTCGAGCATCGATGCCGCCTTCTTCGGCTCGCTGACGCGATAGGTGACGTGACCCTGCACGGTCAGTGTCTGAAAGTCGCGCGCGATCTGCTCGAAGATGAAGGAGGCGTCGCGGCTGCCGATGGGCACGGCGACCAGCGTGGTCACCGGCGCGTAATAGAGCGCGGAGAGCCCGGCGCCCTCGGCGACGACCGCGCCGGCGCGGTACTTCATCAGATAGGTGGTGGGCTGGGCCTTGATGAACCTGACGCCGAACATGGCCGTCTCCAATCACTGACTGTAAGTTGGTCTGAGCAACTAAGTAAGTTGGACTGTACAACTAACTATGCTACTGTCAAGTTCGAACAGGGGGGGCTGCCGATGGCGGGCGAAGGTCGGGCTGAAGGGTCTGGTAAATCAGGGCAATTGGACTTCCCGCGACCCCTGACCACGGTCGATGTCGTGATCTTTACGATCCTCGACGACAGGCTTCAGGTGCTGCTGATGCAGCGCCCGGCCGGCGAGGGCGAGCCGTTTCCGCTCGCCTTGGCGCTGCCGGGCGGCTTCGTGGACGTCACGAAGGACCGCGATCTCGCCGCCTGTGCGGCACGCAAGCTGAAAGAGAAGACCGGAGTTACCAGTCCTTATCTGGAGCAGCTCGGAAGCTGGGGAAGTGCGACGCGCGATCCGCGCGGCTGGTCGGCGACCCACGCCTATTTTGCGCTGATCCCGGCGGACGCAAGCGTGCTGGCGAACGATGCGCGGTGGTTTCCGGTTCGAGGCGGACGGCTCAAGGAGAAGCTCGCCTTCGATCACGGCGAGATCCTCGCAACCGCGATCCGGCGGCTGCGCAACAAGGTGGAGTACACCTCGCTGCCGGCCTATTTGATGCCGGCGGAATTCACGCTGCCGGATCTGCAGCGGGTCTATGAGATCGTGCTCGACCGCCCGCTCGAGAAAAGCGCCTTCCGGACCCGGATCCTGTCGGCCGACATGATCGAGCCGGTCGCGAAGATGCGGCGCGGTCCCAACCGTCCGGCGCAACTCTACCGCCTGAAGAAGGGCGGCGAGCCCGTGTATTTCGTTCGGACGTTCAATCCGCCGGAATGAGGTCGTGCTCCGCTCTGCGGCTGGCGCCGCGGTGCCATTCGGAACCGGCATGCCCGTGGCCTCGGTCTGCAGGTAAGACATTGGTTGCCGGCGCGATCTGCGCTCGGCAGGCAGGCGAACGGTTGGAATGCGGTTCTTGAAATCTGACAGCAGGCTGATCGGCGTCCTGCTGGTGCTCGCCATCACGCAGCTGGTCGGATGGGGCACGATCGGGCTTCCTGCCATCGTCGGGCGCGATCTCGCAAGCGATCTCGGCATGAGCCTGCCGGCGGTGTTCGCCGGAACGTCCGTTCTCTACGTCTCGATGGGACTGTGCGCGCCGTGGCTGGCCAAATCGTTTGCACGGCATGGCGCGCGGACGGTCATGATGGTCGGCACGGTCGTCACCGTGCCGGGCTTCGTGCTGCTGTCCCTCGCGCGCGAGCCGATGCTCTATTTCGCCGCCTGGATCGTCCTCGGCATCGCCGGCAGCGCCACGCTGTCGACTGGCGCCTATATCATGCTGAACGAGATCGCCGGACGGCAGGCCAAGAACGCGATCGGGGCCTTGATGCTGGTGACGGGCCTGTCCAGCAGCATCTTCTGGCCGACGACGTCGTTCCTCAGCGGGCACCTCGGCTGGCGGGGGACGTGCCTCGTCTATGCCGCGATGATGCTCGTCGTCAGCCTGCCGCTCTATGCGTTCGCACCGCGCCGGAAGATCGCGGGGAATGATGGCGGCGAGCCGGTCAAGGCGTCACCGCCGCCCGCGATTCCGAAGAGCACCTTCGGCCTCGTCGTCGCCGCGATCACGCTCAACGCCTTCGTCAATTTCGGCATCAGCGCCGTCATGATCGAGCTGTTGCGGGCGGAGGGGCTGGCGTCGGCGCAGGCACTCCTCTTCGGCTCCATGCTGGGCGTGATCCAGGTCAGCGCCCGCGGGCTCGATCTCCTCGGCGGCGGGCGATGGGATGGGATCACGACAGGGCTCGTCGCGGGCACCGCGCTGCCCGTCGCGATGTTGCTGCTGATGCTGAGCGAAGGCGCGACCTGGGCGGTGGCGGTCTTCATCCTGCTCTATGGCGCCGGCAGCGGCGCGATGGCGGTGGCGCGGGCGACCATCCCGCTCGTGTTCTACGACCAGGCCGAGTTCGCCAAGGCGATGTCGATGATCGCGCTGCCGCTCAATCTCGCCTCCGCGATCTCGCCGCCGCTCCTTGTCGGGCTGCTCACCCAGTTCGGCAGCCGCGGTGCGCTCGGTCTCACTTTTGTCTTCTCCTGCGCGACGGTGCTGATCCTGGTCCTGCTCGGACGGCGGCGGCCACAAGCGACTGCGGCGGCCGTGACCTGAGCCGATGAGGCAATATTCGCGTCGCGGAAAGTTGCAGACGGGACTTGGCTCGCTGCCGAAGCTGCGGATGGCCGTATGCCGCCAGTGCAGTGCTCAAGGCGCCAAAATAGTGTATCCGCTAGGGGGCGTGGCGCGCTTTGAGCCGCCGCGCCAAGATCCAGTTCCCCGGAGGAAATCGATATGTCGGCCTTGCCGCTCTCAGGCATCAAGATCCTTGACCTCACGCGCGTGCTTGCCGGGCCTTTGTCGGCCCAGATGCTGGGCGATTTGGGCGCGGAGGTGATCAAGATCGAGCGGCCGGGCACCGGCGATGACGCGCGCGCCTTCGGCCCGCCTTACCTGACCGATCCGGAAGGCAAGGCCAACAACAACAATTCCTTCTATCTCTGCGCCAACCGCAACAAGAAGTCCGTCACGGTCAACATCGCCAAGCCCGAGGGGCAGGCGATCATCCGCGAGCTTGCCAAGGACGTCGACGTCTTCATGGAGAATTACAAGGTCGGCGATCTCAAGCGCTACGGCCTCGACTACGAGACGATCAAGGCGATCAACCCCGGCATCATCTATTGTTCGGTGACCGGATTCGGCCAGACCGGGCCCTATGCGCCGCGCGCCGGCTATGACGCCATCCTGCAGGCGATGGGCGGCCTGATGAGCGTCACCGGTCATATCGACGGCGAGCCCGGCGAGGGCCCGATGAAGGTCGGCCCGTCGATCGTCGACTACATGACCGGCATGAACACCTCGATCGGGATTCTCTCGGCGCTCTACCATCGCGACGTCAATGGCGGCGAGGGGCAGCACATCGACGTCTGCCTGTTCGACACCGTCATTGCGTCGCTGTCGCACTGGCTGCAGATCTATCTCGTCAACGGCAAGACGCCGCCGCGGCGCGGCACCTGGGGCAATGGCGGCATGCCGGCCGGCGTGTTCCGCTGCACCGACGGCGAGCTGATGCTGGTGGTCGGCAATGACGGCCAGTTCCAGCGCACCTGCGCCGTGCTCGGCGCGCCGGAACTGGCGACCGATCCGCGCTTCATCAAGAACAACGACCGCGTCGTGCACGGCAAGGAGATCATGGCGATCTTCGCCGGCCTGTTCCTGAAGCAGCCGGTGGCCTACTGGCTGGACAAGTTGGAAGAGGCTGGCGTGCCCTCGGGCCCGATCAACAATTTCGAGCAGGTGTTTTCCGATCCGCACGTCCAGTCGCGCGGCATGCGGGTGAAGACCGAGCACAAGTTCGAGCCCGAGCTCTCGCTGATCCGCAACGCGCTGACCCTGTCGGGCACACCCATCACCGAATATCGCGCCCCGCCGCTGCTCGGCGAGCACACGCAGGAGGTGCTCGGCGGCAAGCTCGGCTATGATGCGGGCAAGATCGAGACGCTGAAGCAGCAGGGGATCATCTGATCTCATGACCACCAAAACCATCATCACCTGCGCCATCACGGGCAACCTCACAAAGCCCGAGCAGTCGCCGTACCTCCCCGTCACGCCCGAGCAGATCGCGACCTCCGCGCTGGAAGCGGCCGAAGCCGGCGCCGCCATCGCCCACATCCATGTGCGCGATCCCGCGACGGGGCGTCCCTCGATGGAGGTCGATCTCTACCGCGACGTGGTGGCGCGCATCCGCGCCCGCAACAAGAGTCTGGTCATCAACCTCACCACCGGTCCCGGCGGGCGCTTCGTGCCCTCGCTCGAAGACCCGCGCGTCGCCGGCCCCGGCACCACGCTGCTGCAGCCCGAAAAACGCGTCGAGCACATCGAGCTGCTCAAGCCTGACATCTGCACGCTCGATCTCAACACCATGAACTCCGGCGGCGAGGTCGTGATCAACACGCCGCGCAATGTCCGCATCATGGCCGAGCGGATGAAGGCGGCCGGCGTGCTGCCGGAGATCGAGCTGTTCGATAGCGGCGACTGCCATCTGGCGCGCGACCTGTTCGCCGACGGCACGCTGAAGGGGCCGGGCCTGTTCTCGCTGGTGCTCGGGGTGAAATATGGCTTCTCGGCGACGCCCGAGACGATGTTCTACGCCCGCAGCCTGCTGCCGCCGGGCGCGATCTGGTCCGGCTTCGGCATCGGCCGCGCCGAGTTCCCGATGGTGGCGCAGGCCTGGTTGCTCGGCGGCCATGTCCGCGTCGGCATGGAGGACAATCTCTATATGTCCAAGGGCGTGCTGGCGAAGACCAATGCCGAGCTGGTCGCGCACGCCGCGGGCATTCTGAAGAGCCTGGGAGCGAGCGTTGCGACAGCGGAAGATGCGCGCGGGATGCTGGGGCTGGCGTGAGGCTTGCGCGCCATCCCCAGATAATCCCGGTCCGTAGTCGCACAGGCTTCCGCTTCGCGCCCGACTCTGATTCGATCTCTCCAGTAATGTCGGGAGGGAAATGGATGTCCTACACGATCGGGTTCCAGGCCAAGGACCAGAAGGCAATTCTGGCGACCGAGGCGGCGACCGCCAATCAGGCCGTCGCCATCGTTGCCGCACTGCGGCAGAGTGCCGAGGAGATCAAGTTCATCCGCTCGCCGCAGGAAGGCGAGATGGGCATCGAGATGCTGCTGCTGCTCGCCAAGGAAGAGGCCGAGGAGATGCCGCAGCGGGGCTGAACCCGCCACGACCACACTTCGACGAAAAGCGAAACATGCCGGCTGAAAGATGATGTAGTCAGCCGTCAGTCCCGCTCGAACCGAAGGTGGCCGGCCATGAAACGCGAAGCGCTCCGCGTCGAGCCGATCTCGACGTTTCTCGATCGCCGCAACGCGCCGGTCTCGCCGGTCACGCTCGCCGGCAATATGATCTTCGTCTCAGGCCTGCCGCCGTTCGATCCGGACACGGGCGAGATCGCGCAAATGCCGATCGAGCGGCAGAGCGAGATCGTCATGGAGCAGATGAAGCTGTGTCTTCAGGCGGCCGGCGCCTCGCTCGACAACGTCATGAAGTGCAACGTCTACTGCACCTCGACGAAACACTTCGCCGCCTTCAACGCGGTCTATGCCCGCTATTTCCCGCTCGATCCGCCGGCGCGGATCTTCGTCTGCACGCCGGAATGGTTCGGCCCCTTCGACGTCGAGATCGACTGCATCGCGATGATGTGAGGCGAGGCATATTGCAGATCGGCAACACTGCGCCGCAAGATGGCCTGTGTCATTCGAGCGAATGACGCGGGCAGAGCGGGCTCCCCCTAAGCCTCATCCATCGTGACCGACTCGCAGGACGTGCGGGTCGATGGAGGGAAGGGGCACAGATGTCTTGCCGGATCGTCTTGAAGGAATTGCTCGCCGGGGCCGTCGCGGCAGCAGGCATTCTCTGCATCGGTCTTGCCGGTGCGAATGCTGCGGATGTCGCGCCGCGATACACGAAAGCGGCGGCGGTCGCCGCGGTCTGGGACTGGACGGGTTTTTATGCCGGCGCCGATATCGGCGGGACCAAAGCCACGACGGGCGGACGTTCGAACTTCTTTCAAGACGATGACACGACCGAGTTTGCCAACAATCCACAGCCGTCACCGGCATCGTCGACCTCGTCGGCCATCGGCGGCGTTCATCTCGGATACAACTGGCAGACCTCGCATTTGGTGCTGGGCCTGGAAGGCGATTGGCAATGGGCGTCGGCCAGGCACTCGTTCTGTCGCCAGACCGATATCGGGAGTGACCAGCAGTGACGACAGCGGCAGAGGCTTCCTCACGCTCCGGGGCGAAACAAGAGGGATCGGAACCGTGCGAGGGCGTCTCGGCTATGCCTTTGACCGCATCCTGGTCTACGGCACCGGCGGGGTCGCGTTTCTTGATACGCGCGATTCGATCACCGCCGATTGTCGGGTCGCCGGATGCGCTAACTCTAGTGCTAGGAATCTGACCACGGCGACCTTCTCCAACGTCAGGACCGGCTGGGTGGCTGGCGTCGGCGCGGAACTGATGCTGTCGCCCAACTGGATCGTGCGGTCGGAATATCTGCACGTCGACGTCGGGTCTGCGACCGATACGCTCAATCTGGCTTCCGGGAATTGCCTGGGCGCGCCGTGCGGTGCATCGTGGTCGCGCAGCCAGCATTACGACATCGGCCGGGTCGGCCTCAGCTACAAGTTCGGCGGCGCCACGCGGATCGACTGATCTTGCCGATCGTTCAAGCCAAACTCGACCCGGCCTCTGGCCGGGTTTTCTGTCGAGCACGTGCTAACGCGCCGCCACCCTTGGCGCCTTCGCCTCGACCTTCCCCGCCGTCAGCGCCATCGTCGCCACGCTGACGACGCGGGCGACGACGTCCTCGACGTCGTCGAGATCGCATTTGCCTTCCGACAGCTTCGTCAGCCGCTCGCTTTCGCGGATGGTGTGGTGCGCCATCGCGAGCGCGAAGTTGAGGCCCCAGTAGATATCGACGTCGCTGCGGTCGGGCAGGGCGCGGCGCATCGCGCCTGCGAATTTCCGCAAATGGTCGATCTCGCGGTTCTTGATGCGGCGGATCGGCGGTACGGATTCGATCGAGGCGCGGATCATGAAGCGCGCCGCGGTGGAACGCTGGTTCTCGGGGCCGAGGCAGCCGCGCAAGGTTGGCCCGACCAGCGCGTGCAGGATCACCTCGATCGGCGCGCGGCCGCCGCCTTCTTCCTCCGCCGCCTTCAACTCGCGCAGGCGTTCGCGGTTGGTGGCGATCGAGCGGGTGACGAATAATTCCGCGATCAGCTCGTCCTTCGAGCCGAAATGATAGTTCACCGCCGCCAGATTGACACCCGCCTCCGCGACGATGTCGCGCAGCGTCACGTCGCCGAAGCCGCGATCTGCATAGAGCCGTTCGGCGGCGGCGAGAATGGCAGATCTCGTATGATCGCTGGCCATGGATGTCCCGGAGGGGAGGGAGTTGCAATTCAAACAGTTGTATGAAACTATCGTTTGAAGGTCGGGAAAAGTCAATCCGCAATCGGGACTCGTTCGCAACTCGCGAAGCCGGTTCCGAAGCGTCCGCAAGCTGCGCGCTTGCGGGCCGCGCGCAGCGGGAGGACAGTCCGGCGCAAAACAGGCTCGCGAAGCCAACAGGTTCGCAAGAGAGAAACGAGGAGCGTCCCATGGATTTCGATCTGTCCCCCAAGCAGAAGGAATGGCTCGACCGCGTACGGTCGTTCATGGCCAAGCACGTGCGCCCGGCGGTGCCGATCTATGATCAGCAGGATCACGCCGGCGAGCGCTGGAAGGTGATTCCGGTTCTGGAAGACCTCAAGAAGAAGGCGAAGGCCGAAGGCCTCTGGAACATGTTCATGCCGCCGAGCGAGCATGAAGACGACGAATTCCGCGGCGCGGGACTGACCAATCTGGAATACGCGCTGCTGTCGGAGGAGATGGGCCGCGTCACCTGGGCCTCGGAAGTGTTCAACTGTTCCGCGCCCGACACCGGCAACATGGAAGTGTTCATCCGCTACGGCTCCAAGGAGCAGAAGCGCAAATGGCTGCGCCCGCTGATGGACGGCGAGATCCGCTCGGCCTTCCTGATGACGGAACCTGCGGTGGCCTCGTCCGACGCCACCAACATCGAGACCCGCATCGAGCGCGACGGTGACCATTACGTCATCAACGGCCGCAAATGGTGGTCGTCCGGCGTCGGCGATCCCCGCTGCAAGATCGCGATCCTGATGGGCAAGACCGATTTCAAGGCGGCCAAGCATCAGCAGCAGTCGCAGATCCTGATTCCGCTCGACACCCCCGGCATCAAGGTCGAGAAGATGCTGCCGGTGTTCGGCTTCGACGACGCCCCGCACGGCCACGCCCAGGTGCTGCTCGACAACGTGCGGGTGCCGAAGGAGAACATCCTGCTCGGCGAGGGCCGCGGCTTCGAGATCGCGCAGGGCCGTCTCGGCCCGGGCCGCATCCATCACTGCATGCGCACCATCGGCAAGGCCGAGGAGGCGCTGGAGAAGATGGTGAAGCGTCTGTCCTCGCGCAGCGCCTTCGGCAAGAAGATCGTCGAGCACTCTGTGTGGGAGCAGCGCATCGGCGATGCCCGCACCAACATCGAGATGACGCGTCTGCTCTGCCTCAAGGCTGCCGACATGATGGACAAGGTCGGCAACAAGACCGCGCAGGCCGAGATCGCCATGATCAAGGTCGCAGCGCCCAACATGGCGCTGAAGATCATCGACGAGGCGATCCAGGCCTTCGGCGGCGCCGGCGTCTCGGACGAGGCGGGCCTTGCCAAGGACTACGCCCACATCCGTACCCTCAGGCTGGCCGACGGTCCGGACGAGGTGCACAATCGCGCCATTGCCAGACTTGAGGTTCGGAAGTATGCAAACTCTCCCAGTCATTAAAAGGGAGAGCCCTGCGGCGCTCCCGATCTGAAGAAACGACAGGGCATGATCCGATCGGGGTGACCGCTTGACGCAAGTGCGTCGGCGGTTACCCATTAGGATCGTGCTTCGACTGAAGAGGGAGCGTCATGGCTGACGGCGTCAGGAAAGACGAAGAGTTCTCGGGCACCAAGCCGGTCGAGGAGCGTCATCGTATCGACGAGATGCGGCTCGAAGCCTGGATGCGCGACAACGTCGAAGGCTATGAGGGTCCGCTGGTCGTCCTGCAATTCAAGGGCGGCCAGTCCAATCCGACCTATCGGCTGAACACGCCGAAGCGCTCCTACGTGATGCGCCGCAAGCCGTTCGGAAAATTGCTGCCCTCGGCGCATGCGGTCGATCGCGAATATCGCGTAATCGCAGCGCTCGGCAAGCAGGGTTTCCCGGTCGCGCACGCCTATGCGCTGTGCCAGGACGATAACGTCATTGGGGCTGCCTTCTACATCATGTCGATGGAGGAGGGCCGGGTGTTCTGGGATCCGACGCTGCCGAGCCAGGATGGCGATGCGCGGCGCAAGATCTTCACCAGCAAGATCGAGACGCTGGCGAAACTCCACATGTACGATCCCACGGCGATCGGGCTCGGCGAGTTCGGCAAGCCCGGCAATTATTTCGCGCGCCAGATCGACCGCTGGACCAAGCAGTATCGCGCGTCGGAGACGCAGCACATTCCCGAGTTCGAGAAGGTCGCCGAATGGCTGCCCAGGACCGTGCCGGAGCAGGCGCGCGTCTCGATCGTCCACGGCGACTATCGTCTCGACAACATGATTTTCCACGCGACGGAACCGCGCGTGCAGGCCGTGCTGGACTGGGAGCTGTCGACGCTCGGCGATCCCATGGCCGACTTCACCTATCTGCTGATGCAGTGGATCATGCCCGGCCTGGACGGCGCCGACCTCAAGGCACTCAACATCCCGAGCGTGGAGGAAGCCGCGCAGATCTATTGCAACGTCACCAAGATGACGGTGCCTGACCTCAACTGGTACTTCGCCTACAATTTGTTCCGCCTTGCCGGCATCACCCAGGGCATCGCCGGCCGCGTCCGCGACGGCACCGCCGCCAACGCCAAGGCCCTGGAGTCCGCCAAGCGCACCGTGCCGCTGTCAAAGGCCTCGTGGGAATACGCGCAGAAGGCGGGGGCGGTGTAGGAATGACGAAGGCGCGGCCGATGTGGCCGCGCTTTTTGTTTGTTGCGACGCCGCTTCCACTTACTCGGTGTCGTAGCCCGGGTGAGCGTAGCGATACCCGGGACGGTGCTCCCGCATGTCGCTTCGCTTATGCGGGCTACGGGCAGCTCTCGTAGGGTGGGCAAAAGCGCGTAGCGCTGTGCCCACCATCCGTCGGCGTTCGCGGGCAGAGTGGTGGGCACGCTTCGCTTTGCCCACCCTGCGGCAGCGGCGCCTGCGGCTACGCCTTCACACAATGCGCGATCAGCCTCTCCACGAAGCCTGCGCATTTCTCCAGCTCGGCCATCTCCACGAACTCGTCCGGCGTGTGCGCCTGCGCGATGGCGCCGGGGCCGATCACCACCGAGGGGATATCGGCCATGCTGGCGAACAGGCTCGCTTCGGTGCCGAAGGCGACCTTGGCATGGTCGTTGCGCCCTGCGAGGCTCTTGGCGAGCGTGACGATGGCGGCATCGGCCGCGGTGTCGAGCGCGGGGTAGTCGAGGATCTCCTCGAAATCGATGCCGCACTCCGGATGCTGTTTCTTCATCGCCGGTTCGAGCTCGGCTCTGGCCCAGGCGACGATGGCGTCCGTCACCTCCCTGGACTCGGTGATGCCGATGCCGCGGCATTCGAAATCCACCGTGCAGGTGTCGGGCACGATGTTCAGCGCGGCGCCGCCATGCACGATGCTGGTGAGCAGCGTCGAGTGTGGCACGTCGTAGAGGCTGTTGCGCTCGGCTTCTTTTGCAAGCGCCACGGCGCGGCGGCGGATCTCGACGATCAGCTCGGCGGCGTATTCGATCGCGTTGACGCCGTCGGGTGCGATCGAGGAGTGGCGGGCGAGCCCGCGAAACGTCGCGCGCACGCCGTGCTTGCCCTTGTGGCCGATGATCACCTTCATCTCGGTCGGCTCGCCGATGAAGGCGCCGAGCGGCTTGACCGTCTTCTTGGCGACCTCGCCGAGCATCGGCCGCACGCCGACGCAGCCGATCTCCTCGTCGTAGGAGATCGCGAGATGAATTGGCGTTGCGAGCCTGGCCTGCACCATCTCCGGCACCATGGCGAGGCACACCGCGACAAAACCCTTCATGTCGGTGGTGCCGCGGCCGTAGAGCTTGCCGTCGCGCTCGAGCAGCTTGAAGGGATCGTGGCTCCAGCCCTGGCCCACCACAGGCACGACGTCGGTATGCCCCGACAGCACCAGGCCCGGCCGGTCCTCGGGGCCGATCGTGACCCACAGCGAGGCTTTCTGCCCGGTTGCGTCGACGATGCGCTCACCCTTGATGCCGAACGCGGCGAGGTAGCTCTCGATATGGGCAATCAGGGGCAGGTTGGTGCGGTCGCTGACGGTGTCGAAGCCGACGAGGTCGGCGAGGATCTTGCGAATCCGGTCGGGTCTTGGGTCCAGCATTCTCGGGATCATGTGATGGGAGGAGTGGCTCTGCGGCCTGCACGAACCATACCAACGGAAGGGCATGATGCGCAAACGGGCCGGGCCGGGCGGTCGAGCCAGATCATCCGGCTTGGTGCCTCAGTTCTTCTGGGTCGCGTTCTTCCTGGCCGGAGCGGGGGGCGGCGCGGCGGCGGTTTCCGGCGGCGCCTGCGGCGTTGCGACCGAGATGCCGTAGGGTCGCCACTGGTTGCCGACGTTCTGGAAGGTGAGGTCGAAATTGATCTGGAGCGGACGCGTCGGGAAGAACCCCGTCAGGCGCAGCATCTTGCTGGGGTCGAGATAGGGCGGTGTCGAGAGCTGCGGCGCGGCCAGCGCCACCGAGAACAGGTCGAAATTCCGCCGGCGCAGGTCGGTGAATCCAAGCGCGAGATCGGCGGCGGTGTTCTTGGCCTGGAAATCGGGCGCGGCGAGATCGCGCAGCACCGAATAGTTCCCGCTGCGGTTGGCGTCGTTCAGTGTCAGCAGCGTCGAGCGGACCAGATAGAGGGCCTGTTCGGGGGTGACGGGAAGCTGCGGCTGCTGCTTGGTGGCAGCCTTGTCGTCCTCGGCGCTGATCGGGTTCATCACCACCGGCGACAAGGCAATCACCACGCCCAGCACGAGGCCGAGGCATTTTCGCAAGCGCATGGCCAGATCCGGCGTCACCATTCGGGCCGGTCTCCGACCCGCGCGCCGAATCCCATCAATCCAGGTCGGGCACCCACACCCGAGCCCATGAAAGCCTGCATCACCATTCCTCAAACCAATCCGAGCCAACGACACTAGCGGTTCGATCGAACGGAATCTGTCACTGTCCGGCAACATCCGGACATTCGAAATTGTCGTGGCCCGCCTCATCGGGCGGTAACATCGTCCTTAGTTCAGCGTCCACGACGCGCCGGCCCGCACGCCGACGGCGCCTTGCTGCGCGGCCGTGAACGCGGCGTTGAAGCGCATGGAGTCCGAATAGGAATAGCCGAGGCCGACCGCGAGGCCGGATTGTCCCTGGAAATTGCCGAAGCCGCCGGCGATCGAGACCTTGCCGGGGCGGGGATCGAATTGCAGGCCGGAGGCCGCGAGTGCGAGCGCGACGCCGCCCCGCGATTCCCGGGTCAGATTGTCGACGCGATTGCTCAGCGTCGCCAATTGAGCGTTGACCCCGTTGATGTCCGCTGCCGACGCGAGCCCGAGGCTCGCCAGCGTCGTCGTCGCAAGGTTGCCCGCGGCATCGGACGTCACGAGCTGGGTCGGCCCCGATTGCGCCGCCTTGCTCGCCGCGGAGCTGATGCCGCTCATCGTGTAGGTGCTGCCGGCGGTGCCGACCACGACCTGGTTGGCGCGCGTCGTGGTCGCGCCGCTGCCGATCGCGACGGAATTGTCGAAATTCGCGCTGGCGCCCGTCCCCATGGCAATCGCGTTCGCTCCGGCGACGGCCGTGCCGTTGCCGATCGCGACGGCGGCGGCGCCGGAGACCGAGCTGTTATTGCCCATGACGATCGCATTGGTCGCATTCACGGCGTTGCCGCTGCCGAACACGGAAGAGCCCGCTGCGCTGGAGGTGGCTGCGATGGCATTGTTCGAGCCGACAAGCTGGATGTTGTCGCCGCGGCCTGCCGTATTGGACCCGTTCACAATGTTGTTGTCCCCGAGCACGAAAGAGCCGTTGCCATTGACGGTGTTGGGATCGCCGATCGCGAAGGTGCCGTTGCCGTTGACGGTCTGTCCGGTACCGAACGCGCCGCTGTTGTTGCCGGTCACGCTGTTGTTGGATCCCACGGCAGTGCTGTTGTTGCCATTGGCGACCGTACTCTGGCCGAACGCCGCGCCTTGACTGCCGAGGGCCTGGACGCCGCTGCCGAACGCCGAGGAGTTCGCACCGGTTGCGACCGACCCGTTGCCTACCGCCGTGTTGGATACGCCGTCGCCGCTTGCATTGGCATTGCTGCCGAACGCGACATTGGCGCTTACGTTGCCGTTCGCGTTGGCGCCTGATCCCACTGCATTGTTTTGGCTGTGGTTGCCGTTGGCTGCGGCATTGAAGCCGATGGCGGTATTGGTGTTGGTCCCGAAACCCGAGCCGGTGAAGCTCCCGGTGCCGGTCGCGGATGCGCCGCTTCCGATCGCGATGTTGGATGCGATTGATCCCGACGCGTTGGGAGCCCCGGCCATGAAGCTGCTTCCGCCGATCGCAACGTTTTGGCCGAAGCCGGCGCCGACGTCCGTTGCTTGGGCACCGAAGCCAAGGGCTACGTTTGCCGAAACGATGCCACTCGCGCTGCTGGCCGATCCCACCGCAAGGTTGTTGCTGCCGTTGCCGCTTGCGTTTGCGCCGGCCGCGACGCCGTTCGAATCGGCGCCGCCGATTGCGATGTTGTGAATGATCTGAAGTCCGGCAGTAATGCCGCCGCTGGCGTTTGCTGAGTTGCCGAGCGCGATGTTTGCGGCATCCAGGACGGAGTTGGCGTTGGCATTGTGGCCGCACGCCATGTTGCCGGTGCCTCCGCCAGAGAAGCCGCCTTGCCCCGTTCCGTCGGTGCTTTGGCAGACGAATTGCGCCGCGACAGGGCGCCCGCCAACCAGAAGACAAAGGGCCGACAGTGCAATGGCCGCAACGACGCGCGTCTTGCGCGTCGCTCCCGATCGCGGGCGCGCCGGCGCGCGGGACCTGGCATTCGCCTCTGCATGACCCACTGGCAGTCTCGCCCAGTCCAACATCATATTGCTCGTGCCTGTACCCGCCGGAGAGGCATCGTCGCGCCCGGCGGCGGGTCGTGACGCGATTTTTCCCCGCATCGGGCCGGCGCCTCCAAAATGCATTGATTTGCAGCGGCCCACTTTATGGGAGCTGCCGCGCAGGCTCTACCGCTTGGCACGCAACCACATTGCGTCTATTGCAAATCATTGCTGGAAGATGCGTCATTCCTCTTCCGGGTTATTTTTTTGATTGCAACTGTGAGGCGGGGGGATGTCGGTCTTTCAGAGCCTGGTTTTCGATACGACGGTGCTCGACGGCATTGCCGATCCCGCGGTTCGGGCCCGCGTGTGGGCCGAGTGCTTCGAGCAGATCGTCACCGGCATGGACATGGGGTTCGCGGACGGCGATGCGCGCATCGTCGGGACGCACAAATTCGTCATGAACGAGACCGTCGCGCTCGGAGAGATGTTCAGCTCCTCCTTTATCGGCGCGCGGACCAAGAAGCACATCAACCGCGACGACGAGGACCATGTCTATCTGAGCTTCAACATCGGCGCGACCGCTCACATCGGCCGCCAGTTCGGGCGCGAGATTGACGTCCAGCCGGGACAGGCGGGGCTTCTCGTGCTCGACGCGAGCACGGAGGCCATTGCCCCGAACAACGGCCATTGCATCAGCCTGAAATTGCCGAACGCGATCTTCAGGGAGTGGGGCCTGTCCCCGGTCGACCTGGCCTGTCGCCCGCTCGACTGCACCGGTGCGGACTATCAGCTCCTTACCGGCTATGCGCGCCTGCTGATCGCGAATGGGGCGGGGCTCGACGAAGGCAGCGCGGCGGAAGCGACGCGGCACCTGATCAAGCTCACCGGCCGCTGGCTCGGCGCCAGGGACGGCGTGCGGGGAGCCGACGGCGAGGAGGCGGTCTACCGCGCCCGGCTCGCCTTGGTCCGGCAGACCATCAGCAAGCAGGCGTTCGATCCCGAGGTCAGCCTCGAGCGGGTGGCGCGGCGGCTCGGCATGCCGTCCCGGACCGTGCAGCACATGCTGGCGAAGGCCGGCGAAAGCTTCTCGCAGATCGTGATGACGGCACGGTTGCGGCGGGCCCGCGTCCATCTGCTCGATCCAGTCAATGTCGATCTGTCGATCGCCGACATCGCGTTTCGCTGCGGCTTCCTCGACGTCTCGAGCTTCTACCGCGCGTTTCGCGCCGCCTACGACATCACGCCGAAATCGCTGCGCGAGCAGGCCGGGACCATTCCGCCGGAGTGAATTCGCTGGGGCGAAACCTTGGACCCGTAGCCCGGGTGAGCGAAGCGATACCCGGGACAGCTCGTGCTGTGAATCCCGGATGTCGCTTCGCTCATCCGGGCTACAAGACCTTGCGCTGCCTGACGGGCAAAACACGCAAGATATCGGTCAACGCGCCCGGCCGAAAATATTCCACTTTACCGAACTTCGGAAATCTCGTATGTGTCGCGCAACTCGGCCCAAGGAAGAGGGGCGTATCGCGATCGTCACGAACGCGGGCCGGGCGGCGGTGGACGCTGATGACATCGGCGCGATGGGTTTTGCAGGGCGGAGAGCCGTGAGCAGAACCGTCGCGCACACGACCGGTGTGATCCGCGTACGGCAAAATCGTGTGGTCCTGGCGCCCGGGGTCTGTGCGCCAAGTCTTGTGGTGATGGGTGTCGTCCAACCGGACGCATCCGTCAGCCATCCGCAAGGCGACGGGGGCAATAGTGCAACGCTCCCCGGGGAGATCACGACATAAGCCGTAAGCCCACTGCGCAGGGAAGGCCGGGATGTCCTGGCTACACCTGTATGCCGCTGTGCAGCTTCTTGTTACGCAGGATTCGCACAGTGGACCTCGGGTGCCAGCCGGCGCCCGGTCTTCCCTGCGCCCTCTTTCAATTGAGGGTGAAGCGACGAAGCAAAGCTCGGGCGAAATGCGCCGCGAGGATGCGAAGGTGCGTCTGGGAGGCGTAGGATGGGTAGAGCACTCGCGAAACCCATCATGTTTCAACACGGGGGAAGCGTTGATGGGTTTCGCTGCGCTCTACCCATCCTACGAACTCTATCCAAGACCGTCACCCTGAGGTGCGGACCACGCGATGCAACGCGTCGCGTGGAGAGCCTCGAAGGGCGACAGCCCGGCTATATCTCGGCCGTTCATCCTTCGAGGCTCCGCATGCGATGCATTCGCATCGCACGCCTCGCGCCTCAGGATGACGGGACGGATACAGTACGGAGAGATTCTGGCTGGTTTGACTTTCGCACGAGGTCTCGTGCCCCGGACGCAGCGCAGCACGAAGTGGTGCGCTGCAGAGCCGGGGCCCATGCATCAGCAAATGCTGTGGCTTCCTGGGTCCCGGCTCTGCGCAGCAGCGTAAGAACGCTGCAGCGCGTCCGGGACACGAGACCGCCTTGTTAAACCGGCTTGCCCGTATACGGCATCGACGCGGTCAGGCCGCCGTCGACCGGGAACGCCTGGCCGTTCACATACGACGCCTCGTCGCTGGCCAGGAACAACCCCATCGCCGCGAGCTCGTGCGGCTGGCCGGGGCGCTTGAGCGGATTGAGCTGGCCGATCTTGTCCTGGGTGCCGCGCTCCTTGGCGCGGTCGAAGATCGGTTTTGTCATGCCGGTCTCGATCAGGCCCGGGCACACCGCGTTGATGCGCACGCCGGTGCCGGTGAGCGAATACGCCGTGGTCTGCACCAGGCTGATCACGCCGGCCTTGCTCGCGGCATAGGGATGCCCGCTGGCACCGGCCTTGAGGCCTGCGACGGACGCGGTCAGCACGATCGCGCCGGACTGCTGCTTCACCATGTGCGGCATCGCATGCTTCACCGCGAGGAACGGCCCGATCAGATTGACGCGCAGCACCTCCTGCCAATGCTCCACGGTTTGCTCGCCGAGCGGGACGAGCCCGCCGCTGACGCCGGCATTGGCCCAGATCACGTCGAGCCGGCCGTGGGTCTTCACCGCCTTGTCGATCACGGCGATGACGTCGGTCTCGGAGCCCGCGTCGGCGATCATGGCTTCCGCGATGCCGCCGGCCTTCTTCACCTCCTCGACGGTCTCCTTCACCGCCTCGGTGCGATCGACCGCGATCAGCTTGGCGCCTTCCCGGGTGAACAGCAGCGCGGCGGCGCGACCGATGCCGCTGCCGGCGCCGGTGATGATGACGGATTTGCCTTGCAGGCGGCCCATGCGTTTCTCCCTGTGGTGCCTCGCGCGACGCTTGCCGCGCGACGGAATTTCAAACAAGATTTCAAACGGTAAAGTGTCTTGAGACACGTTCACACCTGACGTACAGCGACATCAAACGGGATGGAAGGGTTTCGATGGCAGGCGCAGACAAGCCCAATGTGGTCATGACACGGTGGTGGTGGGTCCGTCACGCGCCGGTGCGCAACGACGGCGGCAACATCTACGGACAAAGCGACATCGCCTGCGACACCAGCGATACCTACGTGTTCAACGCTGTTGCCAAGGTGCTGCCACGCACGGCGGTCTGGTATTCGAGCAATCTGATGCGCACGCACCAGACCGCGGAAGCGATCTGGGCGGCCGGCTTCCCAAGGCCTGAATCGATGACATGGGAAGCGGACCTCGCCGAGCAAAATCTCGGCCGCTGGCAGGGCATGAACCGCGCCCAGTTCATCGCCAGCCGCCCCGTGGGCACGAGCTGGTTTGCCGACATCAACGAGCCCGCGCCCGGCGGCGAGAGCTTCATGGATCTCTACAACCGTACGCGCCGCACCATCGAGCGGATCAACGCCGAGGCGGCCGGCCAGGACATCATCGCGGTCGCCCATGGCGGCACCATCAAGGCGGCGCTGGGGCTCGCGCTCGACGGCCAGCCGGAGCGGGGATTGTCGTTCGACATCGACAATTGCTCGGTGACGCGACTGGATTATTTCGCAACTCCCGAGCGCAAGGTCTGGCGGCTGCCGATGGTGAACCAGCAGCCGTGGATCGCGGATGCTGCGCACGCGGCGATGCATCAGCCGGCGGGACCGGAAGTGAAGAAGCTCGCCTGAGCAAGGCGTCATTCCGGGATGGTCCGTAGGACCAGGCCCGGAATCTCGACGTGAATACCAAGATCAATCTGGGAGAGAAGCATGACCTTGTTCGACATGAAGGGAAAAGTCGCCGTCGTCACCGGCTCGACGCGTGGCATCGGGCTCGCGATCGCCGAGCGCATGGCTGAGCACGGCGCCAAGGTCGTGATCTCCTCGCGCAAGGCCGACGTCTGCGAGCAGGTGGCCAAGGGCATCAACGACAGGTACGGCAAGGGCACCGCGGTTGCTGTCGCCGCCAACATCTCATCGAAGGAGAATCTGCAAAACCTCGTCGACGAGAGCAACCGCGCCTTCGACAAGATCGACGTGCTGGTCTGCAACGCCGCCTCGAACCCGTATTACGGCCCGCTCGCCGGCATCTCCGACGATCAGTTCAGGAAGATTCTCGACAACAACATCGTCGCCAACAACTGGCTGATCTCGATGGTGGTGCCGCAGATGATCGAGCGCAAGGACGGCTCCATCATCATCGTCTCCTCGATCGGCGGCCTCAAGGGCTCGACCATCCTCGGCGCCTATGCGATCTCCAAGGCTGCCGACATGCAGCTCGCGCGCAACCTCGCCTGCGAATACGGCAAGGACAACATCCGCGTGAACTGCATCGCGCCCGGCCTGATCAAGACCGATTTCGCCAAGGCGCTGTGGGACAATCCGGAGAACCTGAAGGCCTCGACCGCGCGCTCGCCGCTGCTGCGCATCGGCATCCCCGACGAAATCGCCGGCGCGGCCGTATTCCTGGGTTCGAAGGCCGGCGACTTCATGACCGGCCAGACCATGGTGATCGACGGCGGCGCGACGATCAGCTGACGCGCACGCAGGTGCGAGGATGTGGTTGGCAGAGCCGCTGCGGCGAGGAACCAACCACTTTCCGGCTCGTTAGCCCGCGCATCCATCGCCGGCCCGTATGGCTGGCGAGGGCGAAAAGCGAGACAAATGATCCCCACGGTGATCAAGCCGCAATCTCCCGACGACGTCTCCGCAATGGTGTTTACGGTGGGCGCGGCGGTCCTGAGCATCATCATCATCGCGGCCCTTTATCTCGGGCGGGAGATTTTCGTCCCCGTCGCACTTGCGATCCTGCTGAGCTTCGTGCTCGCAGGTCCCGTCACGCTGATGCAGCGCCTTCATGTGCCGCGTGCGCTGGCGGTGGTCGGTGTCGTGCTCTTCGCTTTCGCGATCATTTTCGCCTTGGGCAGTGTGATCGCGACCCAGCTCAACGGCCTGGCGGGCGATCTGCCGAAGTACCAGGCCACGATCCTGTCCAAGATCCAGTCGGTGCGCGGCGTGGCGGGGGGCAGCTCCACGCTCGAGCGGGCCGCCGAGATGCTTCAGGACCTCGGCAAGGAGCTCGACAAGCCCAAATCGGCTGCGCCCGCCAATCCGCTGACCTCGGGCACTCCGGCCCACCCCGGCGTCAAGCCGGTCCCGGTCGAGGTCTTGCAGCCTGATCCCGGCGCACTGGAGAGCCTGCGCTCCCTGATCGCCCCCCTGGTATCGCCCCTGGCAACGACAGGGATCATCGTCATCTTCGTGATCTTCATCCTGATTCAGCGCGAGGATCTGCGAAATCGCCTGATCCGGCTGGCGGGCTCCCACGATCTGCAACGCACGACTGCGGCGCTCGACGACGCCGCGGCTCGCTTGAGCCGGCTTTTCCTCAATCAACTCATGCTCAACACGGGCTTCGGCGTGCTGATCGGCACCGGCCTGTGGCTGATCGGGATTCCCAGCGCGGCGCTATGGGGCATCCTCGCTGCCGTGCTGCGGTTCGTCCCCTATATCGGCTCGATAATAGCGGCGGCGTTTCCGCTCGCGCTCGCGGTGGCGGTCGACCCGGGCTGGTGGATGCTGGCCTGGACCGCGGCGCTTTTCTTCGTCATTGAACCGCTGGTCGGGCAGGTCGTCGAACCGCTGTTGTACGGTCGCACCACGGGCCTCTCGCCCGTCGCCGTCGTCGTCTCCGCGACCTTCTGGACGGCGCTGTGGGGACCGATCGGGCTCATCCTTGCCACGCCTCTCACCGTCTGCCTGGTCGTGCTGGGGCGCCACGTCGAAAGGCTGTCCTTCCTGGACGTCATGTTCGGCGATCGCCCGGCGCTGTCGCCCCCGGAGATCTTTTATCAGCGCATGCTGGCCGGCGATCCCACGGAAGCTGCCGAGAAGGCCGAGGAATTCCTCAAGGAGAGGTCGCTCGCCGCCTATTACGACGAGGTCGCGCTCAAGGGCATGCAGCTCGCCCAGTCCGATTTCGACCGCGCGGCGCTCGATCAGGTCCGGCTCGCGCGCATCCGCGATACCGTGGTTGAGTTCGTCGACGATCTCTCGGACCTCGACGACGTTCGCCCGGTCGGAATTGAGCGGACCGAGGATGCCGAAGCGGCCGATGCCGTCGAAGGTGTCGCGCCTGCCAAAGACCAGCCCGATATTCCCATCCTCGATAAGACGGCTCTTGCAGAGCAGTTCCGCGGCGAAAGCGCTGTGCTCTGCATCGGAGGCCGAACCGTGCTGGACGAGACCGCCGCGATCATGCTGGCACAATTGTGCCGCGCGCACGGGGTGGGCAGCCGTGTCGAAGGGCCGGACGCGCTGTCGACCGCCAACATCTTCCGCCTCGATACGACAGGCGTGAAGCTGGTCTGCTTGAGCTATGTCGGCATCACCAGCCCCGCCCATCTGCGCTATGCGGTGCGACGGCTTCGCCGCAAGCTGCCGCAGGCATCCATCATGGTTGGATGCTGGGCGGAGGGTGTCGCAAACATCGACGAACTGGGGCAGTCCGCCAAGGCCGATCTGTTCGCCACTTCGTTGCGCGAAGCGGCGCAGATTGTCGTCTCCATGGCGCAAGGCCAAGCGGACTCCGCGTCTGTTGCGGAGCCTGCCCTGTTGGCGCGCGCCTGAATGCTACTCCACCGCCGCGTAAACCAGATCCCGTACCAGGGTCCGCGTGTAGTCGCGCTGGCCCGGGCCCTGGCTCATGAACACCGCGAACAGATCCTCCTTCGGATCGATCCAGAAGAACGTGCCGGCGATACCGCTCCAGAAATAGTTGCCGACGCTGCCGGGGAAGGGTGCGATGCCGGCCTCGCGGCGCACGGCGAAGCCGAGACCGAAACCATGGCCGGGCGAGAGCAGCGTGCCGTTGGTCTGAACCTGCGGCCCGAGGTGATCGGACGCCATCAGCTCCAACGTCTTGCGGCCGATGATCCTGTTGCCGTCGAGCGCGCCGCCGTTGCGCAGCATCAGGCAGAAGCGGGCATAGTCCATCGTGGTCGAGACCAGGCCGCCGCCGCCGGACTCCATCACCGGTGCTTCGTGCATGTTGAACAGCGCGACCTTGTCGCCGGTCCAGGGATCGGCGGCGAACGGTTCGGCAAGCCTGCCCGCATTGGCTTCCGAGGTCGAGAAGCCGGTCTCGGCCATCTGCAGCGGCGCGAGCACGCGCTCGCCAAGGAACGTGCCGAGCGACTTGCCGCTGACGACCTCGATGATGCGGCCGAGGATGTCGGTGGAGCGGCTGTAGTTGAATTCCGCGCCGGGCTGGCAGACCAGCGGGAAGCTCGCCACCAGGCTCGCGTGCTCGGCATTGGTGATCTTGCGGCTGCGGACGCGGGACTCCTGGTAGAGCTTGTGCACGGGGCCGTCGCCCTGGTGCTCGTAGGTCAGGCCCGAGGTGTGGCGCAGCAGGTCCTGCACGGTCATCGGCCGCGTCGGCGGCACCAGCTCGAGCTTGCCGTCCTTGACGATGCCGACCTGCTGGCTGGCAAATTCCGGGATGAATTTCGCGACGGCGTCGCTGAGCAGGAGGTGGCCGTCCTCGACCAGAGCCATGATGGCGACCGAGACGATCGGCTTGGTCATCGAGAAGATCCGGAAGATCGAATCCCGCGCCATCGGCGCGGCGTCCGCCGGGCTCTGCCTGCCGAGCGCCTCGAACCAGCCGACCTGGCCGCGCCTCGCCACCAGCACGGTGACCCCGGGAACGGTTCCCTTGTCGATCTCGCGCTTGAAGGCGTCTGACATGGCCTGGAGGCGCGGCCGCGACAGCCCGAGCGTCTCCGGGCGGGCCTCAGGCAAGGGCGGGGTCAGCGGCGTCGAGGCGGCTTTCGTGGCGGCTTGGGCGTTCATGGAGGCTCCCGGACTCTTGTTTTTGGTCAACCGGAAAAGTGTGGCTCAGAAGCCCCGTGAAGAACAGATGCATTCGGCGCGGTGACATCTGCAGCGGACGCTCGGCATCGGGTCTTATGCACGGCAATACAATTCGGGGTAGACAGCAGCGGGCGGAACACCCTATTTTTGGGCCGGGCTGAGATTGGGTTACGGGGACAGGGGGCGTTGTTGAGATTGCTGCTGGGACTGGCGCGGATTGTCGCGCTGGGCGGAATGCTTGCGCTTGCGGGCTGCGTAACCGCCGCCAATAATTCGCTGTCGCAGAGCGACATAGCCGGCATGAAGCTGACCGGCGTTGCGGTCAGTTTTGCACGCGACGCACGCATACAGTGGGAGGACGGTCTCCGCGCCTATGCGGACTCGAAGGCGGTCAGCCTGGAACAGGCGGCAACAATGGCCGACGCTCCGGAGGTCAAGGCTTTCGTTCAGGGCCTGCTGGCGCCGCGGATCAAGGCCGGCGTCGAGCAGGTCTTGGTCGCTCGGCTGGCGGGCACGCGGCCGGTGCGGCTCGACATCCGTGTGAAGAGCTTGCTGTTCCCGTCGGCCATTCAGCGTGTCGTGATCGGCGGCCATCGCGGCATGATCGCGGACGCCAATCTCGTCGATGCCCGAACCGGTGCGCTGATCGTCGCCTATCCCGAGCTGAACGCAGCGCTCTATACCGGGCAGGGGATCGTTGGGGCGGCGGTGCAGGCTGCTATCGACAACAACGCGACGCAAACCCCGGTGGACAAGGTGAGCGTGCGCTACGGGGAGATCTACCGCAACTGGCTGCTGAAAGATGGGGGGGCCTAGCGCGAAGTACGCGCATGGCACTCGCTTCGCTCTTGCAATCCGGCCGCTCTCTGTGCTTGAAAGCGGCCCTGATCCTGGGGCGACGCAGGGTCCGTAGGAGTGTAGCTCAATTGGTAGAGCACCGGTCTCCAAAACCGGGGGTCGCAGGTTCGAGCCCTGCCACTCCTGCCAGTCAAATCAATCACTTAAGTCAGGTGCTGGCAGGATAGGGACGAGGGCGTCCCGCGGGCGAATCGCCGCGCCCCTGCCCATCCGCTCGATTTCCCAAGCCCAAGCCCGGCGAGGCGTCGTCTAGCGCGCCGGGGCCCGTTCCGCGTCGGTAGGAACCTGGCTGAGGTCGACGTGCCGGATGGGAACGCGGCGCAGCAGCGAGACGATGGTGCCGCCGAGCTCGAGATAGGTGCGCAGCCGCAGCGCACGGGAGGAGCCCTTCAGCTCCGCGTTCAGGCTCACGGGCACCTGCACATAGGTGAGGCCGAGCTGGAGCAGGGAGATCAACGCGCAGATCTGATAGCCGTAGCCGTCGGCCTTGACCGCGATCTGGCGCAGCCATTTCACGGGGTAGACGATCATGCTGTGATAGTCGGACAGCCAGAAGCCGAACAGGCAGTTCAGGATGAACCGCAGCGAATGCGACTGCAGCGAGCGGTTGACCGAGCGGTCCGACTGGTTGTCGCGATAGGTGATGACGAGGTCGGCGGCGCCCGCCGCCTTGAACATCCGGGCAATACCCTCGTTCTGGAAGGCGTGGTCGCCGGGAATGAGCGTGATGGCATCGAATTTCGCGCGCGACAGCGCGTATTCGAAGCCGGCACCGACACCTCGCGGCTCGGCGTTATGTTGCACGACGATGCGCGGCTCGCCGGCCGCGAACTCGTCCATGATCGCGCCGGTGGCGTCGGTGCTGCCGTCGTCGATCAGGAAGATCTCGAAATCGTCGAGCAGCTCGCGGGCGAGCGGCAGCACGCCGTCAATGGTGTCGGCGATCTTGTCCTGCTCGTTCAGTGCAGGGATGACGATCGTAAGCCGTTTTGCCGCCCTGGAAGGTGTCATCTTATGCCGCCCGTTGCCGGCCACTCTTTACTGGTGGAACCCCGGTGCAACTCTAGGTCATCTGGGCCAGGCGAACAATAAGGAGCCCGCAGATATGCCCTGCACAACCGTCATGAAACCGGCGATGTGTGTGTTCCCGGCAACTATTCGGAAAAATCATAGAGACTGGTATCGCCAATACCGAAGGCGCGGCGTAGCTGCCCGACGCGGCCTGCCATATTCCGGCCCGCCGCCGTCGCCGCGAAGCCGGAATCCACCGGTTCGACCAGGCCGCCGTCGACCAGGTTCCTAATTCGTCCCTGGAACAGATCTGGAACCTGCCGTTCGACGATCTCCGAAAGCGGAGCCCTCCGCTCGGGCCGGTCGACGACGCCGAGCAGAATGTCCAGGGACACCGATTTGTACACTGCGCCAAAAGCGAAGACGTAACCCATGACGCAAAAACCGAAAATCGACACGGCGTCCCAATACTGGAATTCCGGGACGACGAGGATTCCGAGCATCACGCCGAGACCATGGGTGAGGATCGCGGCGATCGCGAGCAGGGTCACGGCTCCAACCGGCCATCCGCGAGCGCGGGCCATGAGCTGCAAGGCAGGCGACAGCACGGCGAAGGTGACGGCGGCGAGGAATCCGATAACGAAGGACATCGCGGCCTCTTACCCAAGGCCCGTTGACAGACGAACGAGTTTGACGAGACGCGCGACCGCCACGCCCTTGGCCGTCGGAGCCAGCCTGCCGTCTGCAATGGTCAACATCCCCGCGCCGACCAGGAGTTTCAGGCGGTTATGCGTGAAGGTGCCGAGATCTCCGCCCTGCATGTAGGCTACGGCCCATTGCTCCCAGGTGAGGGGACGCCCGGCCTTAACGAGTGCCGTGAGCAGCGTCAGCGTAAAGCCCCAGGCGAGCAGGCTGAACAGGATGTAGAAAAACATCATCGCGGTCGCGAGCAGGAACAGACCGCCAAGCACGTCGTCGAGATGGCGTTGACCGGGAAGCGCGATGCAGGCGATCACGTAGAGGGCCAAGATGCTGACGCAGCCGAGCCGGAAGCGGCGGCCGGATCCGCCGGTGGCGGCGATGCGCGCATAGCACAGCAACAGCAGCGGCAGCGCGACACTGAGACCAATCGCAGCGGCTTGCGCCGGGCCCGGTAGCATGTTCATTCGGAAAATCGCCCCGGACGCCTCTCAGGCCCCAGCCAGAGCGAAAGTCTATAGGAGGTCGCATTTTTCCGGTCAAGGGAGCCCGCCATGGCCGCTCTTGCGGACGTCACGTGGGCGTGCGAATCCTTGCCGGCGATGCCGTTCCTCCGTCCGAGATGTCCCCATTGCTGCGTGCGATAGTCGTCCTCCTCGTCGTGTTGTTGGCTGCGCATGCGCCGATGTTCCTCAACAACGGTCTCTTCATGGACGACTGGCTGGTGCTGAAGCCGCGTCCGGACTATTTCATCGACATCGATTTCCTGCTGAACGGCGCCGGTCATCCGATCTTCTACAGTTACGACACGTTCGCGAACTGGACGGGCGCCCCGGTTGTCGTGATGGTCTCGCTGGCGTTCGCCGGGATCGTCTTTGGCGCAACATCGCTCGCGCTCACCGCAACGCGTCTCGGCCTGCTCGACCGCGCCGAGGCGGTCGGTTTCGCCCTGATCGTCTGGACATATCCCGGCTATCAGCTGTGGGCGGGCAAGGCGAACGCGGTCTACGTCTTCAGCTTCGGATTGCTGTTCACCGGCGCATGGCTGTTGACGCTGGCCTTCAGCGCACGCGGCCTGCGGCGTGCGCTGCTTCGCGTGGCCTGTGCGCTCGTGTTCCTGCTGAGCTTCGCGCTCAACTCGACGATCGTGCTCTATGCCTTCGTGATGCTGGGTCTCTTCGTTGCGATATGGCAGGGCGGGAAGGCGACGGACGGCTTGGTCCGCCGCACATGGCTCGCAGCCTGGCGCTGTGTCCTGTTCTATCCGGAATTGATGCTGCTTCCTCTGATCTACTGGGGCACGCTCAATATCTGGTTCAAGCGGATCGGCGTATATGCGCAGCACTATGATGCCCATTTCCCGACGCTCGGCGAGTTGGCGAAGGGATGGTTGGCATTCTTCATCACCGGCTACAGGGACGTCCTGGCCCACGCGTTGCGCGCGGCGATCGCGGTCCCGGCGCTGTTCATTTTGGCCGCGGTGCTCGTCGGCATCGTCGTGCTGCTGCTGCGCTCGGGCACGAAGCCGGCAGCGTCCGGGACCGCGATCGCCTTGCCGCTCGTGCTCGCCATGGTCATGTTCCTCGCATTGTCGTCGCCCTATCTGATCGCCGGCCTGCGGCCGTCCTCCACGCATTTCTACGAGAGCCGTCATCTGCTGATGTTCGGCGTGCCGTCGGCGCTGGCGTTTCTCGCGTTCAAGCGGCTGGCCCAACGTTGGAGCAGTCCCAGTGTCGCCTTTGCGGTCATGTTCGGATCGGGCCTGATCATGTCGATCGGCATGTTGTGGAGTGACTACGTCTTCATGCAGGCGAGGACGCTGAAGCAGGAGGCCCTGACGCGCAACCTTGCCGGCCGGGCCCAGCCAGCGGCGACGGTTTATGCGCTCGATGACGGCTTTTTCGACTACCCGTCACGGCACGTGCCGTTCGGCCTCGCCGAGGTCACCGGCATGCTCCGCCTTGCCTGGGGCAATCAGCCCTTCTTCGGATTTGCACTGCGTGCCGAGCGGCCCGACATCCTGCGGGGAATGGACGAGGCGCGCACGGCGCCGGGAAGCGCATTTCATCATTTCGATCCGACGGGGCCGCAGGCGACGATCTCGTTCCAGCCGGGCCCTGGAGCGGCACCGAACCAGACCTTGGTGCGGAAGTATTACGCGTGCCGGTTGCTGGCGCGCTGCGATGTTGCAGAGTTTCTGGCTCAACTCGCGCAGGTGACGATCAAGCTTGGGCCCATCGCGGGCATTCTGCCGCTCGAGGGCGCAAGCAAGGATGTCGCGCCTAGCCGCTAGAGCGCTGTTTCCAGACGGTCTCCGCAAGCGCGATGTCGGTGATCGAATCCGCGCCGGCGGCCAAGGGTACGGCTCGTGCGGCGATATCGGACACGAAGGCGTCGGCTTGGCGCCGGAATGCCCAGCTCTTGTCGCCCGCGAACCGTGTGCTTCGACCATCGTGATCGACAATGACCTGCGCCTCTTGCTCGGCAAAGGGCGGAGGCAATTCCAGGGTCACCGCGCCGCGCTCGAAATCGATCGTCAGCCCCTCGCGCCAGCTGCCCTCGGAGCCGTTCACGAGATCCAGCGTGCAGGCGATGCCGTCGAAGTCGAGCGTGATGCGCCCGGCTCCCGAAGCCTCGATCGCGCTTTCGGCCACCGTCGGCGACGATCCGAGCAGGTAGCGCGCCAGATTGATGATATGGCTGAAGACGTTCAGAAAATTATCGTAGCCGGGACGCATCGCGCGCGGCATCCAGTCGGGACCATCCTGCCAGAGTTCGATCCCGTCCGGTCGCGCTTCGCCGGTCATCACGAAATTGTCGTGCGACCGGCCGGTGTCGCCGCCGAAGCACCAGCCTTTTGCCCGGACGATGCGTCCGAGCGACTGGTCTTCGCGCAGGCGCGTCAGCACCTGCAGCGCCCGCGCCACGCCGGCATCGTGACGCTTCATGTAGCCGATGCTGTAGACGAGGTTTTGCTGCCGCGCGACTTCGACCAGCAATGTGGCCTGAGCGGTGGTGTAGGCCATCGGCTTTTCCGAGAGCACGTGCCGGCCGCTGTTCAACGCGTCCAGGACGATCGGTCCGGTGGCGCGACGCTTGGTCACGACGACGACGGCGGACACCGCGCCGTCCGCAAGCAGCTCCCGGTGCGTGCCGTAAACCTGAGGAATGCCGAACCTCTGCGCTGCCGCGGCAGCCAAGTCCGGCCGGAGATCAGCGATTGCGACGACGCGGCAGGCGGAATTGGCAGCGAAATTGGCGAGGTGGCACATCTGGCCGACCATGCCCGTTCCGATGATGCCAATGCCTGGCTTCACTGGCTACGATCCCTTAGCGCTTCCGGATCACGAGGAAATGCGCCGGTTGTCCCCACGTGTTGATGAAGGCCGGATCCGACTGGGTGAGGGCGGCGACCGCGGCCGCGTCCCGCTGACCGATCGCGGCAAAGATGCGATGGAAACTGTCGAGCGTCGCGATGATGGCGTCGATGTCGGCGGCATCGTCGGCGAGAACGTCCGTGGTCCGGATCGTCTCGCGCAGCGACGCGAGGCCCGCGACCACGCGCGGCAGGCTCTCGCCGAAGGGATCATCGATCATCCCGTCGACGTCGAGCACCAGCGCCTCGATCGATGCCGAGATCGCCTGCACGGCATCGGCCTTGCCGACCAGATAAAGCTTTCGTCCGCCAAGGAAGCTCAGGCGGCTGCGGTCGAGATGGCGTCTGGCGCGATGCAGCTTCTCATCACCGGACAGGACTTTCTTGTGCCAGTAGATGTCCAGGCTGTCGCGATAGGCGGGCCATGCCGAATGGATGTCGAACCCCTGGTCATGCGCCGCCGTGCACAAGGTGGCCGCGTCGAGGAAGTAGCGATGCCGGACGAACGGATTTTCGAGCACGTCCATCAGCCAGGATTCGAAGCTGCGGGTATGCGGAATGCTGTTCCACTTCGCCTCGAACAGCATCTTGGCCGTATCGAGCGCGGCGCGACCGCTCAACGCCTTGCCGGCCGCATGGATCGCCTTGAGCGCGAGCTCGAAGAAGCCGCCATAGCGCTCGTAATAGGACACGACGGCATAACCGTCCGGGTTGAGCAGCCGATGGAAGATGCCGAGCCATTTTTCGCTCGGCTGCACGGTGTAGATGAAGCCCTCGGCATCGATGATGTCGAAGCGGCGATCGCTGCGGAAGCCCTCGACATCGGCCAACGCGAGCTCGCGAAGACGTTCGGTCAGGCTGAAATGCGCGAAGTAGGCTTCGATCTTCGGGTGCGCGAGCCGGTTCGGCTCGGCGAGTGTCATGTTCGCGCCCCAACCGGCAAACACCAAGGCGTTCTCGCCGGAATCGGGACCGAATTCGAGCACATCGGCATCGCGGAACAGCCGCGGCGGCAGCACCAGCTTGTCCGAAAACAGCTCGCGCCGCTGGCTGGCGTAGGCTTCGAGCTCGGCGGACGACTTGAAATTCCCGAACGTCGGCAGAACATCCTGACGTTCGTAATAGTTGAAGAGCTTGTCCTCAGCCATGCCGCGACCTTAGCGCCACCTCGAGACGATCGAGTTCGCTCCAGATGTCGTTCGGCGCGAAGATCGCAACGATCTCGAGCGGACGCTTCACGCTCTCGCGCAGCCGGCTGCTGACCTTGGCCTCGTTCTCCTCGTTCACGGCGAGAAGACAGACGAGCGGACCCGACTTGGCCGCGAGATCCTCGGGGGAACGGATCGGAATGCCGGTGCCGGGCAGGAACAGCCCCTGGCGCTCCTTCTGGTCGTCGACCGAGAGGTCGACGAGATTCGCAAGCTCGTGGGCGTTGGTGAAGGTGCAGGCGCGGCAGCCGGCACCGTAGATGGCGATCTCGGCGCCGTTGGCGCGGGCTTTTTCGAGAATCGGGCGGAGACGCGCGCCATACTCTCTCGCACGCTGACCGAATTTCTCGCCAACGCCGGACGGCGCGGGCGGCGCCGTCACGGCGCCCTTGGCACGGCGGGCTGCGATCGCGAGGCTTCCGCCGCTGAAATTGTATTTCTTCACGGACACCGCCTCGAAGCCGTGGCGCGCCAGCAGCGCGAGCAGGGTCGGTTCGGTGAAATAGCTGACGTGCTCCTCCCACAGGACGGAGAGGTCTCCCTCCGTCGATCCGGGGGCGAAATCAGGCACGTCGATGAACAGCAGGCCGTCGTCGCTGAGCGCGATCTTGACGCAGTCGAAGAAGTTCTCGAAGTCGACGATGTGCTCAAGCACCTGGCGCGAGACGACGAGGTCAAATTTGCCGGACTGAGCGACAGCATCGTGGGCCATCGCCGGGCTGAGCATGTCGGCATAGACCTTGATGCCGCGCTCGCGGGCGATCTTGCCCGACACCGGATTGGGCTCGACGCCGACCATGATCTTGGTGCCGCGCTCGCGCAGCTTGTCCATGAACAGGCCGTCGTTGCATCCGATCTCGAACACGGACTGATGCTTGGAGAATTTCGCGATCGTGTCGAGCTCGTCGACCTGATGCGGTTCCGGCTTCCAGCTGCTGAAATTGTAGTTGAACTGCCGGTACAGAATCTCGGGATCGATCGGCTTGACGATCTGGGGCAGGCCGCAATCGCCGCAGGCCATCACCTCGAACGGATATCGTTCATCCTGCTCGTTTCGGCTGTGCCGAAGCCGATGCGCAATCGGCATCAGTCCGAGGTCGATGACCGGACGCAGGTTGGTCGAATGGCAAAGGCGGCAATGGTCGGTCACGGCTTTAACTCTTTGCAGGAGCAGGTCTGGAATCGGCATTCCGAGCCATTACGGCCCGCGGCTGGCAGCCATTGTACGGCTATATAGGGCCACAGCGCGCACCTCAATTGATAAGTTGAGATCCCCCACGCTGTCCGCCGGCATCTTATCCGATCGTCGGACTCGCGAGAAAGCCAGCCGATTCGGCAGGATTTTGCGGTGACTATTCAGTGTGGGTCCGGCTTCGCGCGAAGAGTCTTGGCGCCTGCCGCGCCGCGGCGCGGGCGGAAGCGCACGGCTGCTCACTTTTCGGTAGAGTCATGCCGGGATCGCCACGCCGCAAGCGCCGCGATACCATCCCAATAGTCTTTGCCTGGACCGGTCACGCGGCTGCGGTTCCGCAGCGCGGTGATCGCTGCAACCTGTTCGTCGCTGATCGGCGCTCCCAGGCCCTTCCACGTCAGCAAGATGTAATCGGCTCCGACGTGGAGGACGTCGAGATCGCGCGGCATGCTGTCGGAATCAAAAAGCGGGCTTTGCCCATGCGCCCAGAAATCCAGCCGGTCGCTCTCTATGTAAAAGGCATTCACATTGTGGCGGCGTAGGGCGGCAATGCTGATTGGGGCGGGCCCAAGCAGGACGTCTCCATAATCGGGCAGAAACACCGGATGCAAGGTATCCACGACCCGGCCAGATGGCAGGAGAGGGGATTCGGCGCAGGTCGGCAGAAAACGCAAAGCGGAATTGACGGGGAGGATGTGCCAGTCCGCTGGGACGTGACTTGAAACCTCCCGACAGCGGCGTGGATCGAGGTCGTCAAAGGACGGGGAGGTGCCGACCAGGCCGATGCGACCGGTGACAAACGCCAAGGCGCCCTGCATGCGCACGCGCGTTATCTCGCCCTGCGACCTCGCAACCACAGTCGCGACAAGAGCCGCCAAACCGATCGTCACCAGCGCAGAAGGCACGGAGACGATGCGGAGTTGCAAGTGACGCCGCCGAAAGAGATCGGCGAGCGGCACGATGATTGAAATGGCAATGAGCGGAGTTGCGACCGATCGGAAGGCCAGCATGCGCTCCAGACTTCCATGTGAAGTGAGCGTGATCAGGCTGATGACAGCGAGCAGGCAGAGAGCGAGACCTACGACGAATGGGCCATTTCCTCGGGGGCGCCGCACTCTGAGCAAGGCTGCGCATGCGACAATGAAAGCCGGATACGTCCAGAAGTTCGTGCCAAAGAACAGGCTCCAGAGCACCTCCCGCAGGCGACCGACAGCGGCCACGATGTCGCGCATCGAAAATCCTGCATACTTGATGCCCTGCGCGTTGTTTACGTAGACCATGAGCTCCAGGCTCGAGATTTGGCGAAAGCGCTCCACGTTGATGAGCGGCATGAACACGCCGATCGGATTGACCTCGGCGATGCCGAGATAGATCTGGTTGACCAGAAGGCTGAGAGCCGCGGTGCAAAGTCCGATTGCGGCCACTCCGAGCGGCCGCACGATTCCGCGCGGGCCATGAGCGAACCAGCCGGCGCCTGCTCCCGCCATCAAGAAAGCCGTGGCGATGATCGCCGCCTGGGGGACCATGATCGCGATGGACATCACGGCCGGCACCAGGGCCCGGAAGATCACGCGGGCCTTGGTGGTGGCATAGAGCGGCCCCGCCCAACAGACGAACAGGAGGAAGGCGCCGGTCTCATAGTGAAAGCGCCCGGTCTCCAATCCGATGAAGCTCGACCACATTGCGATCAGGGCCGCGCATCCCGGCAATATCCAGCCCGTTGTCAGCCGCACCGCCATGCGATGGACCAGCGCCGCGATGGACAGCAAGTAGACAACCGAGAGGATTTGATGAGCCGTCGGGCCACCAAAGCTCACGAGCAGCATGTCGGCCCCGTGGCCGCGGCCGAGCAAGAACCAGAACAGCTTCGGCTGTTCGGGGTCGAGCCAGAAGGTGTGGCGGTTCTGCAGGTCGGCGAGCAGCGGAAGATAAAGTTGCGGGATGTCGCCGCGGGTCGCGTCGAGCACGACGCCCTTCACGAGCAGAACCACGACGGCCGACAAACCGATTAGTCCAACGAGCAGCCACTCCGCTGCGGTAGACGGTGACCAACGGCCGCGGGATGGACGTGCAAGGTGCCAGGCGATGATGCCCGTCAAGAACGGGATGGTGATCCACGGGAAGAGCAATCCCGCCGCACCGAGGCAGACGCCGATCAAGACGCACAGAGCAGCGCCGCCGAAGAACTGCAGCACGAGCAAATCGGCGGCGTCGAGGTCGTTGCCTTGGTCGAGCCGGTGAACGAGCAGGGCCCCCATTCCGACAAACGCAATAGCCACGTAGGGAGCGAGGACAGCGAGACACAAGCTGTTCCAGGCGACCAAGGGGCCACCGCTGAAAAGCTGGACCTCGGGAGGAACCTTGACCAGCAGGCCCAACGCCGCGATGAGGAATGGAGCCGTCATCAAGCCGGCACGCGCGCTTGCTCGCCAGCCTCCCCAAGACCAGCGTTTACCGGAGTGCATGTAGATCTCTCCGCGGAGGATCGCTTTCCGCCGTCAAATCAGCAACCCTCAGCGGCATTTGGACAACTGATCGAGAATCGCGAGGTCTCTTGGCCTGCCGTCTGGTGGCAACTGGCGCCTCACCACCTCAAAGGGCTCGACACCATAAGCCATTCGATAAATATCCTTCGATCTCGTCCTCAGCGTCGAGATTGCCGCTGCCGTTTCCGGAGTCAATGGCAGATCGCCAGCCCGCCACGTCAATAGCCAGTAATGCGGAGTCTCGGCGCGAACCGCAAAGCGTCTCGCCAGTTCTTCTTTCTGGAAGAGGTCTGAGAACCCATTCAGCCAAAAATCGCAATTCTCCCTCTGGACGTAGAAGAGATTCACCCCCAACGCGCGAAGCGTGGCTTCCGCCGTATCGGCAGTCCCCAGCGCGACCTTCTTGAAATCGCGCGCGACATCGCTCTGATAGGTATGAATGACCTTGCCTCGCGTGAGGAGCGGCGAGAAATAGCATGGCACCAACGCGCGATAGCCGTTGAGAGGCAGAATGCGCTCAGCCCCCGTCGATTGCTGCAGTTCGTCACAGCGCTGCCAGTCCAGGCTGACACGGGGCAACTGGCGAAGGGGGCGCCCGGTCACAAAAGCGACGGTCCCGTCGTCCCTGAAGCTCTGCCAGGGATAGGAAAGGGTTGTCCAGGCGCAGGTGATCAGGAGCGCCAGAAGGGCCACATGAGGCGCGTAGCGCCCGGGGGACCAGGTTGAGGCCAACCGCCGCACGACGACCAGCACCCAACAGGCGATGGCCACGGTCACGAGCGGGAATAGCGCGGTGACATGAACGGATAGCCTGATCAGGCTCGGAATGTTCAGCGTCATATCCAGAAGCCGGACGCTGGCTGCGTAGGCGATGATGATCAAGAGCCCCGCAGCATTGAACGACATTCGCGACTTCGAGGCGCCGGAGCGCTCCGGAAACAGCTTCGAGTCGATGTAAGCAACGGTGCAAGTTGCCGCCGCGAGAGCAATAGCAACGAGGAGAACGGACCTGACCTGCTTGAAGAAGGCGAACAACCCCGCCTTGCTGAGGAAGTCGCTGACCTCCAGCGACTGCGCCAGCACGAAATAGTCGAGAATATCGAGGCTTCCGAATTGTGAGAAACGCTCGACCGATGCGGCGCCCCGGAACAGCGAATACGGGTTGGTGGCCGGGATTCCGAGGTAGAGATAATTGACGGAGAAGGCCAGTATGCACCCGGCGATCGCTCCGACCCCGAGCAGCACGCCGGTCATGACGCCGGACAGATCGCGCTGAAGCGCCTTGGTGAGCACTCCCAACGCCGAAATCAAGAAGACGAACGCGGCGTAGAGCGGATAGGAAGCCGCGACGGCAAAGGCGCAAATTCCGGCGGCGAGCCTGTCTCGACTTCGGGAAGAGCGGATGACGACCAGCAGGAAATAGACGAAGAATGCCGCTGTCTGAAGGTGGTACTTTCCAAACTCCATGATGTGGAGGCCGGGTGTAACGGTCGGCATCGTCCTCGGCCAAGCAAGCCCGAGAATTGCCAGGCCGAGTGCGATCGGGATCGCAGCGTCTTCGCACCGGCGTCCGAAAGCCTGGAATGGAAGAACGAGGCGGGCGAGTTCGAAAATGACAGCGCCGATCCCGACGAAATAGAGAAACGAAACGATCTGGGCGACGTGGGGCGGCAGGAACGTCGCCAGCAACAGGTGCAGCCCGTTTCCGTGACCGATCTCGAAGTCGGAGAAGATGGGGTTGTCGGCCGCAAGCCAGATGCTGTGATTTCTCGCGACCTCCGCCAGATACGGGGCGTAGAGCTGTTGAACGTCGGTCGAAATGACATCGGGTATGATGGCGCGGTCGAGGAACACCGTCGCCAGAAGCCAAAGACCCAGCAGCGATGTTGCGATCAGCGGCAAAGTCACCGCGGGTTTCTGCGGCTTCCGAAAGCTGCGGCTGTCCCACAGCAGAACCGCGATCGCAAATCCGAGAACGATTTGTGGGTACAGGATGGAAAGAGCGCCTAGCCCAAATCCCGTCAAGATGAGTGTGGCCGCGCCGACAAAGAACTCGTCGACGCGCTGAGTGGGTTCGTGCCTGATGAGCGAGAACGTCAGGCGGCCGGTCGCCATGATGAACCAGCCGAGATACGGCGTCAGCACGATCCAGGCGAGGACGTAAAATCGCGTTGTCCAGCCACCGTCAAATAGCAGCGTTCGATAAGTGCCGTCGCGGTTCAGGCACCAGATGGAAAGAGCGGCCGGCGCGAAAATGAGCGCGCGCCACGACCATGTCTCGACGATGGTACGAAAACGCACCTCGGCAGATGTCATCGCCTGGTCTTGTCCGGCGTTGCCCATGCTAGACCGGCGCTGCATCGGTTCGTTCGGCGATGGCCCGCGCCTCCTCCGGGCTGAAGCCGGTGCGCTCGGGCGCGATCAGCCATACTAGCCCGCCGAACAGCCCGACGATCAGGCCGCCAAGACCCAGCAGGACCGATATCGCGAGCGCCTTGTCGGATGCGATCCCGGCGAGGCCAAGCGCAGCGACCATCGCGCCTTCGCGCACGCCCCAGCCTCCGATCGAGATGGGGACCGCGGAAGACAGGATGACGAGCGGGACCAGCACGAAGGCGTCAAGTGCGGTGAGGGGCGCCTCCAGTCCAATCGCAAGGACATAGCAGGTCGCGACGGTGATCAGGTGGACGACAATGGCTGATACGATCAACATTGCCCGCCCTTCGGCCAGCAACGGAGCCCTGACCAGCATCGCGAATTGCACGATCCTGGCCGGCACGGCCGCGATCAGGCGCGGCGGCCACCGGTCCAGCGTCGCCAGGGCGATTGCGCCGAGGCATGCAGCCGCCAGAACGGTCACGATTGCGAATAGGAGTGAGTTGTCGCGGACACGAGGCAGCAGGAACGGCATTCCCGCCAGGACGATGAGGCCGAGCGCCAGCAGCGCCAGGAAGCGATCGGCCACGATGCTGCCGATCGTTTGCGACCATTGCACACCGTTCCGCCGCAGCATCCAGATCCGGACCGCGTCACCGCCCGCGGGCAGCACCTGATTGAAGAAGGTGCTGATGATCAGAATGCGCCAGCCGGCCAGCCATCTCAGGGGCACGCTCATGGCGCGGAGGATCAGGATCCAGCGGTGGCAGAGAATGAAGGTCTGGGCGAACAGCAGCAACACGGCAAGCGCCAGCATGTTCAAGTTGACGGCGAGAAGATCGGCTTTCAGGGACGACAAGTCCTGGCTGCGCAAGAGCAATACCAGAATCCCGATCGACACCGCGAACTTGACCAGGGTAACCAGTGCTTTTGCAGGCGGCTTCATCGTCTGGTTTCGTCCTCGATCATTCACGGCGGGATCGTCGAGCAGCGAGTCTGGTCGAAATCTACCGTCGCGCCAGATGCTCCGCGGCGAGCGCGCCAATCCGTGTGACGTAGTCGTGGACCTCGGCAGCGTCGCCGCCATCGGGGGCCCAGTCGGGAAATGCGGTACGTGAGGGATCGAACGGGCCGGCGGTGGTTTCGTGGAACACCAGCCATTCCGAGGTGATCAGGATCGAGTGGAAGACCTTTTCGGGCATCCGGTAGTAGCAGAGGGCGCCTTGGCCGTACGGCGCCATCTCGAGCACGTCGCGGATACGTCCGTCGTCCTCGAAGATCACGACCTGCGCGGTGCCTTCGATCAGGTGAAACGATTCAGGTTTGCCAAAATGCTTGTGCGGCCGGACATAGGCCTCGCGATGATGCACGATCAGCATCTCGTGCAGGCCGGACGCGGGATCGGGATGCGTGCACAGCCGGCTGCGCAGACGCGGATTGCCGGCGGCGATGCGTTTCAGCTCCGCGATCGTGGCGTCGTCCGCCGTGACGATGGCATCGTCCGAATAGTACACTTCCGGATTCTGCGCGCGCAGCGACGTCGGCCGGCGCGGGCCGGCTTCATTCGAAGAAGATGAACCCATGGTCGCCCCGGTACCCGCATTTGTCGTAGATCCACGCCCAGGTTTCCGGGCCGTGGAAGCTCAGGCAAGTGAGCTGCCAGTAAAGAAGGTTGGCCTTCTCGCGCTCGTTGCGGAAGGATTCCACCATCAGATATTTCCCGGCGCCGCGTCCGACGCGCTCGATCTCCGGCACCGCCCGGAACACGTCCTCGAGCGGAAGGTTGTGCAGCACGCCGAGCGATACCACGAGGTCGAAGCTGTGATCGGGGTAGGGGAGCTCGACGGCGCTGCCGACCTTCAGCTGTGGCCGCACCTCCTCCTTGGCGTTGGCGATGCCGTAGTCGGAGATGTCGATGCCGGCGATCCTGAGGTCGGGGACGAGCTGGGTGAACTCGTAGAGCAAATAGCCCTTGCCGCAGCCGACATCGAGCACGCTCATTCCCGGCTTGATGCCGTAGCGATCGATCAGGGTCTGGGCGAGCGGGCGCCAGCGTCCGTCGTAACGATAGCCGCCATAGCCGTAGCGCCGGTCGCCGTCCCAGTAGTCGAGACCCCACTGGCGCGCCACGGTGGCGGATTCCGCCTTGTCGTGCTCGACCACGCGCTGAACGTAGTTCCGCCTGGTCGACGCGTGCATCGGTTGGAGCAGGTTGATCTCGCTCATGGGGCCCAACCGGTGGTCCGCGGCATCGTCACAGGATGGTCGCGTATTTATTGACCAGCAGAATGTCCTCGACGGCCTGGATGTCTTTCTGCGACGACAGCGTGATGTCCTCGACGGCGGCGTGGAGGTCGCAGCCTTCGCGCAGCACGCGGTCGTAGATCTGTCGCCGCCGTGCCTCGTCGGGCGGCAGCATGAAGATGCTGTAGAGGATCATGCCATTCAGGCGGGGCAACTCGTCCAGGATGTCCTCGAGCACCATGTAGCTGCCGGGCATGATGTGCTCGACGGCGCTGAGCAGAAATTGCAGGTTCTTGCGCCGCGCGTAGTCGCGGATCACGATGTTCTGGACGTGCTGCGGGGTGCGGCTGCCGTTCAGCGGCCGGGCGCCGATATAGCCGCGATGGCCGGCTCGCTCAGCCATGGAAGCCTCCCGGCAGCTTGTACTGCATGCCGACCCGTGTCGCGGGACGCAGCAGGATCGGTTCGAAGAACTCGCCGAAGCGCTTGTCCGCGTAGGGCGACATGATGCTCTTGAACCGGCAGTTCATGCTCCAGCGCGTGCCGGGCTCCTCGTTGACGCGATTCCCGTGCATCAGGGTCTGGTTGAACAGCATCACGTGACCGTAGGGAATCTCGATGAAGGTCGCGTGCGGCTGGATCGTCTTGTACAGCTCCTCGGCGCTGCGCAAGCTTGCCATCCGGTCCTGCATGTCGCCGTTCAGCGACGGTGGCAGCAGGTACATCGCCTTGGTGTGGTGGACGTCCACCAGCGGGACCCACACCACGACCTCGAACGGCGAGTCGCCCGACCAGACGTCGGAATGGGTGGCGAGCAGCGAGGAATCGTCGCCGGGCATCTGGATGCTGAGATTGACGCGGCGCTGCATGCAGAGCTCGTTGCCTACGATGGTCTCGATCGTCGAGCGCGCCAGACGGAAATAAGTCGGCCGAAACCACGCCTCGGCATTGAGGCCGTTGAAGACGTGCAGCCGCAGGCCGTTGAGATCGTCCACGCTCACCCGGGTGTGGATGCTGTCGAGCATCGCATAGGGATCGTTGCTGTGCGGCAGTTTGAGATAATCGGCCGCCAGCTCGGCGGCGCGCCGCTGGATCCGGTCGAGCCCGGCGCGATCGTCGGCCGGCGTGGTGACGAAGCCGTTGTCGATGAAGCGCTGCGCCAGCGCCTGCTCGTCGGCCTGAAGGAAGTCCGTATCCGTCATGCAAAATACTCCCGGGCGGTCGCGCAGATATAGCTGATATCGGCGGCCGACAGGAACTGGTTGATCGGAAGCGTGAGGATCTGATCCGCCTGCCGCTCGGTCAGCGGGAACGCGCCGCGGCCTTGCCCCAGATGCGCCGCCGCCGGCTGCAGATGGATCGGGACCGGATAGTGGATCGCGGTCTCGATGCCCTTGTCGGCCAGATATTTCTGGAAGTCGTTGCGGCGGTCGGTCTGCACCACGAAGGTGTGGAAGGTGTTGAACTCGATGTTGCGGCAGGGCGGAATGAACAGAGGGAGTCCGGCGAGCTCGGCGCGGTATTGCGCGGCGTTGCGCCGCCGCCGCTCGATCACCGAGGGCAGGTGACGCAGGCGAATGCGCAGCACCTCGGCCTGCAGCGTGTCGAGCCGTGATACGATGCCCCATTCCTGGACGTCGCTGCGGTTGATCAGGCCGTGATTGCGCAGCCGGCGGATTCTTGCGGCGAGATCGGCGTCGGCGGTGACGAGGAAACCGGCATCGCCTGCGGCATTGAGATTCTTCAGCGGATGGGCCGAGAAGCAGCCGAACGTGCCGATGGTGCCGCTCATCCGGCCGTCATAGGTCGAGCCGACCGCTTGGGCGCTGTCCTCGATCACGGCGAGCGCATGCTTGTCCGCGATCGCCATCAGCGGGGTCATGTCGGCCATGCGCCCGGTCAGATGCACCGGCATGATCGCCTTGGTGCGCGGCGTGACGGCGGCCTCGACCGCGGCCGGATCGATGTTCTGGTCCGGCAGCACGTCCGCAAAGACAGGCGTGGCGCCGACCGCGATGATCGCGGCGGTCGAGGCCACGAACGAATTCGGCGGGGTGATCACCTCGTCGCCGGGACCGATGTCGAGCGCCCGCAAGGAAAGGATCAGCGCGTCGGTGCCGGAATTCAGCGTTACGACATGGGGCGAGCCGAGATAGGCGGACAATTCCTCCTCGAGCTTTCCAACCGCCGCCCCGCCGATGAAATCGCCGCGCTGGAATACGCCTTCCACCGCCTGCATGATCTCGGTGCGCTCTTCCTCGAACTGGGCGGGAAGATTGACGTAACCGATGCGCCGGCGGCCGGTGTCAGCGTCCATGGCAGAACTTCCTGACGGTCTCGATGACGCGGTCCTGCTGTGCGCGCGTCAGATGCTGGTCGACGGGGAAGCTGATGACTTCCTTGGCGTGGCGGTCGGTGACCGGGAAGGTGCCGGGCGCGTAGCCGAGATGCTTGAGGCCTTCCTGCTGATACAGCGGGATGGGATAGTGGATCTTGGCCTCGATGCCGTTGTCCAGGCAGTATTGGTAGAGCTCGTCGCGGCGTTCGGCGAACACCATGTAGAGATGGTAGACGTGCTTCACGTTGGGCCGGCGCGGCGGGACGCGCAGGCCGGGCAGGCCGGCAAGGCCCGCGTCGTAATAGGCGGCATTCTCGATCCGGCGCCGCGTGATCTCGCTGGTCTGGCCGATCAGCCAGTTGCCGACGACGGCCTGCAAGGAATCGAGCCGCGAATTGCAGCCGAGGATCGCGATCTCGTCGCGGTTCTTCATGCCGTGGTTGCGGATCAGGCGGAGCTTCTCGTTCACGCCGTCGTCATTGGTGACGACGACGCCGGCATCGCCCCAGACGTTGAGGTTCTTGAGCGGATGCAGGGAGAAGCCGGCCGCGATGCCGTGGGTGCCGGAGCGCTTGCCGGCGAACTCCGACAGGATGCCCTGGCAGGCGTCCTCGACGACGGGGAGATTGTGGCGCTGCGCGATCGCCATCAACTTGCCCATGTCGGTGACCTCGCCGGTCAGCTGAACCGGCATGATCGCCTTGGTCTTCTTGGTGATGGCGGCTTCGACCTGGTCGACGTTCATGCAGAAGGAATCGTCGCAGTCGACCAGCACCGGGGTGGCGCCGGTTTCCGCGATCGCGCCGACGGTGGCGATGAAGGTGTTGGCGGCGGTGATGACCTCGTCGCCATGACCGATGCCGAGCGCCTTGAGCGGCAGCTTGAGCGCGTCGGTGCCGGATCCGACGCCGATGGCGTGACGCACGCCGATCAGTTCGGCAAAGCGCTTTTCGAATTCGGCGACGGGCTTGCCAAGGGTGAAGTCTCCGGTCGCAACCAGCCGGCCGATCTCGGCCAGGATCGGGGCGGGGTCGGAGAATTGCTCGAGCAGGTAGGAATATCGAACGTCGTACATGTGACCCGTCAGGTGGAATGGAGTTGAGGAGCGGAGGTGCGCGACGCCGCGAGCGCGTGCTCGATCGAGGTCGCGATGGCGTTGGGCGCGAGGCCGTGCTTTTTCAGCAGCGAGTCCTGCGAGCCGTAATTGTGCATGAAGCGGTCCGGCAGCGACAGACGCAGCATCGCGGGCAGGCCGGAGCCGAGCTTGTCGATCAGCGTCTCCGCAACCGCACTGCCGAGACCTCCGGAGGGCACGTGCTCCTCCAGCGTTGCCAGGAGCTTGATGCCGCGGATTGCCTGCAGCAGCGCTTCGGTGTCGAGCGGCTTCACCGTATGCATGTGCAGGATGCCGGCGCGAATGCCTTGCGCGGCCAGCAGGTCGGCTGCGGCCAGCGCCCGCTGCAGCATGATGCCGGTGGTCACCATGAGGACGTCGCCCGGGGTGCGCATCAGGATGGCCTTGCCGATCTCGAAGCCGTGCTCGGCCTTCGAGACGATGGCGTCACCGCCCTTGCCGAGCCGGATGTAGATCGGTCCGGTCCAGTCGAGCGTCTTGTCCATCATGCGCGCGGCCTCGTCGGCGTCGCAGGGGCAGACCACCGTCATGTTCGGCAGCGCCCGCATGATGGCGATGTCCTCGATCGCCTGGTGGGTCGGACCGAGCGGTGCGTAGACCAGCCCGCCGCCATTGGCGATCAGCCGCACCGGCAGATTGTGCAGACAGAGATCGACGGCCACCTGCTCGTAGCAGCGGCGGGTGAGGAAGGTCGCGATGGTATTGACGTAAGGCACGAAGCCTTCCATCGCGAGACCGGCCGACATGCCGATGATGTGCGCTTCCGAAATGCCCTCGATCAGATGGCGCTTGGGAAACTCCTTGCTCATCGCACGCAGCGTGCCGGCGCCGGGATCGGAGCCGATGTAAAGCACACGCTCGTCGCGCGCGGCGAGCTTGTGGACCATGTTCATCGCGGTGTTGCGCATGGGGAGCCGATCAAAAATCGCCGACGGCGACGCGGATGGCGTCTAGCTCGCTGTCGGACAGCTTGTTCTTGTGATGCCAGTCGGCGTTGGATTCTGCGGGCGGCAGACCCTTGCCCTTGACGGTATGGCAGATCACCGCGGTGGGCTTGCCCGGAACGACAGGGACCTGCTTCAGGACGGTGCGCAGGGCGCCGACGTCGTGGCCGTTGAGCTCCTGCACGGCAAAGCCGAAGCTGCGCCATTTGTCCGCGAGCGGCTCCAGCGGCAGCACGTAGTCGGTGGGCCCGTAGCTCTGAAGCTTGTTGTAGTCGATCATCGCGACGAGGTTATCGAGCCCGTGCTTGGCCGCGCCCATGGCGGCCTCCCACACCGATCCCTCGTTGATCTCGCCGTCGCCGAGCAGCACGAAGGTCCGGTAGCTGCGCTCGCGCATGCGGGCGGCGAGCGCAAGGCCGACGCCGATCGACAGGCCATGCCCGAGCGCGCCGGTCGAGGCCTCGACCCCCGGCACCATGCCGTATTCGGGATGTCCGCCCAAAATACTGTCGGAGCCGCAAAAGCCGTCCAGCTCCGACAGCGGGAAGAAGCCGCGATCGGCGAGAAGCGCGTAGAGCGCGAGACACCCGTGCCCCTTGCTGAGGATGGCGCGGTCGCGATTGGGATCGCGCGGGTTCTGCGGATCGATCCGCAGGATGTCGTCGTAGAGCACGCGGACCATCTCGATCAGCGACAGGGCTGGACCGACATGGCCGCGTCCTGCGGAGCGAACAGAACCGAGGACCAGGCGGCGCAAATAGAGACTGCGCTCGTCCAGCGTGCAGGTGAGGGCGGCTTCAGCGTGGGGTGAGATCTGGATCACGTTGGCAAATCGTTTGATGAAGCCGGCGCGCTTTGTCGAGCTGACCGGCAAGGCGGACCGTCAGATCGCCACCTTGCGCAGCCAAGGCGCGCCGGGAGCGGCTTTCGGGCAAATAGGCATTCAGGACAATCAGGCACCAGATCGCCCCGAACACAGGATACAGTACGTCACGGCGGATCGCAAACGCGTCATCCCTAGCCGCAAAGGCTTGCGTGAGGCGTTCGATGAGGCGATTCGCGCTTGTTGCGGGCAGATCGCTGCCGGGGTGGATCGCGGTATCGGACAGCAGTTTGACCGGATCGTCCCAGCCGAAATATTCGAAGTCGATGAAGCGCAGGCGGCCGTCTTCGCCGCGCAGCGCGTTGTGCAGTCCGAAATCGGACGGGCTCAATGCGCGATGCGCGGGCAGAAGGTCCGCTGCGGGATCCCGCCCCAGTTCCGCATAGCGTTGGCGGAGCCTTCGGATGGCGACGGCCGTGCTGGGAACCAAGCTGCCGTCGATGAACGTACGCAGCTCGGGGTGATCCTGCGACTCGCGCGTCAACCCGTCGAGGCGCTGCTCGTACTGGGCGATGGCTTCCTCGGGTGAAAAGATGCTGGCTGACGCATTGCGCAAGGTCTGCGCACCTTCGGCGTCGCGCAGCTTCTGCAATTCGATCAGGAAATCGGCCAGCTGGTCGGCATCGTCGTCCCGGGGACGGAGCACCGCCGCGTCACCGTCGAACCATTGATACAGCGCGCAGAACGCATCGGCGTCCTTTGCGATCGGCCGCGGCGTCGATGTAATCCCGTGGCGCGACAGAAACGTGAGCGCGTCATATTCCTGTCCGAGCCGATCGCGCCCGTCGGACGGATAATGCTTGAGGGCGAGGGGCGGACCCTCCGCCATCTCCAGCCGAAACACCCTGTTGTTGCCGCCGGACCGCGCCGGCTGGGCGGCCGCGACCCGGGCCCCGGCGAGGCGGCTGCCGATCGCCATCGCATCCGCTGCGCTGATGTCGGGCTCGCTCATGCCGCAAACACCTCGTCGCGGATGCCGGCCCATGTCGCGATCGGCTTGCAATGTTCGGGGTGCGTTGACTGCGAACGCGTGAACAGGATTGATCGCGTGCCCTTCGGGAAATGCGGCTGCTCGAAGACCTCGACGAGATCGTCGATGAAGATGTCCAGCTCCAGGCTCGCGAGCCTGTCGACCTTGGCGGCCATCGTGTCCTCGAAATAAACATCGCCGGTGGCCACCGCCGCTTCCGCAGCGTCGATGAGGCCGGCGCCACGCAGCCAGCCGCGTGCGGCCTCGCGCAGGTCAGTATGGTCGGGGTCCTGATGACCGAATCGGGTCTTGTGGCTGACGATGTACACCTTGGCGCCGGCCTGTCTGCACGCCACGAGGAATTCGCGAACGCCCGGATAGATCTCGGCGCCGCCAATGCCCTTGCCGTAGACGAAGCCTTGCAGGCCTTGCCAGGCGAGCTCGCCACCCGTGCGGGATCGCAAGTAATCCCGCACATCGTTCTTCAGCCCCTCCCAGCCCTCCGGCACCAGCTCGCGCTGACGCGCCGCGGCGGCAAAGACCTTGTCGTAGCAGATGATCGTGTTGTCGAAATCGATGCCGATCCGCACGCCGCTCACTTCAGGCTGATGTTCTGCATCATCTTGATGTTGAAATACCGGGGATCGTTGAGCGAGTTCGGCAGGCGGCCGGACCTGAAGGCGTCCACGAGGCCGGACACGGCCTGTTCGATCGTGTGCGTCGGCGCGAATCCGAGCTCGCGGCGGATCTTCTCCGACGAGACGTGGTAGGAGCGCAGATCGTCGGTCGGCTCGACGGCGACCTCGACGTTGTTTCCGACCACCGATTTGACGATGTCGGCGATCTTCATCAGCGAGTGGTTCTCGTAGCCGATGTTGTAGGTCTTGCCGTCGATCTTCGCGTCATCCTGCTGCAGCAGGAACAGATAAGCCGCCGACATGTCCTCGATGTGCAGATTGGGCCGCTTCTGCGTTCCGCCGAACACGCGGATGCGGCCGGTGTTGACCGCGAGGTTGGTCAGGATGTTGACGACGACGTCGAGCCGCTGCCGCGGAGCGTAGCCGCAGACGGTGGCGGGACGAACCGTGCAGGTGACGAAGCCGGACGCGGCCTCTTCGGCGAGGTCGGTCTCGCACATCGCCTTGAACTTGGAGTAATCCGTGAGCGGCTCGCAGGACAGTTCCTCGGTCACCTCGGCCTCGTCCTTGATGCCATAGACGCTCGACGAGGAGGCATAGATGAAGCGCTTGATGCCGGCCTTCTTGGCGGCGCGCACCATCGGACGGAAGCAGTCGTAGTTGATGGACTTGCCGAGGCCCGGATCGAGCTCGAACGAGGGGTCGTTGGAGATGCAGGCGAGGTGGATCACCGCATTGTTGCCGCGCAGGGCCTCGTTGATCGCGGCCTCATCGCGGATGTCGCCCTTGATCAGGCGAAGGTTCGGATTGTTGCGAACCGCGTCGAAGACGGATTCGCCGTACATGAACAGGTCGAGCACCGTGACCTTGTGGCCCGCTGCCAGCAACTGGGGAACCAGCACGCTGCCGACATAGCCGGCGCCACCGGTGACCATCACGTTCCATTTCTGATCAATCACTGTCGTTCTCCAGATTTCCGGTTCGCGTCACTTCAACAACGCGGTGACGAATTTGACCAGCGGCGCCTTCTCGACCGAGTTGCGGTGACCGACGATGCCGACCTTGATCGCGCCCGCCGCGTTGCCGATGAAGGCGACGTCCTCGATATTGCCGCCGGCCGCCACCAGCGGCGCCGTGATCGTCAGGAAGGCGTCGCCGGCGCCGACCGTGTCGACGACGGTCTTGGTGAAAGCGGGTACGCGCGCGACGCCGGTCTTCGACGAGAAGGGGTAGCAGCCGAAGGAGCCGTGCGTGATGATCATGTTGTCGCAATCGATCTTGCCGTGCAGGCGATTCTCGATCACCGACGCGATGTCGCTGAACTTGTCGGTCGCGGCCAGCCGCGCTTCCGGCGCGTCGATGCAGACGTAGTCGGCCCGCGGATATTTCGTGATCAGATTGTAGCCGTGGTTTCCGCTGTTGCTCTGGGCGTTGACCGCCAGGAACTTGGAGTTCTCGATCAGCGTGTCGATGGTGCTGGACGCGATCATGCCGTGACCGAAATCGGTGACGATCACCACGTCCCCGCCACGAACGCGCTCGGCGGTGATTCGGTCGATCTCCTTGCGCTCGGCCTCGTCGAGCGGCGTGTCGTCCATCGTGTAGACTTCGAAGAGCTTGTGCAGATAGCCCATCTCGACGTACCGCAGTTTACGGGTCGTCGGTCGGCCCTGAATGCGGATCGGCGTCAGCGTGACATTCGGGCGGACATGCGCGCGAATGAACTCCTCGGGGTAGTCGTTGCCACCCAGCGTCGTGACGATCTCCACCGACTTGCAGAAGCTCGCCACGTGATTGGCCGCGGCAATGACGCCGCCGGCAAACTGCTCGCCATTCTTGAGCAGGGTGGCGACGATGTTCTCCTTTGAAGCCTTCCCGAGCGCCGTGACGTACTGGTATTCGTCGATGATCGTATCGCCGACCAGCACGACGTGCATGTCCTGGATCTTGTCGATCAGCTTCAGCAGGCGTTCGGCGCCGCCGCCTTCGCGCACCTTCTGGAGGTAGTCGCGCAGGGGGGGATCGTAGATGTCGAAGTAGCGGTTCAGCAGCGACGACGAGCTGAAGGTGACGTCGCGCGTGAAGACGATTCGTCCGCCGTGACGTTCGACGGCCTCGCGCTCGGTCGCGATCTTGCCGGTGACGTCATCCTCGGGATTCTCGTAGTCCGAGCCCTTCACGTAGGTGTCGGGGCGCACGGCATCGAGGACCGGCTCGGCGCTGGAGGTCCGGTTGATGCCGACCCAGTCGACCGTGCCGAGCGCGGCCAGCATCTCGGCGCGCATGTTCTCCGGAAAGATCGGCCGTCCCGGGCCCTTGTTGACGAAACGGTCGGCGGTAATGGTCACGATGACCACATCGGCCTCGTTGCGCGCCGCCAGGATGTGCCGGACGTGGCCGAGATGCACCAGATCGAACACGCCGTGGCAGAGCGCGACGGTGAGGCCCTTTGCCTGCGCGGCGCGCGCAATCTCGCCCAGCTCCTCGATCGTCTTGATCTTGTCGTGCGGTGCCGGATGGCCGGTCGGCTTGTCTGTCGCAGCATTACCCATGTGGATTACCCAAAGCGCCGGCAGGTCTCAGATGGCCGGCCTGAATTGATCGACTCGCAGCGACGATATCCGGCGAGCCTGTTCAAGAGCTTGCCTTCTGCGGCGAGCCGTCGTCGTCACCGAGATATTTGAACCAGTCCTTGGTGGCGTCGGCGATCTTGTCGACCGTCCACAAGGGCGCGTCCTTGTACTGATCCATCGACTTCAGCATCGTCGCGACGCCGTCCTCGAATTTCACCTTCGGCGTCCAGTTCAGGACCCGCTTGATCTTGGTGATGTCGGCGTAGGTGCAATCGGGCTCGCCCGGACGCTTGGGAATGTGGACCTTGTCGCCGCCGAGAAGCTCGACCAGCCGGTTGACGCTGTAGGTGTTGTCCGAGCCGACGTTGAACATCTCGTGCGAGACATCGGAGCGCGCGGCGGTGACGAAGGCGTCCGCGACGTCGCTGACGAAGGTGAAGTCGCGCGTCTGCTCGCCGTCGCCGACCACCGTGAAAGGCTTGCCGGCGAGCTTCTGCGCCATGAACACGCCGAACACGGCACCGTAGGTGCCGGTGGTACGATGGCGCGGCCCATACACGTTGAACAGGCGCAGCGCGACCGCGGGCAGCTTGTAGACCTGACACCAGTGCATGACGCACTGTTCGCCGAGATTCTTGGTAAGCGCGTAGGGATACATCGGCCGGATCTCGGCGCTCTCGGGCGTCGGATAGACGTCGGGAATGCCGTAGCAGGACGACGACGCGGCGTAGACGAAGCGCTTGACGCCGGCGTGCCGCGCCGCTTCGAGAACATTGACCGTGCCGTCGACATTGGCGCGATGATAGGGGATCGGGGACTCGATCGAGGGAACGATGTCGGCCAGCGCCGCGAGATGGAAGACCCAGTCGATACCGTGGAAATACGGCTTGATCGACTCGAGGTCGATGACGTCGGCCCGCACGACTTTCAACTGGCTCGAACCGGCGCGTGCCGCCAGATTCTCGGGGCGCCCGATGACGAAATTATCGAGCGCGATGACCTCGTGACCGTCGTCGAGCAGACGGTCGACGAGGTGACTTCCAATGAAACCGGCGCCGCCAGTAACGATGCATTTCATGAGGAACATCCGTGACGCGAATGCCCAGCGAAACAGGCCCGCCAATGTTGAGTGAAACCCGAAAGCCGACTACCAGCCGCTCGCCGACTTTGCAAGTATTATACCTTTGCAATCCTTGGTAATAGCCGGTATCACCCGGTCATGTTGCAATCGAGCCGCCAGCCCATGCCCGCCGTGTCCGTCGATCCCGATCACAAGGCTTTTCTCGACGATTACGTGGGACGCCTCCATCGCGCGACGGCGGTCGACGACGGCGTTTTCGCCGCAATCTCCGCGACCCGCGCCATCTGGCTGCGCGCGCGCAACCAGGGCGGCCGCGTCATCTTCATCGGCAATGGCGGCTCGGCCGGCATCGCCTCGCATCTGGCGATCGATCTGGCGAAGAACGCATCGGTGCCTGCGCTCTGCTTCAGCGACGCGAGCATGATGTCGTGCCTTGCCAACGATTACGGATTCGAGGACTGGATCGCGCACGCCGTGCGGCTGAGCGCCCGCGCCGGCGACTGCCTCGTCGCGATCAGTTCGTCGGGCCGCTCGAAGAACATCCTCAATGCGGTTGCACAGGCGCGGTCGATGAAGCTCGACGTGATCACGCTGTCGGGGATGAATGCGGACAATCCGCTGCGCAATCTCGGCGACGTCAATTTCTTCGTCGATAGCCGCAGCTACAACATTGTCGAGACCACGCACCAGTTCTGGATGATGGCCGCGATCGACCTCGTGATCGGTCGCGCGGAATATCCGGCATCCTGAGGCGGGCATCCGATGCAGTCGCGGTTCAAACAGGCGGCCCTGTTTTCGGTAAAGCTGCTGCTGTCGATCGCGGTGCTGGTCTACATCGCGCGCGGTCTCGATCTGCAGCGGTTGCGCAGCCATCTCGTCTCGGTCGATCCCTTGCTGTTCGTCCTCGCGCTGGCGTTGATCTTCTTCCAGACCTTCGTGCTCAACGGCCGGTGGGAGCTGATCATGCGGGCGCTCGGCGTGTCGCTGGACTGGCTCGCGGGTTGGCGGATTCTCATGATCAGCCTCTGGTTCAATCAGGTGCTGCCGTCGTCGGTCGGCGGCGACGCGGTGCGGATGTGGCTGCTGCGCCAGCGCGGCGTGCAGTGGCCGGAAGCGGTCAAGGGCGTTGCGGCCGACCGCTTTACGGCGTTGATCGGGCTGATCGCGCTGATGGTGGCCGGATTGCCGTTCCTGTTGTCGCGTGTGTCCGATCACGCCGCGATTCTGGCCATCGGCGGGCTGACGCTGGCCGGCGTCGCCGGCACTGTGGTGCTGTTGACGCTCGATCGTCTGCCCAAGCGCCTCATCGCCCATCCAGCGATCGCAAGCTTCGTCCGGTTCGGAGCGCTGGTCCGGTTTCTCCTCCTGCAGTCCGAGCGCCGCGCTTTGCTGTTCGGGTCGGCGCTGCTCATCCATCTCGTGACTGCAGCGGCCTGCTTCGCCCTGGCGCGCGGTGTCGGAGCACAGCTTTCGGTGGTGGACGCCGGCATCCTGATTCCGCCCGTGGTGCTGTTGACGGCGGTCCCGATCTCGATCAGCGGCTGGGGCGTTCGCGAGGGGGCGATGGTCGCCTGCCTCGGTCTGGCGAATGTTCCTTCCGAGGAAGCGCTGTCGGTGTCGCTTCTGCTGGGCGCCATCAGCGTGATCATCGGGCTGGTCGGCGGCGCGATCTGGCTGGCAAGTCCGGAGCGCGGATCGTATTCAGCGGACAAGGCCGCCAAGGCGGCGGAGGAAGCCCCCAGCTACGACGGGCTGGGCAAGGAAGTCTCGAGCCACCCATGACCCGCTTGAGCCCGTTGCTGCCGGTCTGGTCTTCACGGGGTGGGATTGCCTCACCCGATCGCGTATCTCATTTTTCGGTTCCACGATGAAAAACCTGTTCTACGTCCGCCGCACCTGCCGCCTCTGTCATTCGGACAAGCAGGAGCTGGTCGTCCCGATGGCAGGCATGCCGATCGGCACGCCGAACTTCCAGGTCCCGGACGCCAGCGTCGACGATCCCGTGTTCCGGGCCGCGGTGCCGATGGCGCTGCATCTGTGCAGGGATTGCGGCCACCTCCAGATCCTCCATGTCGGTAATCCCGAGATCCAGTACCGCAACTACGTCTACACCACCTCGCTCTCGCTCGGCCTGCGGGAGCACTTCGCGGGCTATGCCAACGACGTCGTCAGCCGCTTCGGCATCGCGCCGGGCTCGCTGGTCGTCGAGCTCGGCAGCAACGACGGATCGCTGCTCGGCTTCTTCAAGGAGCGCGGCATGCGGGTGCTGGGTGTCGATCCCGCTGTGGACATCGCGAAGCGCGCGACGGAAGCGGGGATCGAGACCATCGGCGATTTCTTCACCGATGCCATTGGTCACCGCATCCTGCAGAGCCACGGCGCGGCGAGCGTCGTGATCGCCAACAACATGATCGCCAATGTCGACAATCTCGATCCGCTGGTGATCGGGGTTCGCGACGTGCTCGCGCCGGACGGGTTGTTCGTCTTCGAAACGCAATACGGCGTCGACGTCACCGAGAAGAACCTGCTCGACACCGTCTATCACGAGCATCTGTCGTATTTTAACATCAAGCCGCTGATCCGTTTCTTTGCCCGGCTCGGCATGGAGCTGATCGACGTCCAACACATCTGGACCAAGGGTGGCTCGATCCGCGTGACCGTGCAGCGCGCCGGTGGTGCCAAGAAACCGTCGGCCGAGGTCGCGCGCTTCGTCGCCGAGGAAGAGCGGCTTGGTGTGGATCAGCCGGCCTATTATGGGCCCTATGTGAAGAGGATCGCTGCGATCCGCGACGAGCTGGTCGCGATGGCTGATGCCGCCCATGCGCGCGGGCAGCTCGTTGCCGGCTACGGCGTCTCGGTCGGCACCACGACGCTGCTGCCGCAGTTCGGCCTGGAGAACAAGATCGACTTCCTGGTGGACGACGATCCCAAGAAGGGGAACGTGATGGCCGGCCCGGGTTACGACATCCCGATCCTGCCGCCTGCCGCCCTTTATGAGCGCAAGCCCGCGTTCGTCGTCGTCTTCGCCTGGCGCTACGTCGACCCGATCCGGGCCAAGCACGCCCGCTACTTCGCCGACGGCGGAAAGTTCGTGGTGCCGCTGCCGGGCATTTCCATGGTCGATCGGGCCGACTGACCGCGCAACGGCGCCGAGGCGGGCGCTCCAGAGGAGCGTCCGGAAGGAACCGGTCGGACGCTGCGATCGCGGCTCGAACGGTCGGTGGATAAGCCTTTGATCCGCCTGGGCTCTGCCCTAGCGCCCAGGAAGGTCGGCTGGTCCAGTCGGGCCCTCTCTATCTTGACGTTTGGTCTCATCCGCAGTAGATACCCCGCACTCGCTGCCGGCCCGTTAGACGCGGATCTCCGGCGCGGCTTTGAAATCCCCGAACAATCGAGCCCGGTTTCCGGCTCATCCTTCGAGACAGAGGGCTGGGCCAACGGCGGCTGTTCGGATCCCTGAAATTCATTCGCGTCTGTCGACGGACGTTGGACATCAAAACGATGGCAGTCAGCCCGTTCAAGTTCTTGCAGGAAGTGCGCTCGGAGACCGCCAAGGTCACCTGGCCGACCCGCCGCGAGACCACGATCACCACCATCATGGTGTTCGTCATGGTCGCCGTGGCCTCGATCTTCTTCTTCGCCGCCGACCAGATCATCCGTGTCCTCATCACTTACCTTCTGGGCATTCACTGATGGCAACCGCAACCGCTCAACTGTCCGACAAGCGCTGGTACATCGTCCACGCCTACTCGAACTTCGAGAAGAAGGTCGCCGAATCGATCCGCGAGCAGGCCAAGCAGCGCGGGCTCGAGGAGCTGTTCGAGCTGGTGCTGGTTCCGACCGAGAAGGTCACGGAAGTGCGCCGCGGCCGCAAGATCGACGCCGAGCGCAAATTCTTCCCCGGCTACGTGCTGGTGAAGATGAAGCTGACCGACGAAGCGTTTCACCTGATCAAGAACACGCCGAAGGTCACGGGCTTCCTCGGCGCTGAAAACAAGCCGATGCCGATCTCGGAATCCGAAGCCATGCGCATCCTGCACCAGGTGCAGGAAGGCGTGGAACGGCCGAAGGCGTCGGTGTCGTTCGAGATCGGCGAGAACGTGCGCGTGGCCGATGGCCCGTTCGCCTCGTTCTCGGGTGTGGTCGAGGAAATCGACGAGGCGCGCTCGCGCGTGAAGGTCGCGGTGTCGATCTTCGGCCGTGCCACGCCGGTCGAATTGGAATTCGGTCAGGTCGAGAAGGTCTGACCGGGTAACGCGGGAAGCCGGCGAGGCTTCGCGCAAAGAGAGGCCGTGGGAGGGAGAGGGCGGTTGCCAGCCGCATCCGACCCAGACCACGAACCTGAAACCGCCGGCCTGGCCGGCACAACAGGAGTGATACATGGCAAAGAAAGTGACCGGATACCTGAAGCTTCAGGTCCCGGCCGGTGCGGCGAATCCTTCGCCCCCGATCGGTCCCGCGCTCGGTCAGCGCGGTCTCAACATCATGGAGTTCTGCAAGGCGTTCAACGCCCAGACCCAGAAGGAAGAGAAGAACACCCCGATTCCCGTCGTGATCACGATCTACGCCGATCGTTCGTTCACGTTCGAGATGAAGACGCCCCCGATGTCGTTCTTCCTCAAGCAGGCTGCCAAGATCCAGTCCGGCTCGAAGGCGCCGGGCCGTGACAAGGCCGGCAAGGTGACCAAGGCGCAGGTGCGCGAGATCGCCGAGAAGAAGATGAAGGATCTCAATTGCGATTCCATCGAGTCGGCCATGAAGATGGTCGAGGGCTCTGCCCGTTCGATGGGCCTGGAAGTGGCGGGGTAAGCGGTCATGGCAATCGGAAAGCGTTTGAACAAAGCCCGCGAAGGTGTTGACCGCGAAAAGCTTTACCCGCTCGCGGACGCCATCAAGATGGTCAAGGAACGCGCGAAGGCGAAGTTCGACGAGACCATCGAGGTCGCGATCAATCTCGGCGTCGATCCGCGTCACGCCGACCAGATGGTCCGTGGCGTCGTGACCCTGCCGAATGGCACTGGCCGTACGCTCCGCGTCGGCGTGTTCGCCCGCGGTGCCAAGGCCGATGAGGCCAAGGCTGCAGGTGCCGACGTCGTCGGCGCCGAGGACCTGGTCGAGAAGGTGCAGAACGGCTCGATCGATTTCGACCGCTGCATCGCCACCCCCGACATGATGCCGCTGGTCGGCCGTCTCGGTAAGGTGCTCGGCCCGCGCGGCCTGATGCCGAACCCGAAGATCGGCACCGTGACCATGGACGTCACCGGTGCGGTGAAGGGTGCCAAGGGCGGCTCGGTCGAGTTCCGCGTCGAGAAGGCCGGCATCCTGCAGGCCGGCGTCGGCAAGGCCTCGTTCTCCGAGGAGAAGCTGGTCGAGAACATCAAGGCTCTGGCCGATGCTGTCTCGAAGGCGAAGCCGGCCGGTTCCAAGGGCACCTACATCCAGCGCGTTGCGGTGTCCTCGACGATGGGCCCCGGCGTGAAGGTCGAGCCGGGCACCATCCTCGGCTAAGGTTTGGAAGTGACATGAGGCGAGGGGCGGAATTGGGCAACCGATTCCGCCCCTCGTCGTTTGTGGCAGGGCTCACCGGAAACAAGAACAATGGCTGACAAGGTCCTGATCTATTCGCGCTTTCCCAAGACCATGATGGCGCGTTTCGCCGAACGGTTCGAATTGCTCGACACCGGCGGCAAGCCTGCGCGCGAGATGTTTCCGGCCGACGAGCTCGGCGGGATCCGTGCGCTGCTGACCGCCGGCGGCTCGCCGCTCGGTGCCGAGGCGATGGACCTGTTCCCGAAGCTCGGCGCCATCGTCTGCTACGGCACCGGCTATGACGGCGTCGACCTGAAAGCGGCAGCCAGCCGCAACATCGCGGTCGGCCACAGCCCGGGCGCCAACGCGGCCTCGGTCGCCGACATCGCGATGACCCTGATGCTGGCGACGACCCGGCGGATCCTGGTCGCCGACCAATATGTCCGCAGCGGTGACTGGGCGGCGTCGAAGCAATCGCCGATGATGCGCCCCCAGGCGGGCATGCCCGGCCGCCGTATCGGCGTCTACGGCATGGGCGAGATCGGCCGCAAGATCGCAGGCCGCTGCGCCGCCTTCGAGAGCGAGATCGGCTATTTCAGCCGCAGCAAGTACGATCTGCCCCATCAATATTTCCCGACGCTGGAGGCACTGGCTGACTGGTGCAGCGTGCTGATGATCGCGGTCCGGGCAGGGGCCGAGACCCAGCACGTCGTCAATGCAGACATCCTGGGGCGGCTCGGGGCGGACGGCTACGTCGTCAACATCTCCCGCGGCTCCGTGATCGACGAGAAGGCGCTCGTGGCGGCGCTGACCGACAAGACCATCGCCGGCGCCGGCCTCGACGTCTTCGAGAAGGAACCGCACGCGCCCGACGCCCTGACCGCGCTGCCGAACGTGGTGTTCGCCCCTCATATCGGCGGCCACACCCTCGAATCGCACGTCGCCATGCAGAACTGCGTGCTGGCGAACCTGACGGCGTTCTTTGAGGGCAAGCCGCTGCCTTACGGGGTCAAATCGGCCTGAATCGGTCGCTATCGGCCCGGATCAAGCCCCGCCGGCAACGGATTGGAACTGGTGTGAATTTTGCTCTTGGCAAGCAGGCTCCGAGCGGTTAAAGAACCGCTTCCGGACGTGCCGGCCTCGGCTGGCGCGTTCGTGCACGCATTCCGAAAACCCGACGCGACAGGAGATCATTCCTTTTCAGGACGTCCGCAAGGATTTGCCCGAAAAGGAAGGAAAACCCGTCGGTTGGTGGAATGCGGGCAGGGGTTGGACGGTTCGCCGGCCGACCCTGTCCTGTCCAAGACTGCAGGCGCCCGCGGGAAATTTCGATTTCTCAACGGCTTAATCGCATGGCCTGCATAGACGGGTGAAGACCGGATTTCACTTCGCCTTCCACCTTAAGGTGGTTGCGAAATGGGTTTGGTTCGGACCTCGACACGCCGTGGGCCCTGACGGGCTCCCGGAGGGCAGGCTTTGAATTGTCGTCTCGCCCGGCGCGTGTCCTGGGGGTTTTGGCCCTGAGGTTCAGGTTTTGGGTGGGGCGATGGGTGCAACCCGGCGGTCCCGCTTCTCGCGATGACCGCCAACCGGAAAGAGCTTGCTGTGGAACGAGCGGCAAAAAAGGACGCGGTCGAACAGCTCAATGGGGTCTTCAAGACCACGAGCGTCGCGATCGTTGCCCAATATTCCGGCCTGACCGTTGCCCAGATGCAGAAGCTGCGGATGCAGATGAAGCAGGCTGGCGCCTCGGTGAAGGTCTCGAAGAACCGTCTCGCCAAAATTGCTCTTGAAGGCACTGACGTCGTTGCCATCGGCCCCATGCTGAAGGGACCGACCGTGATCGCCACTTCGAACGATCCGGTAGCGGCGCCAAAGGTCGCCGTCGAATTCGCCAAGGCGAACGAAAAGTTCGTCATCATTGGCGGCTCGATGGGAAAGACCGTCCTGAATGTCGACAGCGTGAAGGCGCTTGCCTCGCTGCCGTCGCTTGATGAACTGCGCGCCAAGATCGTCGGCCTCATCGTGGCCCCGGCGACCAAGATCGCTCAGCTCGCCAACGCGCCCGCGGGCAAGCTCGCGCGCGTCATCCAGGCTCATGCCTCAAAGGGCGAAGCGGCCTGACGCCCTTCGCAAAACTCAAACCCGAACCAGACTTACACGTAAGGAAACTGAACAATGGCTGACTTGCAGAAGATCGTTGACGACCTCTCGAGCCTCACCGTGCTCGAAGCTGCCGAACTGGCGAAGCTCCTCGAAGAGAAGTGGGGCGTTTCGGCTGCCGCGGCCGTCGCCGTGGCCGGCCCGGCCGGTGGTGGCGCTGCCGCCGCTCCGGCGGAAGAGAAGACCGAATTCACGGTCGTTCTCGCCAGCGCCGGCGACAAGAAGATCGAAGTCATCAAGGAAGTCCGCGCCATCACCGGCCTGGGCCTGAAGGAAGCAAAGGATCTCGTCGAGGGCGCGCCGAAGCCTGTCAAGGAAGGCGTGAACAAGGACGAAGCCGAGAAGATCAAGGCCCAGCTCGAGAAGGCTGGCGCGAAGGTCGAACTCAAGTAAGCAGCGCTTACTGGCGCGAGATCCCGGGCGGGCATCCGCCTCGCCCGGGATCTCGATCCACTCCTCGAAGGGGTGGGTCAGATGCAAAAGGCGTGCGACGGAACGTCCCGACGCAGGCCGAACACGAAAAAGTGTGTGGATTTGAGGGTTTACCCCTCGAATCTCCACTATTGTCGCCCCATATCGGTTCGGCAGCACGAAAGCGCGGTGGGCAGGGATGCCGGATTTCCCTGTAAGCCGTTGGGAGAGCAGGCTATTTCGGGCTTTTGCAGTCCGTGAAGACGATCGTTGTGACGGGCGGGCGTGCCTATGCGCCCCGCGCGTCGTTTTGCGTTTTGAAGGTCTGAAGAACAGATTCAGGACATGACGGCCTGAGACTGAGCTTCCGGCCCCCAAGGCGGGTTCGAAAAAATTCAACCCGGGGAGCGGCGGCAGCCGCGTTCCGGACGGCGCGCCCAGAGCGGGCGACGAAATGAGAGGCCACGATGGCGCAGCAGACATTCACCGGTCGCAAACGCGTTCGCAAGTTCTTCGGACACATCAAGGAAGTTGCCGAGATGCCGAACCTCATCGAGGTTCAGAAGGCGTCCTATGACCAGTTCCTGATGGTCGATGAACCCCAGGGTGGCCGTCTCGACGAAGGTCTGCAGGCGGTGTTCCGCTCGGTGTTTCCGATCTCCGATTTCTCGGGCACCTCGATGCTGGAATTCGTCCGCTACGAGTTCGAGCAGCCGAAATACGATGTCGACGAGTGCCGCCAGCGCGGCATGACCTTCGCGGCTCCCCTCAAGGTGACGCTGCGCCTCATCGTGTTCGATATCGACGAGGAAACCGGCGCGAAGTCGGTGAAGGACATCAAGGAGCAGGACGTCTACATGGGCGATATCCCGCTCATGACGATGAACGGCACCTTCATCGTCAACGGCACCGAGCGCGTCATCGTCTCGCAGATGCACCGCTCGCCCGGCGTGTTCTTCGATCACGACAAGGGCAAGACCCATTCCTCGGGCAAGCTGCTGTTCGCCGCCCGCGTGATCCCTTATCGCGGCTCCTGGCTCGACATTGAGTTCGACGCCAAGGACATCGTCTATGCGCGTATCGACCGTCGCCGCAAGATTCCGGTGACGTCGCTGATGTTCGCCCTCGGCCTCGACGGCGAGGCGATCCTGTCCACCTTCTACAAGAAGATCCTCTACAAGCGGACCAAGGAAGGCTGGCGCGTTCCGTTCGACGCCAACCGTTTCCGCGGCTATTCGACCGTCAACGACCTGATCGACGCCGATACCGGCAAGGTCGTGCTCGAGGCCGGTAAGAAGCTCACCGTTCGTGCTGCCCGTCAGCTTCAGGAGAAGGGGCTGAAGGCTCTGCGCCTGGCCGATGAGGAGCTGGTCGGCAATTACATCGCCGAGGACCTCGTCAACCCGAAGACGGGCGAGATCCACGCCGAAGCCGGCGAGGAAATCACCGACAAGTCGATGAAGGTGCTCAACGAGCACGGCTACAAGGAACTGCCGCTCCTCGACATCGACCACGTCAATATCGGCCCCTACATTCGCAACACGCTCTCGGCCGACAAGAACATGACGCGCGAGGACGCGCTGTTCGACATCTACCGCGTGATGCGTCCGGGCGAGCCGCCGACGCTGGATTCGGCGCAGGCCATGTTCCAGTCGCTGTTCTTCGACGCCGAACGCTACGACCTCTCCGCGGTCGGCCGCGTCAAGATGAACATGCGCCTCGACCTCGATGCGCCCGACACCCAGCGTACGCTGCGCAAGGAAGACATCCTCTCCGTCATCAAGACGCTGGTGGACCTGCGCGACGGCAAGGGCGAGATCGACGACATCGACCATCTCGGCAACCGCCGTGTGCGCTCGGTCGGCGAGCTCATGGAGAACCAGTACCGCATCGGCCTGCTGCGCATGGAGCGCGCGATCAAGGAGCGCATGTCCTCGGTCGACATCGACACGGTCATGCCGCAGGACCTGATCAACGCCAAGCCGGCGGCTGCCGCCGTGCGCGAGTTCTTCGGCTCCTCGCAGCTCTCGCAGTTCATGGACCAGACCAACCCGCTCAGCGAGATCACCCACAAGCGTCGTCTCTCGGCGCTTGGACCGGGCGGTCTGACCCGCGAGCGTGCCGGCTTCGAGGTGCGCGACGTGCATCCGACGCATTACGGCCGCATCTGCCCGATCGAGACGCCGGAAGGTCCGAACATCGGCCTGATCAACTCGCTCGCGACCTTCGCGCGCGTGAACAAGTACGGCTTCGTCGAGACGCCGTATCGCAAGGTCAAGGACGGCCGCGTCACCGACGAGGTGGTGTACCTCTCGGCGATGGAAGAGGGCCGCTACACGGTCGCGCAGGCCAACGTGCCGCTCGACCCGAAGGGCCGCTTCACCGAAGACCTCGTGGTCTGCCGTCATGCCGGCGAAGTCTTGCCGGTGACGCCCGACAAGGTCGACTACATGGACGTGTCGCCGAAGCAGCTGGTTTCGGTGGCCGCGGCGCTGATCCCGTTCCTCGAGAACGACGACGCCAACCGCGCGCTGATGGGCTCGAACATGCAGCGCCAGGCGGTGCCGCTGGTTCGCGCCGAGGCGCCGTTCGTCGGCACCGGCATGGAGGGCGTGGTTGCGCGTGACTCGGGTGCCGCGATCGCGGCGCGCCGTTCGGGCGTGATCGACCAGATCGACGCTACCCGCGTCGTCATCCGCGCCACGGAAGATCTCGATCCGACCAAGTCGGGCGTCGATATCTACCGTCTGATGAAGTACCAGCGCTCGAACCAGTCGACCTGCATCAACCAGCGTCCGCTGGTGAAGGTCGGCGACATCGTCAAGAAGGGCGACATCATCGCCGACGGTCCGTCGACCGATCTGGGCGAGCTCGCGCTCGGCCGGAACGTGCTCGTCGCGTTCATGCCTTGGAACGGCTACAACTTCGAAGACTCGATCCTGCTCTCCGAGCGGATCGTGAAGGAAGACGTCTTCACCTCGATCCACATCGAGGAGTTCGAGGTGATGGCCCGCGACACCAAGCTCGGGCCTGAGGAAATCACCCGCGACATTCCGAACGTCTCGGAAGAAGCGCTGAAGAACCTCGACGAAGCCGGTATCGTCTACATCGGTGCGGAAGTCCGCGCCGGCGACATCCTGGTCGGCAAGATCACGCCGAAGGGCGAGAGCCCGATGACGCCGGAAGAGAAGCTGCTGCGCGCCATCTTCGGCGAGAAGGCTTCCGACGTTCGCGATACCTCGCTGCGCGTTCCTCCGGGCGTGCAGGGCACGATCGTGGAAGTGCGCGTGTTCAACCGTCACGGCGTCGACAAGGACGAGCGTGCGCTGGCGATCGAGCGGGAAGAGATCGAGCGTCTGGCCAAGGACCGCGACGACGAGCAGGCGATCCTGGACCGCAACGTCTACAACCGTCTTGCCGAGCTGCTCGAAGGGCGGCAGGGCATTGCCGGCCCGAAGGGCTTCAAGAAGGACACCAAGATCACCCGTGCGGTGCTCGAGGAGTACCCGAAGTCGCAGTGGTGGCTGTTCGCCTCGCCGAACGACAAGCTGATGGCCGAGATCGAGGCCATGCGGAAGCAGTACGACGAGTCGAAGAAGGGGCTGGAACAGCGCTTCCTCGACAAGGTCGAGAAGCTTCAGCGCGGTGACGAATTGCCGCCCGGCGTGATGAAGATGGTCAAGGTCTTCGTCGCGGTGAAGCGCAAGATCCAGCCCGGTGACAAGATGGCCGGCCGCCACGGCAACAAGGGCGTGGTGTCGAAGATCGTGCCGATCGAGGACATGCCGTTCCTCGAAGACGGTACGCACGCCGACATCGTGCTCAACCCGCTCGGCGTGCCTTCGCGCATGAACGTCGGACAGATCCTCGAGACCCATCTCGGCTGGGCCTGCGCCGGCCTCGGCAAACGTATCGGCCAGACCGTCGATGCGTACCTGTCGAAGCAGGACATCAAGCCATTGAAGGAGACCTTGAAGAAGGTCTACGGCGAGGACGAGACGATCAAGACGCTCAACGACAACGAGTTGATCGAGCTTGGCCATAATCTCAGCCGCGGCGTGCCGATCGCGACGCCGGTCTTCGACGGCGCCAAGGAAGCCGACATCGAGGAGATGCTGAAGCTTGCCGGTCTGGACGCTTCGGGTCAGTCGACCGTCTATGACGGCCGTACCGGCGATGCCTTCGATCGCAAGGTGACGGTGGGCTACATCTACATGCTCAAGCTGCACCATCTCGTGGACGACAAGATCCACGCGCGTTCGATCGGTCCGTACTCGCTCGTCACCCAGCAGCCGCTGGGCGGCAAGGCGCAGTTCGGCGGCCAGCGCTTCGGCGAAATGGAGGTGTGGGCGCTCGAGGCTTACGGCGCGGCGTACACGCTCCAGGAGATGCTGACGGTGAAGTCGGACGACGTCGCCGGCCGTACCAAGGTGTACGAGGCGATCGTGCGCGGCGACGACACGTTCGAGGCCGGTATTCCGGAATCGTTCAACGTGCTGGTCAAGGAAATGCGCTCGCTCGGCCTCAACGTCGACCTGCACAACTCCAAGGTTGGACCGGCGCCGACGTCGGAAGCGGCCGAGTAACACGACCTGTCATGCCCGGCCTTCGCGGCCGGGCATTGGCGCCCCTCCCGATGCCTTGAGGGCAGGGCGCCCTGCTAAGTGATTTTCGAATTTGCGGCCGGAGGCGACCGGCACGCGAGGAGAAGACGATGAACCAAGAAATTATGAATCTCTTCAACCCGACGACGCCGGCTCAGGTCTTCGACCAGATCCGGATCTCGATCGCGTCTCCAGAGAAGATTCTGTCCTGGTCCTACGGCGAGATCAAGAAGCCGGAGACCATCAACTACCGCACCTTCAAGCCCGAGCGCGACGGCCTGTTCTGCGCCCGCATCTTCGGGCCGATCAAGGATTACGAGTGCTTGTGCGGCAAGTACAAGCGCATGAAGTACAAGGGCATCATCTGCGAGAAGTGCTCGGTCGAGGTCACGCTGTCGCGCGTCCGGCGCGAGCGCATGGGCCATATCGAGCTCGCAGCCCCCGTCGCCCACATCTGGTTCCTGAAGTCGCTGCCCTCGCGCATCGGCCTCCTGCTGGACATGACGCTGAAGGATCTCGAGCGGATCCTCTACTTCGAATATTACGTCGTGCTCGAGCCGGGCCTCACCGCGCTGAAGGACCGCCAGCTGCTGTCGGAAGACGAGTATCTGAAGGCGCAGGACGAGTACGGCCAGGACAGCTTCACCGCCATGATCGGCGCGGAAGCGATCCGCGAACTGCTCAAGGGCATGGACCTCGAGAAGCTCGAAGCCACCTTGCGCCTCGAGATGCAGGAGACCGACTCCGACATCAAGCACAAGAAGCTCGCCAAGCGCCTGAAGATCGTGGAAGCGTTCCGCCACTCCGGCAACAAGCCGGAATGGATGATCATGACCGTGGTCCCGGTGATTCCGCCGGACCTGCGTCCGCTGGTGCCGCTGGACGGCGGCCGCTTCGCGACCTCGGACCTCAACGACCTCTACCGCCGCGTCATCAACCGCAACAACCGCTTGAAGCGGCTGATGGAGCTGCGCGCGCCCGACATCATCATCCGCAACGAGAAGCGCATGCTTCAGGAAGCGGTCGATGCGCTGTTCGACAACGGCCGCCGCGGTCGCGTCATCACGGGCGCCAACAAGCGCCCGCTGAAGTCGCTCGCCGACATGCTCAAGGGCAAGCAGGGTCGCTTCCGTCAGAACCTGCTCGGCAAGCGCGTCGACTATTCGGGCCGTTCGGTGATCGTGGTCGGTCCCGAGCTGCGCCTGCATCAGTGCGGCCTGCCGAAGAAGATGGCGCTCGAGCTGTTCAAGCCGTTCATCTATTCGCGGCTCGACGCCAAGGGCCTGTCCACCACGGTGAAGCAGGCTAAGAAGCTGGTCGAGAAGGAGCGGCCCGAGGTCTGGGACATCCTGGATGAGGTCATCCGCGAGCATCCGGTGCTGCTCAACCGCGCACCGACGCTGCATCGTCTCGGCATCCAGGCGTTCGAGCCCGTGCTGATCGAGGGCAAGGCGATCCAGCTTCACCCGCTGGTCTGCTCCGCGTTCAACGCCGACTTCGACGGCGACCAGATGGCCGTGCACGTCCCGCTGTCGCTCGAGGCGCAGCTGGAAGCGCGCGTCCTCATGATGTCGACCAACAACATCCTGCATCCGGCGAACGGACAGCCGATCATCGTGCCGTCGCAGGACATCGTGCTCGGTCTCTACTACGTCTCGATCATGCGCGAAGGCCTGCCCGGCGAGGGCAAGATCTTCGGCGAGATGGCCGAGCTCGAGCACGCGCTGCATGCGAAGGTCATCCACCTCCACACCAAGATCAAGTACCGGTGGCAGGGCATGGATGAGACCGGCAAGGTTTCGACGCGCTGGATCGAGACCACCGCCGGCCGCGTCATGCTCGGCAATCTGCTGCCGAAGAACCCGCGCATCACCTACGAGATCATCAACAAGCTGATGACCAAGCGCGAGATCTCGGGCGTCATCGACCAGGTCTACCGCCACTGCGGCCAGAAGGAGACGGTGATCTTCTGCGACCGCATCATGGCGCTCGGCTTCTACAATGCGTTCAAGGCCGGCATCTCGTTCGGCAAGGACGACATGGTCGTGCCGCACTCCAAGTGGAAGATCGTCGACACCACCCGTACGCTGGCGAAGGATTTCGAGCAGCAGTACAATGACGGTCTGATCACCCACGGCGAGAAGTACAACAAGGTCGTCGACGCCTGGTCGAAGGCCACGGAAGAAATCGCCAAGGCGATGATGAAGGAGATCTCCTCGACCAAGAAGACGGCGAGCGGGGCGGATGCCGACATCAACTCGATCTACATGATGGCTCACTCCGGTGCCCGCGGTTCGCCGGCCCAGATGCGCCAGCTCGCCGGCATGCGCGGCCTGATGGCCAAGCCGTCGGGTGAGATCATCGAGACGCCGATCATCTCGAACTTCAAGGAAGGCCTCTCGGTTCTCGAGTACTTCAACTCGACCCACGGCGCCCGCAAGGGTCTCGCGGACACCGCGTTGAAGACCGCGAACTCGGGCTACCTGACCCGTCGTCTCGTCGACGTCGCGCAGGACTGCATCATCACGCAGTCCGACTGCGGCACCAAGCTCGGCATCAAGATGCGCGCCATCGTCGATGCCGGCACCGTGGTTGCTTCGCTCGGTTCGCGCATCCTCGGACGCACGGCCTGCGAAGACATCCGTGACAGCTCGGGCAAGGTGATCATCAAGCGCGATACGCTGATGGAAGAAAGCCATCTGGACGCCATCCAGCAGGGTGGTGTGCAGGAGGTGAAGATCCGCTCGGCACTGACCTGCGAACTCGTCAACGGCATCTGCGGCAAGTGCTACGGCCGCGACCTCGCCCGCGGCACGCCGGTCAACCACGGCGAAGCGGTCGGCGTCATCGCGGCGCAGTCGATCGGCGAGCCGGGCACCCAGCTCACGATGCGCACCTTCCACATCGGTGGTGCGGCGCAGCTCAACGAGCAGTCGTTCGTCGAAGCCAATTTCGACGGCAAGATCGTGATCAGGAACAAGGCCATCGCCCGCAACAGCGAAGGTCACCTGGTCGCGATGGTGCGCAACATGGTGGTGGCGATCGTCGATGCCGACGGCACCGAGCGTGCGACGCACCGCGTTCAGTACGGCTCGCGCCTGCATGTCGACGAAGGTGACATGGTCAAGCGCGGCCAGCGCATCGTCGAGTGGGATCCCTACACCCGTCCGCTCCTCACCGAGGTCGAAGGCACCATCGGCTTCGAGGATCTGGTCGAGGGGCAGTCGATCTCGGAAACGCTCGACGAAGCCACCGGCATCGCCAAGCGCGTGGTCATCGACTGGCGCTCGACCCGCGGCGGCGCGGACCTGCGTCCGGCCATCGTGGTCAAGGGCAAGGACGGCAAGGTGCTCAAGCTCGCCCGTGGCGGCGATGCCCGCTACATGCTGTCGGTCGACGCCATTCTCTCGGTCGACGTCGGCGCCAAGGTCAATCCGGGCGACATCCTCGCCCGTGTCTCGACCGAAAGCGCCAAGACGCGTGACATCACCGGCGGTCTGCCGCGGGTGGCGGAACTGTTCGAGGCCCGGCGTCCGAAGGATGCGGCGATCATCGCCGAAATCGCGGGCACCATCCGGTTCGGGCGCGACTACAAGAACAAGCGTCGCATCTCGATCGAGCCGATGGACAAGACCGACGAGGCGCGCGAGTACCTGATCCCGAAGGGCAAGCACATCCACCTTCAGGACGGCGACGTCGTCGAAAAGGGCGACTTCATCGTGGAAGGCAACCCGGCGCCGCACGACATCCTGGCGGTCAAGGGCATCGAGGAACTCGCGGCCTATCTGGTCAACGAGATCCAGGAGGTCTACCGGCTCCAGGGCGTGCTCATCAACGACAAGCACATCGAGGTGATTGTCCGTCAGATGCTCCAGAAGGTGGAAGTCACCGACCAGGGCGACACGGACATGATCTCGGGCGAGCAGGTCGACAAGATCGAGTTCGACGCGCTGAACGAGAAGGCCAAGGAAGAGGGCAAGAAGGTCGCCACGGGGACGCCGGTACTGCTCGGCATCACCAAGGCGAGCCTCCAGACCCGCTCCTTCTTCTCGGCGGCCTCGTTCCAGGAGACCACCCGCGTCCTCACGGAAGCGGCGGTCAACGGCAAGGTCGATCCGCTCGAAGGCCTCAAGGAGAACGTCATCGTCGGCCGGCTGATTCCGGCAGGCACAGGCGCCTCCATGGCCAAGATTCGCGAAGTCGCCATGAAGCGCGACAAGCTGATCCTGGACGAGCGCGAGAAGCAGGCGGCGGTCGTGTCGCCCGCGCCGGAAGCGGAGCTTCCTGCGCTGCCGCCCGCGGAATGATCGTTCATCCGTAGGACTACCGAGGATAATGAAAAGGCCGGCGAAAGCCGGCCTTTTTGTTGCTTTGCTTGTCTGTTGCGATGCGGGATCAACCTTTGTTCATCTTTCCTTCAGGCGCAAAAGCGCTTCTGCTAGGAGAGTTTAGACCGGTGGTCCCGTGAAGGGGGCGGGCCGGAGACCACGGAACTCACATGCTTGATCTCGCAATTGTAGGTGGCGGCCCCGGCGGGCTGATGAGCGCTTGGTATCTGAAGCGCAAGCTCGGCGATCTCTGTCGCGTCACCATCTACGAGGCCTCCGATCGGCTCGGCGGCAAGATCGTCACGCGCAAGTTCGATTCCGCGCCCGCGATGTACGAGGCCGGCGTTGCCGAGATCTACGACTACTCGATGACCGGGCCGGATCCGCTGCGCGAGCTGATCCAGCATTTCGGGCTGCAGACGATTCCGATGGATGCCGAGCAGGTGCAGTTCGGCGGCGAGCTCCTCAACGACGTGCCGGGCATGCGCCGCAAATACGGCGCCAAGACCGCCGCGGCGATCGAGGCGTTCCGCAAGCGCTGCACCGAAGCGATGTCGCCGATCGAATATTACGAGGGCGTCGGCGCGCACGACAACGAGAACCCGTGGGCCTACAAGACCGCCGAGCAGGTGCTCGACGAGGAGGTCGAGGACGAAACCGCAAAGCGCTTCTTCAAGGTGATGGCGCGCTCCGACATCGCGACCGAGAGCCACAACACCAACGGCCTCAACGCGCTCAAGAACTATCTGATGGATGTCGACGGCTATATCGGCCTCTATTCCATCCAGAACGGCAACGAGCAGCTGATCGAGTGCCTGCAGTCGGAGGTCAACGCCGACATCCAGCTCAATCACCGCGTGCTCGCCGTCGGCAAGGCAGCGACCGGCCGCTACCAGCTCAAGATGATGAACGGCAAGGGACCGGAGACGCGCGACTTCGATCTCGTGCTGGTCTGCCTGCCGCATTCGTGGCTCGCCACCGTCGGCTGGGAAGGCGAGCAGCTGCGCAAGTCGATGGTCAAGCACGTCTCCTATTTCGACCGTCCCGCGCACTATTTGCGCGTCTCGATCCTGTTCGACACGCCGTTCTGGGGCGAGAAGATTCCCGGCGCCTGGTTCATGTCGGAGGCCTTCGGCGGCTGCTGCGTCTACAACGAGGGCGCGCGCCACGACGTCGGCAAGCACGGCGTGCTGAACTGGCTGATTCCCGGCTCCGACGCGCTGGCCTTCGCCAATCTGTCGGACCAGGAGCTGATCGATGCCGCGCTGAAATCGCTGCCGGCCTCGTTCGGCGATGCGCGCTTGCATTTCATGGAAGGCAAGATCCATCGCTGGCTGTCGTCGGTGAACGCGATACCGGGCGGCCTGCCGGTGCGCGACGTCATGACCAATCACCGGCCCGAGCCGAAGGAGCATCCCGGCATCGTGGTGGTCGGCGACTATCTGTTCGACTCGACGCTGAACGGCCTGCTCGACTCCTCGGATGCGGCGACCGACATCATCCTGACCGAGATGATGCGCCTGCGCCGCGAGCGCGCGCAGGACGACAAGCCGCTCTCCGACAAGATCGACCGCGACTATTTCGAGAATTATCGCGGCCTCGGCCCGTATCACGAAGCATGGCGCCAGTTCACCGATCCCGATTACCTCACCCGGCTGCTCGGCATCGTCTGGGGCAAGGCGAAGGGCGCCAGGCTGCTCGTCGCGGGTTCGGCCAGCGGCGAACTGGTCGGCGCGCTGCGCGAGCGCGGCATCGATGCCTTCGGCATCGAGAACAACCGCACCATCCACGCCAGGACGCCGAAGGCGCTGAAGAAGTACAACAAGCTCGGCTCGATCACCGACATGCCGTTCAAGGACGGCGCGTTCGACTTCGTGTTCGAGACCAGCCTTTGCCACGTTTCCCCGAAGCAGGTGGTCCGCGCCATCAAGGAGCTGAACCGCGTGGTCAAGACCGGACTCGTGTTCGGCTCGATCACCTCGGACATGGCGCCGGCGCTGATCGACCGCTACGACCTCCTGCGCGGAGTCAAGAAACTCGGCACCTGGTGGGAATGGTCCGAACTGTTCTTCGGCAATGGTTTCGACCTCTCGATGCACCGCAAGGATTGCACCGACGCGCTGTGGGAGGCGACGCTCGCCGCCAACAAGGGGCCGGGGCAGTGGTACGCCGACGCCGACAGCTTGCGCTATTCCTTCTTCGACAAGGTTGAGGAGGAGGACGAGGACTAGCCGCGGTCGCATTGAATTCGCCAATTGTTTTTGCCGAATTCATCCTGATCGCATAGAATCGGTGCGATAGCGGCTTTCCGCTATGTCCTGCTTTCTCTGCGGTCATGCCGGCCGTCAGCATCGGTTGGTTTCATGGCATCCAAGCCTTTCTCGCCCGACGACAAGCCTCTTTCGCCCGACAAACAGAAGCTCGCCGCCGAACAGGCGGCCGAGCTCGACGACAAGCTCGCCTCGGCTGCCAAGCCGGACCTCGAAGACGACGAGGATGCCGAAGACGAGGCGGACGACGAGCTGGAGCTCGACGACGACGATGAGGACGAGGACCTCGTCGTCTTTACCGCGCGCGAAGCCGCCGGCGCGCTCGCGACCATCGTCGGGTTCGTCAAGCCATTCCTGGCCAATTACAAACGGATGCTGTCATTCGTGGCGTTCGGCGTCTTCGTAGAGACGCTGTTCAACGTCATCATGCCGCTCAGCCTCAAGTTCCTGATCGACGACGCGCTCGGGGAGGAGGACTTCCAGGCGCTGTACAAGATCCTCGGCGTGCTTGCCGTCGCCGGCATCTTCACCTCGATCGTCGCGGTCTGGTACGAGCGCTGGGACGCGCGATTGGCGGCCTGCATCATCTCCGACGTCCGCAAGCGCCTGTTCGAGCACGTCCAGGACCTGCCGGCGGCCTATTTCGGCCGCACCAAGCGCGGCGAGATCCTGTCGCGCTTCTCCGTCGACCTCTCGGCCTTCGAAGGCTCGGTCAAGACGTTTGCCAACAGCGCCGCGCTGCCGTTTCTGGAATTGATCGCCGGCATCATCCTGATGGTGTTCCTGAACTGGCAGCTCGCGGCGGTCGCGCTGCTCGTGTTCCCGATCACGCTGATCGGTCCCCGGATCCTGACGCCCAAGGCGGTGCAGGCCAATTACGAGCAGAAGCTCAACGAGAGCGCGCTGCTCGGCATGGTGCAGGAGAACGTGGCGGCGCAGGCCGTGATCAAGGCGTTCAGCCTGCAGCGCAAGATGTTCGGCTTCTTCACCTTCCGCAACCACGCAGCGCGCGACAAGATCGCCTCAGCCGCGTTCCTGTCGACCATGGTGGAGCGGACGGTCACCATCTCGGTGCTGATGCTGCACCTCGTGGTGCTCGCGATCGGCGCTTATCTTGCCACCAAGGGCCAGATCACCATCGGCACCTTCGTCACCTTCGAGAGTGCGTTCTGGGAGGTCTCCTACAACATCGCCCATGTGATGCATTTCATCCCGGTGTCGATCTCCTCGGCGGCGGCGATCCGGCACATGCAGGAGCTGCTGGACGAGCCGACGCGCGCAGCCGACCGCCCCGGCGCGCCCGATTTGCCGCGCATCACCAACGACATCACGTTCGATCACGTCACCTTCCAGTATGAGGGCAGTCAGACCCCGGTGCTGGACAATCTCAGCCTCAAGCTCAATGCGGGCAAGCGCATCGCGATCGTGGGCCCGAGCGGCTCCGGCAAGAGCACGTTGCTCAACCTGATCCTGCGGCTCTATGTGCCCGACGAAGGCCGCGTCACCATCGACGGCGTCGACGTCCGCAAGGTGACGCTGGATTCGCTGCGCCGGAGCATGGCGGTGGTGTTCCAGGAGAACATGCTGTTCAACATGTCGATCCGCGAGAACATCCGGCTCGGCAAGGAGGGCGCGACCGACGAGGAGGTGGAGGAGGCCGCCAAGAAGGCCGAGATCCACCGCTATATCATGGGCCTGCCGCAGCGATACGACACGCCGGTCGGTGAGCGCGGCGACACCCTGTCGGGCGGTCAGCGCCAGCGCATCGCGATCGCGCGCGCGGTCATCCGCAACCCTTCCGTGCTGCTGCTGGACGAAGCCACCTCGGCGCTGGACCAGACCACGGAAGCCGCGATCAACCGCACGCTGCTCAAGGTCGCCAAGGGCCGCACCATGATCTGGTCGACCCACCGCCTGACCTCGGTGGTGGAGATGGACGAGATCATCGTGATCTCAGGGGGCCGGGCGATCGAGCGAGGCTCGCATGCCCAGCTGCTCGCCAAGAACGGTACCTATCGCAAGCTGTGGAACGACCAGATCCACCAGCCGCACGGCGCGGCTGCTCACGCCGACGACGGCAGGGACGATGAGGACGAAGACGACCTCGAGGATGATGAGGATGAGGACGACGAGGAGGAATGACCGAGCAAGTTCGGCTCCAGCTCGAAGGCGCCTCCAAGCGGCCGCAGCAGGCCCTGAACCGACCAGGCGATGAAGCGGGCCCAGCGCTGCGCCGTCCAGTAGGAGCTCGTGCCGATCGAGACTGAGCGGAAGTCGAACGCCTTCGCCGCCGACCATTCGTCGCAGGCCCGCTTGACCGGATCTGCGTAGAAGGCAGCAATCTTGGCCGCACCCATCCCGTCGCAAGCGAGCCACTCCGGGATGTGGACGTTGCAGAGCCGCTCGACGTCGGTGAAGACCTTGTCGCAGCCGGTGCCGGCGACAGGGCAGGAGGTCGCGAAGGCATCGCCCACCAGCACGAGGCCGGGCTGGCCGCGGCAATCATTCACATAGAGATCGACCGGGCGGATCTTGATCTCGCCCGCGATCTCGAACGGGCCGGTGATGGCCTTGAGCCGGGGCAGGGCTGCGTCCAGCGTCTCGGTCGGGGCGCGGCGCAGCTCGCGCAGCCAGGGATCGTCGAAGGCGCGATAGACGAACAGATTGGCACGCATCCGCGTGCCGACCGGAAACAGCGTGATGTACGGGATGCGGTCGCTCGGACGTTCGGAGAAGTAGGTCAGAGCCGGGAAGGCGAATGCTGGGCACCCGACCGGAACGATGTCGAACCCGATCGAGACCGAATGGCAGGCGCTGATGACTTTTCGGGTGATACCGAGCTGGTGGCGCAGGCCGACATTCAAGCCATTGGCGAGCACCACCAGGCGGGCAGAGATCGTCTCGTCATTGGAGAGCGCAACCCTCTGCCGCTCCTCGCTCGTCTCGACGGCGATGGCCTTGGCGCAGATGCGCTCGACGGAATCGGGGATTTCGTCGCGGACGGCGTTGACCAGAGAATCGTAGCGGATGTTGAACTGCCGGCTCGGCGCCTTGTCGAGCAGGCGGCCGAAGCGGGCGATCCAGTTCTCGCCGGTAAAGGTCGCGCGGCGCAGCACTGATTCTGCGATTCCGGTCTTCAGGAATCGCCCAACCTGCTCCCGGCCACTGAGTTTCTCGACGCGAAAGTCCGCCGGATAGCTCTCATGCGGATCGATCAGGACGGTCGAAATGTCGGCCCGGCCGAGCATGGCGGCGGCCGTCGAGCCTGCCAATCCCCCGCCGATGATGGCAATGTCGGTGTACCGCATGGCGCCCATTTCCTGCCGAAGGGCCCAGATTGGCGCATCAACAGGAAAAAAAGCCTTAGCCCTGGTCATAAAAGTACTTTTCGCCCGGGTATAATAATTCTCAGGCTGGCGGAACCGAGAGTCCGTTCCCATATCGGAGTGGTGCGGCGAGCGCGGCAAACAGCGATTTTGACAGGCTCCTGAAGCGCTTCGTGACTGTCGTTTCGCCTTGACTTGATCGATTCTCACGCATAGAAAGCGCCTCACTTAACGACAGGCGGTGAGCATCGCCAGCGTCGGAACGGGCCACCCGCTAGATCCCCTAGGACTAAAGCCACAAGGGATCGCTCAAGGCGGGCACCAACCTCGACGAATGCCGCTCAAACGCTGTCGATCATAGCTAGGCAATGCCAGTGCGATTCTAGTTCTCTTGAGCTTGTTCTCTTGAGATCGAATTCGGATGCATGACCTCAGTGCGCGGGCCGCGGCTTTATGCCGCCGGCCTCAATACTGCGGTCCTCTGTGGCGTCGAAGCGCTTTCCGCCCGTTGATGGGGCGGTTGGCGCGATTTCGCTTTGTGCGGATTGTTCCGCGGAAGGCGGCCTCGTCGGGCGGGTAGCTCGAAAGAATTTGCAGTCCCGGGAGCGGGCTGCGGCAAGACAGCGGATCCGGAAGGGTCTGCGACAGAACAAAGGGTAAGGCCAGGATGCCGACGATCAACCAGCTGATCGCTCAACCGCGTGAAGTGCAGAAGTCGCGCAAGAAGGTGCCGGCGCTGCAGCAGTCGCCGCAGAAGCGTGGTGTTTGCACCCGCGTCTACACCACGACCCCGAAGAAGCCGAACTCGGCGCTTCGTAAGGTTGCCAAGGTGCGCCTGACCAACGGCTTCGAGGTGATCGGCTACATCCCCGGTGAGGGCCATAACCTCCAGGAGCACTCGGTGGTCATGATCCGCGGCGGTCGCGTCAAGGACTTGCCCGGCGTGCGCTACCACATCCTCCGCGGCGTTCTGGATACCCAGGGCGTCAAGAACCGTAAGCAGCGTCGTTCGAAGTACGGCGCGAAGCGTCCGAAGTAAGCGGGAACCAGGTCCATGTCTCGTCGCCACTCAGCGGAAAAGCGCGAAGTCCTTCCCGATCCGAAGTTCGGGAACATCATCGTCACGAAGTTCATGAACTCGGTGATGTACGCCGGCAAGAAGTCGGTCGCCGAAGGCATCGTCTACGGTGCGTTCGGTATCATCGAAGCCAAGACCAAGCAGAGCCCGCTCGGCGTGTTCGAGCAGGCACTCGAGAACGTCATGCCGACGATCGAAGTGCGCTCCCGCCGCGTCGGCGGCGCGACCTACCAGGTTCCGGTCGAAGTTCGTTCGACCCGCCGTCAGGCGCTGGGCATTCGCTGGCTGATCTCGGCTGCGCGCGACCGCAACGAGAAGACCATGACCGAGCGGCTCTCGGCTGAGCTCCTGGACGCGTCGAACAACCGTGGCAACGCCGTCAAGAAGCGTGAAGACGTGCACCGGATGGCGGAAGCCAACCGCGCCTTCTCGCACTATCGCTGGTAACGGCGACACACGGAATCTAAGGAACACCTCATGCCCCGCGTTCATGCCATAGAGAATTACCGCAACTTCGGTATCATGGCGCATATCGATGCCGGCAAGACCACGACCACCGAGCGCATCCTCTATTACACCGGCAAGAGCCACAAGATCGGCGAAGTGCACGAAGGTGCTGCGACGATGGACTGGATGGAGCAGGAGCAGGAGCGTGGCATCACGATCACCTCGGCTGCGACCACCGCGTTCTGGGCCGGCAAGCGCCTGAACATCATCGACACCCCCGGCCACGTCGACTTCACCATCGAAGTCGAGCGTTCGCTGCGCGTGCTCGACGGCGCCGTCTGCGTGCTCGACTCGAACCAGGGCGTCGAGCCCCAGACCGAGACGGTCTGGCGCCAGGGCGACAAGTACAAGGTTCCGCGCATCGTCTTCGCCAACAAGATGGACAAGACCGGCGCCGATTTCTTCAAGTGTTTGGCCGACATCGTCGACCGCCTCGGCGCCAAGCCGATCGCGATCCAGCTTCCGATCGGTGCCGAGAACAACTTCAAGGGTCTCGTCGACCTCGTGAAGATGCAGGGCATCATCTGGAACGATGAATCGCTCGGCGCGAAGTTCGACTATGTCGACATCCCGGAAGATCTGGTCGAGCAGGCCAAGGAATACCGCGAGAAGATGGTGGAAGCCGCCGTCGAGCTCGACGACGACGCCATGGCAGCCTATCTCGACGGCAAGGAGCCGGACGAAGAGACGCTGAAGCGGCTGATCCGCAAAGCGGTCCTGACCGGCGCGTTCTATCCCGTGCTGTGCGGCTCGGCCTTCAAGAACAAGGGCGTTCAGCCGCTGCTCGACGCCGTCGTCGACTATCTGCCGTCGCCGATCGACGTGCCCGCGATCAAGGGCACCGACGATCGCGGCAACGAAGTCGTGCGCAAGGCGGACGACAAGGAGCCGCTCGCGCTGCTCGCGTTCAAGATCATGGACGACCCGTTCGTCGGCACCATCACCTTCTGCCGCATCTACTCCGGCGTTCTGCAGAGCGGCACCGGCGTCGTGAACTCGACCCGCGAGAAGAAGGAGCGCATCGGGCGTATGCTCTTGATGCATGCGAACAACCGCGAAGACATCAAGGAAGCCTATGCCGGCGACATCGTCGCGCTGGCCGGCCTGAAGGAAGCGCGCACCGGTGACACGCTGTGCGATCCCGACAAGCAGGTGATCCTCGAGAAGATGGAATTCCCCGAGCCGGTCATCGAGATCGCGATCGAGCCGAAGTCCAAGGCCGACCAGGAAAAGCTGGGCGTGGCGCTGGCCAAGCTCGCTGCGGAGGATCCGTCCTTCCGCGTGTCGACCGACCAGGAGTCCGGCCAGACCATCCTCAAGGGCATGGGCGAACTCCATCTCGACATCAAGGTCGACATCCTCAGGCGGACCTACAAGGTCGACGCCAACATCGGCGCGCCCCAGGTTGCGTTCCGTGAGCGCGTCACCAAGAAGGCCGAGGTCAAGTACACCCACAAGAAGCAGACCGGCGGTACCGGTCAGTTCGCGGAAGTGTCGATCGTGGTCGAGCCGAACGAGCCCGGCAAGGGCTATGAGTTCGAGTCCAAGATCGTCGGTGGTGCGGTTCCGAAGGAATACATCCCCGGCGTGGAAAAGGGCCTCAACAGCGTGATGAGCTCTGGTGTCGTCGCGGGCTTCCCCGTGGTCGACGTCAAGGTTCAGCTCGTCGACGGCAAGTATCATGACGTCGACTCGTCGGCGCTCGCCTTCGAAATCGCATCGCGCGCGGCATTCCGCGAAGCCTTGCAGAAGGGCAAGTCCGTCCTGCTCGAGCCGATCATGAAGGTCGAAGTGGTGACCCCGGAAGACTACACCGGCTCGGTCATTGGCGACCTGAATTCGCGGCGCGGTCAGATCCAGGGTCAGGACATGCGCGGCAACGCCAACGTCATCAATGCGATGGTGCCGCTCATGAACATGTTCGGTTACGTGAATAACCTGCGCTCGATGAGCCAGGGTCGCGCAACCTTTACCATGCAGTTCGACCACTACGCAGAAGCGCCGGCCAACGTGTCGGCAGAAGTCCAGAAGAAGTTTGCCTGATTGTCGTCGGTCACGAACTGACGATTGAACGGAGAGTCAAATGGCCAAAGCAAAGTTTGAACGTAACAAGCCGCACTGCAACATCGGCACCATCGGTCACGTCGACCATGGCAAGACGTCGCTGACCGCGGCGATCACCAAGGTTCTCGCCGAAGCCGGCGGTGCGACGTTCACCGCGTACGACCAGATCGACAAGGCGCCGGAAGAGAAGGCGCGTGGCATCACGATCTCGACCGCGCACGTCGAGTACGAGACGCCGAACCGCCACTACGCCCACGTCGACTGCCCCGGCCACGCCGACTACGTCAAGAACATGATCACCGGCGCCGCCCAGATGGACGGTGCGATCCTGGTCGTGTCGGCCGCTGACGGCCCGATGCCGCAGACCCGCGAGCACATCCTGCTCGCCCGCCAGGTCGGCGTGCCGGCGCTCGTCGTGTTCCTCAACAAGTGCGACATGGTCGACGATCCGGAACTGCTCGAGCTCGTCGAGCTCGAAGTCCGCGAGCTGCTCTCGAAGTACGACTTCCCGGGCGACAAGATCCCGATCATCAAGGGTTCGGCGCTCGCCGCTCTCGAAGATTCCGACAAGAAGCTCGGCCACGACGCCATCCTCGAGCTGATGAAGAACGTCGACGAGTACATCCCGCAGCCGGAGCGTCCGATCGACCAGCCGTTCCTGATGCCGGTTGAAGACGTGTTCTCGATCTCGGGCCGCGGCACCGTCGTGACCGGCCGTGTCGAGCGCGGTATCGTCAAGGTCGGCGAGGAAATCGAGATCGTCGGTCTTCGTGCGACCCAGAAGACCACCGTCACCGGCGTCGAAATGTTCCGCAAGCTGCTCGATCAGGGCCAGGCCGGCGACAACATCGGTGCGCTGCTCCGCGGCACCAAGCGCGAAGACGTCGAGCGCGGCCAGGTGCTGTGCAAGCCGGGTTCGGTCAAGCCGCACACCAAGTTCAAGGCTGAGGCTTACATCCTCACCAAGGAAGAGGGCGGCCGCCATACCCCGTTCTTCACCAACTACCGTCCGCAGTTCTACTTCCGCACCACCGACGTGACCGGTGTCGTGCACCTGCCGGAAGGCACCGAGATGGTGATGCCGGGCGACAACATCGCGATGGAAGTGCACCTGATCGTGCCGATCGCGATGGAAGAGAAGCTCCGCTTCGCGATCCGCGAAGGTGGCCGCACCGTCGGCGCCGGCGTCGTCGCCTCGATCATCGAGTAATTACGAGAATAGGGATCGGCGAGTAGCGAATGGTGACATTCGCTATTCGCTATTCGCCACCCCACTGAAGAGAGACCACGGCAATGAACGGCCAAAACATTCGTATCCGTCTCAAGGCGTTCGACCATCGTATCCTCGATACGTCGACCCGCGAGATCGTGAACACGGCGAAGCGCACCGGCGCGCAGGTCCGCGGACCCATTCCGCTGCCCACCCGCATCGAGAAGTTCACCGTCAACCGTTCGCCCCACGTCGACAAGAAGAGCCGCGAGCAGTTCGAGATGCGCACTCACAAGCGCTTGCTCGATATCGTCGATCCGACCCCGCAGACCGTCGATGCTTTGATGAAGCTCGACCTGGCCGCCGGTGTCGACGTCGAGATCAAGCTCTAAGATTTTTGGATCCCGTTCGCGCAAGCGGACAGAAAGAACAGGAAGCAAGCCGATGCGCTCCGGAGTGATCGCACAAAAGGTCGGGATGACGCGGGTCTTTACAGAGGCCGGCGAACATATCCCCGTGACCGTGCTGAAGCTCGGCAATTGCCAGGTCGTGGGCCACCGTACCGAAGAGAAAAACGGTTACGTCGCGCTCCAGCTTGGTTCTGGTGCCCGCAAGACCGTTTACATGCCCAAGGCGGAGCGCGGCCAGTTCGCGGTCGCCAAGGTCGAGCCGAAGCGCCGGGTCGAGGAATTCCGCGTCACCGCGGATGCCATGATCCCGGTCGGCGCCGAGATCCTCGCCGACCACTTCGTCGTCGGCCAGTTCGTCGACGTCACCGGCACCTCGGTCGGTAAGGGCTTCGCCGGCGGCATGAAGCGCTGGAACTTCGGCGGTCTGCGCGCCACCCACGGCGTCTCGGTCTCGCACCGCTCGATCGGTTCGACCGGTGGCCGTCAGGACCCCGGCAAGACCTGGAAGAACAAGAAGATGCCCGGCCACATGGGTGTCGACCGCATCACCACGCTCAACCTTCGCGTCGTTCAGCTCGATGTCGAGCGTGGCCTGATCCTCGTCGAAGGCGCCGTTCCCGGCTCCAAGGGCGGCTGGATCCGCGTGCGCGACGCCGTCAAGAAGCCGCTGCCGAAGGAAGCTCCGAAGCCCGGCAAGTTCAAGGTTGCCGGTGGCGAAGCCGAGGCTGCGGCCCAGCAAGAGGGTGCGTGAGATGGAATTGAAGGTCACCACCCTCGAAGGTAAGGAAGCCGGCTCGGTCCAGCTCTCCGACACCATTTTCGGCCTCGAGCCGCGCCAGGACATCATTGCGCGTTGCGTGCAGTGGCAGCTCAACAAGCGTCAGGCCGGCACGCACAAGGCCAAGGGCCGCGCCGAGATCTGGCGCACCGGCAAGAAGATGTACAAGCAGAAGGGCACCGGTGGTGCTCGTCACGGCTCGGCCCGCGTGCCGCAGTTCCGTGGCGGCGGCCGTGCCTTCGGTCCGGTGGTGCGTTCGCACGCCACCGACCTGCCGAAGAAGGTCCGCGCGCTGGCGCTGAAGCATGCGCTCTCGGCCAAGGCCAAGGACGGCGATCTCGTCGTGATCGAGAAGGCCGCGCTGGAAGCCGCCAAGACCAAGGCGCTGCTCGGTCACTTCTCGGGTCTGGGTCTGACCAACGCGCTGATCATCGACGGCGCCGAGCTCAACAACGGCTTCGCCGCTGCGGCCCGCAACATCCCGAACATGGACGTGCTGCCGATCCAGGGCATCAACGTCTACGACATCCTGCGCCGTCAGAAGCTCGTTCTGACCAAGGCCGCCATCGATGCGCTGGAGGCGCGCTTCAAATGACGAAGAACATCGAGGCTCGCCACTACGACGTGATCCTGTCGCCGGTCGTGACCGAAAAGGCCACGATCGCCTCGGAGCACAACAAGGTGCTGTTCAAGGTCGCCGCCAAGGCGACCAAGCCGCAGATCAAGGAAGCGATCGAGAAGCTGTTCGACGTCAAGGTCAAGAGCGTCAACACGCTGGTCCGCAAGGGCAAGACCAAGATCTTCCGCGGCAATCTCGGCTCGCAGTCGAACTCCAAGCGCGCGATCGTGACTCTCGAAGAGGGTCACCGGATCGACGTGACCACCGGTCTGTAAGGTCGCACGACGATGGCACTGAAGACATTCAATCCCACGACGCCGGGCCAGCGCCAGCTGGTCATGGTCGATCGTTCGGCCCTCTACAAGGGCAAGCCGGTCAAGGCGCTGACCGAGGGCAAGCACTCCTCGGGCGGCCGCAACAGCACCGGTCGCATCACCGTGCGCTTCCGCGGCGGTGGTCACAAGCGGACGCTGCGCACCGTCGATTTCAAGCGTGAGAAGATCGACGTTCCCGCGACCGTCGAGCGGCTGGAATACGATCCGAACCGCAGCGGCTTCATCGCGCTGATCAAGTATCAGGACGGCGAGCAGGCCTACATCCTGGCGCCGCAGCGCCTCGCCGTGGGTGACACCATCATCGCCGGCAACTATGTCGACGTGAAGCCGGGCAACGTCATGCCGCTCGGCAACATGCCGGTCGGCACGATCATCCACAACATCGAGCTCAAGATCGGGAAGGGCGGCCAGCTCGCCCGTTCCGCGGGCACCTATGCCCAGCTCGTCGGCCGTGACCAGGACTACGTGATCATCCGCCTGAACTCGGGCGAGCAGCGCCTGGTGCACGGCCGTTGCCGCGGCACGATCGGCGCGGTGTCGAACCCGGATCACATGAACACCTCGATCGGCAAGGCCGGCCGCAACCGTTGGCTGGGCCGCAAGCCGCACAACCGCGGTGTTTCGATGAACCCGATCGACCATCCGCACGGCGGTGGTGAAGGTCGTACCTCGGGCGGTCGCCACCCGGTCACCCCGTGGGGCAAGCCGACCAAGGGCAAGAAGACCCGCACCAACAAGTCGACCAACAAATTCATTCTCCTAAGCCGCCACAAGCGGAAGAAGTAAGGAACGCCGGACATGGTTCGTTCAGTCTGGAAAGGCCCGTTCGTCGAGGGTTCTCTGCTCAAGAAGGCAGATGCCGCCCGTGCGTCCGGCCGTCACGACGTCATCAAGATCTGGAGCCGTCGCTCGACGATCCTGCCGCAGTTCGTCGGCCTGACCTTCGGCGTCTACAACGGTCAGAAGCACGTGCCGGTGGCCGTCAACGAGGAAATGGTCGGTCACAAGTTCGGCGAGTTCTCGCCGACCCGGACCTTCCATGGCCACTCCGGCGACAAGAAAGCCAAGAAGGCTTGAGGATTAAACGATGAGCAAACCTAAGCGCGAACGGAGCCTCGCCGAAAACGAGGCCAAGGCGGTCGCCCGGATGCTGCGGGTGAGCCCGCAGAAGCTCAACCTGGTCGCCCAGCTCATTCGCGGCCGGAAGGCAGCTGCTGCGCTCGCCGATCTGCAGTTTTCGCGCAAGCGGATCGCGGTCGACGTGAAGAAGTGCCTGGAATCGGCTATCGCCAATGCCGAGAACAACCACGATCTCGACGTCGACGATCTCGTCGTGGCGCAGGCCTTCGTCGGCAATGGCCTCGTGATGAAGCGCTTCGCAGCCCGCGGCCGTGGCCGCTCGGGCCGTGTCTACAAACCGTTTTCGCAGCTGACGATCATCGTTCGTCAGGTCGAAGCCGAAGCAGCCGCTTAAGGGCGCAGGAGAACACGATGGGTCAAAAGATCAATCCGATCGGTCTGCGTCTCGGCATCAACCGTACCTGGGATTCCCGCTGGTTCGCCGGCAAGCAGGAATACGGCAAGCTGCTGCACGAAGACGTCAAGATCCGTGAGATCCTGCACAAGGAGCTCAAGCAGGCGGCCGTCGCCCGCATCGTGATCGAGCGTCCGCACAAGAAGTGCCGCGTCACCATCCACTCGGCTCGTCCGGGCGTGGTGATCGGCAAGAAGGGCGCCGACATCGACAAGCTGCGCAAGAAGGTCGCGGACATCACTTCGTCCGACGTCGTCATCAACATCGTCGAAATCCGCAAGCCGGAGCTCGATGCGACGCTGGTGGCCGAGTCGATCGCGCAGCAGCTCGAGCGCCGCGTGGCGTTCCGCCGTGCCATGAAGCGCGCCGTTCAGTCGGCGATGCGTCTGGGCGCGGAAGGCATCCGCATCAACTGCTCGGGACGTCTGGGCGGTGCGGAAATCGCGCGCATGGAGTGGTACCGCGAAGGTCGCGTGCCGCTGCACACGCTGCGCGCCGACATCGACTACGGCGTTGCGACCGCGTTCACGACCTTCGGCACCTGCGGCGTCAAGGTCTGGATCTTCAAGGGTGAGATCCTCGAGCACGATCCGATGGCCCAGGACAAGAGAATGGCCGAAGGCGAGACGGGTGGCAGTGGTGATCGTGGTGGCCGTCAGCGCCGCGATACGGCTGCAGCCTAAAGCCGCACAGGAATTTGAGGGCTTAAAGCCATGATGCAACCTAAGAAAACGAAGTTCCGGAAGGCGCATAAGGGCCGCATCCACGGCGTTGCGTCTTCGGGCGCGACGTTGGCGTTCGGCCAGTTCGGCCTGAAGGCGACCGAGCCTGAGCGCGTCACCGCGCGCCAGATCGAAGCCGCTCGCCGCGCGCTGACCCGCCACATGAAGCGCGCCGGCCGCGTCTGGATCCGCGTGTTCCCCGACGTTCCGGTGTCGAAGAAGCCGGCCGAAGTCCGCATGGGCTCCGGCAAGGGTTCGCCGGAATTGTGGGTCGCCCGCGTCAAGCCGGGCCGGGTGCTGTTCGAGATCGACGGCGTCAACACCCAGACGGCGCGTGAGGCGCTGACCCTGGCGGCCGCCAAGCTGCCGATCAAGACGCGCTTCGTCGAGCGCATTGCGGAGTAATGGCCATGGCCCAGATGAAGATCGAAGACATCCGCGCGATGAGCCCCGACCAGCAGGACGACGCCGTCCTGAACCTGAAGAAGGAGCGCTTCAACCTGCGCTTCCAGCGCGCCACCGGGCAGCTCGAGAACACCTCGCGCCTGCGCGAGGCCCGCCGTGACATCGCCCGGATCAAGACCGTCGCCGCGCAGACGCGCGCGAAGAAGAAGTAAGAGGCTTACGAAGATGCCGAAACGTACTTTGCAGGGCGTGGTCGTCAGCGACAAGCAAGCCAAGACCATCGTGGTGCGCGTTGATCGCCGCTTCACGCACCCGATCTACAAGAAGACGATCCGCCGTTCGAAGAACTACCACGCGCACGACGAGAGCAACGAGTTCAAGCCGGGCGACATGGTGTGGATCGAGGAATCGAAGCCGATTTCGAAGTTGAAGCGCTGGGTCGTGATCCGGGGCGAACACAAGAAAAGCGCCTGATCTGTCGGCTTTAGCCGACTGACTTCAGGGAAATGTTGAGCGCCGGCTGGGCTGGCGCAAAGAGAAGAGGACGAGGTGCATCAATGATTCAGATGCAGACCAACCTCGACGTGGCCGACAATTCTGGCGCACGCCGTGTCATGTGTATCAAGGTGCTCGGGGGCTCCAAGCGCCGCTACGCCACGATCGGCGACATCATCGTCGTTTCGATCAAGGAAGCAATTCCGCGTGGCAAGGTGAAGAAGGGCGACGTGATGAAGGCCGTCGTGGTGCGCGTCCGCAAGGACATCCGCCGCGCCGACGGTTCGGTCATCCGCTTCGACCGCAACGCCGCCGTCCTGATCAACAACCAGTCCGAGCCGGTCGGCACCCGTATCTTCGGGCCCGTGCCGCGCGAGCTGCGCGCGAAGAACCACATGAAGATCATCTCGCTCGCGCCGGAGGTGCTGTGATGGCTGCCAAGATCCGCAAGGGCGACAAGGTCGTCGTGCTGACCGGCCGCGACAAGGGCCGCACCGGCGAAGTGTTCGAAGTGCGTCCCGACGCCGGCACGGCGCTGGTGCGCGGCATCAACATGGTCAAGCGTCACCAGAAGCAGACGCAGGCCCAGGAGGGCGGCATCATCTCGAAGGAGTCGCCGATCCAACTGTCCAACATCGCGTATGTCGGCAAGGATGGAAAGCCGACCCGCGTCGGATTCAAGATTCTGGCGGACGGCAAGAAGGTCCGCATCGCCAAGAGCTCGGGAGCTGAGATCGATGGCTGAGGCCGCTTACACGCCGCGCCTGCGCGCGGAATACGACGCGAAGATCCGCACGGCCATGACCGAGAAGTTCGGTTATGAGAACGTCATGCAGGTTCCGCGCCTGGACAAGGTCGTGCTGAACATGGGCGTTGGCGATTCCGTCAACGACCGCAAGAAGGCCGAGACCGCCGCTGCCGAGCTGACCCAGATCGCCGGCCAGAAGGCGATCGTGACCTATTCGCGTATCGCAATCGCGACCTTCAAGCTGCGTGAGAACCAGCCGATCGGCTGCAAGGTCACGCTGCGCAAGGCCCACATGTACGAGTTCATCGATCGCCTGGTGACGGTCGCGCTGCCGCGCGTCCGCGACTTCCGCGGCCTGAACCCGAAGAGCTTCGACGGCCGCGGCAACTACTCGCTCGGCATCAAGGAGCACATCATTTTCCCCGAGATCGACTTCGACAAGGTCACGGAAGCCCGCGGCATGGACATCACCGTCTGCACCACGGCCAAGACCGACGAAGAGGCGAGGGCCTTGTTGACCGCTTTCAATTTCCCGTTCCGGCAGTGAGACGCTGACCTAAAGCCTCTCAAACGCGGATACCCAGGAGCCAAGCATGGCAAAGAAGAGTTCAATCGAGAAGAACAACCGGCGCAAGCGGATGGTGAAGAACGCCGCCCCCAAGCGCGAGCGGTTGAAGGCGATCATCGCCGACAAGACGCTGCCGATGGAGGAGCGGTTCGCCGCCACCCTGAAGCTGGCGGAAATGCCGCGCAACTCGTCGGCAACCCGCATCCGCCTGCGTTGCGAGCTGTCGGGTCGTCCGCGCTCGAACTACCGCAAGAACAAGCTGTCCCGCATCGCGCTGCGCGAACTTGGCTCCAAGGGCATGGTCCCGGGCCTCGTGAAGTCCAGCTGGTAAGGAGGGTCGTTTAGATGTCTACGCACGATCCAATCAGCGATCTGATCACCCGTATCCGCAACGCGCAGATGCGCGCCAAGAGCAAGGTCTCCACGCCTGGTTCGAAGATGCGCGAGAACGTCCTCGAAGTGCTGAAGTCCGAGGGCTACATCCGCGGTTACGCCACGCTCGAGCATTCCTCGGGCCGCAGCGAGATCGAGATCGAGCTGAAGTATTTCGACGGCGAGCCCGTCATCCGCGAGATCGAACGTGTCTCCAAGCCCGGGCGTCGCGTTTACGCCTCGGTGAAGAACCTGCCGCGGGTCAACAACGGGCTCGGCATTTCGGTGTTGTCGACGCCGAAGGGAATCATGGCCGACCACAGTGCGCGTGAAGCGAACGTGGGCGGTGAAGTTCTCTTCACGGTGTTCTGAGAAGGATTTTTGATCCATGTCACGAGTTGGCAAAAGGCCTGTTCCGGTTCCGTCGGGTGTGACCGCGACCGTCGATGGGCAGATCGTCAAGATGAAGGGGCCGAAGGGCCAGCTTCAGTTCGTCGTCCATGACGACGTCGAGGTGAAGCTCGAGAACGGCCAGGTCAAGGTGAACCCGCGGGTCGAGACCAACCGCGCGCGGGCGCTGTACGGTACCGCTCGCGCCCAGGTCGCGAATCTGGTCGAAGGCGTTACCAAGGGCTTCGAGAAGAAGCTCGAGATCACCGGCGTCGGTTACCGCGCCGCGATGCAGGGCAAGAACCTGCAGCTCGCGCTCGGGTACAGCCACGACGTGGTCTATGCGATCCCGGAGGGGATCACGATCACGGTGCCGAAGCCGACCGAGATCACGGTAACCGGCAGCGACATCCAGCGCGTCGGCCAGGTCGCCGCCGAGATTCGCTCCTATCGTCCGCCGGAGCCCTACAAGGGCAAGGGCGTGAAGTATGTTGGCGAATTCATCTTCCGCAAGGAAGGCAAGAAGAAGTAACGGAGCCGGTCATGTCGAAAGCCAAGGTTACGAATGCCCGGCGCAAGCGCAGTGTACGGCTGAAGCTGCGCCGCTCCGGTGGCGGCCGTCCGCGCCTGTCGGTGTTCCGCTCGTCCAAGCACATCTACGCCCAGGTCATCGACGACCTGAAGGGCGAGACGCTGGCCTCTGCCTCCTCGCTCGAGAAGTCGATGCGCGACGGCGGCAAGACCGGCGCCGACATCGATGCGGCGAAGGCGGTCGGCAAGCTGCTGGCCGAGCGCGCCGCCGAGAAGGGCGTCAAGGAAGTCGTGTTCGATCGCGGCAGCTACCTCTATCACGGGCGCGTCAAGGCTCTTGCCGATGCAGCGCGTGAGAGCGGGCTGAGCTTCTAACAGAATTTGAGGATTGAGGCGCAAGCCTCTGAAGGATTGGAAAAATGGCAGAACGCGAACAACGTGGTGGACGCGATCAACGCGGCGGCGGCGGACGTGAACGCAGGGAGCGCGAGGAGCGCGACAGCGAGTTCGTCGACAAGCTCGTCCACATCAACCGCGTGGCCAAGGTCGTCAAGGGCGGCAAGCGCTTCGGTTTTGCAGCCCTGGTCGTGATCGGCGACCAGAAGGGCCGCGCCGGCTTCGGTCACGGCAAGGCGCGCGAAGTGCCGGAGGCGATCCGCAAGGCCACCGAGTCCGCCAAGCGCAATCTGACCCGCGTCTCGCTGCGCGAGGGCCGCACGCTCCATCACGACATCGCCGGCCGTCATGGCGCGGGCCGTGTCTACCTGCGTGCAGCTCCGGCCGGTACCGGCATCATCGCCGGCGGCCCGATGCGCGCCGTGTTCGAGACGCTCGGCGTCCAGGACGTGGTCGCCAAGTCGATCGGCTCGTCGAACCCCTACAACATGGTTCGCGCGACCTTCGACGCGCTGAAACATCAGGATTCGCCGCGTTCGGTCGCAGCCCGCCGCAACATCAAGGTGTCCACTCTGCAGTCGCGCCGTATCGGTGGCGATGCCGAGGCGGCTGCCGACTAACGGAAGCTTTCGGAGTAGACTCCCATGGCCAAGAGTGCCGTTACGACCGCAAAGACGATCAAGCTCGAGCAGACGGGCAGCGCGATCCGCCGCCATCACTCGCAGCGCTCGACGCTGATCGGGCTCAAGCTCAACAAGATCGGCCGCACCAGTGAACTGCCGGATACTCCGGCTGTCCGCGGCATGATCGAGAAGGTTCACCATCTCGTCCGCATCGTCGACGAGAAGTAAATAAGGAGAAGGGCGATGAAGCTCAGCGATATCGCCGACAACGCCGGCTCGCGCAAGAAGCGTATGCGCGTCGGCCGTGGCATCGGTTCGGGCAAGGGCAAGCAGTCCGGCCGCGGCGGCAAGGGTCAAACTGCGCGTTCGGGCGTGCGCATCAAGGGTTTCGAAGGCGGCCAGATGCCGATGCATCGCCGTCTGCCCAAGCGCGGCTTCAACAACATCTTCCGCGTCGAGTTCGCCGAGATCAATCTCGACCGGCTCCAGGAAGCGGTCGATGCCAAGAAGATCGACGCCGGCAGCGTCGTGAACGTCGAGGCCCTGGTGAAGGGCGGCGTGCTGCGCCGGCCTAAGGGTGGCCTGCGGCTGCTCGGCCGCGGTGAGCTCAAGTCCAAGCTCAACATCGAAGTCCACGGCGCCACCAAGACCGCGATCGCCGCGGTCGAGAAGGCCGGCGGCTCGGTCAAGATCCTCGCCCCTGCCAAGGAAGAAGGCGAGGCGGCGTAACAACTGCGTCATTGGCCCGCGGCTCGCGGGCCTTTACGCGTGCGGGACGTGGACTTATCGAAGCCGAGCCCCAGATAATGTCCGGTGTCCGGTATAATGTAGCCCGGCCGCGGGCATGACGGCGCAATAGGCGGCGGGAGAAAGTCCAAGATGGCCTCTGCAGCGGAACAACTGGCAGCCAATCTCAATTTCGGTGCGTTTGCCAAGGCTGACGAACTGAAGAAGCGCATCTGGTTCACCCTGGGGGCGCTGCTCGTTTATCGGCTCGGGACCTACATCCCGCTCCCCGGCATCGATCCCAATATCTGGGAGCAGGTGTTCCGTTCCCAGGCGGGCGGCATCCTCGGCATGTTCAACATGTTCGCCGGCGGCGGCATCCACCGCATGGCGATCTTCGCGCTGAACATCATGCCGTATATCTCGGCCTCGATCATCATCCAGCTCCTCACCACCGTCTCGCCGCAACTCGAGGCGCTGAAGAAGGAAGGCGAGTCCGGCCGCAAGCTGCTGAACCAGTACACCCGCTATCTCACCGTGATCCTGGCCGCGTTCCAGTCCTACGGCATCGCGGTGGGCCTCGAGGGCGCCGGCAACGTCGTCAGCGACCCCGGCCTGTTCTTCCGCCTGTCCACGGCGATCACGCTGACCGGCGGCACCATGTTCCTGATGTGGCTGGGCGAGCAGATCACCTCGCGCGGCATCGGCAACGGCATCTCGCTGATCATTCTCGCCGGCATCGTCGCCGAGCTGCCCGCCGCGCTCGCCAACATGCTCGAGCTCGGCCGTCAGGGCGCGATGTCGACCGGCCTGATCCTGGTCGTCATCATCATGGCGGTCGCCGTGATTGCCTTCATCGTGTTCATGGAGCGCGCGCAGCGTCGCCTCCTGATCCAGTATCCGAAGCGCCAGGTCGGCAACAAGATGTTCGAGGGCCAGTCCTCGCATCTGCCGCTCAAGCTCAACACCTCCGGCGTGATTCCGCCGATCTTCGCGTCGTCGCTGCTGCTGCTGCCGACCACGGTGGCGAACTTCAACGCGGGCAGTGGGCCGGAATGGTTCCAGTGGATCACCACCCAGCTCGGCCATGGCCGTCCGCTGTTCCTGATCATGTATCTGGCGCTGATCGTGTTCTTCGCCTTCTTCTACACCGCGATCGTGTTCAACCCGACCGAGACCGCAGACAATCTGAAGAAGCACGGCGGCTTCATTCCGGGCATCCGTCCCGGCGAACGCACCGCGGAATACATTGACTACGTGCTCTCGCGCATCACTGTGCTCGGCGCGGTCTATCTGGCGATCGTCTGCCTGATCCCGGAAATCCTGATCTCCTACGCCTCGGTGCCGTTCTACTTCGGCGGTACCTCGCTGCTGATCGTGGTCAGCGTCACCATGGATACGGTGGCGCAGGTACAGGGCTATCTGCTGGCGCATCAGTATGAAGGCCTGATCCGCAAGTCGAAGCTGCGCGGCCGCCGTAGATGAGCAGGGAGCTCGCGCGCCGGATCGCTTTCACGATTGGCGCGCTGCTCCTTTTCAGGCTTGGCACCTAGGTCCCGTTCGTCGGGATGGGGGCGCCGAGCCCGTCGTTCTCAGGCGAACATGTGGTTCGCTTTTCGATCTTCGCGCTCGGTATCCTTCCCTATCTGACGGCCGCGATCGTGGTCCGGCTTGTCTCGCTGGTATCGCGGCGCTTGAGCTCACTCGAGAGGTCGGGCGAGCGCGGCCGGCGCAGGATCTCCGGCTACACGCTGATCGTGACCCTGGTCTTCACCACCTTCCAGGCCTACGGCTACGCCTCGACCATCCGGACAATTCCGGCGCTGGTCCCCGATCCCGACGCATGGCCCGTGCTCGCGGCCACGGCCTCGATCGTGGGTGGCGTGTTCGTCCTGGTCTGGCTCAGCGAACAGATCACCCGCCACGGCATCGGCAATGGTCTGGCGCTGCTGCTCAGCGTCAATATTCTCGTTCATGTCCCGGTCGACATCGCCGGCATCGCACGCCTTCTGCAGGACGGCCAGGTATCGGGCAGTGTCGTGCTGTTCCACGCGCTGGTCTGGATCGGGGTCGTCGCCCTGATCGTCTTCGTCGAAGGTGCGCGACGCAATGTCCGTGTCGAGTTCGCCGAGCGCAGACTTGGAGGCAGATTTGGAGGCAGACTTGGAGATCGCCTGCTGCCCGCGCGAGCAGCGGTTCTCCCGATCAAGATCAACAGCGCAGGTTTTCTGGTGCCGGCCACCGTGGCGCCGTGGATCCTGTTTCTGCCGGTGGCTGGTTTGGCCTACATCTTTGGTGCCGATACGCCGTGGGTCGCAGCCGCCTACCGGCAACTTGGGTTTGGCATGCTGGCCCATTTGGTCCTTGGATCGGTTGCGATCTTTGTGCTGGCCTTCATCTACACCGCCTACGTCGTCGATCCCGAGCACGCGGCCAAATCCCTGGCCGCGCGCGACGGCACGATTCCCGGTGTCGCGCCGGGCGAGGCGACCGCCGACTATCTCGACCGCGTCGTGTCATTGACGACAGTCGTCGGAGCCGTCTACCTGACTGTGTTGCAGTTGATTCCGGAGGTCTTCGAGCTTTACGGGATCGGGCTGCCTTATAGTATGATGATCAATGGCGGTGGGGCGCTGGTTGTGGTTTGCACCGCTCTTGATATCAAAACACAGGTGCGCGACGTATCGCTCACCAATCCGGGGGGCGTACGCCGATGAGAATTATACTTCTGGGACCGCCGGGGTCGGGCAAGGGGACCCAGGCGCAGTTGCTGGTGCAACGCTATGGCATCGTCCAGCTCTCGACCGGCGAGATGCTGCGTGCCGCGGTCGCGGCCGGTACGCCGGTCGGGCTGAAGGCCAAGGAGATTATGGCCAGCGGTGCTCTCGTGCCCGACGAGGTCGTGGTCGGAATCATCTCCGATCGAATCGACCAGCCGGATGCCCGCAACGGCTTCATCCTCGACGGTTTCCCGCGCACCGTGCCGCAGGCCGAGGCACTGGACGAGCTGCTCAAGCACAAGCACCTCAAGCTCGACGCCGTGATCGAGCTCCGCGTCAACGAGAGCGCGCTCCTGAACCGTGTCGAGACCCGCGTCGCCCAGATGCGTGAGCGCGGGGAGGAGGTCCGACTCGACGACACCCCGGAGGTCCTGGCCAAGCGGTTAGCCAACTACCGCAACCAGACGGAACCGCTGATTCACTATTATTCCGAGCGGCGCAAGCTCTCGACCATCGACGGCATGATGGCCATCGACGAGGTCACCCGCGCCATCCACCGCCAGCTCCTGGCGCTGGGGGCGGTCGAACCCAAGACCCATACCAAGAGCGCGGCCAAGGCTGCGCCGGCTAAAAAGACCAAGGCGGCGAAGAAAACGGCCAAAAAACCGGCGAAAGCAGCCAAAAAGGCCGCCAAATCGGCCAAGACCGCCAAACAGGCGGCCAGGAAAGCCGTTAAGAAAGCCGTCAAAGGTGCGAAGAAGGCGACCAGGAAAGCGGCCAGAAAGGCAGCCAAAACGACCGCCAAGAGGGCTGTCAAGAAGGGTGCCAAAAAGGCCGCAAAAAAGGTCACGAAAAAGCGAGCTAAGCGCTAGCAGCGGTTGACGAAAGCCCCCTGAATCCCCTAATAAGCCCCGCATCCAAGTCGGATAGTTTCAAACGATGCCGGGCCCCAGGAAGACCAGGGGTGGGCGTCGTGTTCGCGTTTGTGAACACCTGCCCGAGAAACCAAGCACTTAAAGACCGGTTCCTGACGAGGGATCGGCAACAGGAGAGAAGGCCGTGGCCCGTATTGCCGGCGTGAACATCCCGACCAACAAGCGCGTGCTGATCGCGCTCCAGTACATCCACGGCATCGGCCAGAAGATCGCCGGTGAGATCCTGGAGAAGGTGAAGATCCCCGTGGATCGTCGCGTCAATCAGCTGAGCGACGCCGAAGTGCTGCAGATCCGCGAAGTGATCGACCGCGACTATCTCGTCGAGGGCGACCTGCGTCGTGAGGTCGGCATCAACATCAAGCGTCTGATGGACCTCGGCTGCTATCGCGGCCTGCGTCATCGTCGCGGCCTGCCGGTGCGCGGCCAGCGCACCCATACCAATGCGCGCACGCGCAAGGGTCCGGCCAAGGCCATCGCCGGCAAGAAGAAGTAAGTTTTCGAATCCAAATCGCGGCGTGTGGCGAACAGGGATGACCCGTTCGCCACGCGCCTTTCGTTCCACAGGTGTAGCCGCTGGCATTACGGCGGCGTTTGAGATCTTCAGGAAAGGTAATCTATGGGCAAGGAAGCCACCCGCGTTCGTCGTCGTGAGCGCAAGAACATCGCCTCCGGCGTCGCGCACGTGAACTCGTCGTTCAACAACACGACCATCACCATCACCGACGCGCAGGGCAACACGATTGCCTGGTCTTCCGCCGGCACGATGGGCTTCAAGGGCTCGCGCAAGTCGACCCCGTACGCCGCGCAGGTTGCCGCCGAGGACGTGTCCAAGAAGGCCCAGGAGCACGGCATGCGCACGCTGGAAGTCGAAGTCGCAGGTCCCGGTTCGGGCCGCGAATCGGCGCTCCGCGCGCTTCAGGCCGCAGGCTTCACGGTGACCTCGATCCGTGACGTGACCACGATCCCGCACAACGGTTGCCGTCCCCGCAAGCGTCGGCGCGTTTGATTAAGAGGTTGCGGGCGCATCGGCGCCCGCAATGACTTTTGTAAGAAGCCGCAGGTGCGACCTGCGGCCTTTCTCCAACGCCAGTGTCTGCAACGGCAGTTCGACTGGCCTGTATGGGTGAAACAGTGACGATCCAGAAAAATTGGCAAGAACTGATTCGGCCGAACAAGCTCCAGATTCAGCCCGGCAGCGATCCCTCGCGTTTCGCGACCATCGTCGCCGAGCCGCTCGAGCGCGGCTTCGGCCAGACGCTCGGCAACGCGCTGCGCCGCATCCTGCTCTCCTCGCTCCAGGGCGCGGCGGTGCAGTCGGTGCACATCGACGGCGTGCTCCACGAGTTCTCCTCGATCGCGGGCGTCCGTGAGGACGTCACCGACATCGTGCTCAACATCAAGGACATCTCGATCAAGATGCAGGGCGAAGGCCCCAAGCGCATGGTCGTGAAGAAGCAGGGCCCGGGCGTCGTCACCGCCGGCGACATCCAGACCGTCGGCGACGTCGTCGTGCTCAACCCGGACCTCCAGATCTGCACGCTCGACGAGGGCGCCGAGATCCGCATGGAGTTCACGGTCGCCACCGGCAAGGGCTACGTGCCCGCCGAGCGCAACCGTCCCGAGGATGCGCCGATCGGCCTGATTCCGGTCGACAGCCTGTACTCGCCGGTTCGCAAGGTCTCCTACAAGGTCGAGAACACCCGCGAGGGCCAGATCCTCGACTACGACAAGCTGACCATGACGATCGAGACCAACGGCGCGCTGACGCCGGATGATTCCGTGGCCTATGCCGCGCGCATCCTCCAGGACCAGCTCAACGTGTTCGTCAACTTCGAAGAGCCGCGCAAGGAAGTCGCCCAGGAGATCATCCCGGACCTCGCCTTCAACCCGGCCTTCCTCAAGAAGGTGGACGAGCTCGAACTGTCGGTGCGTTCGGCCAACTGCTTGAAGAACGACAACATCGTCTACATCGGCGACCTCGTGCAGAAGAGCGAAGCGGAAATGCTCCGCACTCCGAACTTCGGCCGCAAGTCCCTGAACGAGATCAAGGAAGTGCTGGCCCAGATGGGTCTGCATCTCGGCATGGAAGTGCCGGGCTGGCCGCCGGAGAACATCGACGAGCTCGCCAAGCGCTTCGAGGATCACTACTGAGAATTCGTCGTTCCGGGCCGGCTCGCAGAGCCGAACCCGGAACCTCGAGATTCCGGATCGCCGCTTCGCGCTGTCCGGAACGACACCATGGGCGAACGCAGGCAGCCCACCTGAGCAACATGTCCGACGAACCGTCGCGGCAGTTTTTACGTAAGGAATAGTCACATGCGTCACGGCAAGGTTCATCGGAAGCTCAACCGCACTGCCGAGCATCGCCGCGCGATGTTCGCCAATATGTGCGCCGCGCTGATCAAGCACGAGCAGATCGTCACCACGCTGCCGAAGGCGAAGGAACTCCGTCCGATCGTCGAGAAGCTCGTCACCCTCGGCAAGAAGGGCGGGCTGGCCATGCGCCGCCAGGCCATCTCCGAGATGCGCGACAAGGACCAGGTCAAGAAGCTGTTCGACGTGCTGGCGGCTCGCTACAAGGACCGCCAGGGCGGCTACACCCGCATCATCAAGGCCGGCTTCCGCTATGGCGACAACGCCGCCATGGCCGTGATTGAGTTCGTCGATCGCGACGTCGACGCCAAGGGCCAGGATTCCGGTCCGGTGCAGGAGAAGGAAGCCGAGGCGGCGTAAGCCGATCGGTCCTTGAGTTTTCGAAAGCGGCGCCCTTGGGCGCCGCTTTTTTGTATGGCGCGGCGACATCTCATGCCGCGCACCGATTTGTTGAACGCGATTCTGGCCCGGGGGCTGCAATGAGGATTGTGTTTGGGGTTGCGCTGGCGCTTGCGATGTCGCCGGCCTCGGGCGAAACGCTGGTCGAGCGCGGCGCCTATCTCGTCAACAGCGTGATGGTCTGCCACAACTGCCACACGCCGCGCGGACCGCAAGGGCTCGATCTCTCGCGCGCACTCTCGGGCGGCAGCCAGATCTTCGACGCGCCGGCGTTCAAGGTCTCCGGCTCCAACATCACGCCGGACAAGGACACCGGCATCGGCAGCTGGCGTGAAGCCGAGCTGAAGCGGTTTCTCGTCAGCGGCATCAGGCCGAACGGAACCAGGGTCGCGCCGATCATGCCGACCGCGTTCTACACGGTGCTGACGAGCCGCGATCTCGACGCGCTCGCGGCATACCTGGGCTCCGTGCCGCCGGTGCGCCATGAAACACCGGCGCCGGAATACAAGACCGCGCTGAAGCCGGAGATGCCGACCTATGCCGGCCAGCAGGCAACCGATGCGGAGCTGACCGACAAGCTCGCGCGCGGCCGTTATCTCCTGACCATCGCCCATTGCCTGGAATGCCACACGCCTGAAGGCCCCTCGGCCGTGCACGATTTCGCGTCAGCAAGCGGCAAGGGCGGCCGGACCTTCAGGGGACCTTGGGGCGATTCCGTCTCTCCCAACATCACCGCAGATCCCACCGCAGGCCTCGGGCATTGGAGCGACGACGAAATCAAACGTGCGATTACGCAAGGCATCGCGCGTGACGGCCACAAGCTCAAGCCGCCGATGGCCTATGCTGCCTATGCCAGCATGACGGCACAGGATCTCGATGCCCTCGTCGCGTTCGTCCGGACGCTGCCGCCGAAGAAATAGGTGCCGTAGGGTGGCCAAAGGCTCGCTCCTCGCGCGCCGTGCCCACCGCTCCATCTGTACACCGCCCTGGCGGGGTAGGCACGCTGCGCTTTGCCTACCCTACGATCCTTTCGGTGCGACGAAATCCTCACGCGTCGGTGAGCGTCGATTGCATCCTCCCGTGCACCGCACGATATGCGCTTCAACATCAGAGGAGATATCGCATGAACATCGACCTTTCCGGAAAGACCGCCCTCGTGACCGGCTCGACCGCCGGCATCGGCCACGCCATCGCCAGAGGCCTCGCAGCCTCCGGCGCGAGCGTCGTGATCAACGGGCGCGGCCAGGACAAGGTCGATGCGGCGGTGCGCAAGCTGGAAGGGACGGGCGCGAAGGTGCGCGGTATCGCCGCCGACGTCTCGACCGCAGCGGGCTGCAAGGCGCTCGTCGCGGCGCTTGGCGAGGTCGACATCCTCATCAACAACGCCGGTATCTTCGAGCCCAAGGATTTCTTCGAAATTCCGGACGAGGACTGGAGCCGCTTCTTCGAGGTCAACGTCATGAGCGGCGTGCGGCTGTCGCGCGCTTACCTGAAGGGCATGCTCAAGCGCAATTGGGGCCGCATCGTCTTCATCTCCTCGGAGTCCGGGCTCAACATTCCCGTCGAGATGATCCACTACGGCGTGAGCAAGACGGCCCAGCTCTCGGTCGCGCGCGGCCTCGCGCAGCTCACGCGCGGCACCGGCGTCACCGTCAATTCCGTGTTGCCGGGCCCGACCATGTCGGAGGGCGTCGAGACCTTTGTGAAGGATCTCGCAAAGCAGAACGGCCAGTCTGTGGACGAGGCCGCAGCCAATTTCGTCAAGCAGCATCGTCCGAGCTCGCTGCTGCAACGCTTCGCCAGTGTCGACGAGATCGCCAACATGGTGGTCTATGTTGCGTCGAAGCAGGCGTCCGCGACCAATGGTGCGGCGCTACGGGCCGAGGGCGGCATCGTCAATACCATCGCCTAGGTGAGGCGGTAGGGTGGGTTAGCCCTGCAGATGCGCGAAGCGCATCTGCTCGGCGTAACCCACCACTGGTACTATTCGCGGACGCAGAAGAGGTGGGTTACGCCGCGCTAACCCACCCTACGAGACCTTCGCCTACCACCCCTCGAGCACGATCTTGCCGCGCGACTTGCCGCTCTCCAGCAGCGCATGCGCGCGCTTGAGGTTGGCGGCGTTGATCGTACCGAAAGTCTGGTCGAGCGTGGTGCGCAGCACGCCCTTGTCGATGAGGTCGGCGACGTCGTTCAGCAGATGATGCTGCGCGATCATGTCTGATGTCTGGAACGAGGAGCGCGTGAACATCGATTCCCAATGCACCGAGATCGCCTTGCCCTTGAACGTGCTCATGGTGAATTCCGGGGGATCGTCGATCAGGCCGAACCGACCCTGCGGCGCCATGAACTCGGCGATCGCCTTGTAGTGCTGATCGGTGAAGGTGAGGCTCGCCACCAGGGCTACCGGCGGCAGTTTCAGTTTTTCGATCTGCTCCTTCATCGGCTTGCCGTGGTCGATCACCGCATGCGCGCCGAGATCGAGACACCATTTTTGCGAGTCCGGCCGCGTCGCGGTCGCAACCACCGTCAATCCGGTGAGGCGGCGGGCGAGCTGGATCAGGATCGAACCGACGCCGCCGGCGCCGCCCGTGATCAGCAGCGTGCGCGGATCGACGCTCTTGCCGGGCACCGCGCCGAGCCGGTCGAACAGCAATTCCCAGGCGGTGATGGAGGTGAGGGGAAGAGCGGCGGCCTGCGCAAATGACAGGCTCTTCGGTTTGTTGCCGACGATGCGCTCGTCGACCAGGTGGAATTCGGAGTTGGTGCCCTGGCGCAGGATCGAGCCGGCGTAGAACACTTCGTCCCCCGGCTTGAACAGCGTGACCTCGGGCCCGACGGCATCGACCACGCCGGCCGCGTCATAACCCAGGATCTTGGTCTCGCCCTCGGGCGGCGCGGCGCGCTTGCGCACCTTGTAATCGACCGGATTGGCCGAGATCGCCTTCACGGCGACGCGGATGTCGCGCCCCTTGGGCTCGGGCTTTGCGGTCTCGAAATCGATCAGCGAATCCGCGTCCTCGATCGGAAGCGATTTCTTGTAGCCGACGGCTTTCATGGCTTGTCTCCATCAGATGGCGCGCAGCTTGGCATGGGCGCGCCTGGCCTGCTAACTGTCCCGCTAGCTCCAATTTGGCAAGTACTGTAAATTTGGGGATATAGTCCCTGTTTGGATACTATTGGGAAAACAAGCATGAAACGGAGCAATTTTGCCCGGCGCCCGGGCTGCTCGGTCGAAGCGACGCTGGATCTGATCGACGGCAAGTGGAAGGGCGTGATCCTCTATCACCTGCAGAGCGGCACCCAGCGCTTCGGCGAATTGCGCCGCCGGATGCCCGGCATCACCCAGCGCATGCTGACCAAGCAGCTTCGCGCGCTGGAGGAGGACAAGCTCGTCATCCGCAAGGTCTATGCCGAGGTGCCGCCGCGCGTCGAGTATTGCCTCTCCGAGCTCGGCGAGAGCCTCAAACCGGTGATCGATATCCTGAAGGCCTGGGGCGAGAGCCATCAGCAGCGTCAGTCCTGCGCACCGGCGCCGGCTGTGGTGAAGAAGCCGAAGCGCGCGGCGTAAATTGTAGAGAAGTTGGCGCTGCATTTTCGGTGTCGTCCCGGCCTAGTGCGCAATTGCGCACGGGGGGCCGGGACCCATAACCCCAGGGAGGAGTTATAGCGCGAGCTGGTAACTCCGAGTCTTCGCCAAGCTACTCCCTGTGGTTATGGGTCCCGGGTTCGCGCTCGCGCGCGCCCCGGGACGACGTCCATGGCCTCAGAACGCGAACTGCGTGCGCATCGCGACCGCATCGAACTTCGAGCCGACATCTGCGGTCGCGACCGGCGAGGCTTGCCTCGACACCGTGCCATGCAGATAGTCGAGCATGAAGCGGACGTTGCCGTTGACGTACCAGTTGAGCGCCAGCGTGTAGACGGTTTGCCGGCCGCCGGCGATGCCGGTCGCTGTGCCCAACTGATTGTTGAGGTCGACCGTCGAGAAGCGCCCCGCGATCTCCCACGCACCCCAGCCACCGCCTTCGAGCGAGAACGGATGCGCCGGCTTGACGCCGCTATAGGCTGCGTTCGCCGCGTTGTAGCTGCGGCCTTCGCCCGTCAGCACGTAGCCGGCCTGCGCGTAGCCACCCTGGAATTTCAGGCTGGGTGCGCCGACCAGCGGCACGCCGGTGTTGGCGGTCCGGTCGACATTGTACCAGAAATATTCGCCCTGAACGATGAGCGGACCGTAGGTTGCGGCCGCTTCGACACTATAGACTTGCGCGCCCGAGACATTCGCAATTGCGCCGGTCGAGATCAGCGTGGTCGGGTCGAGACGCAATTCCGGACGATCGCTGAGCGTGACGGTTTGCGTGTTGGCGATGAGATTGCGCGGCGGCTGGATCAGCCACTGGGCGTCGGCACCGATATGCACCGAGTAGTCCTTGCCGCTGATGGGGTTGCCGGCAACGCGCGCCACAGCGCCATATTGCTCGCTCGTGCCCGCCGGCGCCGCGCTCGAAGCCGAGTGGATTGCGCCGGTCGACGGCCCCGTGACATAGCCGCCGATCCAGAGCTGGTCGTTGTACCAGCGCGTACCGGCTGCGGAGCGGAAGTCGCCGGCAGCGATGTTGGTGGCGATGATGCCGGCCGAGGCGCGCTCCATGAACATGATCTCGTTGGAGCTCGTGGCCTCATCGAGCGTGTAGGGCACGTCCATGATGCCGGCTTCGATCGCCATCTTGCCGCCGAACGGCTTCAAGCCGGTGTAGCTGAGATAAGCGTTTTCGACGCCGGAGACGCCGCCGCCCGGCAGTGATCCAGGGGCCGTGCCGCCAAAACCGTCGGACGAGCCGCCGAAATCGTAGACTAGTGCGAAGTTCCAATCATTGAAGAATTTGCCGGTGACGCCGATGCGCGCGCGGCGGACGTTCTGGCCGCTGTCGAGCTTCTGCGGCACGGTCGCTGCCGTGTTGGGACGATAGTCATAGCCGCCGACATCCCAGTGCAGACGGCTGGTGATGGCGACGCAATTGGCCTGGTCGGCGGTGCAGATGGTCGGCCGGTTGTTCGGCATGGTCACGACCACGCCGGATGCAGGCGCCGGCCCCTTGACGGGGATCGCCGCGTTCGCGTTGGCCACCACCGCCTTCGCCTCCGAACGCGCTTCGGCTTTGGCCTCGGCCTTTGCTTCGGCTTTGGCTTTTGCCGTGGCCGCCGCGTTCGCGGCGGTCTGGCTCTGGAGCTTGTCGAGCTTCTGCTCCAGCATCTTCAACTGTTGTTTGAGCAGTGCGATCTCCTGTTCGCTGCTGCTTGCTGATTGGGCCTGGGCCTGCGAGGCCGCCAACGCGCCGGCGAGGCCAATCGCCGTGGCTGCAATCCTTGTCCTGCTCACGTCATGACTCCATCGTTTGACCAGTTTCCCCAAGTCGCAGGCGGTGAGGCTAGGAACGATTGATGACTGCCCCGCGACGACGCGCGTCGATTGCGTGGTTCCCACTGATGCAAATTCGCCGCAACCGAATCCACCGTGAGCAAGGATGCAAGATGATGCGCGTCATGCCAATCCACGAGGCGAGACAAATCGCCGTTTCGCACGCTTGGCTTGCAGGCCGCAGACGTCGGACGGAGGCCGAATATTGCCGCCCGGCGCCCTTCTATTGGGGAACGAACGCGCCTATATTCCGGCGTCTTTTCCAAGAGGTAGGAATGTTTCGATCGATCCGGACCGCCGTCGTCACGGCATTGTGCATAGGCTTTTCCGCCCACTTCAACCCGGCTGCGGCGCAGGACCGTCGGGTCCCGTCGTCGCCGGCCGAGCTGCGGCTGTCCTATGCGCCGATCGTGCAGCGGGTGCAGCCGGCCGTGGTCAACGTCTATGCCGCCAAGGTGGTGCAGAACCGCAACCCGCTGCTGGACGATCCGATCTTCCGCCGCTTCTTCGGCGTGCCGGGCCAGCAGCCCGAGCAGATGCAGCGCTCGCTCGGCTCCGGCGTCATCGTCGATGCGTCCGGCCTCGTCGTCACCAACGTCCACGTCATCGAGGGCGCGGATCAGGTGAAGGTGTCGCTGTCGGACAAGCGCGAGTTCGAAGCGGAGATCCTGCTGAAGGATACGCGCACCGATCTTGCCGTGCTGCGCCTGAAGGACACCAAGGAGAAATTCCCGACCCTCGATTTCACCAATTCCGACGAATTGCTGGTCGGCGACGTCGTGCTCGCGATCGGCAATCCCTTCGGCGTCGGCCAGACCGTGACTCACGGCATCATCTCGGCGCTGGCGCGCACGCAGGTCGGCATCACCGATTATCAGTTCTTCATCCAGACCGATGCGGCGATCAATCCCGGCAATTCCGGCGGCGCGCTGGTCGACATGAGCGGCAAGCTCGCGGGCATCAACACCGCGATCTATTCGCGCTCCGGCGGCTCGCAAGGCATCGGCTTTGCAATTCCTGCCAACATGGTGCGTGTCGTCGTTGCCTCCGCCAAGAGCGGCGGCAAAGCGGTGAAGCGGCCGTGGCTCGGGGCAAGATTGCAGGCGGTGACGCCCGAGATCGCCGAAAGTCTCGGCCTGCGCTCGCCGACCGGCGCACTGGTCGCGAGCGTGGTGTCGAACGGCCCCGCCGCGAAGGCGGGCCTGAAGTCGTCCGATCTCATCACCGGGATCGATGGCCAGACCGTGGATGATCCCAATGCCTTCGACTATCGCTTCGCCACCCGTCCGCTCGGCGGCAGCGCGCAGATCGACGTGCAGCGCAGCGGCAAGCCGCTCAAGCTGACGGTGGCGCTGGAGACCGCGCCCGACACGGGCCGTAACGAGCTCGTCGTCACCGCGCGATCGCCGTTCCAGGGCGCCAAGGTTTCGACCATCACGCCGGCGGTGGCCGACGAGCTGCATCTGGATGCAGATACCGAGGGTGTCGTGATCACCGATCTCGGCGGCGACAGTGCGGCCGCGAATGTCGGCTTCCAGAAGGGCGACATCATCCTGGCGGTCAACAACCAGAAGATCAGCAAGACCGGCGACCTCGAGAAGGCGGCCGGAGAGCGCCCGCGGATCTGGCGCATCACGCTGGTGCGCGGCGGCCAGCAGATCAACGTCACGCTGGGCGGATGAGTCCGAAGCGACCACAGACGCCAACGCTCTTTGCCGCGGCGGGGCTCGACCACGAGGCCCCGCATCCGCTGCCGGACCGGCTGCGCCCGCGCGCGCTGTCGGAGGTCGTCGGCCAGGACCACATCCTCGGTCCCGACGGCGCGCTGACGCGCATGCTGGAGACGCGCACGCTCGGCTCGCTGGTGTTCTGGGGCCCGCCCGGCACCGGCAAGACCACGGTGGCGCGGCTGCTGGCGGATGCGACAGATTTGCATTTCGAGCAGATCTCCGCGGTGTTCTCCGGCGTCGCCGATCTGAAGAAGGCGTTCGACGCCGCGCGCGCCCGCCGCGAGATGGGCAAGGGCACGCTTCTGTTCGTCGATGAGGTGCACAGATTCAACCGTGCCCAGCAAGATTCGTTTCTGCCCGTGATGGAAGACGGCACGGTGGTGATGGTCGGCGCTACCACCGAGAACCCGTCCTTCGAGCTCAACGCGGCGCTTTTGTCGCGCGCGCGCGTGTTGGTGTTTCGCTCGCTCGATGCGGCCGCGATCGAAAAGCTGTTCGCGCATGCCGAGGCGGTCGAGGGCCGCAAGCTGCCGCTCGATGCGGAGGCGCGCGCGGTGCTGGTGCGCATGGCCGATGGCGACGGAAGGGCGTCGCTGACGCTCGCCGAGGAGGTCTGGCGTTCGGCGCGGGCGGACGAGATCTTCAATGCCGCCCAGTTACAGGATATCCTGCAGCGCCGCGCCCCGATCTACGACAAATCGGCCGACGGCCATTACAATCTGATCTCTGCGCTGCATAAGTCGGTGCGAGGCTCCGATCCCGATGCCGCGCTGTATTATCTCTGCCGCATGCTCGATGCCGGCGAGGACCCGCTGTTCCTGGCCCGCCGCGTCGTGCGCATGGCGGTGGAGGACATCGGCCTTGCCGATCCGCAGGCGCTCGTCATCGCCAATGCTGCGAAAGATGCCTTCGACTTTCTTGGTCATCCCGAGGGCGAGCTCGCCATCGCGCAGGCCGTCGTCTATCTTGCCACCGCGCCGAAATCGAACGCGGTCTACACCGCCTTCAAGGCTGCGATGCAGACGGCAAAGCAGGCCGGCTCGCTGCTGCCGCCAAAACACATCCTCAATTCGCCGACCAAGCTGATGAAGTCGGAAGGCTACGGCGCGGCCTACGAATACGACCACGACACCCCCGACGCCTTCTCCGGGCAGGACTACTTCCCGGAAGCCCTCGGCCGCCAGACCTTCTACGACCCGCCCGAGCGCGGCTTCGAGCGCGAGATCCGCAAGCGGCTGGACTACTGGGCCAAGCTGCGCAAGGAGCGGGGCGGCTCGCGCTAGAAACGGCCATTTCGCCGTGACGGGAGCCGGCTTTTAGGGTAGGCAGGCAGCCATGAGCCGCCGCATCAAGAGAATGAACCCAAAGCCCCGTTCGCGTGACGAGCGCGACGATTCGCGTCCTTTCAAGGCGCGCACCGCAAAGAAAGCGGGACCGCGGCCGGGCGGCAAGCCAGGGACGAAGCCGCCGCGCTTTGCGGCGGAGCGTCCTGAGCGGCGCGCGCCCAAAGCTAAGCTGGAGAGGGCTGAGCTGGAAAGACCAGCGCCCGAAAAGCCCGTCGAGGCGCTGCTGCCGACCAAGGTGCAGACCGTCAAGGTGACCGCCGACGAGAACAACATGCGCGTCGATCGTTTCCTCGAGGCGCGCTTTCCCGGCCTGTCGTTCTCCCACATCCAGCGCGTCGTCCGCAAAGGCGAGCTGCGCGTCGATGGCAAGCGCGTCGACAGCAAGGACCGTCTGGAGGAGGGGCAGAGCGTCCGCATTCCGCCCCTGAAGCTGGACACGCCGAAGGCTGCGAGCCCGCTGTCGGAAGCCGCGCAAAAGACGCTCGCCGCGCTGAAGGAGATGACGTTGTACGAGGACGACGACGTCCTCGTGCTCAACAAGCCGTTTGGGCTTGCCGTGCAGGGCGGCTCCGGCACGACGCGGCACATCGACCAGATGCTGGAGGTGATGCGCGACTCCAAGGGGCAGAAGCCGCGGCTTGTGCACCGGATCGACAAGGACACGTCCGGCTGCCTTCTAATCGCGAAGACCCGTTTCGCTGCCTCGCATCTGACCGGTGCGTTCCGCTCACGATCGGCGCGGAAAACCTATTGGGCGCTGGTGCCGGGCCTGCCGAAGCCCAAGCAGGGCCGCATCTCGACCTTCCTGGCCAAGGAAGAGAGCGAGGACGACACCATCATGCGCATCGCCCAGCATGGCGACGAGGGCGCAAGCCACGCGGTGACCTATTACGCAGTGGTCGAGACCGCCGGCAACAAGCTGACCTGGGTCTCGCTGAAGCCGGTGACAGGGCGCACCCACCAGCTGCGCGCCCACATGGAGCATATCGGCCATCCCATTGTCGGCGATCCCAAATATTTCAACATCGAGAACTGGCAGCTGCCGGGCGGCCTGCAGAACCGGCTGCATCTGCTCGCGCGCCGCATCGTCATTCCGCATCCGCGCGGCGGCGTGATCGACGCCACCGCGCCATTGCCGCCGCACATGCAGCAGTCGTGGAATCTGCTGGGGCTTGATGCGGCCCGGTTCGACCCGATCGAGAACGCGCCGGAGGAGTAGGGGGCTGAATGGGGCAGGCGATGTCTGCCTCGTTCTCAGGTGTCATCGCCCGCGAAAGCGGGCGATCCAGTATTCCAGAGGCCGGCGTTAGGGAGCTCGCTCTCACCACACCCGCCGCGGCGTACTGGATGCCCCGCCTGCCGCCTGCGCCAAAGCTTCGGCGCGCCCAAGACCGAAACCTCGGCGAAGCCTTGGCGTAGCCGGGTCGCGGAGCATGACAGCGGTGTTTGTGGTTGCGACTGGTAACTATGCGTGATCACTTCCGAAACTGCTCCAGAAACATCCGCAAGCTGTCATGCGCGCTTTCGATATCCGTGATCAGCCAGCCATCGGCGCCGTTGACCAGGACGAAGTTCAGCGCGACCTTCCGGCCGCGATTGTCGAAATTCGCGGCGACGTAGGTCTTGTCGTATTGCCTGCGGACAACCGCGATTGCGACCGGACCGAGCTTCCAGCTCCGGCTCTGCACCAGGAAGTCGTAGGGCTCGACCCGCGGCGCGGACCAGGCCCTGCGGAGGCTTGGATCGAAGAACTGCCGGGTGGTGGCCGCATCCCGCGGCAGGCCCCTGGACAGCTCCGGCGCTCCTTCGCCGTAATGGGCATAGACATTCCGGACCAGCGATTCCGGGGTGCGAAAGCCGGCCTCCGCGGCGGCCAGCCAGAGCCCCGTCAACAGGGCCACAAGGCCCGCAAGTTCCCTCATGCCCGCTGCTCGCTTTATCGGTCGCAAGTCTTGGCTTAAGACGGTCTTGGCTTAAAACGGTCTTATCTTAAAAGCCTAGCATCGAGCGACCAGGACCGAAAACTCACATGCGCGAATTGTTCGAAGAAGCAGCAAGCCAGCCTCCGCCGGATCCGCGGGAATCGGCGCGCGCGTCGGCGCGCACGCCGCTGCGCAAGCGCTTCTACAAGGAGGCCGGCGTCACCGAGGCCGAGGGCGGTTTTGCCATCACGCTCGACGGCAAGCCGATCCGCACGCCGTCCGGCCGCCAGGTGGTGATCCCTGCGCGGACGCTCGCCGATGCCGTGGCCGCGGAATGGGCGGCCCAGAGCGAGACGATTGATCCCGTGACCATGCCGCTGACGCGGGTCGCCAACAGCGTGGTCGAGGGCGTGATCGACCGCGTCGAGCTCGTCAGCGACGACCTCGCGAAATATTTCGAGTCCGATTTGCTGTTCTATCGTGCCGGCCATCCCGAAGGGCTGGTCGCCCGCGAGGCCGCGCATTGGGATCCCGTGCTGTTCTGGGCCGCGGAGACGTTGGGCGCGCATTTCATCCTGTCCGAGGGCGTCATGCATGTGAAGCAGCCTGACGAGGCGGTCGAGGCTGCGCGCACGGCGCTGCCGGGGGACGCCTGGTCGGTCGCCGCGCTCCACGTGGTGACGACCCTGACCGGCTCGGCGCTGCTGGCGCTGGCGCTGGCTCATGGCGTGCGCGACGCCGGCCAGGTCTGGGCCGCCGCCCATGTCGATGAGGACTGGAACATCGACCAATGGGGCGGAGACGAGGAGGCGGCCAGCCGCCGGGCCACGCGTCTTCGGGATTTCGAGGCCGCCGTGGCGGTTCTGGCGGCGGTAAAGGCGTCCGCAGCCGAAGGTCCTTAACGAGAGGTTTACGACGGCGGCCTTAGGGTGTGGCCAGCGCTCCATGGGCCCCCTGAGATGCCGACGCCGGTCACTTCCATCGTTCCCGTCAGTGCCGCCAGCCCCGTAGCTGATGCGACGACGCCCGACCTCGTGCTGCAGGCGGGCAGCGTCGTCGATGCCAGGGTCGTCAGCGTGATGGCCGACAATCTGGTGCGGATCGCGATCGCCAACCTGTCGATGGACGTGATGTCCGAGGTGGCGCTGACGCCGGGGCAGAATCTCCAGCTGGCGGTGTCGCAGAACGACGGCACGATCAGGCTCGCCGTGATGAACGGGGCAGGCGAGGCAGCCGCCGATCAGATCACGCTGACGCCGCGTGCGGCCTTGCTGGTGGAAAGCCCGCCGCTGGCGCCATCCGCGACCGCGACGCGCAACATGCTGACGCCATTGGAGCAGGTCGCCGTCACCGCGGCCTCGGCCGAGGCCGTCACAAAACAGGGCAGCCAGGCGCCGCTGTTCGCCAATCTGGCATCCGTCGTCACCGGCAGCGATCTGCCTGCGGGCTTGAAGCAGGCGGTGCTGGACGTGCTGGCGCAGCAGACGCCGCTCAATTCGGCGCTCGATGGCGCCGATGTCGAATCCGCGTTCCAGAAATCCGGCTTGTTCCTCGAGGCTTCGCTGGCCGCGGGCGCGAGGCCGCCCGCCGGCACGGCGCCCGACCTGAAGGCGGCGCTGCTGGTGCTGCGCCAGACGCTGACCACGCTCGAAACCGCCCTGCCACAGGGCGCTGCAATTCCGGCTGCGACGACGGGGACACGGCAGGTCGCCACCGCGCCGACCCAGGCTGCAGGTGGGGCCGCGCAGTCCGCGTCCCCGTCCGGCCCCGAGATCGCGCAGACGCCGCGCAACGCCAATCTCGCGGCCGCCGTGCTTGCGGACGTTGCTGGCAACGCTCAGCAGGCCGCGATGCCGCGCACCATGTCCGCGGGCCTTGCCGCGAGCCTGCTGCAGGAGGCCACGCAAAACCTGCCGCGCCTGACCGGCAACGTTCCCGGCTCGAACAAGACCGTGCCCGACGGCCATAGCTTCGAGGCAGCCGCACGCGCGGCGCCACCGCCGTTCCGCGGTGCATTGCCTTCGCCGCAGGCGATCGCCTCGCCCTCGCTCGCGCCGGACACGCCGCTTTCCGCAACCGTGCATCGCCTGCTCGACGACACCGATGCCGCGATCGCGCGGCAGACATTGTTGCAGGTCGCTTCGCTGCCCGATCGCACCGACGCCAGCGGCCACCGCATCGACCCGGTCGTGCCGCAGTGGAATTTCGAGATCCCGTTCGCAACGCCGCGGGGCACCGCGATGGCGCAATTCGAGATCTCGCGCGACGGCGCTGGCGAATCCGCCGATCCTGCCAAGCGCGCCTGGCGCGCGCGCTTCTCGCTTAATGTCGAGCCGGCCGGCCCCGTGCACGCGCTGATCACGCTGAACGGCGACAAGACGTTCGTGCGGATGTGGGCGGAGCGGCCGGCGACGGTCCAGCAGCTCCGCGCCGGCATCGGTGAGCTCAATCAGGCGCTGACTCGGGCCGAGCTCAAGCCCGGTGACATTCTGGTCCGCGAGGGCACGCCACCTCAACCCGCACCGGCCCGAGCCGGCCACTTCCTGGATCGGGCGACATGAGCGACCCATCCAAGCTCGCCATCGCGCTGCATTACGAAAAGGGTACCAACGCGCCCGTCGTCGTCGCCAAGGGCAAGGGCACGATCGGCGAGAAGATCGTCGAGATCGCCAGGGCCCACGACATCCCGATCGAGGAAAACGAGGTTCTGGCCGGGGCGCTGTCCAAGGTCGAGCTCGGCGAGGAGATTCCCCCGGACCTCTACAAGGCCGTCGCCGAAGTGCTGGTGTTCGTGCTGCGGCTGTCGGGCCGGGGGCGATAGACCTTATCCGTCATCGTTTCACCACGTAGCCGCTGCAGGGTTGGGCGACCTTCATCGTTCAACGGATATCGCTCTTGCTCACCCGCCGTTCCACCCTCGGCCTTCTCGCCGCAGCCGTCACTCTGCCATCGCGCGCGCTCGCTCACGTCGCGCCGCCGCGCAACGAGATCCGCGACAGCCTTGCAAAGCGCTTCACCGACCTCGGCACGTCCGGCACCTTTGTCGGCTACAAGGTCGAGGACTATCTGATCGTCGCCAGTGACAAGGAGCGTTCGGGCGAGGGGAAGCTGCCGGCCTCGACCTTCAAGATCCCGAACTCGCTGATCGCGCTGGAGACCGGCGTCGTCACTGATCCCGACAAGGACGTGTTTGCCTGGGACGGTGTCAAGCGGTCGATCGAAGCCTGGAACAAGGATCACACGCTGCGCAGTGCGATCGCCGTGAGCGCGGTGCCGGTCTATCAGGAGATCGCGCGACGGATCGGGCAGGAGCGGATGCAGAAGTATGTCGACGAGTTCGACTATGGCAACCGTGACATCGGCGGCGGCATCGACCAGTTCTGGCTCACCGGGGCCTTGCGCATCGATCCGGTCGAGCAGATCGATTTCGTCGACCGGCTGCGGCGCCGCACGTTGCCGGTCAGCAAGCGTAGCCAGGATCTCGTTGCCGACATCCTACCGGTGACAAAGGTGGGCGACAGCGTCATCCGCGCCAAGTCCGGCCTCTTGGGCGCCGAGCGCGGCGAGCCGTCGCTCGGCTGGATGGTCGGCTGGGCCGAGAAGGGCGAGGCGCACACCGTGTTTGCGCTGAACATGGATTGCAGGGAGCCGCGTCTCGTCGGCGAGCGCATGACGCTGACGCAAGCCTGCCTTGCCGAGATCGGTGCGATATAGCGCTGTCGCGCCAGCGCCGCTCGACTAGCATCCTTCCGGCCAAGAACGAAAACCGGGAGGATCACAATGAACTCAACACCGCTCTGGCTGTCGTCGCTCACGCTTGCCGCAGTTGGCGGTTGGCTTGCCGCGACCATGTTCGCAGCACCTGCGACCAGCAAGGAGCCGCGCTTTCCGCAGCTGACCATGGATCAGTTAGATGCCAAGCAGAAGCCGCTCGGCGAGCAGATCATGAAGGTGTCGAGCGTCGGCATTGGTGGCCCCTACAATCCCATGATCCGCAGCCCGGTGCTCGGCCAGCGCCTGTTCGACCTGTTCCACTATCTGCGCTGGGAAACGTCGGTCCCGGTCAAGCTCAACGAGTTTGCGATCCTGATCATCGGGCGGCAGTGGCGCTCACAGGTCGAGTGGTTCGCGCACGCGCCGCTGGCGGCGAAGGCAGGCCTCTCGTCCGACATCATCGCGGAGCTGAAGGCCAACAAGCGGCCGTCGAAGATGGCCGAGGACGAGGCCGTGGTCTACGATTTCGTCACTGAGCTCACCACATCCAGGAAGGTCACCGACGAGACCTACGCGCGCGCGAAGAAGATCTTCAACGACCAGCAGATCGTCGATCTCACCGCGCTCGCCGGCAATTACGTGATGGTCGCGATGCTGCTCGCCATGGCGGAAGAGACGGTGCCGCCGGACAAGCAGGAGCCGTTCAAGCCGGGCGAGCCGTAAGACTCGTCATTGTTGTTGCGAGCACAGCTCTCTCCACCGCCTAACCCAACTTGAACAGCGCCTGCAAAAACTCCTCCACCGCCTTGCGCGACTCGGCGGCTGTCTTCGGATTGCCGCCGACATGCGGGTTCAGCTCGACGCAGGCGTCCTTGTAGGTGAAGGGCGCGTTGGTATCGCCGTTCATCAGCACGCCGCCGTCGCCTTCCCTGATTCGGCAATTGCGTACGGTCTGCGAATTGGCTGATACGGCCACGGTGTTGGCACCAAGCAGGCCGCTGTCGAACCCGTGCGCGCTATCAGGATATTCCGTCAGCACCACGTCGCGCCCCGCGGCCTTGAGCCGCTCGACGAAATCCTTGCAGCTCTTGACGGGGTTGTAGTCATCAGGCGTGCCGTGGAAGATGCGGATCGGGCGCGCCGCGACCTCGTCGTCACTCCGATACGTCGTCGAGCAATCCGGATAGAACGGGATGTAGGCGGCGAACTGGATGCCGGATTTGTTCCAGAGCTTGTTGAAGCGCGCGAGGCTCGCATAGAGCGTCGCCTGTCCGCCGCGGGAGAAGCCCATCAGGACGATGCGGTCCGGATCGACGCGCGGGTGTTTCGCCAAGATTTCCAGCGAGCGGTAGATGTCGACGATCAGGTTGAGCCGGCCGAGGAGCGCCTGGTTCGGCCCGACCACCGTCAGCCCGCGGCCGGTGAAACCGTCGATCACGAAGGTCGAGATGCCCATGGCGTTGAACGCGTGCACCCAGGCCTCGGTGGTGGCGCCGACGCCGCTTGAGCCGTGCATCAGCACCACGACGGGAAGCTTTCCGCTGCCTTGCGCGACGCGGAATTCGCCCGCCACCGTCACTGGCTTGCCGGCCGCCGCATCGCCGCTGAGAAATTGCTGGTCGGAGAGAGTGAGCGAGGGGATCGGAGAGATCTCGGCCCGGGTGGCGACTTCCTTGGGCAGGGATTGCGCGCTTGCCGGCTCAGTTGAAACGCAAAGCGCGATGAGCGCGGCAGCGACGCGGAATGCCGTCGGCATCGGATCCTCCCTGATGATTTTGAGCCAGTAGAACAAGGCGTCCGCGCACTGTCAATTTGACAAGGGGGCGACCGTCTCAGGCGGTGTCGGTCTTCTTCGCCGTCAGCGCCTGGTCGATCGCAAAGCCGCCGATCTCGCTCATCGCCTGCGAGATCACGTCGCCCTTGCGGGCAAATCCGGCGGAGAGGAAATCGAACTGCGTCCGTGCCAGCCGCAGCACCTCGATCGGCACCGAGACCGCGGTCGCGTTGAAGCTGTCGACGGAGGTGCGCAAGCCGTCCAGCTCGGTCGTGAGCTTGCCGATATGGCTCTCGGCATTCTGCATCACGCCGATCAGCTTGCCGCGCTCCGCATCGAAGGCGGCGCGCTCGGCGGCGGCTGCCGCGGTGACCTCGGCAAGCTGCGCCCGCAGCACCTCGATCTGGCCGACCATGGCATCGGAGGCAAGCTCGGCGGCCTCGCGCAGCTCGGCGTTGCGCGTGCTCGCATCCTGCTGCTCATGATAGAGCCGCTCGGCCGACATCGCCCGCTGTGCCAGCGACTCGATCAGGCTCGCGGCACGCAGCAGCATCTGGCCGTTCCGCCCCGACACCATGCTGGCCATGCGCCGCAGGAAGTCGATGGTTTCGGACGACGAGTTCGGCGGCAGGGGGACGACCGTCGCGGACATCTCGGTGATGCTTGCGTGATGCTCGAGCCAAGGCGTAATGACCGCCGCCGTACCAACTGGGCTCACGCAACATTCGGCGCCTGATCGCGAGGTCGAAGCAAGCCTGAATCGGCAGGCCCGGTCAACCGGGCCGGGCCACCAAATTTGCCGACGTCAGGCGTCCTTTTGCCGCCCGATCCGGCCCAGATGGGTGAAGCCGAACCCGGCGGAATATTTCAGGCCATAGCCGAGGGCCCGGTCGATGCCGATATGGGCGAGCCAGATCAAGGCGATGGACAAGGTGAGCGGCGAGCCGAGGCCAAAGCCCAGCGTCAGCAGCGACACCGGTGCCATGTAGCTGTGGGCGGCGTTGTAGACCAGCGCGCCGAATTTCGCGTCGGACAGGTATGCCAGGAAGCTGAGATCGGGGACGAAGAAGAGCAGGGCAAAGACCAGCCAGGAGCCGTCCCAGGCCCAGTAAAGCATCACCATCCCGACAAACAGGGTGAGGCCCTCCAGCCGCAGCAGGATGTTGACGCCGCCCGTTGCCGCACCGGTCTCGGCCATTCTCTCGTCCATGCTCGCCTCCCGGGCAAAACTTTGTAATCTCTCACGCTTTTAGCCCGGACAGGGCAGCCCTGCGGCGCGGAAAGGCGCTTTCCGGTCCGCAAAATGCCGTGTTAGAACCCCGCATCACTTAAGAACTGGCGGGAGCAAATGAAACACATCCTGGACGCCCTTGAAGATCGTCGCGCCGGCGCAAAGCTCGGCGGCGGGGAGAAGCGCATCGAGGCGCAGCACGCCCGCGGCAAGCTGACCGCGCGCGAGCGTATCGAGCTGCTGCTCGACAAGGGATCGTTCGAGGAGTTCGACATGTTCGTCGAGCACCGCTCCACCGAGTTCGGCATGGAGAAGAACAAGATCCCCGGCGACGGCGTCGTCACCGGCTGGGGCACCGTCAACGGCCGCAAGACGTTCGTGTTCGCCAAGGATTTTACGGTGTTCGGCGGCTCGCTCTCGGAGACGCACGCGCTGAAGATCACGAAACTCCAGGACATGGCGATGAAGGCGCGGGCGCCCATCATCGGCCTCTATGACGCGGGCGGCGCCCGCATCCAGGAGGGCGTCGCTGCGCTCGCCGGCTATTCCTACGTGTTCCGCCGCAACGTGCTCGCCTCCGGCGTGATCCCGCAGATCTCCGTCATCATGGGCCCCTGCGCCGGCGGCGACGTCTATTCGCCCGCGATGACCGATTTCATCTTCATGGTGAAGAACACCAGCTACATGTTCGTCACCGGCCCGGACGTCGTGAAGACCGTGACCAACGAGGTCGTCACCGCCGAAGAGCTCGGCGGCGCCTCGGTGCACGCCACGCGCTCTTCGATCGCCGACGGCGCGTTCGAGAACGACGTCGAGACGCTGCTGCAGATGCGGCGTCTGATCGACTTCCTGCCGTCCAACAACAGCGACGGCGTGCCGGAATGGCCGAGCTTCGACGACATCGGCCGCGTCGACATGTCCCTGGACACGCTGATCCCCGACAATCCGAACAAGCCCTATGACATGAAGGAATTGATCCTGAAGGTCGTGGACGAGGGCGACTTCTTCGAGATCGCGGACATGTTCGCCAAGAACATCGTCACCGGCTTTGGCCGCATCGCGGGCCGCACCGTCGGCTTCGTCGCCAACCAGCCGATGGTGCTGGCCGGCGTGCTCGACAGCGACGCTTCGCGCAAGGCCGCGCGCTTCGTCCGCTTCTGCGACGCCTTCAACATTCCGATCGTCACTTTCGTGGACGTGCCGGGCTTCCTGCCGGGCACCGCGCAGGAATATGGCGGCCTGATCAAGCACGGCGCAAAGCTGCTGTTCGCCTATTCGCAGTGCACGGTGCCGCTGGTGACCATCATCACCCGCAAGGCCTATGGCGGCGCCTTCGACGTCATGGCCTCCAAGGAGATCGGCGCCGACATGAACTACGCCTGGCCGACCGCCCAGATCGCGGTGATGGGCGCCAAGGGCGCGGTCGAGATCATCTTCCGCTCCGACATCGGCGACCCCGACAAGATCGCCGCGCGCACCAAGGAATACGAAGACCGCTTCCTGTCACCCTTCATCGCCGCTGAACGCGGCTACATCGACGACGTCATCATGCCGCACTCGACGCGGAAGCGCATCGCGCGGGCGCTGGCGATGCTGAAGGACAAGAAAGTGGAAACGCCGGCGAAGAAGCACGACAATTTGCCGTTGTGAGGGAAGGGCAGGTCGGTGGCAATTTGGCGTCGTCGATCGAGACTACGGCGGCGCTCCATTGGATCGTGCGGCCTGATATTGAGCGTGTCGTCGGCAGTCCTGGCGATGGACATACCGTGCTTCGCGCAAGACAGCGAGATGTCCGTCACCGCCCGGACGTCGGAGGAGACCGTTATCGAAGGCTACGCCGACGCCGACAATACGTGCGCGCCTATCGAGCTCCCCCAGCTCTTGCTCATGAAGTCACCAGAACATGGAATCGTCTGTTATCGTATTGAGGATTTCGAGGTGGCGGGCGACTCTGGAAGGGATCAAGCCTGTATCGGGCGCTGGATCCGCGGCATAAGCATTTTCTACCTGGCACGACCTGGTTATAGCGGGCCGGATAGTCTGCGATACGAAGCGATCACCGATCGAAGGCGGGACCGAGTGGCTGTTCGCGTCAGGGTCTTGCCCGACCCTGCCAACGCTTCCGATGCAGCGGCCAGCCCTGGTGATTCTTCGCGCGAGCCTGCTATGTCGCTTGGGCCTCTCCCTGCGTGCGTTGTGCCGGTGTCCTAGGCGCTACCGTGCCCTGTAACCGAAGTTCGTTTGTCCCCCGATCTGCTCGCTCACGAATCCAATGACCGAAGACGATCCAACCGACGAAATCTCCGACATCGAAGATCGCATCGAGCGGCTGGCCGAGATCGCCGAGCGGTGCCGGAAGTACATCCTGGCGTCCAAGATCGCGATCGGTGGCGGGGCGGCGCTGTTGTTGGTCACGATCCTCGGTCTGTTCGGCTTCGGTCAGACCGCAGCCCTCGGATCGATTGCGTTGGTGCTGGGCGGGATCGTGTCGCTCGGCTCGAACGTCAGTACACTGCGGCAGACGGACGATGCCATCAGCGCTGCGGAGGCGCGCCGTGCGGCGTTGATCGGCAGCATCGACCTGCGCGTGGTCGCCGATGCGCCGCTGAAATTGGTGTGAGGTGCAGGGCGGATTACGCTCCGCTAATCCGCCCTACGCACCGGTGCGCGCCTTATCCGCGGCGGCGAAATGCGCCATCTGGTCGGCATGGGCCTTGATGAACGCCGGGCGGGCTGTGGCGCGCGCGACGTAGGCGCGGCAGGCGGGACTGTCGGCCAGCCCGCCGAAACCGTCGACGACGCGCAGCACGTCCGACATCAGGATGTCGGCGACGGAGAAGGGGCCGGCCAGCCATTCGCGGCCGGCCAGCACCGGCTCAAGGTGCTTCAGGCGCAGCTTGAGGAAGTCGTCGACGAATTTCCACGCCGCTGTGTCGGTCGGATGTCCCATGAATTTCGACATTCCCCAGGGCAGGCTGGCCATCTCCACCGAATTGAGCGCGGCGAATACCCACTCCGTCGTCTCGCTGCGACCGCGCGGATCGGTCGGCATCAGCCTCGCGCTGAGCCCGCTCAGATGCAGCAGGATTGCGCCGGTCTCGAAGATCGAGAGGTCGCCGTCGGTCAGCCATGGCACCTGGCCGAACGGCTGGTGCGCCAGATGCGCAGGCCCGCGATCGTCGAATGGGGCGCTGGCGACGCGATAGGGCAAGGCGGCCTCTTCGAGCGCCCAGCGCACGCGAAGGTCGCGCACGAATCCTCGCGGCGGTTCGGGAACCCAATTGAAGGTGGTCAGGGTGAGGTCGGCCATTTGCTGTCTCCGTGTCCTGGTTCGAAACGAAGGACGAGCGACGGACGCGCATTCCGACACCCGCGCCAACTCTTTTTGTCGGCGGCGGGTTATCCGGCTAGGCTCGCGCCCAACAACAGGAGGAAACCCGATGCCATCAGCTTTCTTCGTCGTCCGCGCCAACGTCGCCGATCCCGCCCAGCGCGCTGCTTTTGACAAGTGGTACGAGTCGGAACATGTGCCCGACGCGGTGAAAGCATTCGGCGTGAGCAAAGCCTGGCGGTTCTGGAGCCTGGACGATCCCTCGCTGCATCAGGCGATGTATCAGTTCGATGACGAGGCCAAGCTTGCGGCGATGCTGAAGGGCGATGCGCTCAAGCAGCTCGTCGCCGATTTCAACCGCGACTGGCCCGACGTCAAGCGCTCGCGCGAGACGCTCGTGCTGGCGCAGGAGTTTGCGAAGTAGCGCGGTCCTGTAGCCCGGATGGAGCGCAAGCGTAATCCGGGGTCTTCGCCCGAAGCACGAATCCTGGATTGCGCTACGCTCCATCCAGGCTACGAATTCTCCACCTCACTTCATTTTTGAATCTGAACACAGGATTCAGCCTTGGTTCATGTCGTGACCGCGACACTCCCTCTGCATCACTTGCCAGGTAGCCTAGAGGACATGTCATGGAGCGCCGGAACTTTTTGAAACTTGCATTGGGAGTGACGGCGGGCGCCGCCGCCTTCGCCGCGACCGCGCAGGCCGCGCCGTTGTCGCCGCAGCCGGCCGGCGATCCCGCGCGCATGCCGCAAGGCAATCCCGCTGCTCATCCTGCCGTCACCACCGGCGAGGAAGCCGCCAAGCTGACGCCGGAACAGGTTCACTGGCATGGCCGCCACCGGGGGTGGGGTCACCGTCATTGGGGCTGGCGTCGCCGCCGCTGGCATCGCCGTCACTGGTAAGCCGCGGCAAGCCGCGACTTGGACGGAGATCGCAGCCGCGGTCCCCGTTTCGATTCCAGGCCGCTCAAATTCCACGGCGGACGAATCGTCGGCAGCAAGCCGGAAACGAAAATGGCCGCGCAGGCTGAACCTGCGCGGCCATCTTGCGATGCAAAGAGATCAGAACGGGCGGCAGCGGCCGGCGTACCAGCGGAAGCCATAGGGGCAAACGCGCGCGCGCGGCACGACGACGACGGGCGGAGCGACCACCACGGGGGCGGGGCGCACGACGACCGCGCCGCGCATCGGGCGGCAGCCACCGTAGGCGCCACGATACCAACCCGGGCCGCAACCCTGCGCGGCGCTGGCGGCCTCGCTGAAACCGACAACCGCGCTGGCGAGCATGGCGGCGGCGAACAGGTATTTCATGTGATCTTCCTTCTCGTCCTTGGGGCAGGTCTTTTGGGGGCAGGTCTTTGGGGCAAGTCTTTGGAGCAAGTCTTTAGCGGCTTGGCGCTTGCGGCGCACAATGAATCAAAAGACACGATTCGACATGTTAAATTTTGCAACATGCCGAGACGGTGCGATCCAAATCTGCCAATCATGACCTGAATGCGGCATGAACGTTCCCTGCGTGCGGCTTGGCGCGACAAGGTACTGGCGCCGGCGGCCGGCTCGTTAGTCCTTCCCGTCGCCGAACAGCGCGGCAAACTGCTTCTCGCCGGTGCGGGTGAAGTTGACGACGCGGCTGCCGGGCGTGGCGTCGCGCGCCGCCCATTTCAGCTCGGCGAAGCGCTGCATCATGGCGGCCCCCAGCGTGCCGGCGAGATGATGGCGCCGTTCGCTCCAGTCGAGGCAGGCCTTGCACACGGGCCGCCGCGGATGGGTGAGCATGCCGGGCGAGATCTGCAGATGCTTGGCGAGGAAGCGTTCGCCCTCGGCCGTCAGCTCGATGTCCTGCTTCTTCTGCCTGACCAGATTCCGCTCGCGCAGGGAATCGAGCATCTGCACGCCGAGATCGCCGGCGAGGTGGTCGTAGCAGATCCGCGCGCGCCGCAACGCCGGATCCTTCGGCCCGGTGCGCACGCGCATGTGGCCGGTGCGCGCGGCAAGGCCTGCAAGGCCTTCGAGCACGCTGGCAACGTCGTCGTCGGTGAGGCGATAGTAGCGGTGGCGGCCCTGCTTCTCCGGCTCGACCAGCCCGCCGGCCTCGAGCTTGGCCAGGTGCGAGCTCGCGGTCTGCGGCGTGATCCCGGCCTCCTGCGCCAGCTCGCTCGCCGTGAGCGCGCGGCCGTTCATCAGCGCGGTGAGCATGTTGGCGCGCGCGGGATCGCCGACCAGCGAGGCGACCAGGGCGATGTCGGGTCCTGATTTCATGCTTCGATGGTAGCCGAAGCATTGTGGTCGGGCAAGGGCGTAGCCTCTCACCAAGTCGTCATTGCGCGCGCAGCGAAGCCGTGGGGTGGGCAAAGGAGCGTAGCGACGTGCCCATCAACCGTGCTTGCGAAGAAGCGAGGTGGGCACGCTTCCGCCTTCGCTCTTCGAGCTACGGCGGACAAGTCGCTTTGCCCACCCTACGAGACTTCGCGGCTTGCAGTGACGACGGAAACCCAGGAGCGCCTTCATGTCCGTCACCGTCTTCATCCGCTACCAGCTCGATCCGTTCAAGCGCGCGCAGTTCGAGGAATATTCGAAGCGCTGGCTCACCATCATCCCGAAATGCGGCGGCGACCTGATCGGCTATTTCATGCCGCATGAGGGCACCAACAACATCGCCTTCGGGCTGATCAGCTTCGAGAGTCTGGCCGCGTACGAGGCCTATCGCGCCCGGCTGCGGCAGGACGCGGAGGGATTGGCGAATTTCCATTTCGCCGAGGAACACAAATTCATCCTCGCCGAAGAGCGCACCTTCCTGCGCAAGGTGGTATTGTAGGTCCAATAGCAGCAGGAGATGCCCATGATCGCCGTGATCTTCGAGGTCTGGCCGAAGCCGGAACACCGCCAGGACTATTTCGACCTCGCAGCCGATCTGAAGCCGATCCTGCAAACCATCGACGGCTTCATCTCGGTCGAGCGTTTCGAGAGCCTGACCGAGAAGGGCAAGATCCTGTCGGTGTCGTTCTGGCGGGACGAGGCGGCGGTGCAGGCCTGGCGCAACACGATGGAGCACCGCCGCACCCAGGCCAAGGGCCGCGCAAAAATCTTCGCCGACTATCATTTGCGCATTGCCAGCGTCGTCAGGGACTACGGCATGAATGATCGCGACGAAGCGCCGAAGGACAGCCGCGCCGTGCACGACGCGCACTAGCGTTCGTATTCACGCGCGCCTATGTCTGCGCGGCCAACAAGGGAGAAAAACATGCACGTCACGACCGCGGACAAGCGCGCGACCTTCAGGAAGATGCACGAAAGCGGCTGCTTCATCCTGCCCAATCCGGTCGATATCGGCAGCGCCAAGGCGTTGCAGCATCTCGGTTTCAAGGCGATTGCGTCATCGAGCGCGGGCTTTGCCTGGACCATCGGCAAGGCTGACAACCACGTCAACGTCGAGGACGTTTGTCAGCATCTGGCAGCATTGAGCTCGGCTGCCGACATCCCCGTCAACGCCGATTTCGAGGGCGGCTTTGCGGTCGAGCCGGATAGGGTCGCGGACAATGTCGAGCGCTGCGTGCGCACCGGCGTCGCCGGCCTGTCGATCGAGGATTCCACCGGCGACAAGGACAAGCCGCTCTACGATCGCGCGCTCGCGGTCGAGCGCATCAAGGCCTCGCGCAAGGCGATCGGCGACAGCGGCGCGCTGCTGGTCGGCCGCTGCGAAGCCTATCTGTGGGGCGTGACCGACTTGAAGCTCGTCATCGACCGGCTTACCGCTTACGCCGACGCCGGCGCCGATTGCCTCTATGCGCCGGGCCTGAAGACCCGCGAGGACATCACTGCCGTGGTGAAGGCGGTGCATCCAAAGCCGTTCAATCTCTTGATCGGCGCGTCCGGCCTGTCGCTGAAGGAAGCCGAGGATCTCGGCGTGCGCCGGATCAGCGTCGGCGGCTCGCTCGCCCGCGCCGCCTGGGGCGGCTTCATGCGTGCGGCAAAGGAGATGGCGGAGAAGGGGACGTTCACCGAGCTCGGCAGCGGTTATCCCGGCGGCGAGCTCAACAAGATGTTCGGCTAGGGACGCAACGAAAAAGCGGCGGGACTTTTTGAGTCCCGCCGCTTCACGCGCTATTGCGAAGTGTTACTTCGCGCCGTCAGACGGCTTCTGGGTGTCCGGGGCCGGCTTGGTCGGCGCCGCACCCGTCGTTACGCCCGGCTCGGTGTTGTTGCGCGGCGTCACGTCGCGCATACCGGGAGGCGCAGCCGGATTGGCAGGAGGCGCCTGCTGTGCGGTCTGCGTCGCCGGCGCGTTGCTGGCCTGGTTGCCAGTGGTCGTATTGTTCAGGCCGTAGAACACGGCACCCAGCACCAGTGCAATCGCAACGGCGAATAACGCAACCTTGCCGCTGGAGGCGGGGCCTTCGCCAAGCTCGGGATCGGCCTGAAGGTCGCCATCCCGGCGCGCCGCGCGAAGATACTCATCGTCGGCGAGGTTCGGGCGGTACGGATCGTTGGGAAAACGGTCGTCAGCCATCGATTGATCTCCTCGGTTATGACGCCCGGACAACCCGTGGATGCGAGATTCTGTTCCGCGCCTCCTTATGCTTTCGTCGCATGTTGCCCCGCCACCGGGAATCGGGAACCTGTTCATTCGGGAACTGGACGCGAGTTCCATGGCTGCGACGAGGACAAGCGCGAGGGAACAAGCCAATGTGGAGTCTGCCGCCAAGCGATACCGTGCTGCATTTCCTGTCCCTGGTTGCGATAGCCGCCCAGGGCATGACGGCTGCACTTGCTGCCGGACGCCGCAGCATGGACTGGTTAGGTGTGTGCTTCCTCGGCTGCATCACCGCGCTTGGCGGCGGCACGTTGCGCGATCTCTTCCTCGGGCACTATCCGTTGGTTTGGGTCGCCAATCCGATCTATCTGGCGCTGGCCGGTGGTGCGGCCTTCCTCACCATTCTGTTCGCGCGCCTCGTGCACCGGCTGAAGGTCGCCTTCCTCGTGCTCGACGCCATCGGGCTCGTCGTCTTCACCATGGCCGGCTGCGACGTCGCCTGGCAGATGGATGCTTCGCTGCCGATCGTGATCGTCTCGGGCATGGTGACCGGCTGCGCCGGCGGCGTGTTGCGCGACGTGCTCTGCAACGACGTGCCGCTGCTGTTCCGATCCGAACTCTACGCCAGCGTCTCGGTGGTGACGGGATTGTTCTACGCCACCGCCTTCGGCCTCCATGTCAACGCCGAGCTCTGGACCATCCTGACCTTCGTGCTCGGTATCAGCTTCCGCCTGCTCGCGGTGCGCTACAAATGGGAGATGCCGAAATTCGTGTTCACCGGGGATGAGGACAGGTAGAGGTTACCTGACCTCACCCCATCCACATCGTCATCGCGAGCGTGGCGACTCGTCCGCCGAAGCCTTGGGCGAAGGCGGAAGCAATCCAGGATCTTTCCGCGGAGGGACTCTGGATCGCTTCGCTGCGCTTGCAATGACGGGGGATGGAGCTACTCCTGCTTCCTGGCTTTCGCCACCTGCGACGGCGTCACCAGTGGCGCGGTATTGCCCCAGGCGTTGCGGATGTAGTTCGTCACCGCCGCGATCTCCTCATTGGACAGCTGCTTGGCGTAGGGCGGCATCTCGCCGGTGTTGGGCGCGCGCGCGGTGGTCACGGTGTGGGCGCCGTCGAGAATGATGCGCAAAGTCGAGGACGGATTGATCGATTGCAGCAGCGCATTGCCCGGCAGCGGCGGATAGATCCGTGGGGCTCCGGAGCCGTCGGCTTCATGGCAGGCGATGCAGAGCTTTGCGTAGACCGCCTGGCCCGCCTTCATCTCGGCATCATCAGGCGGCGTCACGATCGTCTCACGCCGCGTCGGCGGCAGGCCTTTCAGGTACACCGCGATCGCACGCACATCGGCATCGCTCATCTTCGAGGTCGAGTCGACGACGACCTCCGCCATCAACCCGCCGGCATGGCTCCTGGCGTTGCGCCCGCTCTGCAGATATTCGGCAATGTCGGCCGCGCTCCACGACTTCAGCCCCGTGCGGGAAGCGCCATCGAGGCGCGGGGCAAACCAGCCACCGACCTCGTTGCCGGACAGGGCTTGCGCGTCCCTGTCGGCGCCGAAATAATTCTTCGGCGTGTGGCAGGCGCCGCAATGACCGAGCCCGGTGACGAGATAGCCACCTCTGTTCCAGGCCGCGCTCTTGCTCTGGTCCGGCTCGAACAGGCCGGGCTTGAAATACATCGCGTTCCAGACCCGCATCAGGCCGCGATAGCCGAACGGCCAGCGCAGTTCCGGCGGCTTGTTGCGGCTGACGATGGGCGCAAGCGTGCCGAGATAGGCGCGGATCGCCAGCGTGTCGTCCTTTGTCATCTTCGTGAAGTAGGGATAGGGGAACGCCGGATAGTAGTTCGAGCCGTCGGGCGCGACGCCGGTGCGCAATGCGCGGGTGAAATCGGCATCCAGCCAGGCGCCAATCCCGGTGTCGCGGTCCGGGGTCAGGTTCGGCGCATAGATGGCGCCGAAGGGCGTATCGATGCGCTTGCCACCCGCGAATGGTTTTGCCGGATCGGCGGTGTGGCAGCCCGCGCAGTCGCCGGCCTCGACCAGCGTCTTGCCGTAGGCGATCAGCTCCGGCGACGGCTCGGCGGCGCGGGCTGCGCTTGCAACCGCACTGCACAACGCCAAACCGGCAAGAGCCAAGCCAGCCAGAATCGTCCGCATCGAAAGTCTCTCCTGCGACCAATCGCCCGCATTCGGCACGACAGGGGCATCAGTTCGTTTCGCCACAGTGGGGGTATGGTGACACAAATTGAAAATGCCCGGCGTGTTTCAGGCCACGAAGTTGCGATTTTTACCCGGCGCTCCCTTTGGTCCAGATTTGTGATGCGGATCCTGAAATATCCGACATAGAGTGGCGAAACTGGTCGGCGCGCCCTAGCTAAAAACAACGGGAAGGCAACGGCTTAAGTCAGCAAGACCTGAACAGGGCGCAAAAAGAGGACGGCATGGGCATTAACCAGGGTCCGATCAGTCTCGATCAAAAATACACCCAGGAAACCGGGCATGTCTTCACCACGGGCATCCAGGCCCTGGTCCGCCTGCCCATGGCCCAGATCCGGCGCGACCGTGCCAGCGGCCTCAACACCGCGGGCTTCATCTCCGGCTATCGCGGCTCGCCGCTCGGCGGCTACGACCAGCAGCTGTTTGCCGCCCGCAAGCATCTCGAGCAGTACAACATCAAGTTCCAGCCCGGCGTGAACGAGGATCTCGCGGCCACCGCGGTCTGGGGCTCGCAGCAGCTCAACCTCTCGCCCGGCGCCAAATATGACGGCGTGGTCGGCATCTGGTACGGCAAGGGCCCCGGCGTCGATCGCTGCGGCGACGTGTTCCGCCATGGCAATGCCGCGGGCTCGGCCAAGAACGGCGGCGTCCTGTGCCTTGCCGGCGACGACCATGGCGCAAAATCGTCGACCGTCCCGCATCAATCCGACCACGCCTTCATGTCGGCCTTGATGCCTTATCTCTATCCCTCGAGCATCCACGAGATGATCGAGATGGGTCTGCTCGGCATCGCGATGTCGCGCTATTCGGGCTGCTGGGTCGGCATGAAGGTGATCACGGAGACGGTGGAGACCACCGCCGAGATCGACCTCACCGACGAGATGAAGCCCTTCATCATCCCCGCCGATTTCGAGATGCCGCAAGGCGGACTCAATCTGCGCTGGCCCGACGACCGCTTCGAGCAGGACCGCCGCCTGCAGGACTACAAGGGCTTTGCCGCGATCGCCTTTGCGCGCGCCAACAGGGTCAACCGCGTCACCATGGATTCGCCGAACGCCCGCTTCGGCATCATGGCGTCGGGCAAGAGCTACGAGGATGTCCGTCAGGCGCTGCGCGAGCTCGGGATCACCGAAGAGGTCGCCGCCAAGATCGGCCTTCGCCTCTACAAGATCGGCATGCCGTGGCCGCTGGAGCCGGAAGGCGTGCATGAATTCGCCGTCGGCCTGGAGGAGATCTTCATCGTCGAGGAGCGGCGCGAGATCGTCGAGAACCAGGTCAAGCAGGTGCTGTTCAACTGGCGCGACGACGTCCGCCCGCGCATCGTCGGCAAGATGGACGAGCACGACAAGCGCTTCCTGACCTTCGCCGCCGAGCTCAGCGTCGCCTCGCTCGCGACCTCGCTCACCGAGCGACTTCTCAAGCTCGATCTCAACCCCGAGATCGCTTCGATGCTCCGCGCCAAGGCCGACTGGTTCAACGGCCGCCAGGCGAGCCAGATGCAGGCGGTCGCACCTGTCTCCCGCACCCCATATTTCTGCTCCGGCTGCCCCCACAACACTTCGACGAAAGTTCCCGAAGGCAGCCGCGCGCTCGCCGGCATCGGCTGCCACTTCATGGCGCTGTGGATGGACCGCTCGACCGAGACCTTTACGCATATGGGCGGCGAGGGCGTGCCGTGGGTCGGCATCGCGCCCTTCACGAACGAGAACCACATTTTCGCGAATCTCGGCGACGGCACCTATTTCCACTCCGGCCTTCTCGCGATCCGGCAGGCGGTGGCGTCCAAGACCAACATCACCTACAAGATCCTCTACAACGACGCCGTCGCCATGACCGGCGGCCAGCGCCATGACGGGGACCTCTCGCCGCAGCAGATCACCTTCCAGCTCCACGCCGAGGGCATCCGCGAGATCTATCTGGTCTCGGAGGCGCCCGACACCTATCCTGCCGACACCATCGCGCCCGGCGTGAAGAAGTATCACCGCGACGAACTCGACAACGTCATGAAGATGTGCCGCGAGTACAAGGGCACCTCGGCGATCGTCTTCGTGCAGACCTGCGCCGCCGAAAAGCGCCGCCGCCGCAAGCGCGGCCTGATGGAGGATCCGGCGCGTCGCGTCATGATCAATCCGGCCGTCTGCGAAGGCTGCGGCGATTGCTCGGTGCAGTCGAACTGCATCTCGGTCGAGCCGCTGGAGACCGAGTTCGGCCGCAAGCGCGCCATCAACCAGTCGTCCTGCAACAAGGACTATTCCTGCCTCAAGGGTTTCTGTCCGTCCTTCGTCACCGTCGACGGCGGCAAGCCGCGCCACCGCGCGCCTAGCGAGCTTGCCGATATCGGCGAGCTGCCGGAGCCGGCGTCGCGGCCGACACTCGACAAGCCCTATAACATCGCGGTCGGCGGTGTCGGCGGCACCGGCGTGCTCACCATCGGCGCGCTGCTCGGCATGGCCGCCCATATCGAGGGTAAGGCCTCGATGATCCTCGACATGTCGGGCCTCGCGCAAAAAGGTGGCGCGGTGCTCAGCCACGTCCGCCTGTCGGATCATCCGGCCGAGGTGACCTGTTCGCGCATCGTCACCGGCACGGCTGACCTCGTGCTCGCCGCCGATGAGGTGGTCGCGGTCGCCAAGGACACGATCTCGCTCTGCGACTCCACCCGGACCCGCGGCGTCATCAACAGCCACGTCATTCCGACCGCCGATTTCGTCCTCAACCGCGACTTTAACTTCCAGACCCGCAAGCTGAACGAGCTCTTGGAAACGGCGCTGCACAAGGACTCCGTCTTCTTCGATTTCACCAAGCCGGCCGAGCAGCTGCTCGGCGATGCCATCGCCACCAACATGATGATGATGGGCTATGCCTATCAGAAGGGCCTGTTCCCGCTGTCGGCGGAATCGATCGAGCAGGCCATCGAGGTCAACGGCGTCTCGATCAAGATGAACAAGGAAGCCTTCCGCCTCGGCCGCCTTGCGGTCGCCGACCCCACGCGTCTTGCCGACATGCTGAAGGGCACCGATGAAGTCGTTGCGCCGAAGACCCTGGAAGCGATGACGCTGGATGAAGTCATCGAGCACCGCGCCAAGCACCTCACTGCCTATCAGAACAGCCGTCTCGCCAAGCGCTACCGCAAGCTGATCGACCAGGTGCGCGATGCCGCGGCGAAGGGCGGCTATGGCGATGCGTTGCCGCGCGCGGTCGCGGTGAACTACGCCAAGCTGCTGGCCTACAAGGACGAGTATGAAGTCGCGCGCCTCTATACCGACGGCGCCTTCGCGCAGCAGCTCCGCGATCAGTTCGAAGGCGACTTCAAGTTCAGCTTCAACCTGGCGCCGCCGATCCTCGGCGGCGGCCTCGACGCGCTGGGACGTCCGAAGAAGCGCGCCTTCGGCCCGTGGATGCTCAACGTCTTCGGCGTGCTCGCGAAGCTCAAATTCCTGCGCGGCACGGCGCTCGACATCTTCGGCCGCAGCGCCGACCGCAAGCTCGAGCGCGATTTGATCGCCGGCTACGAGAAGGACGTCACGACCGTGCTTGGTCTCTTGTCGCCGGTCACGATCGATACCGCCGTGGAATTGCTATCGCTCCCCGACCGCATCCGCGGCTACGGCCCTGTGAAGGAGAAGGCGGTGGCGGATGCGAAGGTTCGCTACGCCCAGCTCGCGGCGGACCTCGCGAGCCCGCCGCCCGCGCCGCGGCAGATCGCGGCGGAGTAGGGAGGTCTCGTAGGGTGGGCAAAGGCGCAACGCGCCGTGCCCACGACCTCTCCATGATTGCGCAAAAGACGTGGGCACGCTTTCGCTTTGCCCACCCTACGACACCATCCGTTGCGTCGGCGCCGGGCAAAACACCCATTCCGTGGGTCAATCCGCCGGCATAAAAACATTCCGCTTTACCGAAATTCGGAATTGTCGTATCACCCCGCCATCCCATCCCTCTCAAAGGGGCGTATCGCGATCGTCACGAAACGCGGGGTGGGTGGCGGTGGACGCGGGCTGCGTCGCACGAGGCAATGTCTCGTGCACGACGGGCGCGGTCTCGCGTACGGCAAAATCGTGTGGTCCTGACGCCCGCAGGCTGGCGTCAAGTCTTGCGAGCAATTGCAAGGCGACGGGGGCAATAGTG